>JBBIHB010000016.1:0-68095 GCA_037447215.1 Bacteroidales bacterium
GTTAGATTTTCAAAATCTGACCCGGTTAAATTTTTTTACCGGACAACAGTGATTCTATTTAATGATTCTGTTCCTTGTTCCAACTTTGATGTTCTCAAGTTGTAAAAAGGAAAACGAAGTGGAAATTGATGCGTACAAGGTATTAACAGAGTACCTCGTTGCGCAAAACCTCGATCTGAACAAAATTCTCGAAAATTTTGTAGTCGATTCCCGGACAACTGGCGATGTAAGCAGTTTTTATGTAATTGACATCCGCACAGCTACCGAATATGCACAAGGTAGGATTGCCGGATCCGTCAGGGTCGATTTTGCCAATTTGCTTACCGAGGCTGCAAAAGCCACAAAACCCATACTGGTTGTTTGTAAAACCGGACAAACAGCAACCTATGCAGTTACACTGCTCCGTTTGTCGGGTTACGATGCCAAAGGTCTCAAATGGGGAATGAGCGGTTGGCACAAAGACCTTGATACATGGACACCAAATATCGGGAACATTGCTGTTGGCCATGCAAATTGGAATAAAGAACCAGCACCGGCAAATGTAACCAACGTTAGTCCCAAATTTACAAGCACCGATACCAATCCGGCGAATATTTTGAAAGCCAGGGTTGCTGCTGTTCTTGCAGAAGGATTCAAATCGGTTACTCCGGACGATGTTCTGAATAATCCGGCTAACTATTTTATTAACAACTACTTTCCGGAAACAGATTATTTGAATTTTGGACATATAAAAGGTGCATACCGTATCCAGCCTTTATTGGTCGGCGGTGGTCAGGTTAATTTCCTTGATTCGAAGAAAAAGATTGTTACATATTGTTATACCGGCCAGACATCGGGCGCAATTACTGCCTACCTTAGGGTGTTGGGATACGATGCTTACAGTATGCTTTGGGGGATGAACAGGTTGCACAATGCCAGTACAGCATGGACCGCCAATAAATGGACAACTGATATGGCAAGAAGCAATGCCATCACCAAATAGTTAGGGCTATGAAAAAAATAATTGTCATTACTGTATTGTTTGCTACAATTGGCATTTTAAAAACTTATGCACAGGGCTGTGGTGGACCAGCTTCTGACGATGCATTGAAAGTATTCGGTTTTTTGCAGTCACAATACGAATACAGTTTCGAGAATCAACCCAAAAACAGCTTTTCGTTTGAAAGGGCAAGGATTGGTGTTATGGGGTCAATTCCTTACGATTTTTCGTATTATGTGGTAATGGAACTCAGTCCGTTTATCGCGCCAAACCCTTATCTGCTCGATGCTTTTATCACTTATGGCAGATTTAACTGGGCAAGGGTATCGCTGGGCTCGTTTAAAACGCCCTTCGGCCTGGAAACAAACCTGCCATGCAATGGTTTGCTTACTGTTTACCGTTCTACTGCAACGCTTCAAACGGTTGCCCCATTCAGGGATATTGGGTTGGTTTTTATGGGCGGTGGCGAAACATCTATGCTTTCATACCAGCTTGGGATTATGAATGGAAGTGGTCTTGGACGAATGGACAATAACAAAACAAAAGATATTGTTGGAAGAATTTTGTTCAAGCCTGTTGAATTTGTAAAAATTGGCGGTAGTTTCAGAAATGGTTATCCATCATACAATAACAACGAAGATTCGAGGACTACCTTGGCTGGCGAATTACAAGCCAATTATAAAGGTTTCTCTTTACAGGCCGAGTACATAATGGATAAAGGTGATTACAACCGGGACCTTGGTGGGGGATGCAGCGGAAATCTGATTGATTTGGGCGAGAAACGTAACGGTGGATATGCAACTTTAGCCTATTTAACCCAATGGAATATAGAACCAGTTTTTAAGTATGATTTCTTTGATTCGGGAAATGCCCAGAAATACAAAGAGAGTAATATGACCTACGGTCTCAATTACTATTTCAATGACTGGACAAGGTTACAAGTAAATTACATTTATAGGGCTGAGAAACCAACCGAAGTAAAAAATGACGAACTGGTTTTGCAGCTTCAGGTTAAATTTTAATTCAAATCTGATATGAAAAAAGTTGTTTCTTTCTTTGCAGTACTATTTCTGCTTTCAATATTTTCACAAATTTCGGCTCAGGTATTGATTTCGGCCAACGATCTTTCGGCACTGGCAAAAAATCCCGATTATATTGTAGTTTCGGCAGAACTGGATACGGAATATGCAAAAGTACATATTACAAATTCGGTTAATGTACCTTATAAAGCCTTTTACAAGCCAGGGAATATTGAAGGACTATTAATGTCAGATTCTGAAATTGCCAAAATACTAGGAAATGCGGGAATATCAGAAGGTAAAACAATTGTCGTTTACGATGAAGGCGGAGGCCGCTATGCGGGTAGGGTTTACTGGATTTTAAAATATATGGGTGTTGCCAACGTTAAAATCCTGGATGGCGGCATGGATGCCTGGAAAGCAGGAAGAAAACCCGTTACAAAAAACCCGACCAACATTACCAAAACAACTTTTAACGGTAAACCCAATAAATCGATGCTCGCGACAATTGATGAAGTTAAAGCTGCTGCCGGAAAAAGTAATGTGGTTTTGGTCGATAATAGGGAAGTTGCTGAGCATAAAGGACAGGCCAACCAAAGTAAGGGCCATATCCCGGGTTCAGTTAATATAGATCACACTGTTTTGTTTGACAGTAAGGGTTTTTATAAACCAAAAGCCGAACTCGAAAAGATTTTTGCCGAAAAAGGAATTACCAAGGACAAAACCATTATCCTTTATTGTGGAACTGGTGTCAGGACTGGTAAAAGCTATGTTGCGCTGGTTGACATACTTGGTTACAGAAATGTAAAAATTTATGATGGTGGTTATAATGAATGGATTGCTTTGAATAACAAAGTTGATAATTAATTTTGGGGTTAATTTGTTAATAATCATTCCGATAGGCTTTTGCTTGTCGGAATTTTTTTTTATGAATCTATAACCATGTCAATTATCTAAATTTATAATATCGGAAATTATAAATTGATGATTCAGCCGATAGTTTATCACCATTTATACCGATTCCGGTTTCCTTTCTCCTTTTACAACTCTTTCTCCCATATCCGGTACTTTTTGTAAACTTTTCCGCCGAACCGTTCCATTTCGGCACGCACTTTAAGGTTGGTTTCCAGTTCGAGGTGCGAATCGAGTACTGTTTTACCGGTTTCCCTTGCCGATTCAAGGAGTTTTACCCCCATCAGTATATCTAAGCCCCTTCCCTGATAGTCGGGCCGGATAGCGCCTAAAAGCAGGTTTAGTTGCTTTGTTTTTTTTGCTGCCCTCATCAGATGGAATAGACCAAAGGGGAGAATCCTTCCGCGCATTTTTTTAAACCCTTCGCTCAGATCGGCCATCCCCAGAATAAATGCTACCACTTCGTAACGGCCATTTACAATTATTTTGATATAACGTGGATTAATCAGCCAAAGGTAACGGTTGGCCATATCGTCCATCTCTTTTTCGGAAAATGGATAAAATCCATAAATATCGGTGAAGGTTTCGTTTACCAGTTGCAACACGGGCCTTATAAAAGGTTTAGCCTTACGGCGCGATTTGAATTCAAGAACCTGAAGATCGGTTTGCCTGTTGCGGTATCGCTCCAGAACCTTGTGGACAAATGGTGGAAGCGATTCCGGCACTGGTACCTGATATACTACCAGGTCAAGCTTTTTACTGAACCCATAGTTCTCAGTAAGGTCAACCATATATGGAAAATTGCAGTTAGTGGCAATAGAAACCGGCTGTCCGAACCCTTCGACCAGATACCCCTGTGGGTCTTTGTCAGAAAATGCCATTGGACCAACCAGGTGGGTCATTCCTTTAACCCTTGCCCATTCTTCAACTGCCCTCATCAGTGCTGAATAAACCTGAAAGTCATTTCCGGTTTCGAGCCAGGCAAACCGGGCATGTAATTCATCGTGAATTTTGTTGTATGCTTTGTTAATTATCCCCATTATCCGGCCTACAGGTTTTTTATCTATCAAAGCAAGCAACATGATGGTGTCGCAATGTGAAAAAGTTCTGTTTTTTTTCGGGTTGAAATAGTTCCATTCATCCATATATATCGGAGGAACCCATTCGGGGTGGTTGTTATGTATATTTTCAGGCAGGAAGACAAACTGCCGTAGGCTGGCTTTGTTGGTTACTTCCCTGATTTCGATGTTCATGGTTTTGTTAATTTAATTTTGTTTTTGTTGTGCAGGCCCCGAAAATGGAATTGTATGTGATTCAACAATAATTTTACTGTTTATCTGCCAACTTTTGCAAAAACAAATCCGTTTTTTTCATAAAGAAACTCAAGAAATGGAAATTGATTAAAATTTTTATCTTTTTCGGTTACCTTCATAATTATATACAAATCGCGGGTAGCCGGCATTTCATCCAGGTGGTTAAAATCCAATCCTGCAGGGATTCCTGGAGGTTGCCGTTGGGCATAAAAATAGATTGCATAACTTTTATAGCCTAATGTGTTTACATAATCCCCACTTTTTGCAACATTTTTACAAAATTCGATGGCTGCTCTTTGTGTGTAAGCTTCGACCCCATGAACAATAAAAACCATGCTGAACCAGGTAAATAATATGTTGGAAGCAAACAGGGCAGTAACTGCTTTTTTAATTTGTTTAACAGCATTTAAGCGGATAAAAACAGCCACACCGGCAAGTAGGAATATCCCGGTTGCGCTTTCCCACAACTTCCAGTTGCCCACTGCATTGAGGTTGGCAATTGCAAATTCATCCTTAATCAGATTATTTCCGATAATATGGGATTTTAGCTGGTCGGTGAATGGAAGCACAAATATCAGCGCCAGAAAAAGAAATGCTATTGCTGATATAATTACACGATGCCATTTGGTGAATTGCCATTTGTTTTTGATGGTTTTTTCGATATTTAATGCGGCAAGAAACGAGATAGGGAAATATGCCAGTGATGAATAGTGTACAATTTTGGTTTTCACAATGGTAAACAGGATCAGGACTACCGAAAGGAGTATCAGGTTCCAGATAAAATAATGATTTTCAGTGATATTTAACGACTTTATCTGTCCCTTTGCCGGGATCATCAATACCGATGCCGGAAAAACCCCAACAAGCAATACCACAAAATGGTAAAGCAGGAACCCTCGGTGACCGGCATCGTGAGTGGTGAAAAGCCTTACTTGGTATTCAATAAAGTCGATAATCACCTGAAGGTTTCCGGTAATAAGCTGATAAAAAAACCAGGATCCCCCGGTGATAATGGTTGCGAGCGAAAATATTCCGATATCTGAAACTTTTAGGGGTACCCTGAACTTCCGTACAAGCAGGTAAACTCCAAACGTCAAACCCATTATAACAACAGCAGCAGGGCCTTTAGTGAGTATGGCAAGTCCGAGCAAAGCTCCCCCTATGGCTACGGCTGATTTTTTGCTGCCTTTGAAATTTTCGTCGGTATAGAGGTATAATGTATAAAGCGACCCAAAAATAAGCAGGTTAAACCAGGGATCGATAATGCCCGATTTGAAATAGAAAAACGGTAAAAACGAACCTGCATAGGCGAGCGCCCATAGCCAACCGAAACGGAACCCAAACCGGCGACGTCCTGCTTCAAACAAAAACAACAGCGTGATTAATCCGCAGATTGCGTTGGGAAACCTGGCTGCAAACTCGTTGATACCAAATAGGTTCATTGATATTGCCTGCATCCAGATAAATAGCGGGGGTTTTTCCCAGAATGGCTGAAAATTGATCTGAACAGTTGAGTAATCACCGGTAACGATCATCTCGCGGGCCGACTCGGCAAAGTTGATTTCATCCCAATCAAAAAGGTGGATATTTCCGTTGAACGACAAAAACAAAATCAACGACCCAATAATGATGATTAACCTTGTAATTAAAACTTTATATGACCCCGCTACCATTACAATTCCTGAATTAATGGCCTCAAATATACTATTTATACAGTAATGATTTCATAATGCCTTCATCTTAGGGGAGGATGGTTTATCAAAGAAAAGCAATACTCCAGATCAATGAATTGCTTCTATCCTAGTCAGGATTTGGCCAAGCTTTCAGAGTTCAATCTGTAAAATTTCATAAGGTACATCTTGTACTACAATTTTTTGATCGATGGTCAGTGAATTTGCTGCAGAAGCCGATTGCCCCAGAATCATAAAAACCGGTTCCATGCGAATGGTGCCAAACTAAATATGGGTGGTTAAGGCACAAACCGGCACGAGCAGATTGGTACATTCATCCTATTTGGGAACAATTGAACCGTAAGCAATTTCGCAAAGGGTAAGCTTCACTTCTATGTCGCCCTCGTAATGAACATGGCCTTATTCGGAAACTTAGCGCTGAACATTGTGCGAATCGATGGAGTAAGAGTCTATCCCCACCGATTCGGGGGTTTGTGTCCGTTTCAGCAATTCATTTTCGGTCATCACAAATTTACCCCTTATAAAGCGGGCTTCCCTGGCATACAACTGGAGCGGCCTATGGCCGTTGTCGGTAAACTCATCTATTGGCAATCACCACTGCTGCATGCGGTTCAAAATCTCAGCCGGAATGTGTGGATCATTGGCTACAAACCATAAAAGTCCCTTTTGGTGGGTTTCTTGTCCTTTGATGATTTCGTGGTGGTGTTTGTAACTTGCATCTGGTAACCGTAAATCATGCAAATGTTATCGCTATTGAATGGGGCTGTGTTTGTTGGCATTGGTTTACTTGTGGGTATATCATCAAATTTATAGAACATTCCCTCGAGCCTGCATCAAAAATCCTGACCAGCAATTCGTACTGCATATAGTCATAACCTTCGGGTTTTGGAAATGGTATCCTGTTTTCGGAATGGTTGGTCATTCAAACCCTTAAACAATATGCCTGAACCCTATGGTCGTCCTGTCCCTTTTTCCCCGGATGATCGGGGTTAATGGGGCAATAGACCGCTTGCAGTATCTTCGGGTACCTCCTAAGGATCAATAGGATGGGGGAGTTTCATAAAATGGTGCAGGTGATGATAAACCCCTGTCTGGTACCAGCCCGTTCTTCGCCGTAATCCTGCTGCCCTTTGCGCCCCACATGATAACTAACCCCGACTGCTGCCAGTAGGTCCCCTCAATAGGTGCCATCCATAAACATTTTTCCGCTGAAGGTTTTTCCGCTCTGCATGGTTATGGTTTGGATCTTGCCATTTTTTTATCACGACCTTTCACGGTACAGCCACTCATCACGGAAAACTGGAATATTAAACTCTTTTATGTAGTCTTCAAAACCCTGTTCGGCCACATGGGGCTCAATAATCCATATAGTGCAGTTCTCTCCATCAATGGCGGGCGTTCCCTTTCAACGGTTGCCATACTTTTTTCGGTCCTTCCATTTCCAGGCAGCATCATCCTGGTAGTGTTTGTAAACCCTGTGATAGGAATCGCGCGACAAACCGCCGATTATTTCTTTCTTTCCGGTTTTGGTAAACCGCAATCCGCCTGAATATATCCCTCCCAGATGAACATCGGTAGATACGATCACGACGCTTTTACCCGATATTAATACCTCAACGGCTGCAGTTAATGTAGCAGAGGTGCCACCATAGGTCACAACATTGGATTTGATTGTATCCAGTGTGGGCTGACAGGATGAAATAACAAGCCAACTATAATGGCAAGGATCAAGAAAATGTTAAACAGGTATGATATTAAGGGGTTTTAAATTTGGCTCAAAGATAAGGTTTGATGTTCACATGTAATATACTTATTCAAATTCAATTGCAGCAAAAAACTCTGGACGGTGATAATCAGGTTGCGCGGTGCCCACGGGGTTCCAGGTTACAAAATGAGGAAGCGGAAGATCGTCGCCACATTTGTAGAAATTGGCAGTAGCCTTCAGGCCTGACAGCTTCAGACCAGGATTATAAGCAAAACACTCAACAGGAATCACAACTGTTAATTCCCATTTAAAACCACCTGTCCGGGTTTCAAAAGCTGTTTGACCAAGAGAGGATTCAACCGATATTTTCCGTATGGTACTTTCACCAAGCTTTGTCCGGTTATTCCTTCCTTCGCCCCAGGCTACGTGAGGTGTCCCAATACAATTAAATTCAAAATTGTAATAATTCTTTCTATCAAACGAAATGAAAAACTCTACACAACTATCGGTATGAACAGGGCCATTAATGTTGGTCACAACTGCCCTAACAGCTTCTTCTTCAATATAAAATTTCAGAACTATGCTATCTTCTGTGTGCGCAATCCTGAAATTTACGATTGGTTTATAGGAATATTCCGGCCAGTTGATGGTGGATACAGGATGGGTGATTGCCTGCTTTTCGAGAACGTGCGAAAGGTTTTGTGTGTTTGTGAAATTTTCGGTAATAAGCTTTACTATTCGCATGAGATAATTGGTTTTAGATTATATATTATGCAAAGAACGACCTTTTTGAAAGGTAAAAACACCCAAAAGTATTAAAATTATTGAATCAATAGCATTATTCACCACGTGTGCTAAAATCACCCGATGAACCCTTCCGAAATATTGATGATGTCAGCAGAATGATGGATAAACTGCATCAAACTTTACCCCCTTTCCTATAAACGGCTAAACCTATCCATAAATGACAATATTATCCAATTAATGACAATATTTCCAAGCAATAACAGATTTCACAGACAAAACATAAATTATAAACCTGGGCCACTTTTGTTTTAGTAAAAACATTTTTAACATTTCCCACACCCCCGACGAATCCACTTTAACATATTCACGAATTATCTTCATTTTTTTGATGCGCAAACGTTTGCGCAAATCCGAAATCTGATTATATTTGTACTCGCTGCTATGGGAGATCACGTAACCAATATTAAAGAACTGTCCGAAAGGGTAGGGCTGTCGGTAACCACAGTTTCGCGCGTACTGAACGGAAAATCTGAACAATACCGTATAAGTAAAGATACACAAACCAAAGTACTCGATGCTGCCCGGGAGTTTCATTATTCGCCTAATCGAATAGCCCGCGGACTCAAACTTGAAAAAACAGAAACCATTGGGTTAATCATCCCCGATATTTCCAATCCCTTTTTTGCTTCCATTGCCAGAATTATCGAACAGGAATCGCGCCGTTTCGGATACTCATTGATCCTTTGCGATAGCCAGGACGATATCACTACCGAGAATGAACTGATCAACCTGATGGCCGAACGCAAGGTTGACGGGATAATCCTTGCTCCGGTAGGGCTTAACTGCGACCATATCCGGGGATTATTTCAAAGGACTATCCCGATGGTGGTTATAGACCGTTATTTTCCAGGAACCAGGATGCCTTACATTACAACCGACAATTACAAAGGTGCATTTTTAGCCACTGAGCATTTAATACTGAATGGTCATCGGCACATTGCCTGTATTCAGGGATTAAAGGGAATAACCAGTTGTACCGAAAGGGTTAACGGGTTTAAGTATGCGTTGAAAAAGCACAAAATTCCGATTGATAAAAGCCTGATTTGTGGCAATGACTTTGGTGAAGAGAACGGCTACCTGCAAACCCTTCTGTTGCTGAACCGTAAAAAAAAGCCCACAGCAATTTTTGCCCTTGGCAACCTGATCTCGCTTGGTGTTCTGAGGGCTATTTATGAAAAAGGTTTGAGTATTCCCGACGATATTTCTGTGATTACCTTCGATGAACATCCCTATTCGGCTTATTTGCGAAGCCCGATGACTACCATTGAACAACCCCGTGAAAAAATTGCCAAAATGGCGGTAAATCTTCTGTTTGAAGGCATGCAGTCGGGCAATGGTGTTGACGACCGGATAGCCATAAACCTTGAGCCCCGGCTTATCATCAGGGAATCGGTCAAGAATCTGAACTTGTAAGATATTTAGAGACAAAACAAATAACAACAAAAAATTAAAAACTATGATCGTAATTCATTCCTATGCTGTGGCTGTAGTCCTGACCATTATCACCATGTTGTGCTGGGGATCGTGGGCCAATACACAAAAACTGGCTACCAAAGAGTGGCCTTTTCAATTGTTTTATTGGGATTATTCCATCGGTGTTTTACTGCTTTCGTTATTACTTGCTTTCACAGCAGGGAGCATCGGTACTGAGGGAAGAAGCTTCATTCCCGATCTTTCACAGGCCGAATTCAAATCACTTTCATCTGCCTTTTTAGGAGGGGTGGTGTTTAATATTGCCAATATCCTGCTGGTCGCAGCCATTGCTATAGCGGGTATGGCGGTAGCATTTCCAATTGGAATAGGCCTTGCCCTGGTATTGGGGGTAATTGTCAACTACATTGCCATTCCGGAGGGTAATCCACTCATGTTATTTCTTGGTGTTGCATTGGTAACACTGGCAATTGTGCTCGACGCGCTTGCATATGGAAAAATTCCCGGGGCTTCGGCTAAATCTACCACCAAAGGCATCCTGGTTTCCCTGCTCGCTGGTTTTCTGATGGGCTTCTTTTACCGGTTTGTGGCAGCATCCATGTCGATGGATTTTGTAAATCCTGAGGCCGGAAAGCTTACTCCTTATACAGCTTCTGTGATATTTGCACTGGGACTGCTGGTTTCCAATTTTCTTTGGAATACTTTATTTATGTACAAACCCCTTGCCGGCGAAAAGGCAACCTATTCGGACTATTTTACGAAAGGAAATGCCCGGTTGCACATGATTGGTATACTCGGTGGAGTAATCTGGAGTGTTGGCATGACATTTAATATTATTGCTGCCGAAAAAGCCGGTCCGGCTATTTCGTATGGACTTGGTCAGGGTGCAACCCTAATTGCTGCTTTATGGGGCGTTTTTATCTGGAAAGAGTTTAAAGGTGCCAAAGGGGTTGCCGTACTCATTGGAGCAATGTTCCTGTTGTTTGTGGTGGGTCTGACACTCATAATCATTTCAAAATTATATTAATGTATATGAAGCCAAAAATAGTAGTCATCGGTAGCTCCAATACCGATATGATATGCCGCGTTCCGCATATACCGAACCCGGGTGAAACGGTTCTGGGCGGCGATTTTTTTATCATCCAGGGAGGCAAAGGCGCCAACCAGGCAGTGGCTGCTGCCAGGGCCGGAGGGGATGTGACCCTTATTGCATGCGTGGGCAATGATCTGTTTGGCAAACAAGCCATCGAAGCATACCAGGCTGAAGGGATTGATACATCCTGCATCAAAATGATAGATAATGTTCCAACCGGGGTAGCGCTTATTAATGTGGCCGATTCGGGTGAAAACAGCATTGCTGTGGCCTCAGGGGCCAATGCCAGACTAACCCCTGATGTGATCGACAATTACAGGGAAATTATCCTATCGGCACAAATTATTCTCATGCAACTCGAAACGCCCATCGATACGATTTACCATGTTGCTCGGATGGCCCATAAAGCTGATATTCCGGTGGTGTTGAATCCTGCACCTGCACAGGAAATTGACTCTGCTATTATTCCTATGCTCTATTGCATTACACCAAACGAACATGAAGCAGTGCTGCTTTCCGGAATATTTCCTCCCGACCCGGAATTGGTTTCTGAGATGGCAGATACAATTCAGAATATGGGGGTTCAAAATGTCATCATAACACTGGGTAGCAAAGGGGCTTTGTACCTTCGGCAGGGAAAAGAAGAAATTGTACCAGGCATTCCGGTGCAGGCCGTAGATACCACAGCAGCCGGTGATACTTTCAACGGTTATCTGGTGGTTGAGCTTGCCAAAGGTAAAACATTTATTGATGCCATTTCGGTGGCCAACAAGGCTGCAGCCATTTCGGTAACGAGGATGGGGGCTCAGCCTTCAATTCCTTATTTCAATGAAATTTGCACTAACGATTAGTTATTCTATTTTAATGTAAATGAGATTATTATGAAATTATTAAAATACGTTATTATTAGTCTGGGAATTTTTATTTTTTCTTATTCCCAGGTATCGTCCCAAACTCCGGTTGAACTGCACGGAAGGCTCAGGGTTTCCGGTAATCAGATTGTTGGCGAACATGGAAATCCTGTTCAGCTTATGGGTATGAGCCATTACTGGTCGGTATGGGGTCCACAAAAATACTACAACAAGGAAGCGGTCGGATGGCTTGTAAAAGACTGGAAAGTTGACCTGGCAAGGGCTTCGATGGCTGTGGAGATAAATCAGAAAGGAGAAGATAAGGGATGGCTTTTTGATAAGGAAAGGCAGACTGCCATGGTGGAAGCCGTTATCGAGGCGGCCATTGAAAATGGAATATATGTACTGGTTGACTGGCACACCCACCATATTCATACCGAACCCGCTAAAGAGTTTTTTGGCTATATGGCTTCAAAATACGGTCATTATCCCAACATTATATGGGAAACCTTCAATGAGCCGGTAAAACAAAGCTGGCAGGAAATTGCAGAATATACCAACAAGGTTACTGCTGTAATCAGGCAACACAGCGAAAACCTGATTATTGCAGGAACCCGTAACTGGAGCCAGCGGGTGGATGAACCTGCCGACAATCCACTACCCGATAGGAATACAGCTTATTCGCTTCATTTTTATGCCGGCACACATGGCGAAGACTTGCGGAAAACCGGAGATTATGCCTTGTCGAAAGGCATTGCCCTGTTCATTACTGAGTGGGGAACCTCCAATGCTGACGGTGGGCGCGATGGGAACATCCATCCGGAGAAGGCAGAAGTATGGATCAACTGGGCACTCGAAAGAAACATCAGCATGGCTAACTGGTCACTTTCCGATCAGAACGAATCATCAGCTGCCTTGAAACGGGGCGCATCACCGGTCGGAGGCTGGAACCCTGAAACTGACCTAACTCACTCGGGTATCTTCCTGCGAAATAAAATAATTGAGATCAATTCCCATAAATACGGGAAGTAAAATCACAAATTGTCCATAACGGATGAATTTCGGAAGTCTGATTGCTTTAATTATCCTAAACCTGAGTACAATAATTTTGGGTACCTCACAGGTAAAAATAATATTCGATACCGATCATGGTGGCGATGCCGATGACCTGGGTGCCCTGGTAATGCTCCACAACCTCCATAACCGGGGGGAATGTGAACAGCTTGCCATAATGAGCTGGTCAACCGACGAGTATGTTATACCGGCCATGGATGCAGTTAACCGTTGGTATGGAAATCCTGATATACCTATGGGAATCAGGTCGCATCAAAGTTATTTTTCGGAAGCAAACTACAATAAACCGGTTGCCGATGCTCTTCCCCATAAGTTCAAAAACACCAATGTGCCACTGGCTGTGGATCTTTACCGGAAAATCCTTTCGGAACAAAAAGATAAGAGTATAAGGATTGTAACAGTTTGTCCGCTGTCCAATATCAGGGATTTGCTGATATCGGGGCCTGACCGGTATTCAAACCTTACCGGGAAAGAACTGATTGAAAAGAAAGTTGAAAAGTTTGTAATGATGGGCGGCCAGTTTCCGAAAGGGGATAACGAATGGAACTTTAAGGGAAATATGACCGGGGTAACCCGTTATGTACTTGAGAACCTTACTGTGCCGGTTGTATTTTCTGGTTTTGAGGTAGGTGTTAGAATCATGACAGGTGAGCGTTTTCATGAGCTTGATCCAGGGCACCCACTGTATGTTGGTTATAAATATTTCAGCAAGCATGCCTCATGGATGAAAGACCGCTACCGCGAAGGACTGATTTCAAATAATACTTCTTTCGATCAGACTGCAGTCCTTTATGCGGTCCGTGGTGGAACAGGAACCTGGTGGGATAAGGTTGAAAATGGCTTATGTGTTGCCGACGATAAAGGTGGCAATGTGTGGGTTGAATCCGGCAAACCTGCCAACCACTCGTACCTGGTTCTGAAAAAAATCCCGCAGGAAATGGCTCAGGTACTATATTCGCTGAAACTGATAGATTCAAGGGAAAGGCCCCGGGTAATTGTTACCACCAATGGTGAAAGCGATGACAAGTGCTCTTTTTTGCGGTTTCTGCTTTATACTTCCGATTTTGATACTGAAGCACTGATTTATACCAATTCAAAATGGCACCTCAAAGGCAATGGTACACAATGGTTGCACGATTTTATAGATGAATATACAAAGGTTTACAACAACCTGAAGGTTCATAATCCGTTGTATCCTTCGCCGGAACACCTGAAATCGCGTATTTATGTGGGTCAGATGGATAAAGTAGGCCTTGAAGCTATAGGTGATAATATGGACACTCCCGGCTCCGATCGTATTGTTAAAGTATTGCTCGATAACGACCCCCGGCCGGTTTGGATCCAGGCATGGGGAGGGCTTAATAATATTGCGCAGGCATTTTACCGGATTAAAACATCGCACCCTTCCCGGTATGCTGAAGCTGCTACCAACGCACGGGTTTATGCCATTGCCGAACAGGATGACCTGAGAAAATGGATGAAAAGCGAAGTGCCAGAAGTCCAGTATGTACTTAATCTCTTCCAGTTCTGGCGGGTAATTGCTTATTCATGGGACAGGAAAAACCCGATGCAGGATCATACAATTTATATAGCGGATTGGCTGAAATCCAATGTCCTCGACAAAGGCCCATTGGGTGCAATATACTACAGAAAATTAAATTTAACAGTAGAATGAAAAATAACAACAACCAATAGATCAATTTAAAAATGAAAACTAAAATTCTTTTTTTTCTTTTGTCAATATTGCTGTTAAGCTGTAATGTTGAGAAAAATGAAATTTCCGGAATTCAGGATGGAGAAATGATTACCATCGAAAAATCCGTACTGAAAGACAAAATCAAGGGTGGTTGGGCCGGACAAGTAATAGGCTGCACCTATGGTGGACCTACCGAGTTTAAGTGGAACGGTACTATGATAGGTGACCATGTGCCGATTCCGTGGGATGAAAACCAAATTCTCTGGTGGTACGAAAACGCACCCGGTTTGTACGATGATGTGTATATGGACCTGACTTTTGTTCAGGTTTTTGAAGAACATGGCCTGGATGCCCCGGCCGAACTTCATGCTTTGGCCTTTGCCAATGCCGAATACCAGTTATGGCATGCCAACCAGTCAGCCCGGTATAATATCCTGAACGGAATTATGCCACCTGCATCAGGCCATTGGAAGAACAACCCCCACGCTGATGATATTGATTTTCAGATTGAAGCCGATTTTGCCGGATTAATGTCGCCTGGTATGGTTAACACAGCATCGGACATTGGCTGGGATATCGGGCACATCATGAATTATGGCGACGGGGTATATGGGGGTATTTATGTGGCTGCTATGTATGCCCTTGCTTTTGTCCACAATGATATGGAATTTATCGTCGAAGAAGCTTTGAAATCAATCCCGCCCGAAAGTGAATTTCACCAGTGTATTGCAGATGTTGTTAAATGGTACAGGCAAAATCCCAACGATTGGAAAAGTGCCTGGTTCGAAGCACAGAAAAAATGGACCTATGATAAAGGTTGC
The DNA here is from genome assembly GCA_037447215.1 of Bacteroidales bacterium. Taxonomy (GTDB): domain Bacteria; phylum Bacteroidota; class Bacteroidia; order Bacteroidales; family Prolixibacteraceae; genus UBA1413. The sequence continues at coordinate 15,393 of JBBIHB010000016.1, forward strand.
CCCGATGGAGTATTCAGGCCTTTCAATATCGATGCGAAAATCAATGCTGCCTATATTGTTATTGGCTTGCTCTATGGCAAAGGCGACTTTGGTGCTACCGTCGATATCAGCACCCGTTGCGGCTACGATTCCGATTGTAACCCTGCCAGTGCAGCCGGAATTCTGGGTACCATGATCGGGTACAGCAACATTCCCGATTACTGGAAAAAGGGAATCAACAAGGTAGAAGATATGAACTTACGTTATACCGATATGTCGCTCAATAAGGTATATGAAATCGGATACCGCCATGTTGTGGAAATGATCAACCGCAATGGTGGCAGTGAGGAAGGTGAAACACTAAACATCAAATACCAGGTTCCGGTTAGTGTTCCAGTCGAAATAGCTTTTGAAGGGATTTACCCCATCGAAAGAATTAGTTTTCAGCGCAGGCTGACTGCCGATAGCCCTGAAATCGCCTTCGATTTTTCAGGATGCGGTTTTGTAATTACCGGCAGGGCTGCAAAGGATAATCAGGTGCCCGATGGAGTGTTGGAATTTGATGTATTTGTGGGCGATAATCTGCTTGAAACGGTGAAAATGCCCACTTCGTTCCGCGAACGCCGGCATGAAGTAGCCTGGAAATTTGATCTTCCCGAAAGAAATCACAACATTCGCCTGAAGGCAAAGAAAATTCCTGCTGGATACCGGATCGAAATGAGTGATGTTTTGGTGTATTCAATAAACAAACCCGGGTCAAGAATATATTTCTGATAACTAATATCAGATTTAAACTGAATTGTTTTGCAGTTGAAACCTTAAAAATTACAAAATAATGAGTTACATATTTTTGTTGGCATTTATTTTTATGTTCTCTGCCTGCTCGAAACAAACTGAACCTGAGAAACAACGGGTTGTAATCCTTACGGATATGACCCACGACGATGGTAATTCATTTATCCGTTACCTCTATTACAGTTCATATTTCGAACTGGAAGCGCTGATTGTAACCAATCAGTTGCCCGATTTTAATTATAACGACGACGGTCCCTGGATGAAAGCAATGGGCATTCTCGATGCATACAGGGATGAGTTGCCTCAGTTGCGAAAGCATGATCCAAACCTGCCTGGTTACGAAGAACTACTGGCTGTTACCAAACCTGGCAGGGGCGCTATCCCAATTATCTGGCTCACCAATACGCTGAAATTTGCCGACAATATAGCCGACCGTTATGTGGAAAGCTCATGGGATTCGATCTATTTTCACAATTGGATTGGCGAAGGCCTGAATCCAAACGGGGAACCCAAAGATTCGGAAGGAAGCGAATTCCTGATTGAGGTTTTTGAAGAAGAGGATGACCGTCCCATTTTTGTGCAGGCATGGGGTGGTACCATAACGTTTGTTCAGGCTTTATACCGGTTCAGGCAAAAACACGGGGAAGAAGCATTCCGGAAATTACTTCCGAAAATCCATTTGTTTGGCATCCTGTTTCAGGATATTTCTTTTGAATTTTATGCTGATTTCATCTTGATGCAGGAAAAAACCTGCGCAGGTTTCGGCACTGCCATTCCTACCTACGGCCAGGAACCGGTTGAGCTTGGCAAAGTATTGTTTGACAATGGCCATTTCTGGTATTACGTTTGGAGCAGATATCCGGATTATAAAAAACCATTGACAGCAATTGATGTAAACGGTCACGGCCCTATGTCGGATATTTATGATGATGGCGGCGAAGGGGATACTCCATCTTTCCTGTACCTTTTAAGTGGTGTGTTTGGCCTGAATAACCCGTATGATCCAACTCAGGGAAGCTGGGGCAGCATGTTTAAACCAATGGGGGAAAATTTCTCCGAAAATTACTATTCTACTTGCAATGTGGCTCAAAATGAGCTTATAAGATGGGTCCCGGATGCAACAAACAGTTTTAAGAACAGGTTGCTATGGTCGGTTAAAGAACCCGGTGAAGTGAACCACGAACCTGTTGCTGTAATTAATGGCGACAAAAGCAACCAAATCATCACAGTTTTTGGAAAACCGGGTGAAAAAATAAAACTCGATGCTTCGCGGTCGTTCGATCCGAATGGTGATCAGATCAGCTTCAACTGGTTCAGGTATATCGAAGCCGATACCTACACAGGCGATTTTGAAGTTGAAAACCCTGGGTTAGCGAAGCAAACCCTTACTATTCCTTCTGATCTGGGCAAACATGATCTGCATATCGTTTTAGAGGTCAGGGATAACGGAACCCCTGGCCTGGTGGGTTACCGGCGTGTGATCATTAAATTAAAACCTTAATAAAAAATACCAACATGAGTTACAAGTATTTAAAAATCAGTATTTTATTTGTATGGGCTGTCTTGATTTCGGCCTGTTGTGATGAAAAACCGGATACGACAATAAAGAAGATTCCGGTTATATTCGATACCGATACAAACAACGAGGTTGACGACCAGCATGCGTTGGCCTACCTGCTTTTCAGTGGTGACCATTTTGAAATGGTTGGGGTTACGGTAAACTCTACCAGTGCACCTACCGGATATTCTGAAGAATCGGATGTGAGCGACCACTACGAGGAAGCAAAAAGGGTAATGCAATTATGTGGTGGATTGTTTGAAAAAATACCGCTTAAGACTGGGGCCAACGACTCGTTTGAGCATATTAAAGGCCTTATAAGCGAACCCGGTTTCGATGGGCACGAAGCAGTCGATTTTATTATTGAAGAAGCATTGAAAGAGCGGGATCAGAAACTGGTACTCTTGCCGGTGGGTAAACTTACCAATATTGCCCTGGCATTAATGAAAGAACCGGCCATTGCCGATAAGGTAAGAGTTGTTTGGTTAGGTTCCAATTACCCTGATCCGGGAGAACACAACCAGGATTGGGATATTCCTTCAATGAATTATATACTCGATATGGACGTGCCGTTCGAAATAGTTTTGGTTCGGGGTGGAAAACCATCAGGGACTGCTGCTGTGATGGTTAGCCGCGATCAGATACTTCACCGTATGCCCGGAAAAGGACCGCGGATTTCAACTCCTGTAACCGGAAGGAATGGTGGAGAATTCTACAACTGGGGCGATTACTCAGCCAATCTTTTTGAAAGCTATGGAATGTGGGGCGATCCTCCCGGCAGGGCCCTGTTCGATCAAGCTGCTGTAGCTGTGTTAAAAAATCCTTCGTGGGCACAATCCAGGGAAATCCCTGCACCCATATTCACTGATGGTCAATGGGTTGAACGACCTGATAATTCACGGAAAATCACCATATGGGAATGGTTTGATATTTATGGAATTATCAACGACTTTTTTGTGACTATGGACAATTATAAATTGGTAGAGGTAAATTGAATATTTCAGCTATGTTCATTTTGAATAAAAAACTAATACTGTCATCTTTCTTTCTTGTTTTGATATTTAATGTCTTGGCACAGCAAGTAATGCAAGTTAAGGGTAAAAAACTGAATGATCCTTGCGGGGAACAGGTGGTTCTAAGAGGTGTTAACGAAATGTTTATCTGGTCGGATGACCCGACAGGCGAACAATTAATGCCCGAAATTGCCAAAACCGGCGCCAACGTAGTTCGCATTGTTTGGCTTACCGATAAGGAAAACCCGAAAGGATCGCCTGAAAACCTTGAGAAAGTTATTCAGAATTGTATCAGCAATAAGATGTTTGCCATGCCCGAACTGCACGGAGCAACCGGTAAATGGGACAGGATACAGGCGCAGGTTGATTACTGGACCCGGCCCGATGTGGTGGCCATATTGAAAAAGTACGAACCATACCTTATGCTGAACATCGCCAACGAGGCCGGTGATCATTCCATAAAGGCAGATGTATTTCTGAAAGACTACTCAAATTATATCAGCCAGATCAGAAAGACCGGATTAAAGTGCCCCATTGTAATTGATGCTTCCGGTTGGGGGCAGGACCTGAATATATTACTCGAAACCGGACCTGCACTTGTAGAATACGATCCGCTGAAAAACATTTTGCTTTCAGTACACATGTGGTGGACTGCCGACGATGGCTCAACCCGGAGAATTATCCAAGGGATTGAAAAAGCTGTGGAAATAGACCTGCCGATCATAATCGGAGAGTTTGCCCCAATGGGCGTGGGCTGCAAAAAGTGGATCGATTATAAAACCATTATGGCCTTATCTGAGAAACACCAGATGGGCTGGCTGGCATGGTCATGGGGTGGAGTTCGAAACGGCGACTGCCATGAAATGGATATGACAGCAGGCGAAAACCGGGGAAGATTTGAAGCTTTGCAGGGTTGGGGCAAAGAAGTTGCAGTAACCGATCTGTTTAGTATTGCAAATACTTCGAAGCGTTCGCGGTTCCTATTGACTGGTAAGTGTGAGTAGGGATAGTTTGAAAAGGATAATGGTTAAAGGATAAAAGAAAAGATTATGAATCTATTTAAATCAGTTTGTAAGAAAAAATATTACCCGCAATTGCTGATTTTAATATTTGTTTGTGTGTTTACTTCACTATCTATTGCACAGAAATCAGATATTGATAATGCAATTGCCATTCACCAGAGAGGGGAGATTGTAGTAAAAGCAAAATCCGGGACGAAAGTGGAGATAGAACAGCTCAGCCATGAATTCTGGTTCGGCTGTGCCATTCCTGATGGCGTTTTCAACGGAAAGACACCAGAAAACGACAGGGTAATATTTAAACAGAAATTTCTCGAAAACTTTAATTCGGCCGTTACCGAAAATGCTGTAAAATGGCCAAACATGGAACCGCGCAAAGGTGAAGTGAACTATTCGGTTGTTGATGCCATGCTTGAATGGTGCGATGCAAATCAGATTCCCTTAAGGGCACATAATCTGTTCTGGGGAATTCATCAGTTTATTCAGCCCTGGGTAAAGGAACTTTCTGACGAAGAACTTGAACGAACCCTTAAGTACCGCGCTGTTACGGTTACATCAAGGTATAAAGGGCGTTTTGCCGAGTACGACCTGAACAACGAAATGATACACGGCAATTTTTACGAAGAACGGTTGGGTGCCGATATTACCTTAAAAATGGCAAAATGGGCACAACAAGGCGATCCGGAAATAAAACTTTACTTAAACGATTATGATATTCTGACAGGCAACAAACTGAACGAATATATGGCACATATCAGGTTGTTGCTGAAACAGGGCGTACCCATTGCTGGCATTGGTGTGCAGGGCCATCTCCATGCCGAATCTTTCGACCGTGCCGAAGTGAAACGCGCCCTCGATTCACTGGCCATTTTTAATCTCCCCATCAAAGTAACTGAATTCAATATGCCCGGACAACGGTCAAAGTTTTATAAAGACCGTAATTTAGAGATGACACCCAATGAGGAAGAACAAAAGGCCAAAGACCTGGTGGATTATTACCGGATTTGTTTTGCCCACCCGGCTGTGGATGGTATCCTGATGTGGGGGTTCTGGGAAGGAGCCAACTGGATACCCCAATCGTCGTTGTACAAACGCGATTGGACACCCACCCCTGCGGCACATGCTTATAAGAACCTGATTTATAAGGAATGGTGGACCCGGGAAAAAGGGAAAACCAATCGTAATGGCGAATTCTCGACGCCTGCATTTTTTGGAAAATATAAAGTAACCGCTAACGGGGTTACAAAGGAGGTTAATCTGGTTAAGGCGGCCAGCAAAGCTGTTATTGAGTTTTGAGTAAATTTTCACTGGAATATTGTAAATTACTTTTTTCCTATCTTAGCCCCCAATAAACAGTTGTTTTGCATATTTGAATGCTATGACGGTTAAATTATGAACACTTTTTATGTTTCTCCTCCGGGTATCTTGATTTTCCCGGATTAATATATTTATGATTTGTGGGTTAAGATAACTTTTTTACTTGTAATAAATTTGTTGCATTTAAGTTTTAAAACCAATGCACAACAAAAAGAAATTACTGGTAGGGTAACCGATGCTTCTACCGGTTTGCCTTTACCTGGGGCAATAATACTCAAGCTACCATCGCGGATAGGTGCCGTAGCCAATAATGCGGGGGAGTTTAAAATATCAACTGAAACAGGCCAAAAACTCTTGATTACCGAAAATGGTTACCGGATTAAAGAAATTGAGGTAAAAAATCGGAAAAGGTATCATATCCGTTTGATACCTGTTATTGATCCGGTTTCTGAAAGCATTGAAACTGGTTATCGTATCGCCTCCTTAAAGTCCACCACGGGTTCGGTTCAGTCAATACAATCAAATCATTTTAACAGGGGATTGATTTCAGATGTACAGCAACTTATCATCGGAAAGGTTGCAGGTTTGCAGATAACCAGGAATGGAGGCGCACCGGCCGAAAATTCGTCATTTGCATTGAGGGGAACATCCTTATTGGGAGGGGAAAGTAACCCACTTTTTGTTATCGATGGTATGCCCCTGCACAACCACGGTGTATCGGGGATCCGCAATCCGTTTACAATACTGAATCCATCTGATATTGAATTGGTCACGGTAATGAAAGATGCCGCAGCTACGTCCATATATGGCTCTCGTGGGGCAAATGGGGTAGTATGGATGACCTCTAAAATGGCAAAATCGGGACAGCCATTAAGGATCAGATATCAGGCATTGGTATCGGTGGGTAAGATTACCGATAAATATAATGTTTTCAATGCTGACGAATTCAGGAATATGGTTATCAGCCGATATTCCACTTATCAGTATGCTATAAGGCTATTAGGCGATTCGGATACAAAATGGCAGGACAAAATTTACCAGACTTCTTTAAGCACCGATCATATGCTTAGCGTTGCAGGAAACCAGGGTGGAGTTCCTTATCGGGCATCCTATGGTTTTACCGATGAAAAAGGTATTCTGTCAACCGATAAATTTTCGAGGGTAACCATGTCATTGGGGGTTAACCCTAATTTTCTGAATGATCAGTTAAAGATAAAACTGAGCCTGAAACTCATGCTGAATAATAACCGGTTTGCCCCAAGGAATACCATAGCTACTTCTGCTCGTTTTGATCCTACCCAGCCGGTATCAAACAACAGTCCTTTCAAAGGATTCTTCACCTGGACCGATCCGAATGGTTCCCCTTTGCCCACGGCTCCTTTAAATCCGGTTGCAAATATTGAGATGACAGGCGATTACTCAAGGATTGTTGGCAGCATCGGGAACCTACATCTCGATTACCGTCTGAATAAAATGCCCGATTTCAGGATAAACCTGAATATGGGTTATGACGTTTCGCGTGGCTCAGGCCTCATTCTGCTTCCCGAGAACTTTCCATCAGTTTATGATCCGGTTAACGGCGGTGGGACTATACGGGAATACGATCAGAACAGAAACGGAAGCCTGATTGATCTGTACCTGAATTACACTAAAGATTTTGATTGGAGCAATTTCGAAGCGGTTGCCGGAGTTTCGAGACATACATTTCATACACTAGGTAAAGATCATGATTTCAATACAGTGGAAACTATCCTGAAAGATCAGGCTTTTCTCGATTCATCAAATACGATTGCTTCATTTTTCGGCAAATTCCAATATACCCTCTGGAGTAAGTTTATTTTTTCGGCGGTAGTACGGCAAGACCGGAATTCTTATTATTCCGTTGACAACCAATGGAATACTTCGCCGGCAGTTTCATTTGGATGGATATTAAGCGAAGGTAAATTATTTAAAAAATTGAAAGCAATAAATCTATTAAAGTTAAGGTATAGCTATGGAATATCCGGTTATTCGGCCACCAATAGCCATTTCATGCCACAGTTAATTAATTGGCAGCTTTCCCGGTATAATTATCAAATGCTGTCGGGCGATCGTTGGCATTGGCGTTCTTTAACGTTCAGGGCCGATCCCGATTTAAAAATGGAAAATACAACGTCGCAGAACATAGGTTTGGATTTCAGTTTTGCTGATTTTCGCCTTTCGGGATCAATTGATGCATATCACCGGATTACCCGCGATTTTGTTACCTATGCTCCTACGGAGGTTTCTGTAATCCCGCACAGCATGATGCTTATAAATGCCGGAAGCCTGCAGAATATGGGGGTTGAATTGGTTTTAAACATGGTGCCGGTAAAAACTTCATCTGTTACATGGGATATTGCTTTTAATGCAGCCTATAATGAAAACAAGGTACGATCATTAATGTATTCGAACGCTAATCTGACTTCGCCTCTTCAGGGAAGCCCGGGTTATTACAACCAGATTTTAACGCCTGGTTATCCAACAAGTAGTTTTTTTCTGCATAAGCAATATTATTCGCTTGATAATAAGCCTCTTGAAGGGATTTATGTTGAGAGGGCCGATGGGCACATCATATCAGGAGATAACCGATTTGTAAATAAAAAATCGGCACCTGACTACATTATAGGTCTTAATTCTCAAATTAAATGGAATAACCTCGATTTATTTATATCGGGTAGGTCAAACGTGGGCAACTATGTTTACAATCTTATATGGTCGCATGCCGGGAATTACAGAAATCTTTTTAACCAGGATGGCTTTTTGTCAAGTCCTGATAAGAATATCGTAAAAACAAATTTCCAGAATCCAAATTATACATCTGATTATTATCTTTCCGATGGTTCTTTCATAAAAATTGATAATGTCAGTCTGGGTTATAACATTTACAGGATATTTGGCAGAAAAACCAAAACACGGTTTTATGCAGTTATGCAGAATGTGGCTACTTTTACCCGATACAAGGGAATCGATCCGGAAGTCATTCAAGGGATTGATTATTACAATTATCCAAGACCGATGAATATGATTTATGGTTTGACCATTGACTTCTGAAACTATCTTTGAGGAAGGGGATTGTTTAAATTGAAATTACTCATCCTCATCTTCCCTGTCAGTTGAATCCCATGCATAATCCGAATCATGTATCGAAAATTCATGCTCAGTTTGCAATAGTTCATTCAGCTGTTCTGAAAATCGCCTTGTTTCCTTTATAAACCGGTTTTCGTCTTCAAGCCAGTGCTTGTACAATTCGAACATGATATCATCTTCATGATGCTTGAATGTGCGGGCTGCCCTGTATGCCTGATAACGGCTGAATCCCATATAGGAAAGTATTTTGGAACCCAGTTCCACCGCAGAGTTAAATGTTTCTCTTTGTACCATATTAAGGCCTAATTTGTATAACTCAAAAGCATGGAAAGTGTCGCGGGCACGGGCGGCAATTTTCAGCTCAGGATAATTACTTTTCAGATAGGCGGCAATTTTCAGGGCTTCATCATATTCGGCCATGGTCAGTACCAATAGTTTTGCTTCTTTAACCCCTGCTGCTTCAAGCATTTCAGGTCGGGTAATGTCACCATAATAGAGTTTGAATCCATATTTTCTCAGAATCTCGACGTTGGCTGGATTTCCATCGAGAATAGTAACCTGAAATCCATTTGCCATTAGCAACCTGCCAACAACCAGCCCAAACCGCCCAAATCCGGCAATAATGATTTTGTTGCCGGTTTCAGGAATATCATCCGGAACCTGTTTGTTTTGCCTTCGGATGTAACGAGGTCTAATTACTTTCTCGTTCAATATAAGCAAAAGCGGTGTTATAGCCATGCTCAAAATAATAATTATTATTAGCATTGCAGAGGTTTCTGCATCAAAAATCCTTATTTTGTCAGAAAACGATACCAACACAAAACCAAATTCACTTGCCTGGGCAAGCGCCAATGCAAACAACATTTCGCGGCCATGTTTTAGTCCCCACATTTTACCCGTAGCCCATAAAACGGCAAACTTGACCACTATCAATAAAACCACAAAACCTATTATTTTCATAGGATTCTGGAAAAGCAGCCCAAAATTGATGCTTGCACCTACCGAAATAAAGAACAACCCCAATAGCAAACCCTTAAAAGGTTCCACAGTGATTTCCAATTCATGACGGTATTCATTTTCAGCTAGAACTACACCTGCAATAAAAGTTCCGAGGGCAGGTGATAATCCTATTGCTGAAGTTCCAAGTGCTGCCCCAATCACGAGGAGCAATGCCGAAGCCGTAAAAACCTCACGCATGCCGGTTTCAGCAACCCATCTGAAAATGTGCCGTGCCAAAATCCTTCCTACAAATATGACAGTTGCCCCAACCGATACAATAAGTACCAACTGGATAATCCCCGGTAATGAAGCAAATCCGGTTTCGGGTTTTGTTCCGTATATTGTTTCTGGAATCCCGCCTAAAGAGACCAATAGCGGGAGCAGGGCAAGTATGGGAATTACCGCAATGTCCTGAAACAAAAGAACTGCAAACGAAGAGCGCCCGCCTGAATTTCTAAGCAGCCCTTTTTCATCGAGTGTTTGCAATACAATAGCGGTTGATGATAAAGACAATATTAATCCAATTGCAATAGCCTGATAAATCTGATATCCTAAATAATAGCCAATTGCCCCTGTGACTAAGGTGGTAAGGAGCAATTGAGTTCCACCCATCCCGAATATGGTCCTTCGCATTTTCCATAAAATTGATGGTTGCATTTCAAGGCCAATCAGAAAAAGCATCATAACCACACCAAATTCGGCAAAGTGCATAACTTTTTCTTGTTCCTGACCTACCCACCCAAGCACAAATGGGCCGATTATTATCCCTGCCAGCAAATAGCCTAAAACAGATCCTAGTCCAAGTTTACGGGCAATAGGAACCGAAATAACTGCTGCAAGCAGGTATATTAATGCCAATTGGAAAAAGTCCTGTCCATACATAATTCAGTTATAACAATTCATTAAGGTAATTCACCGAATTCAGTCTGTTATTGAATTTTTCATCCCTCAGAGCGGTAATAATTTTCCGGTACTTCTGGGCATATAAGATTATCCCCCTGTTGTTGAGCAAGTGTGCCCCATGGACAACAAAAGGTGGCAGGTAGTTCATTCCGCAAAGTACAGCAGTTTGATGAAAAGGGATCAGGAATTGCGGAATAGTAAAGTGGTTTTTTCCTGTTGAGGTATAAATATCTGAACTTCCACCTGTTGAAATGGCATTGAATACCGATTTTCCTTTTAGTGCGTTTCCTTTCCGGCCATAGGCAAAACCATGTTCAAGCACCAGGTCGAGCCACTCTTTTAAAAGTGCAGGGCAACTAAACCAATACAGAGGATGATGCCATACTATGATGTCATTATCGACAAGCAACTGTTGCTCGTGTTTGATATCGATGAAAAAATCAGGGTAATTCTCATAAAGATTGTTTATTACCACTCCTTTGAGAGGCTCAACTGCCTTGATCAACTCAATATTGATCTTTGACTTATGCGTTGCAGGATGCGCAAATATGATCAATATTTTCTGCATGGATTGTCTGTTTTTTTGTTCATTCCTTTAAGAGGGAGTTGTAATATTCTATGGCATGAATCAAGTCTTCGGCACGATTAAACCTGGTTTTATTTTTCTTCAGGAATTCTTCCATTCTTGAGGATTGATCACCGAGTACATGCAAAAGTTCTTTTCGGTTGGCTACCTTATGCGCTTCGGCAGGAGCTTTCCTGATGTAAAACTCATCAGGTGTCCTGATAAATCTTGCTGGAATTGCATCCTTGTATGGTTGTGCAGGTTCAGCATCCCGTAGTGTGATATTCTGCTTCAGCAGCAGGGTTACATCCCCATCCACCAATACTTTAAAAAAACCTCTCAATAAACGGTTTGCAAGTGAATATGGGGCATACAGATATATTTCATCACCTATTCCTATAAATTCAATAATTTCGGGCGAGGCAATATATAAAACTGTTCCATCTTCGGTTTTAAACTCCATTTCGTTGGTATATATATTAAAACGCAATGGAATATTTTCATATCTAAGGTTTGAGCGGGTTACCACCACACCATAAGCAAATTCATTATTTTCGTGGGGAGAGCCATCAATTGTTTTTTCCTGAAACGTAATTCCCTGCTGAAACTGACTGGATTTGAATTCCTTGTAAAAATCCTGAAGGGTTTGTATTTGCATACTCTGTCCTAAAACCGCTGTAATATATATTTGAAAAATAATAATTAAAGTGATGGTTCTCATTGATTCATTTGTTATCGTTGTGCACGTAAAAATAACTATTTTTCGCCTTTCAACTGATGATTTATTATTTTGGTCAACTGTGGCTGAAATGTTATTTATTGTTTTTATATGGCAACACGACGCAATTTTCTGATCAAATTGGCAGGAGTAGCTCCCGGGGCATTTATTTACAGGAATGCATTCCCAGTGGATTATAAAGGTAATTTAAAATGCAATTCTGTCGTAATTTCAACATGGAATCACGGAATGGCTGCAAACCAGGTGGCGTGGGAAATTTTAAAAAATAATGGTTACGCACTCGATGCTGTCGAGGCAGGCGTAAAGGTTCCCGAAGCCGATCCAGGTGTTATAACTGTTGGCTATGGGGGGCTTCCCGACCGAAATGGAAAAGTTACCCTCGACGCCTGTATTATGGACGAAAAAGGCAGGGCAGGGTCGGTAGCATTTCTGCAAAATATCAAGCATCCAATTTCGGTAGCAAGGTTGGTCATGGAAAAAACCCCACATGTTATGCTGGTGGGGAAAGGGGCGCTCGACTTTGCGCTGGCCAATGGATTTAAAAAAGAAATGCTATTGACAACATCTTCCAAAGAAGTCTGGAAAAAATGGTTTAAAACCGACCGTACATTTAAGCCGGTGATTAATATTGAAAATGAAGTTTTAGAAAACCACGATACCATTGGCATGTTGGCGCTCGATTCGGAGGGTAGGTTGTGCGGTGCCTGTACTACAAGCGGAATGGCTTTTAAGTTGCATGGAAGGGTAGGCGATTCTCCGATTATTGGTGCAGGCCTTTTTGTTGATGGGGAAACAGGTGGTGCAGTGGCTACCGGTTCAGGGGAATTGGTCATGAAAACACTTGGTTCATTCCTTGTGGTTGAATTGATGCGTAACGGCTTTTCCCCTTCAGAAGCCTGCAGGCAAGCTGTTGAACGGATTGCCGGGAAAATTCCCGATCATCAGAAACATCAGATAGGGTATCTCGCTCTCGACCTGAAAGGTAACGTGGGGAGCTATGCCATGCAAAAGGGTTTTGATTATGCATTAAGGACATTTGAACAAAATACAATGGTTAAGGTTTCTTCCAAATATGACTGAAAAAAAGAGCTCCGCAGAGCTCTTTCATCAAAAAAGGATTTGCTAATATTTTCTGCTGCCGTAATTACCGCCTTTTCTATCCTGAAATCCTTCACCTTTGCGTTGAAATGTTTTCCGAACAGGTTTACGTTCATGTTCTTCGCGAGGCCTTGCCTCTTTCACTACAATATGATTGCCATCAACTTCGCTGTCGTTTAACCCTTTAATGGCAGCCCTGGCTTCGTCATCGTTTTTCATTTCAACAAATCCGTAGCCTTTTGAGTTCCCGGTTTCTTTGTCAAAAATAACTTTTGCAGAAACAATCTCACCATACACTCCGAAGAGTGTTACCAAATCCTTGTTCGTGGTTGCCGGACTTAGTTTTGCAACAAATACATTCATAAGTAATAAGACATAAAAATTAAAATAAAAAATAAAACCTGCAAGGCTTTGATTATCTAAGCCTTTTGTAACAGTAAAATAACAAACAATTTATGAATTTTTTTGATGTTTTTTATGATTTTTTTTAACCCTGACGAGTGCATCGGAAAATTAGCTGCTTTAAACGATTTATGTCAGGCTTGTACTACCACAACATTGATCGACAATTGATTTATGAAGTTCTGAGGCTTTGCATTTTTTTCTATATTTGGCAGCTTACAACAATTTTATTAGTATGAGGTATATCAGGATAATTCTTTTTCTGCTAATTGCATTTGTAAATTTTTTACCCTCATTGGCCCAGGAAAATAATGCCCAGGCTGAGGGTTTCAGGTTTGAAGACAAAATTGTACTTCCTGCCACATCAGTCAAAGATCAGCACCGGACTGGTACCTGTTGGTCATTTGCCGGGATTTCGCTGCTCGAATCGGAGATGATACGTAATAAACGACCTGCTGTTGACCTTTCACCTATGTACATTGTTTATCATACCTATCTCGAAAAGGCACTAAAGTATGTAAGAATGCATGGCAATACCAATTTTTCGGCCGGTGGGGCATTTCACGATGTAACCAATATGATCAGAAAATACGGGATCGTTCCCGATGAGGTTTACCGAGGACTGAATTATGGAGAAGATAAGCATGTGCACGGAGAAATGGACCAGATTCTTAAAAACCATGTGGATGCAGTGATTAAAAATCCAAACCGGAAATTATCCCCGGTATGGGCCGAAGCCATTACCTATACACTCGACTCATATTTAGGTGAACTACCTCAAAGTTTCGAATTTAAAGGAAAAACATATACCCCATTATGTTTTGCACGTGAATATGTGGGTTTAAATATGGACGATTATATTGAAATTTCCTCATTCTCCCATCATCCGTTTTACACAAAATTCATTATCGAAATCCCCGACAATTGGTCGTGGGACGAAGTTTATAATGTTCCGCTTTCCGAATTGGAAGAAATTGTCGATTTTGCACTAAACAGAGGATTTACTGTGGGATGGGCTGCCGATGTAAGCGAAAAAGGTTTTATGACTGGAAATAAAGGCTTTGCAATTATGCCAGAAAAAAATGCAGAAGATATGACCGATGCTGAAATTGCACGTTGGGAATCATTGAGTGATAGGCAACGCGAAGAAGAACTTTTCAGGATAAGCGGTCCGGTTTCGGAAGTGCAGGTTACCCAGGAACGCCGGCAGGTTGCTTTCGACAATTATACAACCACAGATGACCATGGGATGCATATAATTGGCACTTCTACCGACCAGCAAGGTAATATATACTACAAGGTGAAAAATTCTTGGGGAAGTTACAACCATTATAATGGTTATTTTTATGCATCAAAACCCTACTTCAAATATAAAACATTGATTATTATGCTTCACAAAGATGGAATTCCCCCATATATCAGGCAGAAACTAAGCCTTTAATTTTCATTAATCCTGGCAAAAAGAATAACATATTGGATAAAAATGAAATACCGGATAGCCTGTTTAAATTTTGTGGGTAAATATGAATATGCTTAATAAGGGATTTAAATTTAAAAAATTTATAACCTCACTAACATGTGCTTTTTTATTGGTGTTTTTTGGATTGCAATCAGCGGCACAGACAGATGATTTTGGCTGGTGGAACCAACTTCACCAGTGGAAACCGGGAATGCCTGGGTGGAAAAGATGGTTGATTATTTCGCCGGGATATCTGGGGCCAAATGCCCTACCTGTACCAGAAGTAAAAAAAGGCTATATTCCGACTGAAAGTGAAATTGCTTTCTCAGCTTCACGGCATTTTCATCCGGGCGACCCGACCCAGGATCTTGCCGGAAGGTTGTACCTGCCGTTTGCAGAAGGAAAAATTGCTTTTGAAGCCTATGGGGCATTGGTTGAAAATTATTCTTACAGCGAAGAAATCCGTGATATGAGGTTTTCGCGCGATTTCGACGGAAAGGGTGTAACACAGGGAGATATATATTTTGGCACCCTTATCCAAATAAGCAGAGGCAGGGTATTCCCGAATACCCTATTCCGGTTTGTATCGAGAACCGCCTCTGGTGGTGCATACCATGCAGCAAGGTTTTCCGATAATCCGGGATACTTTTTCGACTTCAGCTTTTCAAAAGAAATTGAGATAAACCGAACTGCCCTCTTTCGTCCATTTGCCTCATTCGGTTTTTACAGCTGGCAAACCAACAGTGAAGAAAACCTCCAGAATGATGCACCCCTTTATGGTGCCGGTATCGAATTCCAAAATATGGGATGGCTTATAACAGGTAGTTTTTCGGGTTATTCGGGTTATATGTTGAATAAAGATAAACCACAGGTAGCAACCTTGAATGTGAGGCATGACTGGAAATACTCAGCCGCTGCAATAGATTTTATTGCCGGATTAAGGGATTGGGAATATCAAACCATCAGATTTACTTATACGTATAAATTTAAAGGTCTCTGAGAATATATAAAATTTTGAAAAATAAAATAACATATTTTTTCCTGCGGTCGAAATGGTTCCTGCTTCCTTATTCATTCATCGCAATAATTGCCCTCTTTTCGCTTATAGCAATAGAAAAGGGGGAAGAGGTATTAATGATAAATTCTGTTTCGGGTGAGTGGCTCGACAGGTTTTTTCTGGTGGTAACCGATATCGGATTAGGTGGTTATGTTGCCCTTGTGGCAGCATTGCTGTTTTTCTACAATCTTCGATGGTCAATCTTATTGTTTATGAGTCTTGGGTGGTCTGGCATCCTGACTCATTTATTCAAAAGAATCATATTTGCCGGAGAAACCCGGCCATTGCATTATTTTTATTATGCCGATTTTCCCAGGTTTCTCCACGATGTGCCGCTGATTTATTATAACTCATTCCCTTCGGGGCACACCATGACCATTTTTGCGTCCTGTACAATTATTGCCTATCTGTCAGGCAGGCCTTTAATAGGGTTGATTGCATTACTTCTGGCAACCCTGGTTGGAATATCGAGGATTTACCTGCTTCAGCATTTTGGTATCGATGTTTTTGCAGGTTCATTTTTGGGGATTTTAGCTGCTTTATTATCGGTAGTAATTATTGATTGTATTTTGGTACTTAATGATAAATCATTTTCAGGGCAAAGGTTATGGTTATTTATTTTCAAAAGGCGCAATTAATACAGTTGTCGGTATCTCAAATACATCCTTTTGTTCGAAAACTATCCCAAACCACTCCGGAAAATCATATTCCTGAAATGATTTTTTATCGGAAATGATTATACCATTTGGGTTATGCTTAAAATATTCCTTGATTTTATTGCGGTTTATTTCTGGAATTGGTTTTTTTAATTCAAATGCAAATGCAGGGTTAAACCGGTTTAAAAACACAACCTCTTTACCAACCAATTTGTGTTTGCTTAAGGCAACAGGATTACGCCGATCGATTGCCGGGTATATCGCATAAAAGAAAATCAATCCGGTGACTAAGCCGGTTAGTGCCAGATTTAGCCGTGCATATTTCAGAAGGCCTTTCTTGATTAAAAATAGTGAAATCATAATTCCGGCTGGCAGGACAATTGTCCAAAGCATAATATACCTGAGTTGTTTCAGGACTGGGTCGTACCCCATGGCAATATATGCTGCAGGGAAGGAAAGTAATATAATTATGAAAAATACGAAAACAGAGATAAAATCACTCTTTTCATTTTCTTTGGAATAGCTGAAATAGCTTGCAATAATTAGTGAAATAAAAGGGTAGGCCAGCACAGTATAATTAGGCAATCTGGTTTGGGAAAAACAGAAAAAGATTACCACAACCATTACAGAAATAGCTGAAAGCAATACCCAATCATCTTTTTTCTCGTTTAATGAAAACCTGACAGCATGATAAAGGTATATTGAAAATGGAAGCATCCCTATAAATACGTATACCAGGGTTAACAGAAAAGTGCCTCCATGTCCTTCAAATTCGCTGGTATAGCGGTTCAGGTTATGTTCCAGAAAAAAATTCCGGGTCCATTCCCCATCAGTGCTGAAATGTACTGCTATAAACCATGGGGCAGCAATTAGCATTATTATAGTAATCCCTGCCAACGGATTAAGTGCTTTTATTATAGAAAAATTTAACCTCTTTGTGAGAATAAGAAAAAATGTAAAAATTAAAACTGGTATGGCAACTGCTACCGGTCCTTTTGAAAGAAACCCCAATGCCAATGCAGAATACATTAAATACTTTTGAACTGGTTTATTTGTATTGATGAATGAATAAAAAAGAAAAATCGAACAGGTGACAAAAAATAGCAGATATGGGTCGGGAACCGCCAGGTGGTGCTGTAACTGGAAATGAACGGATGCAAGCAGGATAATAACGCTCCATAAAGCCAATATTTTATTGGAAAACCTGCAGGTAAAATGGAACACTATCAAAATGGTAAGCGCACCAAATACAGCAGAAAAAAAACGTGCCGCCCATGCATTTACCCCGAAAACCTTATATGAAGCAATCATGAAAAAATAGTGTAAAGGCGGTTTATCGGACCTTAGCTCATAATTGAATGTGGGATAATCCCATTTGCCGGTTTCCATCATTTCGCGGGCACATGAAGCATTTTTGGCTTCATCAAGTATATAAATGCTTACATTTTGATTGTTACCTGCAAAAAGCATGAAGCTGAATATGAAGAGTAAAACCCTGAAAAATTTAATATTTACTGCTTTTTCAATCATAAAGTTCAATTTTAGAGCAATTCAGATCGCTTTTGTGTCATTAGCAAAACGAATTTATACTTTTGTAAATTGGAACAATCTTTTACAGCATTTTTAAATTGTGATTACAATTTGCAAATATAAGTTTTTGAGGCATTGTCAGGCTGAAATTAAATGGATAAAAGGGATATTTTAATTTGGTCGAATATGAAAAAACTATCTATAATAATATGTGTGTACAATGAGAAGGACAATGTATTGCCTTTGGCCGGTGAAATAATTTCTGCGTTGAGGAATATTGATTTTGAGGTAATATTCGTTGATGATGGATCCACAGATAATACCAGGGATCAGATTGAAAAAATCAGGGATAAACGGTTCACTTTGGTTGAGCTAAAACGCAATTATGGGCAAAGTTCAGCGCTTCAGGCCGGAATTGATTTTGCACCGGGCGAATATGTAGCATTGATTGATGGTGATCTGCAAAATGATCCTGACGATATCCCATTCATGCTGGAAAAAATTGTAAATGAAAAGTTGGATATGGTTGCCGGCGTCAGAACAAATCGAAAAGATGGTGTTTTCCTGAGAAAAATACCGTCTAAAATTGCAAATTATATTATCAGGAAATCAACGGGTACTAAAATGAGTGACCTGGGTTGCACCCTGAAAATTTTCACATCAGAAGCCATAAAAAGTATTCATATATATGGCGAATTGCACCGATTTATTCCAGTGTTGCTTGCACTCGAGGGGTTTACAAAATTTTCACAGATCAATGTCAATCACCGCCAGCGAAAGTTTGGCCAATCAAAATACAACATTTCCCGTACGGGCAGAGTAATTGGCGATTTACTTCTTATGTTGTTTTTTAAGAAATATATGCAAAGGCCTATGCATTTATTCAGTCAATTGGGTATTATTACCCTCGGTGTCGGGTTGATAATAAATCTTTACCTGTTGGTTATCAAATTGATGGGGCATGATATCTGGGGAAAACCCTTATTATTGCTCGGTATTTTGTTAGTATTAGGGGGAATCCAGTTTATTACCACCGGGATTATTGCCGAAATGCTGATGCGGACCTATTTCGAAGGACAGGGCAAAAAACCATACAGGATCAATAAAATAGTTAAAAATGACTAAAAGCCTCATTTAAGGCTCATTAACCAGTTAAGAGCAAAAAATCCAAATGGAAGTACTGCGCCGTTATGGTCTTGAAGGGGTATGGTTCCATAATTGATCTGCCCATCCGGAACATTTTTTTCCATAAATCCTTCATAAAGATTTAAGGATTGAAAAACAGGTACATATGTATCGGTAGCGCCGTGCCTCATAAATATTCTGACATTTGTTTTCCAAGGTTCAACACTGTTTTGTTTCAGGGCTGCCCTAAGGGTGGCATATTTTTCAGCAGTTTTATAACCTGTTCTGAATTCGTTGGAAAACAGTACCTTGATAGTGGTAGAAAGTTGATTGTTGATGGAAGCACCGTCACGCTCACCATTGTAAAGCGTAGGGATTAAAGAGGCATAAGGTGCGTTGAATACATCCTGGTAACTAATCGAGATCGAACCTTTTTGAATGTATGAGTGAAAAATATAACCCAGATATACCGGCATCGGATAGGTATTTTGCCCCATGATGTAATCAATTAGTGTGGTAAGGTCGTAAACTCCTCCACCAGCAGCCGTTCCTTTCAGGGTATAATCATTTGCGTGTTTGGTCTCAATTTCATTGGTCAAGGCAATCGAAGCCCACGCTCCCTGCGAATATCCCATCAAATAGAGATCTTTGCTTAAATTAAGATCGAGGAATTTCGGCGAAGTCATTTCTTTTACTGCTCCATACATGTCGAGAATACTTGATAGGGTTGATTCCTTATCGAGATAGGGATGAAACATTGTTGATGAAGTCCCGAAACCAATATAATCGGGGATTACAACTATGTAGCCCAATGAAGCTATTGCCTGGATCAACGTGAAATATTCATCGGTTATATTGTTCGATGGTGCCTTTGAATTGAGGGTATTTGTTCCATTTTGAAAACTTAACATCGGAAACTGCTCCGATGAATCTGTCATAGGAACACAAACCACCCCTGAAGCAACAACATCTTTATTTTTAAATTTTGTTTTATAACTCACTTTGTAAGCCCATACCCCATATTTGGCCTTTTCCGATAAATTAATAGGAACAGGTGATTCCTTTTCCATCTGACCAAATGCAAGTTTTACTAAATTCAAAGGAGCTGAATTTACCTGTGTGTAATTGATGAGATGCTTGTTAGTGGTTACCGGAACCTGTCCTTCATCATCGTTAAGGTTACATGAAACAAAAATGAGATGCGATAAAAGGGTAGTGAGAATAATGATAAAATATTTTCGATTCATGAGTAAACTTTTTAGAAAATTGATAATTTCAAAATTACGGATTTTTCAGGCATTTATTGCATGAGTCGTGGTGATTTGCATTTTTTGATGGACTCAATTTTGAAATTAATGAGGATTCTATATCTTTAAGTCCTGATTTAAAAGGCCTGTACCAAGGCCAAACAATCAAAGTCAGTAAAATCTAATTAAAAGATCATGAAGGTAATTTGGCTGATTGTGTCGCTATTTTTTAGTGTTCAAATGCTTCCTGCACAAAATTACTCTATACTCGTTGTTGCTGGTGGTCATAGTTTTGATACCTTAAGTTTTATGAGCATTTTCGATGAAATGGGGGGCATTGGTTACGATTTTCTTCTGCAGCCCGAAGCAAACAGAGCTTTGATAAATCTTGAGGATCACACTTATGATGTAATTATTTTTTACGATATGTGGGAGTCTATCAACGATGAAGAACAAGCAGCCTATATAAGATTGACCGAAGCCGGAATCCCATTTTTATTTCTCCATCATTCACTGGTTTCATACCAGCAATGGCCTGAATTTGAGCAGATTATAGGCGGCAGGTATATTCAAACCTTAAAAAACGAAACCCGGTCAAAATCAGAGTTGTCAACCTACAAACACGATGTATGGATTGATGTTGAAGTAATTGATCCAGCGCACCCACTAACAGCCGGAATAAACGATTTCAGGATTTTCGACGAAGTTTATGGCAATTATAGGGTTGGAGACCGGGTGAAACCCCTGCTACGGACAAATCATCCTGAAAGTACTCCCATAATTGCATGGGAGAATAAATACAAGCATTCAACTATTATCTACATCCAACCCGGGCATGATCAATATGCCTATAAATCAACTGAATATAGGCGTTTGATAAACCAGGCAATAAAATTTCTGGCATCCAAAAAACAATAAATATTATTAATCCAAAAATTAAATTCAGGCTATGAAGAATGTAAATCAATCAAGGCTTTTTATTGCAAGTTGTCTTGCTTTGCTGGTTACCGCTATCACCTTTGCCATCAGGGCAAAAATCGAGGGAGTGTTTACCGATGATTATGGATTGACAGCCGAACAGGTTGGACGTGCATTTGCACCTGCATTCTGGGGTTTTGCTGTGGCAATGTTTGCCGGAGGCTATATAATCGACATTGTCAAAACCAGAAGTTTGGTTTGGACTGCCTTTGGTATGCACCTGGTTGGAATTGTTTTATTGCTTATGGCAAAAGATTACACTTCTTTGTTCATTTCCAATGTTTTCATCGGATTAGGCAATGGAAGTGTTGAAGCCGCATGTAACCCACTTGTAACCGCCATTTATCCGGATAAAAAATCGAAAATGCTTAACCGGTTCCATGTTTGGTTCCCTGGTGGAATTGTTGTTGGCAGTTTATTGGCTGCTCTGGTTATTGATCAGTTAAACCTTCCGTGGCAGGTGCTTGTAGGCCTTCTTTTTATTCCATTGGCAATTTATGGTTTTCTGTTTTTGGGACAGGTTATTCCTGAAACAGAACGTGTTTCATCGGGTGTGAGCTATAAGGAAATGTTGCGCAATGTTGGGGCTCCAATTACAATTACCCTCGCCGTAATTTTTATGATACTGGTTGCCAACGTTCAGGCAATTTCCCACACAATTACGGGTAGTTATCAATTGCCTCTCATAATAATTGCTGTGGTAGCGATTTTGATTATTGTGGAAGGCAGGATCATAAATAAAATTTCACTGTTGTTCCCGTTCATTTTTGCCTGTATGTTGCTTACTGCATCGACCGAGTTGGGAACAACACAGTGGATCAATGCTTTGCTTGGTAATAAAGGCGTTCACCCGATGATTATACTGGCTGTTGTTACAGGTTTAATGGCGGTGGGACGTTATTTTGCCGGAGGTCTGATTCACCGGTTAAATACACCCGGTGTATTACTTGGCTCTGCCATATTTTCTTTTGCAGGTTTGCTTTTGCTGAGCATAAGTACCACAGCATTCATGACCGTAATTTCTGCGGCCGTATTTGCAGTTGGGGTATGTTATTTCTGGCCTACCATGATAGGTGCAGCTGCCGAATATATACCGAAAACAGGTGCCCTCGGGATGTCAATTCTTGGAGGGGCAGGTTTTGTGGCAACCTCAATGATTCTGCCTATTATGGGGCAATCAATCGAAACCTCAGGTCCCGAAATCACGCTACGAATTATGGCAGCTCTTCCCCTCATCCTGATTGTTGCTTTTATAATTCTAAACATACTTGTAAAAGGGAAAAAAACAGCCCACTAATTTTTTATATTAGAATAATTCTAATTTAAATTTCTGTTAAAGATTTTTTTAGAGCTGATAGGGTTGAAACATTTTTATAATTTTGACCTTAATAATTAAAAAATATTTACATCATGGTAAAAGAGAAAGTTTTAAATGCAATAAACGCTCAGATTAATGCTGAACAGTATTCGGCATTTTTGTACCTCTCCATGTCGGCTTATTTTTACGACCTCGGTTTGCCCGGATTTGCCAATTGGATGTACATACAATACCAGGAAGAACTCACCCATGCCAATAAGTTTTTTAACTATGTGAACGAAAGAGGGGGTAAAGTTGTATTGAAAGCGATTGACCAGGTTGATACTGAGTTCAATGGAATAATAGATGTGTTTGAAAAAACACTGGCCCATGAGCAGTATGTCACCGACCGCATCAATAAAATCATGGACGTTGCAATAGCCGAGAGCGATCATGCAACTGTTAGTTTTTTGAAGTGGTTTGTCGATGAACAAGTTGAAGAAGAAGCTAACGCAACCGAAATTCTGGACACATTGAAGTTGATCAATGGACAGGGCAATGGTATTTTTATGCTCGACCGTGAAATGCGTACACGCGTTTTTGTTGACGTGACACAGGCGGCAGCCGAATAATAAAGAATTTGAATTTTAATCAAAAGGCTGTCGGAATTGACAGCCTTTTTTTATTTTCGCCTCATGGATCAACATTCGCCCGAATATTATTTTGAGCAGTTTCTCAATCGGATTAAGTGGCTTTACAACGAGCAAAACCAGCTTGAGATTAAAAATGCATGGGAGTTTGCCAAAGATATCTTAGGCAATCAGAAATTTACATCAGGTGAATTGATTTTAAATCACTCACTTGAAGTAGCTATCATTATTGTAGATGAAATTGGCCTTGAAGCAGACTCGGTTGTTGCGGCCCTGCTTCATAATGTATTATACCATACCCCCGAAAACAGTAAGGTGGAGGAACAGATCACCAGGATTTTTGGTCAAACAGTTTCCGGGATTCTTAAAGGAATGGTAAAAATAAATGCTTTAGGAACCGATACAGTTGAAATTCATTCCGAAAACTACAGAATGTTGATGCTTGCCCTGGCTGGCGATGTAAGGGTAATTTTGCTTAAAATTGCCGATCGGCTCCAGGTAATGCGGAATTTTGACCGTTTTCCGGTGTCGAACATGATGAATGTAGCTACCGAAACACAGCATTTATATGCTCCGCTTGCCCATCGATTGGGATTGTATAAGATAAACACTGAATTACAAGACCTTTTCCTCAGGTATGCAAAACCGGCTGCATGGTCAGATGTTGTTTCGAGGCTCAAAGAAACAGAAGGAGAGCGCTCAAAATTTGTTGCAGAATTTGTAAAACCCATCGAAGAAAAACTCAGGTCGAGAGGTTTCCGCTTCGACATGAAAGCCCGTACCAAATCGGTATTCTCCATCTGGAATAAAATGCAGAAACAGAAGGTTTCGTTCGATGAGGTATATGATTTGTTTGCCATTAGGATCATTCTTGATTCGGATACAAAGGATGAAAAGGCTGATTGCTGGACTGTTTATTCCATCATTACTGACGAATACCAAACCAATCCTGAACGGTTGCGCGATTGGATAACAATACCAAAAACAAATGGTTATGAGTCGTTACATACAACTGTAATGGGTCCCCAAATGAAATGGGTCGAAGTTCAGATTCGTACCCGTCGCATGGATGAAGTAGCTGAAAAAGGAGTAGCGGCACATTGGAAATACAAAGGCGGCAAAAGTGCAAAAGACCTTGATCAATGGCTGACCGGAATAAGGGAGATTCTCGAAAACCCGGAAGTAAATGTGGTCGATTTTATTGATGAATTCAGGAAAACGGTTTATAGCGATGAGATTTTTGTTTTTACCCCTAAAGGCGATCTTAAAAAACTCCCATCGGGTGCAACCATACTCGATTTTGCCTATGAAATTCATTCCGATCTGGGCGACAGGTGTGTTGGAGGTAAAGTAAACGATAGAAAAGTATCCATCAGGCACAGGTTGAAAAATGGTGATACCATATCTGTTGAAACCTCGAACAATCAGCGCCCAAAGTCCGACTGGCTCGATTTTGTGGTCACTTCAAAAGCGAAAAATCGGATAAAGGCCAGCTTAAATGAGGCACAAAAACGCGAAGCCACCAATGGGAAGGAGATGTTGTCCCGGAAATTCAAAAACTGGAAACTCGAACTATCAGATGAGGTAATCCGTAAACTTTTAAAACATTATAATTTCAAAACTTCGGCCGAACTTTACATTCAGGTTTCGACTGGCAAAATTGACACTCTCGACATAAAAACAGTGCTGAAGGAAGAAGAGAAACAGAATGTTAAATCGAGACTTGAAGAAATTTTACCTGGCGATTCGATTAAAGATTTGCCAATCGATTCGGGCGATGATTATCTGATCATCGACAACCACCTGAGCAATGTGAACTATAAGCTTGCCCCATGTTGCAACCCTGTATTTGGCGATGAGATATACGGATTTGTAACCATCAAGGAAGGAATAAAAATTCATAGAATAAGCTGTCCTAATGCACCGCAGATGATTGATCGTTTTCCTTATCGGGTCGTCAAAACTAAATGGAGGGAGACCGTCAGCCGCAGCTCTTTTCTTACCACCCTTTATATTACAGGGGTTGACACCTTAGGGATTGTTTCCGAAATTTCGCATGTTATTGCAAAAGATTTCGGAGTACAAATGCGTGCAATCAATGTGGAATCAGAAAAAGGTGAATTCAGGGGTGTACTCAAGGTTTTGGTACACAGCTTGGAACACCTTGATTTTTTGATCCATAAACTGAGAAACATAAAAGGAATCGAATCGGTTACACGGGGAGAAACCTGATTGCAAGCCAAAATCAAAAATGAAAATACTAGTAGCACCAAATTCAATGAAAGGCAGTTTAAATGCTTTCGAATTTTCAAAAGCCATAGAAAATGGTTTCCGGAAAGTTTCACTTGTTTTCAATGTTCGCTGCTTGCCCATTGCCGATGGGGGTGATTTTACAGGGCCCATACTTTATGAAGCCCTGAATGCAAAAATTTATACAGAAAATGTTCTCGATCCGTTAGGGCGTAACATTGATGCCTCCTTCGGTATTTCGGGAAAAAAGGCTATAATTGAAATGGCATCAGCTTCAGGAATCAGATTGCTGAAATCTGAAGAGCTAAACCCTGAGTTGGCTACAACATACGGGACAGGGCAACTCATCAACAAGGCAATGGAGCATGGATGCAGTAAAATACTTTTAGGGTTGGGTGGAAGCGCCACAGTCGATGGGGGCATTGGTATGCTCGATGCCATTGGTTTCAGGTTCTTCGATAAGGCAGGAACCCGATTGCCGGGCATACCTTTATCGCTCGGTGAAGTTGAGAGAATAGAATATCCATCTGATTATAATCCTAAAATCGAATGGGTTATTCTTTGTGATGTAAATAATCCAATTACAGGCGAAAACGGCGCTTCAAGAATTTTTGGGCCACAGAAAGGAGCTGATTCGGACATGGTTGAACGTTTGGAAGAAAGAATGTATCACTGGGTTGGCCTTCTGGAAAAGATTTCAGGAAGGAGTATTGCAAATGTTGAAGGTATGGGCGCTGCGGGTGGGATTTCATCGGGCCTGGTAGCATTATTAGGTGCTGAGTTGACACCAGGGGCTTCTGCAGTTTTTGATTTGATTGGCCTTGATAAGCAACTTGAATGGGCTGATTTGGTTGTTACCGGTGAAGGGAAAATAGATTTACAGAGCTTGTCCCTGAAAGGGCCGGTTGCACTTGCCCAAAGGGCAAAAAAGAAAGGTAAACCTGTCATCGCACTTTCTGGTTCTTATGAAGGCGGTGAATACGGGGATTTTGATGCAGTTTTTACCGTGGTAAACGGACCTGTTTCACTTCCACATGCTATCGATTGTGCTTACAAAATGACATTTGATACTGCTGTAAATATTGCCGGCCTATTGCTCAAAACCAATCCTATAATTTTTAAAATTCACGAAAATTTTCAGGCAGTTAAAGGGTATCTTGATGCAGGGGATTTTGAAAAATCACAGAATTCTGCTGAACAGATGCCCGAATCACAATCTTTATATTGGTACGCTCAAGGTTTGATTTTGCAAAAACGCCAACAATGGGGTAGTGCATTGAACGCTTTTATCCGCTCCCTTGAAATTGATCCGGGATTGACACAAGCTGTAACCAACATCAGCATTATCAGGGAAATCCTGAACTTTACAAATCCTGCCCTTCTCGATCCCTGATTCATAATTTTTTATTTCAGACATTTAGAACCTTCGTGATTCGGAGGGATTGAATCTGGCACTTTTTTTGAAATGTTTCCACCGTGTTTAATTTTTAGCACGTTAAATCAAAATAAAATTGGAATTTCAGATTCAGAATCCTATTTTTGAGGTTCAATAATAAATTTGAATCGGGAAAAAGAAAATCATAACTTTAAAAATGGAATAAAATGAAAAAGTATTTGTTAGTATTTGCAGCCGCCTTGCTTTCATTCGCGGCATTTTCACAAGATGCCGCCGACCTTATTAAAAAAGCCAACGAGGCAATGAAAAACCGTCAGTATGCCGAAGCTTTCGAAGCCTATGATAAAGCAATGTCGAATCTTGGGGATGTTGAGGTGGATGCTGCGATCAATTTCAACATTGGATTTGCTGCTATGCAAGCCGATAAAAACGAAGCTGCTTTGAAATATTTCGATAAAGCTATCGAAGCAGCTGCAAATGTTTCTAAATCATGGGAGTATAAAGCAACAATTTTCAATAAACTTAAAGACTTGCCTAAAGCGCTCGAAAGTTTCGAAAAAGCTATTGTGACCAGTGAAGAAGAAAACGGGGCGCTCTGTTTTAATGCAGCAGTACTTGCATTCCGTCTCGAAAAATTTGAGGAAACTGTAAAGTTCTTCGATATGGCATACGAGGCAGGATTTCGCCCTCAGGATGCCTTGTTTAATAAGGCAGCAGCCCAGAACCGGATGGGCGACTCCGAAGGATATAAAGCCTCTTTGTTTGCTGGAAATCAGAAATACCCAGCCGATCAGAAAATTGCATCTGCTCTTGCCAATGTTTATGTTTCCGAAGGAAATGAAATATACCGTCAGGGTGCTGAAATATTGAATGCAGCTAATACCAAAGTGAACGAAGGTGCTTATACTACCGAAGATAATGCCTATAAGGCTGAAGTGAACAAAGCAAACACTGAATTTAAAAAAGCACTTGAGTTACTCGAAAATGCAAGAAAACTGGATACATCGAATGCCAATGCAGCCAAATTGATCGAAGCTATTAAGCAGATTATGTAATATACATAAACGTAATTTTTTAATAAACCGCTTTGATTTTTCAGAGCGGTTTTTTTATGATCTTTATCCATGTTTGTTCCGGTCATATTTT
This sequence comes from Bacteroidales bacterium, assembly GCA_037447215.1. Lineage (GTDB taxonomy): Bacteria > Bacteroidota > Bacteroidia > Bacteroidales > Prolixibacteraceae > UBA1413. Next base: position 43,679 of record JBBIHB010000016.1, read on the forward strand.
ATAGATTTGGGAGAATTTAAAAACATCTGAAAATGAACAGGATATTGATTGTAGCTATGACTTTATTGATCACTTCGTGTACCCAGGATAAAAAGTTGGACAACCTCGAACTTTTAATAACCAAAAAACAGCTTAAACAAAAGGCGGCTGAATTCGTACCTTTTACGCTCACTGCCGATTTATCGGTACTGTCTGAAAAGGAAAAACAAATGCTTCCTTTACTTTTTCAGGCGGCCGATATTATGGAAGATATTTTCTGGAAACAGGCATTCGGTGACCGCGATATATTGTTGAACCGTACCAACGACCCTGATTTGCTGAAATTATTAAAGATAAACTATGGGCCATGGGAGCGCCTCAACAACAATTCCCCTTTTGTGGCTGGATTTGGCGAAAAACCCAAAGGCGCACAGTTTTATCCGATTGATATGACCCGTGAAGAATTCGAAGCCTGGGACAACCCCGATAAAACCGGTTTATATAACCTGGTTCGAAGGGGTGAAGATGGGAATTTGAAAACTGTACCTTATCATATAGTTTATGCCGAGGAAGTTAAGAAAGCATCGGAATTGATAAAACAGGCAGCCGGCCTGGCTGAAGATGAAGGCCTCCGGAATTATCTGGAAAAAAGGGCAGAGGCACTTCTGACCGATGAATACTTAGAATCGGATATGGCATGGATGGATATGAAAAACAATACCATCGAATTTATTTTCGGACCCATTGAACATTACGAAGACCAATTATTTGGATATAAAGCAGCACACGAATCCTTTATCCTGATAAAAGATAAAAAATGGAGTCAGACGCTTGAAAAATATGCTTCCCTTTTGCCAGGACTACAAAAGAACCTGCCTGTAGCTCAGCCATATAAGAATGAAACACCAGGTTTTGATTCAGATTTGAATGTTTATGATGCCATATATTATGCGGGCGACTGCAATGCGGGCAGTAAAACCATCGCCATTAACCTTCCGAACGATGAAACGGTTCGGCAATTGAAAGGCAGCCGGAAACTTCAGCTAAAAAATTCGATGCAGGCAAAATTCGATAAAATTCTGGTTCCGATTGCTGATTTGCTGATTGCCGAAGATCAGAGGAAGCACGTGAAATTTGATGCATTTTTTGAGAATACCATGTTTCACGAAGTCGCGCACGGCCTTGGACTTGGACGCACCATCGACCAGGCTGCCACCGTCCGTGAAGCCCTCAGGGACGCTTATACTTCCATCGAAGAAAGTAAGGCAGATATTCTAGGATTATGGTGTGTATTTCAGCTCACTCAGCAAGGTGAATTTACAGATAAAGACCTCATGGACAACTTTGTAACGTTTATGGCAGGGATATTCAGATCGGTCAGGTTTGGAGCGGCATCGGCACATGGCAAGGCCAACATGATCAGGTTCTATTACTTTCAGGAGTATGGTGCATTCGAGCGCGATGCTACTGCCGGGACATATCGTGTGAACTTTGAAAAAATGCGGGAAGCCATGTTGAGTTTATCAGAAATGGTGCTTGTAATTCAGGGCGATGGTGATTATGAAAAGGCATCGGAATTAATTAAAGAAAAAGGATTTATCAGGGAAGAACTTCAAAATGACCTTAACCGGATTTCAGAAACAGGTATTCCGCGTGATATTGTTTTTAACCAGGGCCCTGAGGTTTTAGGGTTTGAATAAAAAGACTCAATACTCTTTAACTTTCTGTTAACAAGGTTGTCTTGCAGTATTTACTACTTTTGTGTGTATGAAAACAGTCAGAACAATAACAAGTTTGATTATACTGATACCTTTTTTATTTTCGGTATCTGGTATTCTTGTTATTGAGTCTCATTGTATCTGTATCGGAAAAAACCAGGTTACTTTTTACCTGGCTCCCGAAACATGTTCCGATATTCTGGATGACCACATACATTTGTTCGGCCATCATGCTGACGACCTGAATCAATGTTGTAACCACGCGAAGGATAGTTCATGTAATCATAGTGATAGTTGTCACGATTGTGGTTGCGATTCGCCCGAAGTAAACTTTTTCAAAATTAAGAGTCAGTTTACCGAAGAAAAATTGACATTTGGAAAAACCCTTTATGAAAAAGTTATTCAGGAAATTGTATTAATCAACCCTGATGCTGAAATTACTTTAATTACAAACATCAATATTGCCTGGTTAAACAATCCCCCTCCTGCAATACCAGTACCCAATGAATATATTTATTTCATCTGCAAAACCAAAATCCTCGATATAGCTTGAATTTTTTAAGAAGGAATGAATCATTTCAATTCTGTTTAATTAATTTATAAGCTATGAAATACATAATATATTCTATATTGATTTTATCAATAATCCCCTTTTATTCGCAAGGACAAAATATTACTGGAAAAGTACTTGGCAAAGAGAACGGTAATTTGCAACCTTTGCCAGGTGTAAATATTTATTGGGAGAATACCCACCAGGTAACAGTTACCGATTCTGAAGGCAACTTTACCATCAGGCAAAGGGCAGGCCAACACATGTTGGTTTTCAGTTTTGTGGGCTTCGAAACACAAACTGTGCATATACATGGCCCAAATCCCTTAGAGGTAACTATGGAACCCAACCTCGAACTGGGAGAAGTAACTGTAATACAGAAAGACAGGGGCACTTATCTTTCAACCATTTCGCCTATACATACCGAAAGGATTGGTGGAGCCGAACTGCACAAGGCGGCTTGCTGCAACCTTGCCGAAAGTTTTGAAACTAACCCTTCGGTAGATGTGAGTTACAACGATGCCATTTCAGGAGCAAAACAGATACGGCTATTGGGTCTCGATGGAATTTATTCCCAATTGCAAACCGAGAATATTGCCAATTTCAGGGGACTGGCCACCAACTTTGGACTCACTTATATTCCGGGACCATGGATGGAATCCATAATGGTTTCGAAAGGCGCTTCATCGGTAATAAATGGCTATGAGTCAATCTCGGGCCAGATCAATGTCGATTTTAAAAAACCCGACAGCAGCGAAAAATTGCATTTAAATGCATTTGCCAGCGTTGACGGAAAAACTGAATTTAACGCAAATACAAATATTAGGGTACATAAAGACATGCTTACAACGGGTGTGTTTTTTCATGCTGAAAACCTTTCGAAAAGGATCGATCATAATGGTGATGGATTTCTCGATCATCCACTAAATACACAGGTACATTTTTTTAATGCCTGGAAATACAATAACCACAAAGGTTTTATGCTCCATGGAGGGCTTCGGTTCCTCCACGATGAGCGGCAAGGCGGACAAGCAGCATTCGGAAAGGGCATGTCTCGGAATACGTCCAATCCTTATGGCATTGGCATGGATAACCGGTTGTATGAAACTGTGTTTAAAGCAGGGTATGTATGGCCTTCGCAAAGATCGGCAATTGCACTGCTCTCCAATGCTGTAATCCACAATATGGCTTCATTTTACGGGTTACACAATTACGACGGCGATGAAGTAAGGTTATATGCGAACCTGATTTGGACACAGGACATTGATGACCATGGCCATCATACATTTAATTCGGGGGCTAGTTTTTTCTATAACCGCTTCGATGAAATGCTCAACCAATTGGCAATGGACCGTAATGAATCGGTACCGGGTATTTTTACGGAATATACATTTAAACCCTCAGACCAACTTACTTTAATGGCCGGCATCAGGGGAGATTTTCACAATGCGTTCGGTCCTTTTATTACCCCGCGTATGCACTTCCGTTACCAACCCGATCTGCGTTGGACGTTCAGAATGAGTGCAGGTAAAGGTTACCGCACGGCCAATGTACTCGCCGAAAACAGTTTTCTGCTTGCAAATTACCGGAACCTGGTTTTCCCTGTAACCCTTCAGGAGGAGGCATGGAATTATGGTTTAAATTTTATTCAGAATTATGAATTGTTTGGCCGCTACCTTCAGATTTCTGCAGAGGTTTACCGCACCGATTTTCAAAAACAATTTGTAGTTGACCGGGAAACCGATCCTGACGATCTGATAATTGCACCGTTGCAGGGAAAATCATATGCCACCAGTTGGCAGGTCGATGTTAGGTATCCGGTAATCAGGAACCTGGATTTAACAGTTGCCTGGAGGCAGAATGATGTGAAGCAGACCATAGGGGGAAAATTGCTCGAAAAACCACTTGTGAGCCGTTATAAAGGACTGATAACCATGAATTACACAACCAACCTGAAAAAATGGATGTTCGACTACACGGTTCAATTCAATGGCGGGGGAAGGCTTCCGGTTGTAAATGCCGGCCATGCCATTCACCAGTCATTGTCACAAACTGAGTTCCCGGCCTTTACCATTATGAATGCACAGATTACACGTTATTTCAGATTGTGGAGTGTGTATGCAGGATCGGAAAACCTTACTGATTTTATGCAGCATTTACCGGTTATTGGGGCAGGCAATCCTTTTTCTTCCGGATTTGATGCAACCCGCATCTGGGGACCGGTATCGGGAAGAAGAATATATGCAGGTATCCGATTTACTTTGGATTACAATTAACCATTAATAAATTAACCATGAAAAATTTGATGTTTTTAATCATTTTTGCCTTTACATTGGGCAATACATTCCAGGTGGTTGCACAGAAAAAATCCGATCCGGTAGCTTTTTATAAGAGCAGTATGGATTGTATGGATTGTGAAAAAAAGCTTTTTGAACACCTGCGCTTCGAAAGGGGTGTAAAAGACCTCAAAGTTGACCATGTGTCGAATACGATAAAAATTGTTTATGCCGAAAAGCGAACCAATGAAGAAGCGCTTAAAAAAGCTGTAGAGAAAAAAGGGTATGTTGCCGATAAGATAACTGACGAGGAATATTTAAAACTTGTTGAAACTGCGGTTTCGAGACCTCAAAATAATGGGCATAAACATTGAAAAATACCTCAAAATATCCCTGTACTACAGAGTTCACCAGGCTACCTCCAGTTTCCTGGTGACTCTGTTAATATATTGTAATTTATCCAACTGTCTTCAGGCCAGATGATCTAAATGATCAAACCAATATTAATTCCCTGTCTCGGGTTGGATTACCTTGAAATGATCGCCGGTACTGTTTACTATTGCCCTGTACCACCATTCCGGATAACCTGGGAAATTTGGGGTATCGGGTAACCCATGTTCATTACGCTTGAATTTTCCGTCTTCCTCTTTCTTGATGTTTCCATCTATGTATTTGATGAGCAGATATTGTCCTAACTCCTTCCAGCGTTTAGTCATATTGTTGGCTTCGTTAACCGAATATTCAGTCAGAAATTTTTTCGCTTCATCAGCCCCTTCGGCAGCAAGCAGGTCTTTAGCTGCCCTGTCGATATAAGGGATCAGGGAAATATATTTATCTTCGAGTTCGTACTGAACTTTCCTAACATCCTGAATCATATCGTTGTATCGCAGATAAGCAAAATTGGCCACAAAGTTAAATGCCCAGAATGCTGAGGTTTCGCTATAGGTAAGCAGATCGCCGTTACCCACTTTAAAACATTCAGGAATTTCGGTAATTCCACAATACATGGGAACATAGCAAGTGCTGTATGTATCGTCAACCCCGAACCATAAAATACCCCCGATTGGATCGGGAATCCAGTTGCGGCTTTGTGTTACAAACGAAAACCCGGTTTGCTGGGTCGAAATTGCCCTCTCGTTGCAATAGGTTACATCGTCAACTTTCCAGGTAAGGCCCCTCCACCGGTAGGGAAGCTGATATGGCCCTGCGCCAATGTCCTGGGTCATGTCGAGAGGAGTTCCCTGATAATGATCGCGCATCATTTCCATTACATCCTTAACAGTTAGTTTTTTGTCGGGCTTAATCCAGAGGGGCATGCGGTTTACCGGGAAATTGTTTTCCCCGCCAAATTCAATTAGGCCTTTGGCATATTCTGTATATTTTTCCATTCCCGATGCAACCTTGTTAAAGCCTGCCCACACACGGGCATCGCAAAAACGGGCGGCTCCGAAATCCATGGGTGCATACACATCCGAGAAACTGAAATCGGAATTCTTCCCGTTGAACCATTTCTTTTCACGTGCAAAAGAAATCACGTCTTTCGAATATAGACAGTTTCCCGGGTCGTTGAGCGGAAAGGTAGTTATGCGTGCCTGGTTGGCATGGCCACTGATGTAACCATCAGGAATTTTCAGTGCAACCCACACAGCGCCTTTTTCGCCTTCGCCTTTACCAATCATTTCCATTATCCATACTTCGTTGGGATCGGCTATGGAAAATGATTCACCGGAACTGTAATAACCATATTTTTCGACCAGTGAGGCCATGACTTCTATGGCCTGGCGGGCTGTTTTTGCCCTTTGAAGGGTAACATAAATTAAGCTGCCATAGTCCATAATGGCGCCGCTTTGTTTGGCAAGTTCACTCCTTCCCCCGAAGGTGGTTTCGGCAATTGCAAGCTGAAACTCGTTCATATTGCCTATTACATTGTAAGTGATTGGCACCTGTTCAATTTTTCCGAGATGTTTTCCGGTGTCCCATTCATAAATATCGAGCATGGAACCAGCTGGCCATTTCGCTGCAGGCCAATGGTACAATTCACCGTAAAGGTTGTGCGAATCGGCAGCATAGGTAACCATGGTTGAGCCGTCGGCCGATGCTTCCCGGGTCACCAGAAAATTGGTACAAGCAATTGAATTTGATACATGGATCAGCAATAATATTGAGCTAAACGTTGCAATAAATAGATTTTTTCCTGTCATTTTTATGGTGTTTTAAATTTATTCGTAAAAAAGCAAATATAACCTTTTCAAAATTTCTGATTCAATCAGCTATGTTGATTTTCATCAGCTTTTTACCGATCAGGGAAGATACAAAGCGCCGCAACAACTATCGCGGCTGGCTCCTGTAACCGATTTCAGACAGTTGGTTTTATTCGTAAACCTGAGATGCCCGATAAAGGCAAAAATCAGTGCTTCCTTGAATTTTATGAGTTGATCTGATGGTTTATACAATTCAGCTCCGGTAAAGAATGAAAGTCTTTCAAGAATAAATACGTTAAAGGCTCCACCACCCGTAATCAATACAATACTGTTTGGAACAATATACCTTGAAATTTGAAGTGCAATGTGTTCATAAAATGTGCGGAGATGGTTATTGGTGCTGTCAGGAAATGTACGAAATAGTGGAAAAATATATTCATCTACCCATTCCCGGCCCAATGATCGGGGCAGGGGTGTATTATAGAAATCGAGATTGTTCAGAGCATTTAGGAGCTCATGATTAATTATTCCGTTTCTTCCATGATCACCGTTTTTATCAAAATTATGCCCATGCTTTGACGCAAGATAATTCAATACAATATTTGCCGGACAAATATCGCCTGCTTTTCGTTCTCCATTTTGATCGAATGAAAGGTTGGCAAAACCGCCCAGATTCAGGCAGAAGCTGTATTCCCCGAATAGAAGTTTATCGCCGATAGGTACTAATGGTGCGCCCTGGCCACTTAAAGCTATGTCGGTTGAGCGGAAATCAGTTACTGCCGGTAACCCGGTTTCAGCAGCAATATAAGCCCCATGCCCTATTTGCAGGGTACATCCTTTGCCAGGTAAGTGAAATACAGTGTGTCCATGGGATGCTACAAGCCCCCCAATAATGCCATGTTTGCTTAAAAAACGTCTGACCTGTTGTCCAAGGTAAACCCCATATTGCCTGTCGAGCATTGTGAGTTCTTCCCCTGAAAGGGTGTGCGATTGACGGAGTTTTTTATCCCACTCAGGGGAATAATCAATGGTTTCTGCAACAATAATTTCGTACTTCCAGCCCGAAAATGATTCCTGGAACAGACATGCTGCAATATCAAGACCATCGAGCGAGGTTCCTGACATCATTCCTATTACCGGATAAAAATTTTTATTTCCAGAATGTTGCTTCATAGGTTGAAGTATTATCCACATTGTCGGTAACAGAAAGTACAAGCGTATGTCTTTTCCCAGGTTCAACCCTATCGGGGTCAAATTCATAAGTAAGAAGTCGGTTTTTTGCGTCGTATTCAAACAATGCCCATTCCCCATTAATTAATCCCTCGTACTGCTTAATTCCTGAAAGGTTATCGCGTATGGTAAATCTTATCTTTCCCGTTTCGGTTAAGGTATTTTTTACTTTTATACTTAGCGGCGTAATTTCTGGTGGTATGGTATCGGTCATAATTGCGAAATTGCCGAAATTTCGGATTTCTGTTTCAAACCAACCCTGAGTAATTTTTCCTCCAACGTAACTTCTTGCCCCATTCTGCCCAATTCTACCTATAAAAGATTTTTCATGAAGTTCGTGGGGAAGTTCTTCGGCGAGTATCTTTATTCTAACCGGAAAATGTATGGGTTCTGTTTCGCGGTGTACCCGGTGATCCTTCGAAAACATTCCCTGAGGTTTTTCCGAAACATCATATTGAAAATAAAAATCATCATAAAACGCCCCTTCAGGAGCATATATTTCAAAGAAAGGTGTTCGGAAAAGGTTATCATTATCATATGTAAAAAAACGGGTCCCTGTTTGCGGTTTCCGGCTGATGTCACGGTTAACTCCATTAATCTTAAAGTTGAGTACAGCTTTATTGCCTGCGATATCGCTCAATATTATTTCGATATTGTACAATTTTCCATCTTCAATATCAATAATCCCCCGGTTTATATCGGTGTAATAAATATTGAGCCTGTTGCCGGGAAGCCTCCATAGCCTGTGGATTCGTTGGCCGTTTACCGACATTTCGTAATCAATATGGCTGTTCATATACCGGGTATCGGCAAAAGGCATCCTGTCGAAACAGAATGCAAATACTTCCTGTCCGTTGACCTTTAACCGGGCATCGTAAATTCCACATATATTGTGGCTACCATCGTAAAAGTCGTTAGTCCTGACTGCAAAACCTATAGGTCCGAAAGCTACAATCGGAGTATTCGGCGATAAAAAATACCGGTTAGCTGCTGATTGGGATAATGTAAATGTTCGCTTTGAGGTTGCTGAATTTACGTGGCTGTTATCGGCAATAGGGTAAGCTATCATGCTGAATATTCGGGGTGGGGTATTATCGGATACCGAAAAATTGAAAGCGAGTGGATTAAGCGCATCCTGTGTATGGCTGTCACGGATTTCGAAATGCAAATGAGGGCCTGCCGAACTGCCACTATTTCCGCCAAAAGCAATTAATTCCTGTTTGCCTATTCTGAATAATTCTTTTTCGGGTGACAAATCAACCGAAAATGAACGTTTACTGTATTGTTCGTTTCTGACAAATTTTTCAATGTCATCCCTGAAACGGTCGAGGTGCGCATAAACCGAGCTAGTACCATTTGGGTGCTCAATATATAAAGCCTTCCCATATCCGGTTGGTGACACTACAATACGATATATAAAACCTTCGGCAGCTGAATAAATAGGAACTCCTATACGCTGCTCGGTTTTTATATCGATGCCTCCATGAAAATGATTTGGCCTTAATTCACAAAAGTTACCGCTCAGGAAAACCGGAATTTTTACAGGGTCAGCATAGAATTCAGATTGTGCAAAAACTTCGGCTGCAACAAGAACAAAAAGGAGAATTAAAGTGTTTCTTCCGAAAATTGCCATAAAAATATGATTGAAAAGGGCAAATATAATGGATAGGTTCCAATTTATTTTGCAAACCCGATCATTGTGGTAAACTAAAAATATTAATTTTGCTCGTGAAAAGCAGCAGAAATGAGTGACGAAAGCCTTTTGCTTGTTAAAAGTCTGAAAGAAAAGATACATCGGTTGTTTGGTGAATTTGAAAAGGTTGAGCAGAGAAACATCGGCCAGGCGGAGGAAATTCCAGTTTTGCAAAACCGGATCAGACAATTAGAAGAGCAGTTGGCCCAAATTACCAATAAATATGAGAATCTGAAGCTTGCAAAAGGTTTTGAACCTGGCGGTGATAACCGTGCAGTGCGGCAGAAGATCAACAGAGTAGTGCGGGAAATCGATAAGTGTGTGGCATTGCTAAATGAGTAGTGACAAACAATGAGTGATACGCTTTCAATAAATATAAAAATCGACAATAGGATTTATCCACTTGTTGTAAACCGGAAGGATGAAGCCCGGTACAGGAATGCTGCCAAAAAACTGAACGAGGTAGTAGCCACTTTTAAGGTAAACTACCCCGAAAAAGATATGCAGGACATTATGGCGATGTCGGCATTTCAGTTTGTTTACAGCACAATGGTATTGAAAGAAAATGCCGAACAGGTATCGCTTGTTGGAGAGATTAAGAATTTGAAAGATGATATTGATGACTTCCTGGCTGCCAGGAAAGTCTGAAATTCGAATAAACCATTTTATCGTACCCGCATTTTAACAGGTTGGATGCAGAAAGCTCCAATGGTTAAAATTGCGGATTTTTTTTTATTAATGATTAAAAACTTTATTGACAATGGTAGTAAATGTAATAATAGGTGTAATTGTTGGTTTCCTCGGTGGAGGGGCCCTTTCCTGGGTTTTATGGGATAAGGCGCTCAAATCGAGGAAAAGGAAAATTGTCCGGGAGGCCGAAGCCGAAGGCGAGGTTATTAAAAAGGACAAAATGCTCCAGGCTAAGGAAAAGTTCCTTCAGCTAAAAGCAGAACATGAAAAACAAGTAAATGAAAGGAACCAACGTGTTGTTGCCCTCGAAAATAAAATGAAGCAGCAACAGGCGACACTTCAACAACAGCGGAATGACCTGCAGCGCGACATCAAGAATTTTGAAAACGATAAGCATGAAGTTGAAATTATACGTGAGAATTTAACTGCTCAATTGGCTGTTGTTGAACAGAAGCATGAAGAACTGGATAAACTGCACCGGCAACAGGTCGAAAAGCTCGAAGTTATATCAGGTATGTCGGCCGAAGAGGCTAAAGCTCAAATGGTTGAATCGCTGAAAGAAGAAGCCAAAACGGACGCTATGTCGTACATTAACGAGATAATGGAAGAGGCCAAACAAACAGCATCCAAAGAAGCCAAAAAGGTGGTTGTGAAAACCATTCAGCGTGTGGCTACCGAAACGGCTATCGAAAATGCGGTTACTACTTTTCACATCGAGAGCGATGAAATCAAAGGCAGGATTATCGGGCGCGAAGGTCGGAATATCAGAGCGCTTGAAGCAGCCACAGGTGTTGAAATTATTGTTGATGATACCCCTGAAGCCATTGTATTGAGCGCATTTGACCCAGTACGTCGTGAAATTGCACGCCTTGCCCTTCATCAACTGGTTACTGATGGACGTATTCACCCTGCACGCATCGAAGAAGTGGTGCAGAAAGTGAAAAAACAGGTTGAAGAGGAGGTCATTGAAACTGGAAAACGTACAGCTATTGACCTGGGCGTGCATGGTTTGCACCCTGAACTGATCAGGTTGATTGGTAAAATGAAGTACCGCTCATCCTATGGACAGAACCTTTTACAACACTCGCGCGAGGTAGCTAACCTATGCGCCATTATGGCATCGGAACTTGGGCTGAATCCCAAAAAGGCAAAGCGTGCCGGATTGTTGCACGACATTGGAAAGGTACCGGACGATGAACCAGAAATTCCACATGCTGTTTTAGGTATGAAACTGGCCGAAAAATACAAGGAGAAACCCGAGATATGCAATGCTATTGGTTCGCATCACGATGAGGTAGAAATGCAGACACTTCTTGCCCCGATTGTTCAGGTTTGCGATGCCATATCGGGAGCCCGTCCTGGCGCCCGCCGCGAGGTTGTGGAATCGTATATCAAACGTCTTAAAGACCTCGAAGACCTTGCGCTTTCTTATCCCGGTGTTATGAAAACCTATGCAATTCAGGCTGGTCGGGAACTAAGGGTTATTGTTGGCAGCGACAAACTGAATGACCAGGAGTCGGAACAGCTTTCGTACGACATTGCCAAACGTATTCAGGACGAAATGACTTATCCCGGGCAGATTAAGATAACTGTTATCAGGGAAACCCGGGCAGTAAACTACGCAAAATAAAAAATGAAATCAGATAAAAACGAACCGCTCTGATATACCGGGGCGGTTTTTTTACTTATTTGCATTTAAAATAGATAACATTTGGTGAATGTCGGCGGTTTTATCGCTGAACCCGTTGAGTTCATATGATTTTTCGGTGACTTCAAGGAGCCGCGAAAGGAAACACCTTGGGCTACTTGCTTCAAAAAAACGTGTGATTGGTTCGAGGCCTGAGCGGCGCAATTGAAATTCAAGCTCACGCCTGCCGCTGATTGACCCTTTATTGGAAGGATTAATATAAAACAAAACATCGGTATCCACACCGGCAGGGTGCACTTTGGCTGCAATGCGTTTATCCACGTAAGCCAATAGGGGATGCTTGGGTATGTCGATGAATTTTACGGGCAAATCGAGTCTGTTCGCAATAATAGTATAAAGCAGGCTTATGGAAATTGGGTTACCCAATCCGGTTTCAAGTACCTGATTTATAAAACAGTTTTTTGGCGCATAATAATTTTCATGGTCAACCGTAAACCCCGACTCATGAAAAAATATGTGGTTCAATACGGTTATTTTTTCAAGCGATGTCAGTGAGTTGTTTAATTCAACCCATACTTTCTTTCTGATCTCTTCAATTTTCCGTTCGATCCAATGTGCATCCAGATCAGCGTAATGATATTTGCTGGCAAGTATGAAACCGTCGAGCAGATCGGGTTCCGATTGTTTCGACCACTTTCTGAAACTCTTATAATTTTCTTTGAACTTCAGCCGTTGAATAAGATATTCTATCCTTCCCTGGCAAAATTCATCGTACGAATTTTCCCATATTTTTTCCAATTCCGGGATAATCCTTGCCGTTTCTTTAAGCAATTCCTTTTCAACAGCTTCGTAAACGCTTCTGTCCGGGTCGTCCATCAGGCTGATAAGGGCAGAAATGCGTTTTGATTTACCGGAATTTTTCATGGTTACAAAGTAAGTTTATCTAAAACTGCTTTGATAAGTTTCTCCATTTCATGATAATAATTCTCACTGGTTTCTCGGGTTATACGGTTTGCTATGATCAGACAAACCGTTAACGCGTGGTGGCCAAGCATCCTCGATAATCCGTAAATAGCCGAACTCTCCATCTCATAATTGGTAATTTTCAGATCACCATACTTAAAATCTTCCAGTTTCTCGTTCAGGTCGGGGATGGCAAGCGGCAGCCTAAGCACCCGGCCTTGCGGGCCATAAAATCCGGGAGCGGAGATATTGACGCCATGAACAAAATTAAATCCACCGAATAATCTGAGAAGCTCATCCGACGCATCCACAACATAGGGAGTGGGTAAATCAGCGTCCCAGTTCATATAATTCCTAAAATTGGTTTCGAATGCCATATCGCAAGCATTTTCACGATGGGCATAAAAAGTAATCATTCCATCGAAACCGATTGATTTGCAGCTTACGAGCCAGGAATTAATATGGATGTCGGCTTGCAGGCTCCCGGATGTGCCAATCCGCACAAATCGCAGTGTGCGGTGACGCTCTTTAATTTTCCGGGTTTTAAGGTCAATATTGGCAAGGGCATCGAGTTCATTCACCACAATATCGATATTATCGGTGCCTATGCCGGTTGAAAGAACAGTAAGACGTTTCCCCTTGTAAGTACCGGTTGAGGTGACAAATTCGCGGTTACGGACTGTAAACTCGATTTTATCGAACATGCCCGAAATGGTTTCAACCCTTCCTGGATCGCCAACCAAAAGGATGGTATCCGAAATCTGCTCCGGTTTTAAATGAAGATGAAAGATGCTGCCATCCGGGTTTAGTATGAGTTCTGAATTTTTAATCATAGCAAATATTCTGATATGATGGCCAAAAATATTTAAAAAATATTTATCAGTCAATTAGTTAGCTTGTATTTTATCAACAGTTAAGCGTAATTTATCTATAATCAATCGTTAATAACCAAATAAATTCTGAAATTCCCTTAATTTTGCATGAGAATTTAAAATTTTAGAATTATGAACTTCAATTTCAAATCTACCTATTTGGTTGTGGCTGTTGTTGCCATTATCGTCCTATTGCTTTTTGGGAGTCGAATGTTTATCATTATTGATGCAGGTGAGCGTGGTATAATTTTCAGACCTTATACCAGTGGCCTCGATCGGGAAAAAATTTATGGCGAGGGTTTTCATGTGGTTGCCCCATGGAACAAGATGTTTTTGTATAATGTACGTGAACAGCAGCGCGAAGAAACAATGGATGTTCTGGATAAGAACGGCCTCTCAATTAATGTGGATGTTACTGTTCGTTTTAATCCATTGTATGATAAGATACCCTTTCTACATGAGCGTTTCGGAAGCAATTTTATAAATGTTCTGGTCGTTCCCGAAGTACGTTCATCGGTACGGCAAGTGGCCGGACGTTACAGTGCCGAAGAAATTTACTCAACCAAAAGGCAGCAGGTTGAAGGTTCAATTATTGAGGAAACCCGAAAAACCTTAGGAGGTAATTTTATTGATATGCGGGCGCTTCTCATCAGGGGAATAAACCTTCCGCCACAGATTAAAAATGCCATCGAAAGTAAACTGACCCAGGAACAGGAAGCTTTAGCATACGAATTCAGGCTTGACCGTGAACAATCGGAGGCCGAACGCAGGAGGATTGAAGCCCAGGGTATTGCCGATTTTAACCGGATTGTAAATGCCAGTCTGACAGACAACATTTTGAAACAAAAAGGCATTGATGCTACCTTGGAACTTGCAAAGTCGGGCAATTCGAAAATAGTGGTTGTAGGTAGCGGTAAAGATGGATTACCCCTCATTCTGGGTGGCAATTAAACCTGTTTTATGTTGAAATTCACCAATCCATTCAGCGTTCGGGAAGGTAACAGATATCAATGTTTTGGCTGTTCGCCTTTTAACCGTCATGGATTAAAACTTGAATTCTGGGATAATGGTGATGAAGTTGTTACATATTGGGATACTGAATTCCATTATGAAGGTTTTCATGATATTTTGCATGGTGGAATTCAGGCTACCCTTATGGATGAGGCAGCAAGCTGGTGTGTTTTTACAAAATGCGGAAGCGCTGGAGTAACTTCAGAAATGACCATTAAATACCACAAACCCCTCCCTATTTCAAAAGGGAAAATTACAATCATTGCAAAGCTTCATCAGTTTATTAAACGTCAAGCCATCATAAACTGCATATTAAGCGATTCCGAAGGAAATATTTATACCACCAGTGAAGTCGTTTTTTTTGTTTTTCCCGAAAATTTAGCAAGGGAAAAATATGGTTATCCCGGACTAAATGCTTTCTCAGACGGGTAGCGTTGTATGTGTTCCTTTAATGTTAATTATTCATCGGTTTAATCCTGTAAAGCTGTCAAGACTTCCCTTATCTGCGTAATTTATTGTTTTTGAATGATTTGTAGTCGAAATCGTCCATATCTTCATCATCAAAATCATCGTAGATTGAAAGTCTTTTTTTTGTACCTTTTTCTTTTTTAACGGCACCTGAATAAGCTGCTTTTTTATCTACCTTATCCACTTTTTCATGGTGCCCATGTTTGGAAAAATCGCGTTTCATCACTTAGTCTGAAAATAATGTTGAAATACAATGATATAACACAAAATTGTTAATACGGTTCATTTAAATTAAAGATGCAATTTAATGCAAAATTTATGAAATTTACAAATACCCTGATCAATAAAATTTTTTTCCTGATAATATTATTTAATGTCAATTGTTATAGTTTTATCTGATAAAAAGTGATTTTGAATGAGGTTTAGTTATAATGGCATTAAATTTCAGGAATTATTATGGTTAATCGTTCTATTTACTGCTGAAATGGCAGGGGCTCAAAGCCGTGGAAGAATATTAAGACTTGCTGAAGAGGCAAGGAGAGCATGGGAACAACGGGACCTGGTTAAGGCTGAACAAGCCGCGAATAAAGTATTAATTGCAGAAAAGGATAACCTTGATATTCATTTGCTTTTGGCAGAAATATACAGGGAACAGAACAATCCGGCCCTCGAATTGGCGCATCTCGAAAGTGCCGCAGACCTGCCGGGAAAACCAATCCTTGTCTATTTCAGGCTTTCCGAAACCTATTTTTCTATTGGTGAATACGATAAAGCACATACCAGTATTAATAAATATTTAGAAGGAAATTCATCTAAAGGTCTGATTGGAAAAGCCGAACAGATAAGAAAACATTCAGCATTTTCCAAAGAGGCCATTAAAAATCCGGTAGAATACAATCCGGTTAATTTAGGCACGAATATAAATACCAAATACGACGAATATTGGCCATCCATAACAATTGATGGTTCGACTCTGATATTCACACGTTTGCTGCCTATGGAAGGAATTCCGAAGTTAAAACAGGAAGATTTTTATTTGAGTATTTTTGATGGAGTTTTATGGTCGGAAGCTGAACCTGTGAATTCCATCAATTCCAATCTGAATGAAGGAGCACAGACCATTTCTGTCGATGGGAGCCTGTTGTTTTTCACACTTTGCAACCATCCTGAAGGATTTGGAAGCTGCGATATCTGGTATTCGGTCAGGGAAGATGGAAGCTGGTCGAAACCGCGTAATGCCGGAAGAACGCTGAATTCGGAATCGTGGGAAGGTCAGCCATCACTTTCAGCATTTGGCGATAGATTATATTTTGCAAGCAACCGTCCTGGTGGAAAAGGGAACAAAGATATCTGGAGTATTGAACTAAAAGGTTGGAGTACCGTTGGCAAGCCAATTTGGGGTGAGTTGATAAACCTTGGAGACAGCATCAATACTCCTGGCGATGATATTTCCCCTTTTATTCATCAAAATAGTCGTGATCTGTTTTTTAGTTCCGATTATTGGCCTGGCTTTGGAGGTTTTGACCTTTTCAGGTCGCAGCAGAAACCTGATGTCACATGGACACAGGCGAGAAACTTAGGCTTCCCTGTTAACAGCCCGGGTAATGAACAGGGTTTGGTTATCGACCGCAAAGGGCTTACAGCCTATATGGCATCGAACCGAATCCCCGGAAATGGGATGGATATTTATAGTTTTGCCCTCGATGAATCCCTGAGGCCTGCCCCGGTGACCTTCATACAGGGAATAATTACCGATGCCGAATCGCAAGAACCTGTTTCTGCAATGGTTAAACTCACAGGCCTTGAAAAAGATGCACCGGTCGAATTAATTCTGAAAGCAGATGCAGAAGGAAGATTTAACGTAACATTGCCTGCTGGGAACGAATATGCTTTTCATGTGAACGAACCTGGTTATTTGGTTTTTTCAGAGCATATTTTTGTTGAAGAAATGGATTCACCCGAGCCTGTTTACCGGCAAATCTCACTTACCCCGGTTATGGTAGGCAGCCAAACCCATTTGTACAATATTTTCTTTGATACAGGTTCCGACAAGATACTTGAAAGATCGGAGCCTGAATTGAATGAACTGACGGGTTTTCTGCTTCAAAATCCTTCATTACAGATTGAAATTCAGGGGCATACCGATAATATAGGAACCGCGGAATTCAATCTTTCCCTTTCGGAAAATAGGGCTAATTCTGTAGTTTCTTTCCTTATTCAGCGAGGAATTACTGTTAACAGGCTTTCATCCAAAGGCTATGGTTATACCTTACCTGTTGCACCTAACAGCACTGAAGAAGGAAGGGCAAAAAACCGCCGGACAACCGTGAAAATTACCGGAGTTTTGCAACCTCTTCAGGAGTAACCGGTCCCGAATTGTTTGAAAAACTTTGCCTTATATAGGTTAATACATCTGCTATCTGATTATTGGTCAGGTGGTTGTGTGGTGGCATAATCCCATTGTATTCCACCCCATCAATAACAATCTTGCCAGATTTGCCTTTCAAGGTTACCTCAATCAGTTTGTCTGCTTTTCCATTAACCGTTTTATTATTCACTAAAGGTGGATGCATTCCCCTTATTCCCGTACCATCGGCCAAATGGCAGGCTTTGCAATACTGGTCGTAAACCCTTTTTCCGGGGTGTTCCTGCATGGTTTGAAGGCTTTTTGATTCGGTATCCTGGTTTGTTGTTGATGTATTTTTAGTAGATTTTTCACTGCACGATAACAATGTTAACAAAAGAAATCCGAATATCAGATTTAATGCATTAAACTGAATATCAAAAATATTCCGAAAAGACTTCATGTTATTTACTGGTAAAAAACTATATATACCCATAAGCATTTTAATATTATTCAAGATGTTCAAATGTAAAATAAATTTTCAATAACACATACCTTTTTGTAAGTTTGTAAAAACATAGTAACCATGTTGTTTTACGAAAGGATCAACCCGGAATCTGAAATTCCTAAATATAAACAGGTCGTGGATTTGATTATCAGCGATATTGAGTCAGGGATTTTCAGGCAGGGGCAGCGTGTTCCATCAATCAATGAAACAAGTGAAGAATTGCTTCTTTCTCGCGATACTGTCGAAAAGGCTTATGTATTCCTTAAAAATATGGGTGTCCTATCAGCAGTAAGGGGGAAAGGATATTTTATAAATCAGACCAACTTCTATAAGAAGCTTCGTATAGCGTTAGTTTTCAATAAGCTGAGCAACTATAAGCGTAGTATATATTACTCATTAACCGGTGCACTTGGATCTAAAGCAAGTGTCGATGTTTTTATTTACAACCATGATTTTGAAGAATTTACACTGATAATGGAGAACAACCTGAACCATTACGATTATTTTATTATCCTTCCGCATTTTATTAACGAGAATGCCGATTATGCCAATGTAATCCGAAAGATACCTAAAGAAAAAGTTATCATAGCCGACCGGTTCCCCGATAATCTGAGCGAATATCCTGTTGTATATCAGGAATTTGAAACCGATATTCAAATGGCACTTACCAAAGGATTACATTTATTGAAAAAATATAGTCAGATTAACCTGGTTTTTCCGACTGATCAGTTTTACTCAAGGAGGATACAGCGTGGTTTCCAGATATTTTGTCAGGTTAACCTTTTCAAATTTACAATAATCGACAAATTGATGCCCGAAAACATACGTCCCAATGAATCGTATGTTATTGTTACAGATGATGATCTGTATCTTTTCATAAAAATAATCCGTGAAAGGGGGTGGAAAACTGGCCGCGACATTGGATTGGTAGCCTATAACGATAGCCCTGTCAAGGAATTACTCGAAGATGGGATTACCACCATTTCGGCCAATCATGATGAGATTGGCCGCCTTATCGCCCAGATGATCCATACACGCGATTTCAGGCAAATAAGGACTCCTTTTGAGTTCATCGAGCGGAAATCGCTTTAAAATTTCTTCGTGCCGGTTTTTCGGGATGGCAGCTTTTACAACTCACAAAATGAATGTTATTCGCGCTCGAAGGTGAGAAATAACTGGTATTCATTGTTTTCACATCGAGGTTGCAATTACTGATTCCAGGATGACATTTGTCACACGAATTACGCTGGTTGTTGCTGTGAGGTTCGTGGCATGCCCTGCAGCTAATTCCCTCATGTACGCCAACCGGTGTCCGATCGTCGGATGTGCCGGCCTCATGCCATACCGATGGGGCATGACATTGAACACATAAACGGTAAACCGGGTCTTTTGGAGTTTGCACCGTATCGCCAAAAATAATTATTATCGGGTCGGGCAACGAAACAGGTGAAAAGTGCATCTTCTCGTGCCGGCTATAAAATCCAAGTGATTTGTTCGAAATATTTCTGCCGTAGAAAATATTTTTTGGTTCGGAATAATCGGGTGTCATTAGAGGTTCACCGGCGCTGTGAATATGGTGGCAGGCCATACAGGGAATGGTTGGCTGAATTGCTTTCGAAATTTCTTTCAGTTTCCATGGCCCTTCTGTTGATATGGGTTCAACCAGTTCATCGATGGTATTTTCGTAAAACATTCCATGGCACCGAAGACAATCGTAATTAAGCTGTTCATTGCTATTTTGGTTTTCGTTCAGGAAAATAGCTGAATAATGCGCCGAATGACCACCCGATTGCCATTTTGCATATTCTGACTGGTGGCAGTTTCTGCATCGGTTCATGGTTTCAAGTATCTGAGATTCTGAAAGACGGACGTCGTCGCTGTGCATATCATAACGAAGGTGCGAAAATACCATTTTTGATTTTTCCCTGAGGCTGTGGATACCGTTGCTCAGGGCCGTACCGTGACATTCTTTGCATGCAATATCCCGATGTGCCGAAGCTTTCCACGAATTGAAAGAATGGTTAATCTCATGGCAGTTTGTACAGGTTTTATCCGGTGAAGCATAATTCCACCAGGAATAAAAACTTCCTGCAGTTAAAATAAAAACGAAAAATAGGGTGAATAATAAAAGGAGCAGCCGAATATTCTTTTTCAGTGTCATAGGTTTACGATTTAAGTTTGGTTCCGTTCCACATATTAACAATATGGTGACCTACATAATACCCGAGAGCCATAAAGGTAAGGGCAGGGTTAAATCCACCGTTGGTGACTACCAGACTGCCATCGGCAACAAAAATATTGTCGATTTCGTGTAGTTGGCCATACCGGTTAGTAACCGATGTTTTTTTGTCGTTGCCCATCCGGCAGGTGCCTGCCTGGTGCTGGCCACCGCTTAATCCGGGTCCGCCGCCTACTTCCTGCCATGTATAATAGGCTCCGGCCTCTTTTAACCATTCTTCGGCTCTGGCCGACATCATTTCACAACCTATCCGGTCGTAAGGGTGGCGGGTACCCATTAGTTTAGCAACCGGAATTCCCCAAAAGTCTTTAACATCAGGGGCAACCGTGACCCTCGCTTCAAAATTGGGAATTTCCTGAAATGGTCCTTTAATAGCCACAATTTTTTTGAACTGGCTTCGCTGAAATTCCTTATGTTCTTTTCCCCACCTTGCTGACCCCCGAGGCCTTATTCCTGTGAATAGATATGGCATCGGAATAAATTCGTTGGCAAGAAGGCCGCCACCTACAATTCCATCGACATGATGGTTAAAATCGCAAATGGCAATGCATGCTCCCGGCCCCACATCGTCGTAAACCTCTTCATTGAATAATCCAAAAGCGCCGGTGTAGGCATGCCCCTGAAGGTTCCGGCCTACCCAATCGTAATTGTTTCCTGCCCCATCGGGAAACAGCTTTGATTTTGAATTCAGTAAAAGCCTTGCTGTTTCGGTTGCCGAACCAGCCACGACCACCACATCGGCAGTCTGTACCTGCGGTTTATTGGCAGCATCGAAATATTTTACACCGGTTGCCCGGCCTTTTTCATCGAGCATAATTTCGGCTACCTGGCAGTGCGTTCTTAATTCGCAGTAACCGGTTTCAATAGCAACAGGGATCACTGTGTTCTGCGTACCGCATTTGGCATTTACCGGGCAGGCAAATCCCACACAGGTGCGCATCCGGTAACAGGCAGGCCTTCCGCCATACGGGATTGAGTTTCTCAACATCGGGATAGGGAAAGGGTGCCAACCTTTACGTTTTGCAGCCTGAAACAGAATATTTCCGGTACGGTTATACGAGAAAGGAGGCATAGGTAGCGGTTTTTTTCTTTCTGGAATAAAAGGGTTCTGAGGATCGGATCCTGCAACCCCTATCTCCCACTCAGCCAGCTCATAGAATGGCTCCAGGTCTTCGTAAGTGATGGGCCAGTCCTCTAGTGTTGAACCCTCCAGATGGCCGTAAATCGTTTTCATCAGGAAATCTTCGGGCATAAATCTCCAGGCCATGGCCCCGTAACTTAATGTTCCCGATCCTACGCAGGCTGCATTGTTGTTGAAGGGCCATTCATGCGGATAAACGATCCTTTCCCTGCCCTGGTTATCAACAAAAACGCGCCAGTGTTTATCCTTATTGGGGCCAAATGCATTACCCAAAACAGTTGTGCGTTGTGAACATAGTTCATCGTCATCGTGGTCATCGTATGTTTGCCATCCGCCCCTTTCAAACAAGACAACTGTCAATCCGTTTACTGCCAGCTCTTTGGCAACAGGCCCGCCGCCTGCACCGGCACCTACAACTATTGCATTAACGTGTCGGTTTCTCATGATTGATAAATATTAAGGGTTTCGGAGCGGGGCATATAAATATTGCGACCAATAATATGCGGGTAATCGAGACGCATCATTTTGTAACTTACATAATTTTTGTTTCCGCCATGGCGCGGAGAACCGTAGAATCCTTGCATAGTATGGTTCCTGATCATATTAAAGAACTGCGATCCGCTGTTTTCTTTCCAATAAGGTGACTCAATCTGATTGCTCTCCATATCTTTCAATAATGATGTTTGAACATCCCAATCAAGTTCTTCAAACCTGTTTCCTGTAGTTTGTATGCAATATTCCTGGAAGGCAGCCAAACCTTTGCGGTATGTTTCAAGCAGGTCAGAATAGAACCCTATCAGTTGTTTATCGATAAAATTAACAACTCCGGCATCGGTTGCCCCCGGATCTTCGTCGGCTGGAATGATCTGTTCTGCTATGGCTATCAGTAAGTTGGCTTCTTGGTCGGAAAGTACCCTCCAAAAAGAAATATTGTGCTTGCAAGCAGGGATCAGAAATATGCTTGTTCCGGCAAGGGTAAGGTTTTTCAGAAAATTTCTCCTTTTTAAGGTCATAGTCTGTAATTTGGTTAATATGGGTAAAAATAATACACTGCATCCAAATTATGAGTGTTTATTTTGCTGTTGTACAACATACTCTAAATCAGATTAATTTAATATTTGTGGATTTCCCGAAAATCGGATAATAAAGGGCATAGTATATGCCTACTTTTGGCGGCTTTGACCAGTGATTTTTTCACTTCATGGTTTGGATTCAGAAAAAATACGGATAATCAGTTGGTAATTAATAAAATTAACATTAGCCGATTATTTTATCCAATCTGTTCAGCGTTTTAAAAACCGGATACGACGAAAGCCAATTTCAAAAAGACCTTTTAGCCGGAGTAAAAATTGGAATTGTTGCTTTGCCAATGGCCATTACATTTGCTGTTGCTTCGGGTGTATCGCCCGATAAAGGACTCATTACGGCAATTGTCGCCGGATTTATTATTTTGGAAATAGGAGGAAACCGCGTTCAGATTGGAGTACCCACAGTCGTATTTATTGTTGTAGTATTTGGAATAGTTTACGGGTACGGACTTGATGGCCTGATGATTTCATCTATTTTGCCGGCTTTTCTTGATCGGGTTTGGTTTGATGTATTTCGGCTCATTTTTAAAATATATTACTTACCCGTTTATTGTTGGTTTTATCAGTGGAAATGCCCTGATTATATTTTCGACTCAAATAAAGGATCCCTTAGGCTTACAACTCGAATCAGTTGCATCTGAATTTTTAAATAAATGGAAAGCCTATATTACAGGCGTTGAGGGCATAAATTACTTAGCCTTAATTATTACCGTTACCACACTACTGATCACTTTGTTTTCGAAAAGTTTATCCGCAAAATTCCAGGTTCTTTCTTTGCTATTTTGTTGATTGCAAATGCTGTTGCATCTTTAAATTACCGGTAAATACCATTCAAACAGTTTTTGGCAATATCCAGGGTACTTTTTCGCTTAATTTTCCCGAAATCAATTAGGCCAATCTCACAAATTATATCCAGCCTGCATTTACAATTACGCAATTGGGAGCCATCGAATCATTGTTTTCGGCTGTTGCAGCCGATGGTATGATAGGAGGCAACCACGGGTCGAATACCGAATGGATTGCTTAGGGAGTTGCCAATGTGGTAACTCCGCTGTTTGTAGGAATACTGGCCACAGGTGCCATTGCCCGCACTGCAACCAATGTCAGAAACGGAGGGCGTACCCCGGTTGCCGGAATGATCCATGCGGATACCCTTTTATTGATTATGTTGTTTTTGGCAGGTGTGCAAAACTGATCCCCATGTTGTGCCTTGCCGGGATACTGATTGTAATAGACTATAATATGAGCGAATGGCGATCGTTTGTATCTATCCTGTATTGCTCAAGTTACGACATAATCATATTGCTTACTAAATTTTTCTCACCGTTTTAGTCGGGTTTGAAGTATCCATTCAAATAGGCGTAGTGCTTGCCGCATTCCTATTTATGCAACGAATGACGAAGGGGAGTGCAATTTTGCCGTTTGTCCGTGAACAGGATATGATCGATAATTACATCGACATTCCTGCATGCATTGAAATTTATGAAATCAGCGGGCCTTTCTTTATTGAAGTAGCAAAAAAGTACCGGAGGTTCCGAAAAATTTTTCGGTTCATACTCATGTCATGTTTATCCGTATGCGGCATGTTCATTTTATTGATGCCACTGTGATTCACAACTTCCGCAAAACATTACAGGAGTTGAAACACCACCGCAAAAAGGTTATACTTTCGGTAGTCAGACCAGAAGTCCTTTCGGAATTGGTGAATAGTGGTCTGGCCGATTTTTTTTATATTTTTTATTTTTTTACACTGTTGTCCGGTAAAAAAATTTAACCGGGTCAGATTTTGAAAATCTAA
>JBBIHB010000017.1:0-67443 GCA_037447215.1 Bacteroidales bacterium
GGTTTCATAAATTCGATTTTGGTTCAAAATTAAAGAATATTTCAATATACTTTTATTGACAAATGGTAAAATCCTAAATAAAATCATCGTAAGAATTTGGATTTGGACAAAGGGTGTTCATCCACATAAAAATAGGTCTATCCTATCAATGGATATTTGCGCCGGGAATATTTTCCGAATCTGGAACGTGTTGATGGTTACCGGGGAATCTGATATTTAATGGAATCGAGTGAACAATATCACGATTCATATGTATTTAAATGGTGAAAATAAAGGATATTGAAAATTTTTGGTATTTTAACAAGCGAAAACCAAATCAGCTTATAATGAAATCAAAACAACGTTTTTTCAGATTGTTCTACATCACATTGGCAGTTGTCGGAATATTAAGTATTTCTTCATTTATGTACCAGGCCAGGGATATCGAAAAAGGGGCAAAATTGTATCAGGATTATTGTGCATCGTGCCACGGGATTAATATGCAGGGCGGAAATGCGCAGAGCCTGATTAACGGGGTTTGGCAGTTTGGGGCCGAAGACGGGTACATTTTCCGGAATATTAAATATGGGA
Source organism: Bacteroidales bacterium (assembly GCA_037447215.1). Taxonomy (GTDB): domain Bacteria; phylum Bacteroidota; class Bacteroidia; order Bacteroidales; family Prolixibacteraceae; genus UBA1413. The sequence goes on from JBBIHB010000017.1 coordinate 571, forward strand.
TCACCCATCTGGGCATGCCAGCTTACGAAAATTCACTGAGCGATTCCGACATCAACGATATACTGGCATACATAAGGGCTGCTGAAAAAGAAAAGGGGGTGGTGAGGCCGCCCATTGCAAAAGAAACCGGAACAATGGAGTACAACCTGAATATCGAAATTTTTGCTGAAGGGCTCGAAACACCCTGGTCTATTGATTTTATGGATAAAAATACGGCGCTGATAACCGAAAAACCCGGCAGGGTCAGAATGGTGCGGAACGGAATAATGGATTCCCAGCCTGTGGCCGGGACACCGGTTGTACTGAATGAAGGACAGGGAGGCTTGCTTGATGTGGCTGTTGATCCGGATTATACACAGAATGGATGGATATATCTGGCTTATAGCCATGCCATTGAAGCGGCCGGGCAAAACAGGCCGGTATCCATGACCCGTATTGTTCGGGGGAAAATTGTTAACAACAAATGGACCGACCAGCAGGTATTGTGGGAGGCTCCGGCCGGAATGTACCGCGCCACAAGGCACCATTATGGTTGCCGGATTGTTTTTGACCCGTGGGGGCACCTCTTCTTTGCCATTGGCGACCGTGGGATTCAGGATCAGGCACAGGATACGACACTGCCAAACGGGAAAGTTCACCGGATTTTCCCTGACGGGACTATTCCTTCCGATAATCCGTTCAGGGTAGTCCCGGGTGCTATGCCTTCGATCTATTCGTTGGGCAACCGCAATATTCAGGGGATGGCCATACATCCGATTACAGGCCAGCTATGGACAACCGAACACGGGCCAATGGGAGGTGATGAACTGAACCTGATCCTTCCGGGAAAGAATTATGGTTGGCCTGTTGTAACTTATGGAAGGAATTACAACGGAACCATTGTATCGCAACACGCGCATTATCCCGGAATGGAACAGCCCAACTTTATATGGAACCCTTCTCCAGCGCTTTGCGGACTCGATTTTTATACCGGCGATATGTTTCCGAACTGGAAAAACAAGCTTCTTGCAGGCGCTCTCAGATACGAGGAAGTTACTTTACTCACCCTGCATGAAGACCGGGTAATACATACCGAAACAATCCTGAAAAATGCAGGGCGTGTCAGGGATCTTACCACTGGCCCCGACGGGGCTATTTATGTTGTTCTCAATAATCCCGATGTGGTGGTTCGCCTTTCGAAGAAATAGTCGGGTATTGTTTTCTGACCGTAATAAACAGGAATAACCCGATAGCGAAACTGATTAATGCAATATACCATTCACCGGGTACAGTACCGAATTCTTCAATTCGTTGACTGATGGCGCCATTGTCGATAAGGTAGAGAAGCGTAACAGCAGCTGCATTATTGATAAAATGTGCGATTATCGGCAACCATAAGCTTCCTGACCATACAAGCAGGTAGCCAAATATACCGCCAAGGATCATGCGGGGGATAAATCCGTAAAATTGGAGGTGCAGGGCGCTGAACAGTGCTGCCGATAACCATATTCCCCAATGATGGTTCCTGGCCATTTGTGTAAAAAGTTTCTGAATAACCCCCCTGAACAGCAATTCTTCTCCAATTGCCGGTAAAACAGCAATCATAAACAGGTTGAAAAGATATCCTCCAAACGAACCGACTTTAAGGAAGGCTTTGGTGAGTTTCTCAGCTGTATCTTCTGCATTCCGCATCCAGGTTTCCATTCCCGAAAGCCATTCGGGAAAATGCATCCTCGAATTGATTTCGCCGGTAAAATTGATAAAAGGGTTTATGATAAAAATTAACAGAAAAACAAGCAGGATTGCCTGCCCGGTTGGTTTTTTGTACAATTGAAGGTATTCCCGCCACGAAGGGTGAAATAGCGATGCAGCAATAATTGATGGAACCACAAATAGCCCAATGGTTTGAAAAACCTGTAAATATTTGAGCAGTTTCATGGATTCGGGATCGCTGAAATCGAGCCCGGTCAACATGCCGACAACCTTTTCAAATCCAAAAACAGGCAAGGCCAGAACTGCCGCTACCAGTTGAATGATCAGAAAAACCACTACAACAATGAACCCTGTAAAAATAAGTTTCATGCCGGGTCTTAAATCCCTGAAGATTGTGAAATCCATATAACAAAATTAATGGTGAAGGGGTTTAACTTATATTCTGATGAAACCCCGGATACGGCGGTTAAAGGTAACAATTTCGCGGTATCCTGTTTTTTTCAGCAAATCAATAGCACCCTGGAAATGCCTTGCAACCTGGCCGGGGTGATGGGCATCTGATGTTAGGGTTACCGGAACCCCTTGTGCATGAAGTATCTCAAGCCATTGCTGTCCGGGATTGAATTCAGCACATGGTCGGTCGAGCCCTCCGGTATTCAGTTCGACCACGGCCCCCGATTCCCGGATGATTTTTGCTGTTTCTTCATAGAGAGGGGCCTGGTCGGTCTCCGGGTAGACACCGAATTTTTTAATGATATCGAGGTGCCCGATTATGTCGAAAAGCCGTGAACCGGCCATTTGCTTTACCAGGTCATAGTACATGGCATATAACTCGTCGTTGGGCCATTTGCCGTAAAACGACTGATCGCCATCGAAGTTCCATTCGCCGATAAAGTGAAGCGAACCGATTACATAGTCGAGTGGAAGGCTCTTAATTATGGCTGCCAGTTCTTGTTCGCGCCCCGGAAAATAGTCAAGCTCAATACCATACCTGACTGTTATGAAGTGGCTATACTTTTCCCTGATTTCGTAAATCTGGCGTGTCATAACGGGTAAATCAACTTCCTGCATGGCCCAGCTAACAGGTTTCAGGCAAACATGGTCGCTGAACCCGATTTCATCCAATCCTTTTTCGATGGCTGCCCTCACAAGGTCTTCATAGGGGCACAAACCATCGGAAAGGACGGAATGGGTATGGTAATCGGTCAATCCACGCATAATTTCTTACAATTCCCTGATTTTTATATTCCGGAACATGGTAAGCCCGCCATGGTCCTGCAGCCCTATATGTCCCTGTGCAGCGGCACCATAGTATTGCTCCTCTGCCCATTTGCTGCTGGCTTTCAGTTGCAGCCATTCATCTGTCCAGAGCTCATACTCCACTACTTTAACACCATTAAGCCAATGTTCCACATACTGACCGTTCACCACAATGCGTGAAAGGTTCCATTCGTCCAATGGTTTTACTAACGCACCAACCGGTGCATGCATACCATAATTTGCTCCGCTCAACTGATCGGGATTTAGTGATCCCTGCCAGTGGTTGGCGTCGATGAGTTGATATTCAGGACCTGATTGATATAGGGCCGGGGCTACATTTTCAACCACATGAAAAAATACCCCTGAATTGCTTGCTGTATCTATTTTCCATTCAAGTGTAAGTTCGAAATTCGAGAACTGTTCTTTGGTGATGATGTCGCCGCCATGATCGCTTCCAATGCCAGAATTGTACAGTATCCCGTCGATAATTTTCCAGCCTGATACTTCGCCGCCATTGTAAATTTTCCAGTTATTCAGGTCATTTCCATTAAACAGCAGTTTCCACCCTTGAGCGATTTCGGTTTCGGAAATGGTATTAATGGGTGGATATTTCGGAGCCTGGGGGGCGCATGATACAAAAAATGAAACAACTATGGTCAGTATCAGTATCCTTTTCATACTTAATTGGTTTATAAATTCAGCCCCGAAATTACGAAATGTCCTTTAATTGATGGCTGCTTTTCAAAAATTTAAAATACTCCGGGTTTTCCTTCAAAGTTCTTACCTTTACTTCCGGATAAACCAAATGAATATGCATTTGAACAAAGCATTTATAGCAATGATCCATATTGCTGCCCTTCCGGGAACACCCAATAACAGGCTTTCCGTTGGTGAAATAGAAAAGCAGGCAGTTAACGAAGCCAAATTGTTGGTTAAGCATGGTGTGGATGCGATGATGATTGAAAATATGCACGACCGGCCATATCTGAACCGGAAGGTAAGTCCTGAAATTACAGCAGCTATGACAGCTGTTGCTTTGGCTATACGGAACGAAAACCCTTTACCGGTTGGTGTTCAGGTGCTTGCAGGTGCCAATAAAGAAGCGCTTTCGGTTGCTCTTGCTGCCGGTCTCAGTTTTATCAGGGCCGAAGGTTTCGTATTCGGGCATCTGGCCGACGAGGGATGGATGGACAGTGAAGCCGGTGAACTGCTCAGATACCGGAAAGCTATTGGGGCCGACCATATCCGGATTTATACCGATATCAAAAAGAAACACTCTTCACATGCTGCAACTGCCGATATTTCAGTGGTTGAGACAGCAAAAGCTGCAGAATTTTTCCTTTCTGATGGGTTGATTATAACCGGTCAATCAACGGGTCACCCGGCTGATGTTGAGGATGTCAGACAGGTTAAAAATGTTACTGCACTCCCTGTTATTATCGGTTCGGGAGTTACGGTTGAAAACCTGCCGGGTTATTGGCCTTATGCTGATGCATTTATTGTGGGTTCGTCGCTGAAAAAAGAGGGTTTGTGGTTTAATCCACCTGATGAAAAAAGGATTTCGGAGATGATGAAACAAGTCAACTTGCTGAAGTATAATAACTATTAGTCCCATCCCGGAATATCAAAATACTTTAATTTCACTGTGCAGCACAATTCAATTATCAATAGATGAAATCACCATGATTAGCAAAACGCAAACCGGAATGAATAACGTTCCTCATGGTGATTCCCCGCCAGAACGATTTTGTCGGGCTGGCATCTGACCATTAAAAAACAAATAATTTATACAGATGACAACAAGCGTATGCTGGCCAGAGCCCGTCAAATCGATGGCTGCGATAACGATGTATCCGAATCGGTAATGGGGACCGAAGGGGTGCTATACTTAGGCGGCAACATGAGGATCGAGAATTTCAAGGGGGAAGAGATATGGAAATACGACCGTGAGGTTAATCCGTTCAAGAACCCTTACGATCAGGAACATGTGCACCTGGTGGAATCCATCGGGCTGAACAAAAAAATAAACCAGGCCGAAGAACTTGCCAATTCAACCATGATTGCCATTATGGGGCGCGAGGCGGCCTATACCGGAAAAGCCATAACATGGGATGAAATTATGGCCTCGACCCTCCGGTATGGCCCGACCGAATACGCCATGGGGCAGGTACCCGATTATACCGAAGGGGTTGCCCCGCTGCCCGGACGCGAACCCGGTTCACCCATCTGATTGGTTGTGGGCCGATACTTAAAACCTTTACAGCCTTACCTATTTCCGACAAATTACAGATGCGTTTTAAAAGCTTCCTGAAAAAGTTCAGTTTGCCTGCCCTGATAGCCGGAATGGTTATCGGGGCCGGTTTAACCTTAGGCGGAAACCGGTTGATGACCGCCACCAGCACTAACGAATATTGCATGTCGTGCCACATTCATACCCATGCCGACGAAGCATGGACCAAATCGCCGCATTACCACAATGCCAGCGGGATACGTACCGGCTGTGTCGATTGCCACCTGCCCCCGAAAGGCAGTTTTAAGCATCTGTCGGCAAAAGTTAGAACAGGATTGCACGATTTATATGCTTTCCACTTCAAAGACCATGAATTGTTCGATTGGGAAAGAAAACGGCAATTGGAACATGCCGTAAAAATTGTATATAACGAATCGTGTGTGGCCTGCCACCAGGAACTGTTTCCCAAAAGCCTTTCCGCCGAAGGGGGAACCGCACACCTGTATTACGAGCAGAATGCCGAAAAACTCAACCTGCAGTGCATCAACTGCCACCTCGACGTAGGCCATTTTAACCCCAACTTCAAACATGAACGGCTTACCGGGGTCCCGGTAGCATCATCCGGGGAGCGCGAACTTTTTAAAGCACCGGCAGAAATAACCCGTTTTGAAAATTTCACGGAGTTTATCCCCAATACATCGGTATCGTTCAATATGATAGCTATACCGGGGGGAACGTTCCGGATGGGCAGCCCCGATAAAGAACCCCTGCGCAATTCCGACGAAAGCCCCGTACGCGAAGTAACCCTTTCCCCTTTCTGGATGGGCGAGGCAGAAGTAAGCTGGAACGAGTTTTGGTCGTTTTATGGCGCCACTATGTCGGAAGGCAGGGTTGATATCCACCAAATAATGGCGCGGAATGCAGCCAATGTGGATGGGATCAGTGGACCTACCCCACCATTTGGCATCCCCGAACAAGTTGGGGCGGTGGAAACAGGCCTCCATAACCATTACCCATTATGCCGCGCAGGTTTATTGTCAGTGGCTCTCGAACGTGACAGGCAAAAAGTACCGGCTCCCTACCGAAGCTGAATGGGAATATGGATACAGGGCAGGCACCGTAACACCCTATTTCTTCGAAGGAGACCCGAAAAGGCTTACCCCCAGTGGATTGCGCAACCGAATTTTCGGACTGGATACCACCCATATCAATTCGTATGTGGTGTATGCACAGAATTCGGGGTCGCGTACCCAGGAGCCTTCGTTTGTAAGGGCAAACCCATGGGGGTTGAAAAACATGGGGGGCAACGTCATGGAATACTGCTCCGACTGGTATGCCCCCGATGCCTATGCCCAAACCGAGGGTAAGGTTATTAACCCCAAAGGGACCGAAACCGGGACTGAAAGGGTAGTCAGGGGAGGATATTATGGCTCACAGGCAGGCGATGTGCGTTCGGCAGCGCGAACCCATACCCTTTCGGACGAATGGTGGCGCACCGACCCTTAGCAACCCAAAAGTATCTGGTGGTATTCCGATTTCAAGGGTATCGGGTTCAGGGTAGTGTGCGAGGTGGACAGCAATATTCTTCCATAATGTATCGACATTAACTCAACAATAGTTTTATAAACCGCTTAACCCTTCTTCTATCCGGTATTCGGTTACAGCGAAGCCATGTTGTTTCAAGGCTGCCATAAAACCATGGTTTAACATTCTCCCGGCCTTTAGGGGAAAATCCAGCAAAGCCGGGTAGTTTTCAGGATCATCGGGGCGTGAATAAAACCAGCGGCAACTTGCTACATTAGTTGACAGATAAATCCGGCAGGCCATTGGCCTTGCATGGTAAGCTATACAGGCATTGTTCTCCAACAATGGGCAGGGAGATTTGTAATGCAGCATTTCTTTTTCCTGCAAGGTTTTCACCTGGTAATTTTTGGTCGTTGCCCTTTTTCTCAGTTCATCGACCTTTTCCGCTGGAAGTACCTTTCTGACCTGGTTGGCAAGGTATTGAATTTCGAAAGTATGGGCAAATATCGGCTGATGGCAGCACCAGGCGCACCCTTTAGTACAATCAACAACCACTCTGTTCCGTTTGGCCTGTTGCAACAACGAATCAATTAGCCCGTCAATGGCGGAGTAGAGTTGCTCAATGCCCATGGCAAGAGCCTCTTCTGAATAACTTTCGGCGATAACTGACTGTCCCAGACGGTATCCGTCGGAATAAAAAATCCGGTCGGTTTCATGTTTATTCATTGCCTTTTTAGATAAATATCAGGCATAAAAATAGGGGAATTGATGATTTGGTAGCAGTATTCCCAATATCCCTGGGTTTATTTAGGGCCTGCTGAAAAAGCAACAAATCGTTGATAATCTGAATTTTTACATTCGCAAAAACAATTTTTAGTGCAAGCATTTTAAAATCAAATCACTTAAATCCTTGCATAAAATGTTTCGTTGTTCCATTCAGGGGCCTGACAGGCTTCACCTTTAATTATGTTTTTCTGTCAGGCCTTCTGATATATTATTCCACCTGCAACGTTACTGCCGATAAAGCCGGCAAGGTAACTTCAAGGGTATTGGCATTGACATGTTTATAACTTTTAAATTCGATGGTTTTTACAGATTTGGGTTTATCGAACGTGTTGATGGCGTTATAAACAGGTGCTGTCAGGATTTCCCCTTTATTCACTTTTTTTATGGTACCGCCAACCATGTCAACAATAACTTTTACCTCTTTATTCGCATGAATATTGTTCAGCGAAATATGGATTTTCCCATTGGCATCTTTTGAAACCGTCTGGCTGATTGCCGGTACTGATTCGTTACCATAGCTGTAATTTTCGGTTACAAGGTTGCTGTTGAGCAATTTGGCCCCGCCATGCACTTTGTACATATTAAAGGCGTGGTAGGTCGGAGTTAGCAGCATTTTGTCGCCTTCGGTGAGGATCATGGCCTGAAGCACATTAACCGTCTGGGCTATATTAGCCATTCTTACCCTATCGGAATATTTATTGAAAATATCGAAGGTAGTGGTGGCAATCAAAGCATCGCGCATCGAATTCTGCTGAAACAGGAAGCCGGGATTGGTTCCTGGCTCTACATCAGTCCAAATCCCCCACTCGTCCACATATAGCCCTATACGTTTGCGGGGGTCGTATTCATCCATAATGCTGATGTGGCGTTTCAGCAGGTTGTCCATTGCTAAACCGGCACGAATACCCGAAAAATAAAGGTCTTCACCGAAACCTGTGGCAGATGTTTTGTTGTTCCAGCCCGGGCCGGCAATGGTGTAATAGTGGACCGAAAGGGCATCCATATGGCGGGCTGCCTTCTGCATCAGTACGCGGGTCCAGTTGTAGTCGCCGCCGTTAGCGCCACAACCCACTCGGGTCATTTTGTCGCGGCCGTATTCCCAGGCATATGTTGAATACTGGCGAAGCAGGTCTGAATAAAATTCAGGCGTCATGTTTCCGCCACAACCCCAGCTTTCGTTGCCGATTCCGAGGAATTTAACATTCCAGGGTTTTTGGCGCCCATTCTGACGGCGCAGGTTTGCCATTGGCAGGTCTTCGTCCGAAGTCATATATTCGATCCATTCAACCATATCCCAGACGGTTGCGCTTCCTACATTAACCGATACATAAGCCTCGCAGCCGAGCATTTCGCACAGTTCAAGGAATTCGTGTGTGCCAAAGCTGTTATCTTCGATTACACCACCCCAGAATACATTCTTGATATTCGGGCGCGTTTCCCGTGGGCCAATGCCGTTTTTCCACTGATAGGTGTCGGCAAAACAGCCTCCCGGCCACCGCAATACAGGTATGTCGAGCGACTTCAGGGCTTCAAAAACATCTTTGCGATAGCCATTTATGTTGGGAATGGGCGAATCTGGACCAACCCAGATGCCATCATAAATACAACGGCCCAGATGTTCTGCAAAATGGCCATATATGTATTTGCTGATTTCGGGGCCTTCTTTGGTTGCATCAATGGTGAGCCTGTTCTGTGCGGTTGCCGGAGTAAATAATATTGTGGCAATTATTGCCAGAAGTAAAAAAGCCTGTTTCATGGTTGAATCAATTTTGGTTTTCAACAGTAAATATAAAAAAATTTCCTATGTTCGAAATTCAGGGTTCAATTTTTAAAGCCATAAATGAATGTGGCCTGATCTCCAGATCAAATACCTGCGATATTTTCGGAGTACTTCTTCTTTGCGGAATTTCCCTCTTGTTTGACTTTATTACCTGGTTGGTTTCGAGGTTGTGTGCCGAAGTGAATTTTTCGCCAGCAACCAGTTTTACCCGGATGGTTGTGTCTGCAAAAGACTGCACAATGCAGGTATTATTGTCGTAAACATAGAGGCTGGTATAACCCGGGCCTTCAAGAACAACAGGCATTTCAGCGGTCAGTGTTTGTTTTATGCGCGTGATTACCGGTTCAGGAAGGTGGTATAAATCCACAAAATTTTCAGGGATGGTCAGCACAAACAATTTTCCTTTGCTAAAGCCGGCAGTGAGCAGAATGGGCCAACCATTGGTGTCGTCGAGCGCCGAAACCTCTTCCCACGAGTCATTGGTGAGATAGGCAATCTGAGGGATCAGAATATCCCGGTCACTTTTAGCCCTGATACCCCAACCGGCTGCAAAATCACGGACCAGTGCTTTGCGGTTGGTATAACGAATTTCGGCAATATCTTGAATTCCTTTTTCCTGCAACGCTTTCAGCAAACCCGAAGTAATCATTACCGAGTTTCCATTACGAAGGTGTTTTTTGATTTTATCCACAATCTGGCCATCAAAAGCCGCCGATTCGGTGAGAAAAACCATTTTTTCATTTTCGGGGAATTCAGGAACCAGGTTCATCGGTATGCCGATCATACCCAAATAATTCTGTAGAAAATCTTCTCCCACGGAATGATAGGGCTTATAGCTTTTCACCCCAATCGGATTTCCTAATTTATCCAGGAATTTATCCACTTTTTCGAGTGAAACACCGGCGGTTCGTGCCAGTGTTGTTGGTTTCACTTCGGTTCCGGTGGCTGTTTTAATGGGCTGCATCATTTCATCAAAATTAAAACTGGTTCCTTGTCCCTGCCATGAGGCGCGAAGGTTCTCCCGTATGGGGTATTGCAGTTGTCTGATATCGAAAAGTGTAATTTCGGGCGCTTTTGCAAACATGGTAATCCAGAGCTGTTCGGCATATCGGTCCATATATCGTAATCCCCCGGTATCAACCCACCCGCCACCATTGCCACCAGGTTTCAGGTTTTCGAAATAACGGAAAATAAGATAACCCAGATATGCCTGAAGGTGCTGGTTCCCAGATGGGTCGCGGGTTTCAGTGCCTGTGTATAGCTCATCAAAAAGCGAAGGTTGCACTTCGAGGTTAAAACCTAAACCTTGGAAATGCTCATACCAGTTGGGATATTTAATTACCACTTTGCAATTGGGATTGACCGCTTTTGCCGGTTCAAGAATCAGGCTCACCGTTGCCTCCTTCATCAGTCCTAACCGGTAGTCTGTCCAGCTTTTATTGCCTTTTGCCTCTATGCAAAGTTCACATTTACAGCTCGTAAAGAAGAAATCATCCAAAATAAGTTCGTCGAAATTGCGGGCTGTATGCTCTATAATTTCTTTTACTTTAATTCGATGTTCCGGATTGGTATAGCAAAACGTTTCAAAACGGTTGCTTTCATCGACTGTCAAAGTAATACCGCCTGCAGTTTCAACCCCTTTTCCGGCAAAAAATGCTTTGGCCTTATCCAATGTTTCCTGGTCAACAATAAGCAGGTCGCGGTGGGTTTCCAGATATATTTTATCCACTTTAACCTGCTGGGTTACCAATTCCCAGATGGGTTCAATGTATTCGATATCTCCCATTTTGACGGTTTCGTAGGACCGAGAATAAACGGCAACCCTGAAATTTTTGTATTGATTTGATTGACCGAATGTAGTGGTTAATGTCAAAGCCAATAAGGTTAGAAAGGTAATTTTTCTCATAGCCTTGTATAGTTGTTTATTTTCTATGACCTGATGAGAAAACCCTGAATTTTACTTTGCCACCAATCGGATCGTTCTGCAATGTGAAACTTCCGCCTCTTCGCTGGAGCGTTATTTTTTTCAATAAATTATCATCGGGAAGGCAGATATAACCTGTTAAAGAACTAGCCGATGAGGAATAGGTTACCAGGTCGATGTTTGACCAGTTCATGTCTTTTGTTGACTGGGCCAGTCCGATATGGGGAATTACTGTCCCGTCGCGGACCAGAATAATGGCAGGAATTACGCCTGCTTCGATATGATTCCACCCGCCGGAGTAAACTTTGTTAGTCTGGTAATCAATCCAATTTCCTTTCGGCAGGTAAACATCGCGGCTGCGGACATTGTCTTCGAACAGCGGCGCAACCAGCATATCGGAACCAAACAGGTAGGCATCGTCAACCAGCCACGCGCCCGGGTCGTCGGGGTATTCAATAAACATGGCACGCATCATAGGTAAGCCGTTTTCGCTGGCGTGTTTCGACTGTGCATAAATATAGGGCATGAGTTTGTATTTCATTTCGGTTGACAAGCGAAAGGCGTCGTTAAAGCTTTCGTTGTATTCCCATGGTTCTTTGGGTGGTGCGCCATGTGTCCGTGAGTGTGAAGTGAGCATCCCGAATGGCAGCCAGCGGCGGTAGAGTTCTTCGGGCACTTTGCTAACAAAACCTCCAATGTCGTGGCTCCAGAAGGTAAATCCACATAATCCCAAAGATAAACCTGCACGAAGGGTTGCTGCCATAGCGGCGTTGTTGTTGGCTGCATCGCCTCCCCAATGCAACGGATAACGCTGGCTTCCTGCCCAGGTTGAACGTGCCCAGATAATATTTTCGCCGGTAATTTCTTTGGTAAGGTCGGCTACTATTTTGTTGTAACGCAACGGATACAGGTTATGCTCGTAATAACCGGTTTTTCCGGAGGCGTAAATGCCATTGGCTGGTGCTGCTTCTCCAAAGTCAACTTTTATAGCGCTTACGCCCATTTTCAGTAAACCGCTTATTTTTTCGCGGTACCATTCAATGGCATCGGGGTTCGAGAAATCAAGTACAGCATCTTCATAAGGAATATTCCCTTTTGGGTTTCGCACAAAAAGCCGTTTTTCGACAATTTCGGGGAAAAGCGAATTTTTGGGAACAAAGTAAGGCAACTGCCACAAACAGGTATGCAACCCCATTTCCTTGAGGTCGGCAATCATTTTTTCAGGGTCGTTAAACCGGGTGGGTGCAAACTGATAATCGCAGCGCCAGTCGGTTTCGAACCAGCCGGTGTCGAAGTGGATTACATCAGCAGGAATTCGGTTTTTGCGCAAGTTGGCCGCCACAGTGCGGCCATCTTCTTCGGAAAAATAGGTTATACGGCTCATCCAAAGGCCAAACGACCAAAGCGGCGGCATGGGCGATTTGCCGGTAAGGTCGGTGTAAGCATCCAGAATTTCTTTGGGCGAACCCAGAAAAATAAAAATATCAAGTTCTTCATCGCCGATCATCAGCGATGCCACCTCGTCGTAGTATTTTCCAAAGTCGCAGGTGATGGGCGTTGAGGTATGCATAAACAAACCGTAACCAGCCGAACTCATGTAAAAAGGAATGGGCTTGTACATGGTTTCGTTTTTTACACCATTTGCATCGTCGGTCCACAATACTACTTTCTGGCCGCGTTTGTTAAGCCCTTTGAAATTTTCACCAAGGCCATATATCTTTTCACCAGGTACAAGATCAAAGGCTGCATGAACACTGCGTGAATAATCTGCTGAGCGGCGCACGAAGCTGAACGGCAGCACAGGTGTATAGGTTCCCCGGTTGTCGTTGGCATGGTTGGTTTTCGTGACCCGTTTTCCCTGAGGATCAAAAAACTCAACCTTCCACGGTTTTTCGCGGATAATTACTGAACCGCCAACACCTGTAAATTTATGCCCTCCATCGATTTTGGAGTATTGCCAGCTATTGTCTTTCGGGGCAAATCCATTTACCAGCATCAGCGATTCATCATCCTGGAGAGTTTCTGTTCCGGTTTTCATCCGCAGCCTTATGGTGCGTGGTCCTGAAAATTCTATTGTAAATGGTAATACCGGATTGATTTCGTACTCCTGTTGCGGAAATTCGTTGCCCCCGATGGCTTCAATACGTGCCAGCATATTGCTGAATGCCTGGTTGGTCCGCCATGCTGCCCGCTGCCATTTTACAGTCCCTTTTCCTGAGGCCGGGTCAAAACTTACCAGTTCGTCGGCCAGGAAATAGTTGTTTGCAAAGTTGCGGAAATCCTCGTGGATGTCCACAGGTTCGTTCAATAGTGCCTGGTTTGGTGCACCCGATGCCCAGGGAAGCTGTGCGTTTACATGTGCTGAAATTATTATTGAGGTGAAAAACGACAGCAATAATCTGATGGTAATCTGTTTTTTCATCATGTTGTATTAAAATATTTATTTGAATGTCAATATTATTTCAGCAGAAGCCAATCCTTCGGAAGTGGCTTTGAAAATGGTGTTCTCTTTTGATTTCGGAGCTTTCACAATGGCGAGGCACTTGCCGTGAAATGCTTTCCGGAAGTAGGACTGAAAAGGTTCGTGACTCACCGGGTTTCCATTGTCAACACCAGCAGTGGTAGCCTCTCCGTCAATTTCAAAATTTACCAGGTTGCTGGCATAGGGAACAATAAATCCATCTTTGTCGAGGATTTCGATGGTGATAAATGAGAGGTCTTTTCCATCGGCATTGAGTTTGTTCCGGTCGGCGGAAAGCCTGATTTGTGCAGGTTTTCCCGCTGTTTTAATTTCACGGGTTAGCTTGTCTTGTCCATTATTTCTCGAAATGGCTTTTATTGTTCCGGGTTCCCATTTTACCCGCCACTTGAGGTGGATATCATCTCCTTCTTTATGTTTAGCCCCGAGAGATTTTCCGTTCAGGAATAATTCTACTTCCGGTGCACTGCTGTATGCCCAAACATCGACCGAATCGCCGGGGTTCCAGTTCCAGTGCGGGAAAATATGCAACACTTCCTTGTCGGTCCATTCACTCTGGTACATGTAATAAACATCTTTCGGAAAACCTGCCAGATCGATAATCCCGAAGTAAGAACTTCGCGATGGCCACCAATATGGCGTGGGTTCACCCAGGTAATCAAAACCTGTCCAGATATAGGTTCCGGCAATGTGCGGATATTTTTTCACAATTTTCCAACTCTCTTCGTGTGTCGATCCCCAGGGAACATGGCAATTGTCGTAGGCCGGACATTGCTGTTCCGGATTGCCGAATGGAGTCCGCCTGTTTTGTCCTCGATGTGGCCAGACGAATATTGAATCCGATGGCATCTGATAATATCCCCTTGTCATCAAACCCGAAGTCGATTCACTGATAATTAATGATTTGCCGGGATAATTCTCTCTGAAGTTGGCAAAACTTTCGTGGTGGTAATTAAATCCATATAAATCCATTGAATTGGATTTGAACAGGTTGTTCCAGGGATTTACCTCGTTGCAGCCAGCTGTTACCGGCCTTGTATTATCTAGGCTTCGCACAATATTCACCAATTTAGTGGTGAGAAGTGAGTTTACCGACAAATTGCCCGAATTGATAATTGCCGTATCTACATTTTTTTCAAAGTTGAGCAAGAAATTTGCCTGCTGTATGTCGAGTGTATCAGCATCAACGTGTTCCCACTGTTCGAGCACTTCGTTCCCGATGCTCCACATAAACACCGAAGCATGGTTCCTGTCTCTGCGGATATGGTCGGTAAGGTCGCGCTCGTGCCACTCTGGGAAAAAATGGGAATAGTCATATTCGGTTTTTCTTTTTCGCCACATATCGAATGTTTCGTTCTGCACCACAAATCCCATTCTGTCGCATAGTTGCAGTAATTCGGGTGCAGGCGGGTTGTGGGCAGTCCGTATGGAATTGCATCCCATATTGCGAAGAATTTCGAGTTGCCTTTCAAGAGCACGGGTATTGATGGCTGCGCCCAATGCCCCTAAATCATGGTGCTGGCATACTCCTAAAAGTTTTACTTTACGTCCGTTTAGTGAGAATCCTTCATCTGGATCAAAATTGAAATAGCGGATCCCAAAAGTGGTTTCATAAGTGTCAACCAGAACGCTTCCATCGTAAACTTCAGAAACAGCTTTGTATAAAACAGGATTTTCGATATCCCATAATTCTGGTTTTTCAACATCAAGGTTTTGCTGAAATACATTTTGAGCCCCGGCCCCGATTCTTTTTGACGATTGGGTTTTGGCCACCCGTTTGCCTTTGTGATTGTAGAGGGTTGTTTTCAGAATGGCATCTACACCCGATGACAATTTGTTGGCAACCGTTGTTTCTACTGATATTTTTGCCAAATGCTCATTTACTTCGGGGGTGGTTACAAATGTTCCCCAGTGGTCAACATGCAGCTTTGCTGTTTTTACCAGCCATACATTCCGATATATTCCAGATCCGGAGTACCACCGCGAATTGGGTTGTTCAGAATTATTGACCTTAACCGCAATAACATTCTCCGTTTCACCATATATCAAATGTGGAGTCAGTTCATACCGGAAAGAGATATATCCAAAGGGGCGCATGCCGAGGTAATGCCCATTAACCCAAACTTCGCTCTGCTGATAAACCCCGTCGAAATCAATGAAAACTAGTTTTTCCTTTTCCTCTTCATCCATTGTGAAGGTTTTCCGGTACCATCCAATTCCTCCAGGTAATGCACCTCCACCAGGTGTGGCAGGATGGTTTCTGCTGAACTCTCCTTCAATGCTCCAATCGTGGGGCAAATCGAGTGTTCTCCATTGGTGATCGTTATACTCCGGGTTTTGTGCCTGTTGGGCATCGCCATTGAAAAATCTCCATCTTTCGGTGAAATCAAGTATGATTCTTTCAGATGTGGGTTTACTTTCACAACCAAAACCAATTATTAAAGAAAGAATTAAAAAGATCCTGATAAATCTGTCTGGCTTCATTGGCTTGTAATTGTTGTTTTTACAGTTTGTAAAAGTATAATAGTTTTTAATTATTTACAAGCCTTGAAATGATTTTATTTCCGAAAATCGAAAATAAAAAAAGCCATTGCTGCTGCAACGGCCCGAATATATTTAAGTTAATTTTTAACGGATAAAATCCTCCCTGATAGGCGAAAAACTGTCGATAAGCCGGGTGTTTGGTGCAATTGTCTGAACGGTATGCAAAGCGCCCGAAGGGATTTTAATCATATCGCCCTTGTTGAGCATAAATATTTCATCACCTATAAAAAACGATAGTTCGCCTTCGGCTACATAGGTAATTTGCTCGTGCGGGTGGGAATGTGGGGGATCGGGTACTTCCATGGGATGCTCAAAATCAATAACCACGGTCATTAGGTTTTCAAGGTAATGAATCCTGCGCTTCAGACCGGTTTTAACCAGTTCGGGCGGTACATTTTTTTCAATATTGGTGTACATAACAAATATCTTTTCTCAATTTTACTGAGCAAGCGTGAACCTGAAACTTACCCCCATATTTGTATTAGAAGTAGGGAATGATACCGACGTTAAAGGTTCGTTGATTACTTTATCAAAATAAACCCGCAGCTGGAACCTGTCGCTGAGCATATAATCGGCTGTGGTTTTAATTGTAATAGCACTTTGACCGGCGGTGAGCTGATCGGTATCTTCAGCTATCCTGCGGAGGATGGTTTTGTTCTTCCTGAAAGAGAGGTCGGTTCGCAGGGTAAGATCGTTCGAATAGGATCGCTGCGAATTTTTTGATTTCAGTATAATATCCATTCGGTCAAAACGGTAACCCACACCGAATATATATTCGTCGCTGAGAACTTCGGTAATCTGGTTGTTGGCAAACGACAAGGCAATGCTTCTCGAACGTTTTATTTCAGAGCGGGTAGTCAGGTCGTTAATCCAGGTAATATCCATATTGATAAGCGGACTGAAGGTTTCATTGATGCTCACCGAATTGAATTCGAATGCCGGAAGGAAGTTATTCTGAATATCCCTTAAGTAGCTGAAGCCATCTTCAACGGTCATATAATTCAGGTTGGTGAGGAACGAACCCACGGTGTAGCTCGACCGGTAAGAATGGGTAAAGTTCATGGTCCGCATTATATTACTCAGCTTTGGTATGCGCGATACCATCCCTTCGTACTGAACCCTCCAGTTAGGACGGATATATTTGATAGAAGGGAACATTCCAAGGGTTACATTGTCGGGGTCGGCGCCCTGATAAGCTGCAAGGAATGCAGGGACAAGCACCTCGACCGATGTAGGCCCATAGCCATCTGGGAATCCCGTTGTTGGATTTATGGCTGCCGGATCGTAATTGTAAGCCGGATTTGCCTGACGGCCTGCTGCCAACCTGCGGGCGATGGTCAAGCGGTAATCTTTGAAATTTTTGAATGCTTCTGAATGTGGAACGCCTTCTTTACCAATAGCAAAAAATGCTGTACTCCAGGTGAGAACCGACATGGAGAAATTACCCCTTTCAGTCAGGCTGTTGGGATTAAAACTATTGCTGACATTATCCCAGCTGTAAAACTCACTGATATTTTTTGAAATGACCCGGTCGGCATTTACATCAATCCTCAGGTCGGGAAGGGGTTCAATGTTTGCCATTATACTGAACCGTTCGCTCCGGTTATAAAGGAATGGCATATTCAACAAGGGATCAGTGGTAAGCCATCCGCGTTCGCCGGCAGTTTGCGCAAATTGCCTGTCCTGCCAACCCATCAGGAAAGGAAAGCCCGGGGCTACACTGCTCCCTATATTCCTGCCAAACAGGTTCTGATCAGGGGTGTAGCGTCCTGAACCGAAAATGGCCGGTTCGGGAAGATAACCCGGTAAAACGGTTCCACCAGCAATGCTATGGTTTATCGAAATTGATTTTACTCCGGTTACCATTCTCATAGTCAGATCGAAGACATCTTTAAGGAAATTCTTTTCCGGTTTCCCGGTTACCAGTATATTTGCAATTCCAGCTGCTGACGTAGGGGTAAATTCCACCGTGTTTTTGTCTATGGTTTTAGTACTTCCTTCAATAACCTGCCCTTGCGGTGTAGTTGCCCTTATGGTTACCACCCTAAGGTTTAAATTGTGTTTTATGCTTACCGGCTGCCCTACAGTCAATTGTACATTGCGCTGGTTAAATTCAGGATCAGGTTGCTGAATTGGCTGGGTTTGTTGTTGCCTTCCTGTTTGGCCGATATTTCCACGAACCCGGCTGGTACGCTGAAATTTTTCATCGAGCCGTTTGAAATAGGGTACCATATTGTAAATCTGGTTCAGGTTCACGTTCCCTGTCAATTGAAGGTTCTGTGAGTTTTCTACCATATTGCCAAGCCTGATTGTATCGGGAGTTAATGGTCCTGCAGCCCAGTTATAGGTTCCCTGGTACCTTGCTGTGGCACTCAGAAAATTCAGCATTTTTATACGGTTGAGGGGAAGTGAATATGAAGCATTCACATCGTGGTTGTACAATGTTGGCCTTCCCATATCCCACAAGTTGGCCAGTATTGAGTCGCGTTTCCATTGGTAATCGTCATCCCTGCGGTTAATACGGCCCTCTGGCTCATCAATCCGTGCGGTGTTTCTCGATGAAAAGTCAACCTTTAGGTTCCGGGTGATATCGTACCTGAGGTCGAAGAACCGATTCCATAAAAAGTCTTTCTGGAAGGTTTGGGGAAGGATCATGCCCGGATTGGTGATGTTACGGGCCTGAATCTCATTATAACGCCGGTACAAATCAGTCCGGAATGATATCTGTGTAGGAAGGGGATATAGGTTAAAATCGCCAAGCAGCATCAATGGCCCTTTTTTCAGAAACTCCACTTTCTGAAGAGGTTCCCATAGTTCGGGACGCGAATTGAAGTTGTATGAAAGCATTCCCCGGTATGTACGGTCGATGTTATACTCAGTATTAATATTCCGCATAAAAAGTTCATTGAACGAATAGGTTGCAGCAAAATTTCCCGGATCCCAGGGACGGGGATTTTTCGCTTGGGTCATTTGTGGCTCTACCTTAACATTTGTAAAATTCAGGCTCTTTCGGGTAACAACATCCTGTGCAATAAAACGTATTGAATCCCTTACCGATTTTGATTCGCTGCGTTTTAAAGATTCATTTAATTCAATATCCGGATTTAAGGGGTCATATTTCGGGTTACGGTTACTTTGTGAATAGCCATAATACATAGGGATACGCACCCCAGATTCCTTCGGGAAAAAGCGGCCTAGATCTACAGTCGATGCAATATCAAATTCGGTAAGGTTATCAAGGCTGCGTTGATTGACTTTTTGCTCAATACTCCCAAACCCTGCCGAACGTGTACGGCCGGCTACAGTAACCGTTCCCAGGTCGGCAAGGCGCGTGGTAACCCTTGCATTGGCAGCCCATCCGCCTTCCTGGTCAAAATCGGTAAGGCGTAGTTCATTTACCCATACCTCAACCGATTTGGGTCCGGTATTTACCTGCCCTTTCCTGTTGCGGATACCCATCATCATCACCTGCACATTGCCCAGGTTGGGACTTCCTTTTACTTTTATCCTGTTTTTGTTGTTGTTCCATCCTTGATGCGGTACTTCATACACATCCTGTATCCTGAAATTTGACCCTGCTTCCCTGATTCTGGCATCCCTGTCGAGTTTAGCCTGGGTAAACACCTCAAGCGGGATATCGAGGCGGTTTTCGTCGGGCCACACTTCGTAACGGTCCGAAAGAATTTCGCCGTTGTAACGTCCGGGAGGGGTAAGTTTCAATGGAACTTCGTATTCGTAATAGTTAAAATTATAATCAGCTCCCAACCTTATGAAAAATACCAATTCATCGTCGCGGAGCGGATAGCCATCCATCTGTTCGGCATGAACTTCGAGTTTCATGTTTTTGTACCTGCGGAAGTCCATATAAATGCTTTTATATGCTGCTCGGGCATCGCCCTGTTCAAGGTCAGTGACTTTCAATACCATCGACTGCTCATTCAGCTGCCTCAGTTGTGGGTTGGCCGGGTCAATTACACGGTCGATTCCGGGAGGAAGGATATAGTTTACGGGTGAACGGCTTCCATTTTCTTCGACGTTAACGGCTGAAATATCAAATGAAGTTGCATCATATTCCATACCGGTTTCTGAAAGGGTGCGGGTATAACGCCTCCAATCGGCCCTTACAAGGTCAAGGGTGGCAAATCGTAAAATCACAGGGTCCTTAAAACTGGACATAAACATGCGCAGGAACCTGATGGATTTGAAATCGCGGATTGATCCGAAAACATCATCATATTCGCGAACCGGTATCTTAAACTGATACCATTTTACTTCGCCAATCTGGCCGTTCTTCAGTTGTACCCGGCTTAACTTAACATCATTGATATAGTTTTTTCCAAGCACCATATCCTGTTTACGGAGACTAACACGGTATTGGTAATAGCGTTCGTACTCGTTCAGGGTATTGTCATTGTTGATATCTTCAATATCGGGTATTGTTGAAGCTGAAGTCGGGTAGGTTTCGGGCGACATTTCGGTAGTGGGCGAGTTGCCATCCATTCCGTTGTAGCGCTTATATCTTTCGAGTATTCCCAATTCCTGCTGGTCGAGGTTTGTACCTCGATAATAGTGGTAATTGTCATTCGATGGGTCGTTAAGGAACCTTTCATAAACTTCGGACGAAACTATACTTTTGATTTCTTCGAGGTAATCGGTGAAAAATGAGCGTTCATCTTCATCACTGAGTCCATCGAGTCCCACATCCTGAAAGCGGCGGGAGGCGGGATTGTTGTCGAAAGCATTAACCAGCGACTGTTGTGTTGAAACCCTTCCCCAAACCGTTGTATCCACATTTGTCACCTGGGCAGTTGTGGGTAAACCGTTTTCGAACGATTTGCGCCCATCCCGAAGAATTTCTTCCGAAATATCGCCCAAATTAAAATATAGGTCCCCTCCCGATAACATTCCCAGTGTGTCATAAACAAAGGGGTCCATAAGCCAGAACTCAATAAATTCGATGTTGGCATTTTCGAAATCGCTGGTTTCGATCCTCCGCATAATTCCCCCCCAGCGGGATGCCGGATCGCGCAGTGTTCCGTCGGGGTTAATACCTTCTGAATAGGGCGATGGGCGGGTATCGAAATTGTAAGGCCCTTTTTCGGATGGATAAAATGCCATGTCGAAAACCGGAATATTGGTTGGTTGACCAACAGGCGATTCTTTTGCAGGGAATATTTCTTTTTCAAACACCTCTCGTACAAAGTGGTTCGACTGCAGGTCTTTGTCGTTTCGTATATGATTGGGCGTGAGAGAACTATTACGCAAAAACAGCGGATCGATGATGTACCAGGCAAGCAGGCCCCGGTTGAAACCATACTCTGTCTGGTTGCTAAGGTTGCCTTCGGGGTAAAGCTGCTGCAATTGTGGTGTACTAGCCATAACCCAGGCTTGCCTTGCTTTCAGGTCGATGGTGGTTTTGGTTCCTTCGAAATCATCGATATAAGCAGCTCCGTTCCTTCCGATTACCCTTGAATGCCCTGGGATAAGCCGTGCAAATTCTGCCTCGAAATTGATGGTCGATGGCGCTTTGGTATTGATCAGCGGAAGTTTGTCGATTGCTCTGGTCAGGAAGCGGCTTTCGGTCGAAAAACGAGTATCGAGGCCAACAATCAGGTTCGAAATCGGATCTTGTCCATAGTCGATTTTCTGAGTTAACGGCCTTTCCTGCATATACAAAGCAGTAGCACCAATGTTAAAATTATCAGAAAATGCATAATTGGCGTGTGTGCCAAGAAGGGTTTTGCGTTGCATTGAAAACAGATCCTGACTTTCGGTGGCAACCTGAATGGGGGTTCCCGATTCAAGAAGGCCAGGATTGATAATCCTGACACGTCCTAATGTATAATCAACCGTGTAATCCACATTTTCGACAAGTTCGCGCCCTCCGGCTGTAACCTTTACCGATCCGGGTGTTAAGTTGAAGGTATTCAGCAGAATGTCCGATCCAGATGCGCCTTTGTAACTTCCCATAAGCATGAACTTGTTGCGTTCAGCATCCTGCTCTGCAATGGTGCGGGTTGAATCGTACAAAGCCTGAAATACATATTTGTCAATTAAGGCCTGATCCTGTATCGAATCGGCCAGGTGTTTCCCGAAAGGTTCGAGCACCGGAAAAATGATACGGGCATTCGACGACCGGACTGTTGTTCCCTCAATATAATCGAAAACCCCATCGGGGAATGGATCAAGCTGTTTATTCAGTTTATCCAGGTTCATCACGCTGAGCAAAATCCGGCCGTTAAGGCGGCCTTCGGGTATGTAATTGATGTATGTGCCCGTTGAATCGTTCATATACATCACATTGAAGATAAAATCCTGGCTGGTAAGCTGATAAGCGTTCAGGTTATAAACGTTTTTCATCATCAGATCCCAGGTAGGAAGGCCAGGCGATAGGGTAGTTCCTTTAATAAGTTTCAGGATAAGGGTTTGAGGCGCATCCACCCCATCGGTTGAGAATTCGCCTACCTGGAAGACCTGTCCATTTGCGGTATAATTATAAGCAACAGCCAATACCTCATCGGTGTTGAGGGCTGTGTTGAGCGAAATGTAACCAAGGCGTTCGTTGACGGTAAATTCAGAAGGGTTCAGTTTCCGGGCCTGCTCTATCTTTTCGAAATCACGGCCACCTACAAACTGGTTCCCGAACTGCGACATTATAGAGGTGATATTCTGTACGTTTCGTATGCCGGAAAAAGTTGTGGTCAATGATCGGTACATTGCATTTGCCTGATTGTTCGGATAAATGTTCACAGGGAATGGGAGCCCGGTGTTCTGCTGAAAATCTGGAATAGGGTTGTAAATATGTGGGTCATGTTCACCCAGGTCCTGTAAAGCAAAAATATTGCGTGATTCGGTAAAATTATTGGTTTTGTTGGTTACCCATATTTCGATTTTATTGATGGTAATCCCCGATCGGATTACAGGCAGGCTTCTAAGGGCACTGTTGTAATTGTCCCTGAAATATTGTGAGAGAAAAAAATGGCGGTTGGCATCATACTCTACTGCCGAAATCTCGAAGCTGGTAACCTGAGCCCCACCTTCCGATTCAACCACTTTGGTTTCTCCTTTATGCTGCGAAAAGAGGGTGGTAACATTCAGTTTCCCGAATTGCATTTCGGTTTTTATCCCGAAAAGATTTGACGCTCCGGTAATGAGTGAACCATTCAATGGCAATGAAACGTTTCCTGCTTCAATCCTTTTGATGATTTCATCTTCTTCTCCGGTATATTCGAGGTTCATCTTATTCTCATAATCGAAAGTCGCCTCGGTATTGTAATTGACCCGCATATTCATTTTTGTACCGATCTGTCCCATTACATTCATCTGTATTTTCTGATCGAAATCGAACGAGGGGACTTTGCGGAGCCGTTCGGGAATAGCGGGGTTCTGTGTTTCATTAACCTGGTAACCAAAACTCACCTCAACATATCCCTGTGGTTTGATGTCTATCACATTGCCCCCAAAAATGCGGTTAAATGCCTCACTTTCGATGGTGAGCCTTGGTATCAGCGACCCCTGGTTCTGTAAATCAGTGATGTTTTTTCTTGATCGCCAGTAATCGCGGATGGATTTCTCGAAGTCGTAATCAATATAGTCTTCGAGTGTCATTGCCTGTGGAAGCCGGTAATTCAGGTTTCCTATCCGTTCATAAAAAATATACTTTCCGGTTATCGGGTCATATTCCACCTGTTGGGTAAGGTTTGAAGGCCTGCGCAGGAACAATCCGGAAGTATCGCGTTGGGTTGGCTGCCCGAATGCGGGCCTGTCGGAAAACGGGAAAGGCAGCGGTGCGGTGATGGTATCCGGTGCTGCACCTGCTGATTCAACCGGAACCTCGATAAACAAAGGCATTGAAGCCGAAATCTCTTCAACTCCTGTCCCTGGGCCTCCGCTCAGTGATAAAAGGGAAAAAATTGCGGTAAGTAAGAGTATATTTTTTAGAAAAGTCCGGAATTTCATTCAGTACCTATAACCTTTTTAGTGCATGTTTTATCACAACCTCAACGCTTAACCCGGGATGATCATTTAAAATGCCGGCAACCGCTTTTTCGGCATCCTTACGGGCAAAACCGAGCATAACTAATGCTGATAACGCTTCATTTTGGATGGTATTGTCCGATGGAATTAAAATTTGTCCCGATTGCGCTGCTTTGCCCATTTTATCCTTCAGGTCAATAATAATCCTTTGCGCTGTTTTCAGGCCAATCCCTTTTACTGATTTCAGAAGGTTAACATTATCGGTTGTTATAGCAGAAGCAATTTCATCGGGCGAAAGCGAAGAAAGCATCATCAGAGCTGTAGCGGCACCTACGCCATTAACAGACAGGAGGTTGCGGAATAATTCGCGTTCCGATGAAGTGGCAAAACCATACAACAAATGTGCATCTTCGCGCACAATCTGGTGGGTATAAACTTTTGCCTGCTTTTTCCCGTTAAGTGCCGAATAGGTGCTGAGCGAAATGTGTATGGCATATCCCACTCCTGCGGTTTCGATAATTATATGGGTCGGGGTCAGGTCGGCTATTTCTCCGGAAATAAATTCGTACATAATTGCCTTCTTCTTGTTTAATTCAACAGCATGTAATCAACATACATGTCAATTGTGCTGAAAAGCCGCTTCCTTTCAGGGTAGTACGGAATCGTCGTCAACGGCCTCAATGTCGATACTTTCATCTTCCTGGTTGGCATTGATATCGAATCTTTTCAATGGGTCTTTGGAAATTTCGTGATAAATGGATCGGTTTTTATGGATATCGATGGCCAGGTAAAGCGCTTCCCTGAATGAATCAGGCGAAGCTTTATCTGCACCTGCTATATCGAAAGCGGTTCCATGTGCGGGAGAAGTGCGGACAGCCGGTAATCCGGCTGTATAATTTACACCCTGGTCAAATGAGGTCAGTTTAAAGGGGATTAAGCCTTGGTCGTGGTACATGGCCAGAATGGCATCGAATTTTAAAAAGTCACCCGACCCAAAAAACCCATCGGCAGGGTAAGGTCCTAATGCCATTATTCCTTCGTTGCGCGCCTGGTCAAGGGCAGGGATGATGATATTCTGTTCTTCATATCCAATCAAACCGTTATCTCCGGCATGGGGGTTAAGTGCCAGGACTGCAATACAGGGATTGGTTAGGGCAAAATCCTGAAGCAGTGACCGTGAGATAATCCTCAGTTTCGAAACGATTTTATCTTTCGTGATGTGCTTTGCAACCTCCGATAAGGGTATATGACCGGTCACCACACCAATTTTAAGGTTGTGGCTAACCATTAGCATCACAAAATCGCGGACATTGAACTGTTGTGCCAGATATTCGGTATGTCCAGAAAATTTGAATTTTTCGCTTTGAATGTTGTCTTTATTAATGGGGGCAGTGATTAATACATCAATCTGTTCTTTCTTTAAGTCGGCAACCGCCCGTTCGAGGGCAAGAAACGATGATTCCCCTGCTGCTTCGGTCGATTTCCCAAGTTCGACCCTGATGTTTTCGTCGATGCAGTTGATGATATTGGCCCGGTTGTGCGATGCTTCGTAGGGCGTTTTTATATGGTTAAAGCTCAGGGTTTCGATGTTAAGCGCTTTCCGGTGATATGCAGCTACTTTTGGTGAACCATAAACTATGGGTGTGCACATTTCCAGTATCCTGGGTTCAAGAAGTGTTTTCATGATCACCTCATAGCTGATACCATTGATATCGCCGTGCGAAATGCCAACTTTTATTTTTGGATGATAAACCATATCTAAGGCCATTAAATTTTTACTTGTATGCAATTCGGGCAAATTTACGCTATTTTTTAGAAATTTTTCAAAAAGTTATATAGCAGCCTGATACCGCTTCCTGTACCCCCTTTGGGCTTCCATGCATCTTTTTCGAAAAGCCAGGCTGTTCCGGCAATATCCAAATGAATCCATGGATAATCAGTAAAATGTTCGAGAAACTTACCGGCAACGATGGTTTGTCCCTCACGCCCGCCTAAATTAGTCAAATCGGCAATATCCGACTTTAACGATTGTCCGTATTCTTCCCAAAGGGGCAATTCTACCAGCCGTTCAAATACTTCTTCACCCGATTGTTTCAGTTTAATGATGTTTTCGGGAGTATTTCCCATGGCAATGATTGCATGGTGGCCGGCAATAATAGAAGCAGCGCCTGTAAGGGTGGCCAGGTCGATGACCAGCAGGGGGTTGTATTTTTTTGCATAGCTCAGGGCATCGGCAAGCAATAAACGGCCTTCGGCATCTGTATTCATAACTTCAACAGTGGTTCCATCGAACATGGTGATGACGTCGCCAGGAACAAATGCATTCCCATCGGGACGGTTATCGGTGGCTGGCACCAGTCCAATCAGGTGAACGGGTAAATTTGAAAGGGCTGCAGCATTGATGGTTGCCGCAACAACAGCAGCGCCAGCCATATCGCATTTCATATAATCCATCGATTTGGGTGTTGGCTTCAGGCTTAATCCGCCTGTGTCGTAAACTACACCCTTCCCGGCAAGGACAATAGGTTGGCCGTTGGCCCGATCCTGGGGTTTCCATTCGAGAACTGTAAATGTGGGCGGATCGATACTTCCCCTGTTTACGGCCAGCAAGCCACCCATCTTCAAAGTTTCAATTTTCTGCTTATGAAAAACTTCTACTTTAAAACCTGCTTCTATTCCTTTAATGGAAATTTCTTCTGAAAGTTTTTCCGCGTTAAGGTAGGATAGGGGTTCATTTACCATGTCGCGTGCCCACCAAACCGATTTTGTCAGTGACGATAGCTCATTGAGCTGGCTCTGCGTGATGTCTTTATGGACAATTTTTACCTCGGAAGGTACAAAATCGTCCTTCTCCTTTTTGTATTTATGAAATTCATACCCTGCAAGCAGAAACCCTTCAGCAAAGGCAAGCACAAAATCTGTATCAACCTGGCCTATGATGACCACCGTTTCCGGTTTTTCGTTCTTAATGGTCCCCATCCAGGTTGCGCCTGCTTTTCGGTAAGCCTGCCTAACCTGGTTCCGGGGTTTTTCCATATCGGGTTTTACCAGAAAAATATGATGGGGGAGCTTTTGAATCAGAACAGTGTTTGCCTTCATGGGCTTATTTGTCCATAGAGTTTTTTCCTGTTCCGATAAGGTTAAAGGTATGTTATCAATATCTGTGAATAGCACTGCAACCGTGCCCTTTTCATAGACGGGAGCAGATTTTGTTAAATTCGTTTTCACTCTTTTGAATTGATTTTGGAAATATCAATATATGAGGAAGATTCTTACTTTATCAACCCTAAGTTTTTTCCCACTTTAATAAAAGCTGCGACAGTTTTATCAACTTGCTCAAAAGTATGCGCTGCTGAAAGCTGCACCCTTATGCGTGCTTTCCCGCGAGGAACAACCGGGAATACAAACCCGATAACATAAACACCCTCTTTGAGCAGTTCATCGGCGAACCGGATAGCCATGGGTTCGTCGTAGATCATCACTGGGACTATTGCAGTATCGCCTTTTACCAGGTCGAACCCTGCTTCTTCCATTTGACTGCGGAAACGGTTGGCATTCTGCATCACCTTGTGTTGAAGGTTGGTGTTCCGGCTCAGCATTTCAATGGCTTTCATTGTTGCCCCTACCGTTGCCGGGGCAAGGGTATTGCTGAACAGGTAAGGCCGTGACCGTTGCCTGAGCATCTCAATAATTTCGGCCCTGCCCGAAGTACAGCCTCCGTTGCCTCCACCCATTGCTTTCCCGAATGTGGTTGTAATCATGTCGATTTTTCCCATCAGGCCAAAATGCTCGGCGGTACCTCGACCGGTATCGCCGATATATCCGGTTGCATGTGAATCGTCAACCATTACCAACGCATCATATTTTTCACAGAGTTCAACAATCTCAGGGAGTTTACAAATATCGCCATCCATCGAAAATACGCCGTCGGTTACTACTATCCTGTATTTTGCAGATTGCGAATCCTGAAGACATTTTTCGAGTTCTTCCATTTTGGAGTGCTTATAGCGGAACCGCTGTGCTTTGCAAAGCCTGATTCCGTCGATGATGGAAGCGTGGTTCAGTTCGTCAGAAATTATTGCGCTGTCCTCACCAAACAGGGGTTCAAAAACGCCACCATTGGCATCGAAAGCAGCACAATAGAGAATGGTGTCTTCAGTTCCAAGAAATCCGGAAATCTTTTTTTCAAGTTCTTTATGAATCTGCTGTGTGCCGCAGATAAAGCGTACTGAAGAGAGGCCAAAACCCCACTGGTTCATTATATCCTGCGAGGCTTTTACTATTTCAGGATGATTGGCCAGACCCAGATAGTTGTTGGCACAAAAGTTCAGGGCTGTTTCACCCGTTTGCAAGGTAATTTCAGCCCCCTGTGCCGAAGTGATTATCCGTTCAGTTTTGTAAAGTCCCTGCTCTTTCAATTCCTGAAGTGTTTTTCGGAGGTCATCTTTAATTTTTCCGTACATGTTGCAAGCTTTTTGTGTTTTTCGTCTTGACAAAATAACAAAATCAAAACGAAAATCAAGCTGACAAAGTACAGGGAAATCCTATCGGTTATGATATTCCTTGTATCAATTATTATTGTTTCAAAGCTTCAATATAGCGTTGATTTACTTCAATCCCCAAAGCCTGAGCCTGCTGGATGTCGCGAAGGGCACCCGCCTTGTCGCCCATTTTGTTGAGCAGGAAAGAGCGGTTCTGCCAAAATACCCCTTGCGAAGGATTGATCTGAACAGCCCGGTTAAGATCAGCCAATGCTTCCTGGTTGCGGTTTAGCTTGTTGAAACATAGCGAACGAAGGTTAAGCATATCGGCATCATTGGGTTTATAAAGTAAATAAGAGTTAATGTCCTCAGTTGCTTTTTCGAAATTGTTCAATGAATACCAGATCAGCGCGCGGTTCGATAAAGCGTTGATATTTGCCGGGTCAATTTCGAGCGCTTTAACCAGATCGGCCAATGCAGCATCGAAGTTGCCTTTGGCTGCATATGCAGCGCCCCGGTTGCCGAGGGCTTCCACATACCTGTCGTTTAGTTCGATCGAACGGTTGAAATCCTTCAGCGCTTCATCGATCCGGCCTAGGTCAAACAGGGCTTTTCCCCTGTTGCTGAATGTGTTAAAACTTTCAGGATTAATTTCAATTGCCTTATCGTATGCTGCAATAGCCTTGTCGTATTGGTTCATTTCTCTGTAATACCGCCCCATATTATTGTGTGCCACAGCCACGCGAGGGTATTTACTGATTACATCGGTAAACAATGTTTCTGTATTTTTCCACACTTTCACACGTGAATGTGCCAATACCGAAAGTGAAATGAGATAAATAATTCCTATTGAATAAAGAATTTTGCTCCAACTGGGGGGAACCCATTTCTCGGCCAGGATGACATAAACGAAAAATAGTCCGGAGTAACCTACATAAGTGAACCGGTCGGCAAGATATCCCTGTCCTGCCCCTACAACCTGCAAAACGAAAATGACATTTACAAGGAAAAACAATGATCCGAAAATCACTTCTGAGCGTATCTGCCTGATTTTGGTAATCCCCCAGGCCAGCAGGATTATTGCGGGCAGGCTTAAGTAATGAATTGCTGAAAGCTTTGCAGGGAAAGGATAAATTGCCGACATTTCGTAGGGGAATACCGATTTTATAAGATATACAGCAAGGGAATAACTACCCACAAATATCCTTTGGTAAACCGGTAAAAGGGTTCCTGTATCAAGGCTCCCTTCTTGTTTCAAAAAATATATCCCGGCCACACCTGTGATAAGCGATAATATAAAAAATGGGACTTTATTCCATACTTGACTGATCCTGAATTTTTTATCGTAAAAATAATCAATGAGGATGAGCGAAAGGGGAAGCGAAACGGCCTGAATTTTTGACAGTAGTGATAATATGAAAGCGGCCAGGGCGCCAATGTACCACCCCGGATTTCCTGATTCCCTGAACTTTAAATACAATAGTATGGAAAAAAAATAGAACAGTGTATATAACATATCTTTTCGTTCCGTTATCCAGGCAACCGATTCGACCCGCATGGGGTGTATGCCAAATAAAATTGTTACTAAAGCAGTTACAAACAGGCTCATACCCATCTTTTTCAGGATTAAAAACAATAGCAGGGTACAAATCATATGTAAAAGGATATTGTTGGTGTGAAAAACCTTTGGATTCAGCCCGGAATAATGGTGTTCAGCTGCAAATGAAAGGGTGGTCAGGGGGGTATATCCACCAATTACGGTAGTGGTAAACATATTCTTTACACTTTCAGGGTTCAGGTTTTGAACATTCCTGTTTTGCGTAACATTAACATCGTCGTCCCAATTTACAAAATCAAAATTTATGGCGGGTGAAAAAACCATAAAGGTTAAAATGAGGATTGCGCCCAGTAATAGCCATTCCAGTTTGGAGGAAAACCCATTATGAACCGGTGATTTTTCCGGTGGTTTTCTTTTTGTGCCTTTTGGTCGTGTCATGTTTTCAGAATTAAATTATTCAGTTGTTCAATGGGTTAAAAGTAAATATTTGCGGACTACAATCAAAATTCAATTTTTTGGCAAATCTTTTCCTTCATTTATTTATCCTTTACTTTAGTCATTGCCCCGGCTATTGAAGTATTCTGTTGCTTTCATTCTGAAAAATTGGTTAGCCATAAATTCCTATCTTTGTGGCCAAATTAAATATAGAATGACAGAAAGAAAAATACGTGTCAGGTTTGCACCAAGTCCCACAGGGCCCCTTCATATGGGAGGTGTTCGGACAGCCTTGTTTAATTATCTTTTTGCAAAACATCACGGTGGCGATTTTCTGCTCCGTATTGAAGATACCGATCAATCGCGATATGTTCCGGGAGCTGAGGAATATATTGTGGAAAGCCTAAAGTGGTGTGGTCTTATACCTGATGAAGGCCCTGGATTTGGAGGAAACTACGGCCCATACCGTCAGAGTGAACGCAAGGAGCTATATGCAGGTTATGCACAGCAACTTATTGATAATGGCTGGGCTTATTATGCCTTTGATACCCCGGAAAACCTCGACCGGCTAAGAGCAGAAGCCGAAACCGATGGACAGGTTTTTTCCTACAGCCAGCACACCCGCATGTCGCTCTGTAATTCATTATCGTTAAGCGTCGCTGAAGTCGAAGCACGATTAAAAAATGGAGATACCTATGCTATCCGTTTCAAAATGCCAGAAGCCCTTGAAGTTACCGAAGAGGATATGATACGTGGAAGTGTAACCTTTAACACCCGTGAACTGGACGATAAAGTATTGTTTAAGTCGGATGGGATGCCAACTTACCACCTTGCCAATGTTGTGGACGACCACTTGATGGAGATCAGCCACGTAATCCGCGGCGAAGAGTGGCTGCCATCCATGCCTTTGCATATTCTGCTCTACCGGGCTTTTGGATGGGAAAAATCCAAACCCCGGTTTGCCCACTTACCTCTGATTCTGAAACCTCAGGGGAAAGGCAAATTGAGCAAACGAGATGGTGATAAACTTGGTTTTCCTGTTTTTCCGTTGCAATGGAAAGACCCAGAAACAGGTGAAACATCAAGGGGTTATCGCGAAGATGGATATTTTTCCGAGGCCTTCCTCAATATACTTGCCTTACTTGGATGGAATCCTGGCACAGAACAGGAAATCTTTTCATTATCAGAATTATCCGAAATTTTTAGTTTAGAAAGGGTGGTTAAATCGGGTTCACGTTTTGACCCCGAAAAAGCACGTTGGTTCAACCGGAGCTATTTGCAAATGAAACCGGCTGCTGAAGTGGCATTATTGTTCCGTCCGGTTTTATCTGAGAAAGGCATTGATTTGCCTGATTTTAAAATTGTTTCCATAATTGAAGAAATAAAAGACCGGTGCGATTTTGTGGCCGATATCTGGGAACATGGTTATTATTTCTTTGAAGCTCCAACAGAGTACGATGAAAAAACCATTGCAAAAAGGTGGAAAACCGAAACCCCTGAGCAGATGGACGCAATTGCCGATCTTTTTGGAACCATTGAAACATGGGAAGCTTTAAGCATCAAGGATCATTTTTCAACATATATGAACCATAAAGGTTGGAATTTTGGTATGGTGATGAATCCTCTCCGGCTTTGCTTGGTGGGTGGAAACATGGGGCCTGATTTGTTCCGGATATGCGAACTTTTGGGTAAAGACGAAACCATCAACAGGATACGAAAAGCAATTGAAAGGAAAAAGGTCTGATAATACGCTTTGATATTGTTTCTTCTTTGAATTTATTAACATGAATTAGTATGAAGGATTTTCATATTGATATACTCGAAATTGATCATGATATTGATTTTGAAGAAGATAATAAGGTTGTGGTACAGGGTGCAAGGGTACACAACCTGCAAAATATAGATGTTGAAATCCCCCGGAATAAACTTACAGTAATTACCGGATTAAGCGGAAGCGGGAAATCCTCCCTGGCTTTCGATACCATTTATGCCGAAGGACAACGTCGTTATATTGAAACTTTTTCGGCCTATGCCCGCTCTTTTCTTGGTAATATGGAGCGTCCTGACGTGGATAAAATAACCGGCTTGAGCCCCGTAATTTCGATAGAACAAAAAGTTACCAGCCGCAATCCTCGTTCCACCGTTGGTACGATAACCGAAATTTATGATTTTCTCCGGCTTTTATATGCAAGGGCTGCTGAAGCATTTTCATATAATACGGGCGAAAAAATGGTCAAATACACCGAAGAGAAAATCCTCCAATTGATAAAGGAGAAATTTTCAGGACGGAAAATCCATATTTTGGCACCGCAGGTCAGAGGAAGGAAAGGCCACTACAGGGAATTGTTCGAACAAATGCGCCGCAAAGGGTTCCTTTATGCAAGGGTCGATGGCGAAATAATAGAACTCACCCATGGGTTCAAGGTTGACAGGTACAAAAACCATTTTATCGAAATGATGATTGATAAACTGGTTGTGGATGAAGCCTCTGACAAAAGATTGAAAGATAGCGTCCACACCGCTATGGTTCAGGGCCATGGTATAACTATGATACTCGATCATGAATCGGGAGAGGTTAAATATTACAGCAGGCAACTGATGTGTCCTACTTCAGGGATTTCTTATGCCGAGCCTGCCCCGCACAATTTCTCGTTTAATTCTCCTCAAGGTGCATGCCCAAAGTGTAACGGACTTGGACGTATAGCAGAGATCGACCTTGATAAAATTATACCCGATCGGAGCCTGTGCATTGCTAAAGGAGGAATAGCGCCACTTGGGCCACAGAAAAATTCATTGATTTGGTGGCAAATTGAAGCTTTGGGCGAAAAATACGACTTCGACCTGAAAACACCTTTAAGTGATATACCCGACGAAGGATTAGATGCTGTATTGTATGGAACAACAGAACGGATACAGCTGAAGAATACACCATTGGGTGCAAGCCTGAATTATCTGATGACTTACGAAGGATTGGTAAAATACATAGAAAGTCAGCGTGAGGATAATCCGGCGAAGAAAGCACAAAAATGGGCCAACCAATTTGTAAAAACAATAGCCTGTCCTGAATGTAATGGGATGCGGCTTAAAAGGGAAGCCCTCTGGTTTAAAATCGACGATAAAAATATAGCCGAACTGTCGCATATGGACCTGGCCGAACTATACAAATGGTTCGAAACACTTGATGATCGGATCAGCGGGCGGCAACAAAAGATAGCCCGGGAGGTAATTAAGGAAATCCGTGACCGGCTTGGCTTTATGCTCAATGTTGGATTGGATTACCTTGCCCTCGACAGGCCGACAAGTAGTTTATCGGGTGGCGAATCACAACGGATCAGACTGGCAACACAGATTGGTTCACAACTGGTTAACGTTTTGTATATCCTCGATGAGCCAAGCATCGGGCTTCACCATCGCGACAACCTAAGACTGATTCATGCCCTGGAACAACTTCGCAATACGGGGAATACCGTAATTGTGGTGGAACATGATAAGGAGATGATGCTGCATGCCGATTACCTGGTCGATATGGGACCTTATGCCGGAAGGCATGGCGGCGAGGTAGTAGCTGCCGGAATACCCTCAGAAGTGATGAACCGTTATACTTTAACGGCCGACTACCTGGCCGGGCGAAGGGCAATTGATGTCCCTAAGGTCCGACGATCAGGGAATGGTAAATGGCTGAGGTTAACCGGTTGTAAAGGAAACAATCTGAAAGGGGTTACACTTGAAATACCATTGGGCAAATTGGTTTGTGTGACCGGTGTTTCAGGAAGCGGTAAATCAACCCTGATCAATGAAACGCTTCAGCCTTTGCTGAGTCAGCATTTCTATAATTCGGTAGCCGATCCGCTTCCATACGAAAAAGTGGAAGGTTTAGGGCATATCGATAAGGTGGTAGAGGTTGATCAGTCGCCAATCGGGCGAACCCCTCGTTCTAATCCTGTAACCTATACCGGTGTATTTTCAGATATCCGAACCTTATTCACCCAACTGCCCGAATCAAAAATCAGGGGGTACCAACCCGGCAGGTTTTCGTTTAATGTTAAGGGCGGACGATGTGAGGAATGTCAGGGAGCCGGAATGAAGGTCATTGAAATGAACTTTCTGCCCGATGTATATGTGCATTGTGATAATTGTAACGGCAAACGTTATAACCGCGAAACACTTGAAGTACGGTACAAAGGAAAATCCATATCTGATGTTCTTGATATGACCATTAACCAGGGAGTCGAATTTTTTGAAAGTATTCCATCTATCTCTCAAAAACTTAAAACATTACAGGAAGTAGGTTTAGGGTATATAACCCTTGGTCAGTCATCGACAACCCTTTCGGGAGGTGAGTCTCAACGCCTAAAACTATCAGCCGAATTGTCGAAACGAGACACGGGAAAAACCCTTTATATTCTTGATGAACCAACTACAGGACTCCATTTTGAAGATATCAGGGTATTGCTCGAAGCAATTAACAAGCTGGTTGACAAAGGAAATACAGTGGTAGTAATCGAACATAACCTCGACGTGATAAAATCAGCCGACCATATAATCGATCTTGGGCCCGAAGGAGGTAGGGAGGGAGGTCAGATACTCTGCACCGGAACCCCTGAAGAAATTGCCTGTGCCAAAGGTTCTTACACAGCTGTTTTTCTGAAAGAAGAGTTGAATTTGGATATGGTTTAATTCTATAATTGGTGATCTTATAGGTTTTTAAAAATACATATTATCAGATATATGAAACAGGTTGAAATATTTTGCAGAAACACCGGGAAAAAATGCTCATATCCATTAGGAATTACCCTTGCTGAAATTGCCAAAGACCAGGATGTCAAGCTGAGAACACATGTTTGCGGGGCATTGGTAAATAATAAATTGAAAGAACTTTCCTTTACAGTAATCAAGTCAAAGACCATCGAATTTGTGGATATGATCCATCCGGATGGCCGAAGGATGTACATACGGTCGTTACTGTTTATTTTTTATGCAGCCGTTTATGAACTCTATCCTGAAGCAAATATGAGTGTTGAGCATGGCATTTCAAACGGTTATTATTCCGAAATGAGAGGATTGGGCAAAGATTTGACCAACGACGATATTTTTGCCATTGAGCAGGCCATGAAAGAAATCATAACGAGGAATTATAATTTCGAAAAATTGGGACTTCCTACTGAACAGGCAGTGACCCTGCTCCGGCAACAAGGCCTTAGCGGGAAAGCCCTTCTATTCGAACAGCAGGGAACACTATATACCTATCTTTATCGAATGAACGGTCTTGTAAACTATTTTTATGGGCACTTGCTTCCTTCAACGGGCTACATTTCTAAATTCGGATTGGAATTGTATTATCAGGGGTTGTTGCTAAGGGTGCCGCATCCCGAAGATTATAAAACACTACAGGACTCATTAAGGCAGGATAAACTTTTCAGTGTATATCAGGAGCATAAAGACTGGGCTGAAATTTTGCAGGTTGCAACCATTGCCGAGTTAAATAGTTTCACTTTAAGCGGCAAAGGAGGTGATATTATAAAAATTTCAGAAGCATTACATGAAAAAAAGGTTGCCGAAATAGCCAACCAGATCAGTCAGAGGCGTAATGAAGTAAGAATTGTTCTGGTTGCCGGCCCATCTTCCTCAGGAAAGACCACATTCAGTAAAAGGCTTGGGGTTCAGCTTGCCGTTAATGGTTTATGGCCACATCAGATTTCGCTCGACGATTATTTTGTTGATCGCGAGCATACGCCTAGGGACGAAAACGGTGAATACGATTTTGAAGCTCTCGAAGCCATCGACATTGAATACTTCAATCATCAATTGGCCCAGCTTTTAAGCGGTGCCGAAGTTGAAATCCCAAAATTTAATTTCAAAACGGGAGAACGTTATTTTGATGGGCATACTTTACAAATCAAACCGGGAAATATTCTCATAATTGAAGGGATTCATGGATTGAACCCCGGGCTTCTTCCCCATATTGAGTCAAAACACACATATAAGATTTTCCTTTCAGCATTAACACAAGTATCAGTCGATGAACATACTCATATTTCCACTTCCGACACTCGTTTAATCAGGCGTATGATACGTGATAGCAAGTACCGGGGTTATACCGCCACCGAGACTATTAAGCGCTGGCCTTTGGTGAGAAAAGGAGAGGAGAGAAATATTTTTCCATACCAGGAAAATGCCGATGCAATGTTTAATTCGGCCACACTTTACGAATTGGCAGTATTGAAAAAATATGCTGAACCGCTTTTGCAATCTGTACCCGAAAACCGTGAAGAATATTCTGAATCAACACGGCTTCTAAAATTCCTTTCATATTTTAAACCTATGGACGACAGCGAAATACCGCCAACATCGTTGTTACGTGAGTTTTTAGGGGGGAGTAGTTTTAAGTATTGATACAGGTTGTTCTTGAATTTATGTGAACTGCTCCAATATGGCAATTCTTTTCTTTATAGGGGGATGGGTTGCAAAAATACTTCCAATCGAAAATCCTGTCTTTTCATTTAGTTTAGGGTTTTCAATAAACATCTGCGCTACATCGGGATTTTTTACAGCTTCTATAAGAGGATCGCCCGATATTTTTCTAAGCGCCGAAGCAAGAGCCCAGGGTTTGCGGGTCATTTCGGCGGCTCCGGCATCGGCAAGATATTCACGTGAACGCGAAATTCCGAACCTGAGCAGCAACGAAATGAAATATGCTACAGCCGAAAGAATAAGGATCACCAATATGACCGGTGCATTGTTCTTGTTATCGCTTCGCCTCCCGCTGAAGGCTCCGAAACGTAGTCCCCTGAAAGCAACATTTGCAATAAATGCAAAAATGCCCACGAAAATTATGGAGATGATTAATAACCGTACATCCCGGTTACGGATATGGGCAAGTTCGTGGGCAATAACGCCTTCCAGTTCTTCGTCGTTGAGTTTATTGATAATGCCCTGCGAAAGGGAAACCGTGTATGTTTTGTCGCTTATACCGCTTGCAAAGGCATTTAATGAATCGTCCCCGATCACATTTATTTTCGGCATTTTCATGCCATTGGCAATACAAAGGTTTTCAACAAGGTTGTAAACCCTCTTATTTTCCTTTCTTTCAAGTGGCCGCGAACCAGTTGCAGAGCTGATCATGACAGTATTGAACTTCCATGCAATCAGGAACCAAATTGCCGTAGCAGCTATTACATAAGGTGCAACCTTTTTAAACTCTTCTTCGGGGGTGGTGTAAGCCTGGTGGGTTGTAAAAAGGAAAAACAGATACACCATTATAAGTAATAGTGCAGGAAATGCAATCAACAGCAACAATGAGTTACGGTTGTTTTTGCTTATCTGTTTCTGAATTCCTAAATAGGCCACTTTTTAGAAACTGATTTTCGGGGGTTTATTCAATTCAGTTCTTTCGGTACCTAAGTCAAACAAAACCTCCCGTTTGAAGCCGAATGCCCCTGCAATAACATTTGCGGGGAATGTTTCAATCCCGTTGTTGTATTCAGTGGTTGCAGCATTGAAGTAACGTCGTGCGGCAGCCAGTTTATTTTCGATATCGCTCATTTCTTCCTGCAGTTGCATAAAATTCTGGTTGGCTTTTAAGTCGGGATATGCTTCAACCTGAATTTTCAACCCCTGTAGGGCGCTGGTAAGCTTTCCTTCGGCAGCAATTTTATCGTCGATTGTAGTAGCTCCCATTGCTGCTGTCCGCGCTTCAGTTATGGCGGTCAGAAGCTCCCTTTCGTGTTTCGCATATCCTTTTACTACTTCAACCAATTGGGGAATAAGGTCATGCCTCTGTTTAAGCTGGACATCGATGTCGGCAAAGGCAGTCTGCCGTTGGTTTCTGAGCTTTACAACCCGGTTATAAATACCGATTGCCCAAAAGACACTCAGAACTATTGCTCCTATTATTATCCATGCAATCATGGCGTAATGATTTATATGTTATTGTTAATATGCAAATATATGCAAATATATCCAGAATGATTTGAAATACTTATAAAAAGAGGCTGTCTGGCAAAAACAGCCTCTTTTTATTAATAAGCAGGTCAACCTGTTTTTTTTATAATAGCTTCCATCACCTTCTCTTTAGGTAATTTTTTTGTGCAGAAGAACCAGTCTTTGCACTCAAGCCCTTCTTCTTTTCCTTCCATACGGTCTTTTGCAGTGTTGCAACTACCGGCAGGGGAGATGATTACATCATCGCCCGGACGCCAGTCGGCAGGCGTTGCAATGCCAAAAGCGTCGGCAGTCTGTAATCCCTGAAGTACGCGAAGCAACTCGTCGAAATTGCGGCCAAGGCTTAACGGGTAATAAATAATAGCCCTG
This sequence comes from Bacteroidales bacterium, assembly GCA_037447215.1. Classification (GTDB taxonomy): domain Bacteria; phylum Bacteroidota; class Bacteroidia; order Bacteroidales; family Prolixibacteraceae; genus UBA1413. Next base: position 39,551 of record JBBIHB010000017.1, read on the forward strand.
ATGATGCCTTTCGGGTCGATGAAGAATACTGCACGGACAGCTTTTGTATTGCTTTCACCTGGCATCATCATGCCATATTTCTTAGCGACATTCATTGTAATGTCTTCAATAAGGGGGAAAGTAACTTCAATATCTTTCATTCCCTTGAATTCAATCTTTTCTTTAATGGTACGCAACCAGGCAATATGGCTGTATAAGCCATCCACCGAAAGGCCCACCAACTGGCAGTTAAGTTCTTTGAACTTATCTTCCAGGTAGGCAAAAGTCATGAATTCAGATGTACATACTGGGGTAAAATCGGCCGGGTGGCTGAAAAGTATTGCCCATTTACCGGCATAATCGGCTGGGAAATTGATTTCGCCCTGTGTGGTAACTGCCTTAAATTCAGGGGCTTTTTCGCCAATGCGAGGCATTGCAGATAATTGTTCATCCATAATGAGAAAACTTTTAATAATTAATAACTAGTTGAATTTGAGTATTTGTTCGGAAACCATTTGGACGGATGCATATTTTAGCTTCTATCAATCGACTGAAGGGCAAGGTAATTGTCACGAAATTTTTTCAGGTTTTCTATTTTAATATCGTATTGGTCAAAATGATTTTCTTTATCTACAACCAAAGTATCGAAAAGCATTTTTGATACTGAATCGGCGTTTTATGCGCACTCAATAGTCCAATGGTTATGATCATCCGTTCTTTTAATTTCCATTTCCAAAGCCATTTTCAGCATTTCATTAGTGTTAAATTCCTATTTTTCAAATTTCCCTATTATCTGAACAGATACATCTTCAATGGTGAAATTTGGGATTTTTCTTTTTCTGATAAATTCAGAAATGAATTGATTGATTTCTTCGTCATAATAGTCTTCAATTCTTTTGGAGTCAGCACTGTAGAGGTGATAATGACGGTGTTTCACACCATCGTACCGCATAACGTCACCATTGGTTTTCATCCGGGTTATAATTCCTTTTTCAGCAAAAGTATCGAGTGTATTATATACGGTTCCAATAGCTATATTGGGATATTTCTTTTTTATATAATCGATAATGTTTTCTGCATTGGGATGATTGCTCATTTTTGTAATGGCTTCATAAACAGCAATTCTTTGGGGGGTAACCTTTAAACCGTTTTCGTTCAGAATCTGTCGGATATTTTTTATCATATTATTAAATTAGAATTATTCTTATATAAGATCAAAGGTACTATGTTTTTTACAGGAATCAAAAAAAAATGAACTGAAATTTTCTGAATTAATTGTTAAAAAAATTAAACTATCACAAGCCATAAAAATGCTTTGAACAATTATTGGCCCGGCCTGTTTTAAAGACTAAAAGATATAAAAACCATTAAATATATATTATATGACATTTGAATTACCAAAATTGAATTACAATTATGCAGCCCTGGAACCGTACCTTGATGCACGTACCATGGAAATACATCACACAAAGCACCATGGTGCTTACACAACTAATCTGAATGCCGCTATACAGGGAACAGGCTGGGAAAATAAAACTATAGAAGAGATTTTGGCCGGGGTTTCACAACTTTCGGTAGCAGTAAGAAATAATGGTGGAGGTTTTTACAATCATAACCTTTACTGGGACATATTAACTCCGAATGGTTCGAAAGAACCCAAAGGGGTATTGCTGGATGCCCTGAACGATTCGTTCGGGTCTGTATCCAGCTTTAAAGACGCTTTCGTCAAAGCTGCTCTAACGCGCTTTGGGTCAGGTTGGGCATGGTTGCTGCAAAGTGATAATAAACTGGTGGTTTCGTCTACTCCCAACCAGGATAATCCGTTGATGGATGTTGCTGAAGTAAAGGGCAACCCAATCCTTGGGATCGATGTGTGGGAACATGCTTATTACCTGAACTATCAGAACCGCCGCGCGGATTATGTTGAAGCGTTCTGGAACCTGATCAATTGGGACGAAGCCGCCAGACGGTTTAAAGGTTAGTTGATTTTTGGTTTTTTCCCCGGAGCATCGGCTCCGGGGTTTTTCTTTTTAAAATTTAAATCTGAGCTTTAATTCATCCCCATTTTTCAGATCTACCACCAGCATGTTATTCCTTGCATCAGCCTGATCTTTTTTTCCGTTTATGGATATTTCCAAATCCATAACATAATCCGGGATTTTAATGATATAAGTATTTTCTTTACCAGCTTTTAACGTTGCTTTTGTGAGTTGTTTGTTTTTCCATGATGCTGATACAGTGCCTTCTCCCCTTACACGAAGTCCTCTGAATGAACCATCGGAAAACTGTTCGGGGAGGGCAGGTATGAAATTTATGAATCCGGCATGGCTTTGTACAAACATTTCGGTAATACCGGCAGCACCTCCAAAATTACCGTCGATCTGAAAAGGCGGATGTGCACAAAAAAGGTTCGGATAGGTACCACCTTTGTTGATATAGTTAAAATCTGTATCAAAAACCGGTTCAAGGAGGTTTTTTACCAGTTTATAAGCATGGTTTCCATCATGAAGGCGAGCCCAGAAGTTTATTTTCCATGCCCGTGACCAGCCTGTTCCACCGTCGCCCCTGACATATAGCGATTTTCGGGCTGCTTCAGCTAAATCGGGAGTAAGTTCGGGTGTAATTTCATTACTTGGATGCAGTCCATAGAGGTGAGAAACATGGCGGTGCTGAGGTTCGGCCTCTTCATACTCTTCAAGCCATTCCATCAGTCGTCCATCTCTACCAATCTGGTTTGGAGGCAATTTGTCGGTTGCTTCTGCAAGTTGGGCCGAAAAATCAGTATCGGTTTGCAGAATACTTGCAGCTTGCATGGTGTTCCGGAATAATTCCCTGATCAACTGATTATCCATTGTCGAACCCATGCAGATATTGACAGCCTTTCGGGTTCCGGGCATAAAAAAGGCATTCTCGGGCGATGTGGTTGGGGCTGTAACCAACCAGCCGGTATTAGGATCGGTTACCAGCATATCGAGAAAAAATTGTGCAGCTCCTTTCAGTACCGGATATACTTCTCGAAGATAATCAATATTGCGGTTGTAGTCGAAATGTTCCCAAACGTGTGCTGCAAGCCATGCACCACCGGTATTTGTTGCTCCCCATGAAGGGTGTTCTCCCGGGGCAGTAAACCCCCACACATTGGTCATCATGTGTGCAACCCAGCCATTGGCATTGTAGAAGACGCGTGCTGTTTCAGTGCCATGTTCCACCAAGCTTTTGGTAAGTTCAATCAGCGGGAGGTGCATTTCGGGCAGATTGGTGATTTCGGCAGGCCAGTGGTTCATCTGGACATTAATGTTCAGGTGATAATCTCCGTTCCAGGGCGTATGGATTGTATTCGCCCAAAGTCCCTGCAAGTTAGGAGGCAAAATCTGTGCGTGGGCACTGCTGATCAGCAAATAACGGCCATATTGAAAATAAAGGTTTACCAAACCGTTGTCGTTGCCATCGTTGGCAAATGCAATCAATCGCTTGTCGGTAGGCATAGCTTCCCTCTCCGGATTTTCTGTCAGAACGAGGTTTACCCTGTTAAAAAACCTTTGATATTCGGTTAGGTGTGATTTCTTTAGATGATTATATTTCTGAGCGATTACATCATTCAGTTTTTCTTGTACAAATGTTTCAAAACCGGGCTTTTTAAAATCGGTACCCATTGAGATAAAGATTAATACTTCATCGGCATCGTTGATTATAAGTTTATTATCGTCTGTTGAAAGTGTACCACCTTTCAGAATTGGTTTTACTTTAGCAAGATAACGCATTCCTTTCCCATCGGTGCCATTGTTTACCTGACCGTTCATTTCCAGCATATTGTCTGAAATGGTGGTTTCGAATACCTTTGGGCGGTCTATTCCTACAGTAAAGTTGATTTTACCTTTGTTGCTGGCTGTAATTTTGATAATAGCTACGTCGTGTGTAAAGCTGGTAAAATACTCGCGGGTATAGGTGGTTCCATCCAGCTCAAAAGAAGTATGCGAGGTGGCATTATTTAGGCATAGTTCCCGATAATAGTTAACGGGTTTGGCGTTGGTACCATATTGGTAATTCAACCGCAGATTGCCTAATACTTCGAAACTTCCATAGGGAACATTGGTGCCATTTCCAAACCCCGAACCTGCTCCTTTGCAAACAAAAGTATTATAAACCAAAGCCTGGGCTTCATCATTCCTGCCTTCGAATAGCAACTGTTGAATTTCAGGAAGATGCTGAGCCGCATCGGGGTTGTTCGTGTCCTGTACACCACCCGACCAAAGGGTAATGTCGTTCAGTACCAATGTTTCTTCATATATCCCGCCGTTGGGCATTATCCCGATACGTCCGTTACCTAATGGTAAAGTCTCTTCCCATTTTGTGGCTGGTTGTTCGTACCAGAGTTTAAATTCCTTTTCTTTTTGTGTATTTTGGTCAATGCATGAAACCAGAATAGCAATAAAGGGGAAAAATGTAATTTTTTTCAATAAATATCCCATATAAGCAGATTATTAAGAAGTTCTGAATTGTTTCATAACCTTTAAACAAACTTAGTTCAATCTGCCTTAAATGCCAAATTCAATATAACTATTTTGTATATACTGTGAACAATACGTGATTAACACAAAGAAAAAAAGCTGTCCTTTTGCGACAGCCTTTCATTAATTTTTTATCGTAAGCCATTAGCCAGCATATAATAAACTTCGTTCCATCGAAGTTCCTTTTTTATGTCGGTTATGTTTGTATTTTCGTCGATAAGGAGAAATTCGATATCAGCCATTTCCGCAAAATCTTCGAGGTACTCTTTGTCAACAGCCATACTGAAAGCGGTGTGGTGGGCACCACCGGCAAGAATCCAGGCTGCTGCCCCAATCTGCAGGTTAGGTTTTGGTTTCCACATAGCACGGGCTACAGGTAGTTTTGGGAAATCAGCATCAGGTGAAACAACGTCCACAGGGTTGACTATCATTCTGAAACGGTTCCCTAAGTCGATGATGGATGCATTAACACCCGGCCCTTCGGGAACACCAAATACCAGGCGGGCCGGATCAGCTTTTCCACCTATGCCCAAAGGATGAACCTCGAGCCTGTGTTTTTTTATGGAAACCGATGGGCAAATTTCCAGCATATGGGCACCTAAAACTTTCATTCCGGCAGGATCGAGATGATATGTGTAATCTTCCATGAACGAAGTTCCTCCGGGCAACCCTTGTCCCATCACTTTCAGGGCGCGCACCAAAGCGGCATGTTTCCAGTCGCCTTCTGCGCCAAATCCGTAACCTTGTGCCATCAGCCTCTGTACTGCAAGGCCAGGCAATTGTTCTAATCCATGAAGGTCTTCGAAAGTAGTGGTAAATGCCGTAAATCCACCTTGCTGGAGGAAAGCTTTCATGCCGAGCTCGTACCGTGCCTGAACACGTACGTTAGGATGGTATTCTCCACCAGGGAGGCCTGCTTTATCAACATCGTAGGTTGAGATGTATTCATCAACCAGATGTGCAACTTCCGGTTCGGAAACCTCTTTTATGGCTTTTACCAAATCGCCAACCCCAAAACCACTGACACTGTAACCAAATTTTATCTGAGCTTCTACTTTATCCCCTTCGGTAACAGCAACTTCACGCATATTGTCGCCGAATCTTGCTACCTTCCCATGGTGCCAGTCGTGCCAGGCAGCAGCTGCCCTTACCCAGACTCCAACCCTTTCACGGATATTTTCATCTTTCCAGTGTCCTACAACCACTTTTCGGTTTTTTCGCAACCGGCTCACTATAAATCCGTATTCGCGGCCACCATGTGCCGACTGATTCAGGTTCATAAAATCCATATCAATATCGGCGTACGGAATATCCCTGTTAAATTGTGTATGAAGGTGGAGCAATGGCTTTTTTAAAATCTGAAGACCTGCAATCCACATTTTTGCTGGTGAAAATGTGTGCATCCAGGTTATCACGCCAATACAGTTTTCCGAAGAATTGGCTTCAATGCAAAACCGTGTAATGGCGTCTGATGAAGTCAGTACAGGTTTAAATACTACTTTTACAGGAATTTTTTCGCTATTGGAAAGGCCTTGCGAAATCTGTAAAGAATCCTTATCAACCTGATGTAAAGTGTGTTCTCCATATAAATGCTGGCTTCCGGTAGCAAACCAGACTTCGAGATTAGAATACTTTTTCATGAGTTCGAATTTTTATTTGAGGTAAAATTAGTAAATAAATTTAAAAAGTATAATTAACTTTTATTTTTGTTTGTACTTTCCGACAATATTTTTTCAGCTTCCTGACTGAGTGTTTTTTTTGCTTTCTCAAGATGTTTGGATGTGGTGTTGGTTTGGGCTATACTTAGTCTCAATACGATTCTGTCCCCCAATTTCGTGTGGGTAAAATAAATTTCACCTGTTTTGTTAATGTTGTTCATTAATTGCAGGTTATCCTCATCGGTGCTTTTTAGCCTGAAACAGACCAAATTGAGTGGCGGTTTTATAACTAATTCAAAGTGAGGACTTCTCCCTACCCAGGTTTCAAATTCCTTCGCAAGTTGTACATGCTTCCGGATGTGAAATTGTAAACCTTTTATTCCATAATGCCTGATGACAAACCAAAGTTTAAGTGCCCTGAACCTTCGTCCAAGCTGAATGTGCCAATCGCGGTAATCAAAAACAGCACCCGATTCGGTAGCCTGATTCCGAAGGTATTCCGGTAAGATTGAGAACGTGTTTATCAGATGTTTCCGGTCGGAAACCCAGAAACAATCACAATCGAAATTGGTAAACAGCCATTTGTGTGGATTAAAACAAAAGCTGTCAGCCAGTTCAAGTCCTTTGGCCATAAAACGGAATTCAGGGCAAATCAAAGCCGACCCCGACATTGCAGCATCAACATGAAACCAGCAATTTTCAGATTTGCAGATCACACCTATTTCCTGAATGGGGTCGATGGCGTTTGAGGAGGTAGACCCGATGGTACCACAAACCAGAAATGGCATGAATCCCAGTTCCCGGTCATTCTTTATCTGATGTAAAAGGGCTTCGGGTTTCATTGCATAATTTTCGTCCACCTCAATTAGTCTTAGGTTTTCTGAGCCAATACCTGCAATTTTTACTGCTTTTTCGAGCGATGAATGGGTTTGTGAGGAAACGTAAGCAGTCATTTTGGTGGTTACTCCCTGTTTATTTGATGAGAATCCGGTGGAACGTTCCCGTGCAGCTATCACAGCGGTGAGTGCAGCCGAGGATGCAGTGTCCTGTATAACACCGCCTCCGGTTGATGAAGACCTGAAACTTTCCGGAAGTGCCATCATTTGGGCCAGCCAATCGAGTATCCGTGTTTCAAGTTCGGTTGCTGCCGGACTGGTTGCCCAGATCATTCCTTGTACCCCTAAGCCCGACGACAGTAAATCTCCCATAATGGAGGGGAATGAAGTATTTGCAGGGAAATATGCAAAAAAACCGGGTGATTGCCAGTGTGTGATGCCAGGCATAATGATATTATCGACGTCTTGCATCATTTGGCTGAATTCTTCGGGATTCTCGGGTGCTGTTCCGGGTAACTGGTTATAAACCTCTCCGGGGTTTATTTTCGACAATACCGGAAAATTTTCTATATTTTCATAATAATCGGCTATCCAATCCACCAGTTTTTTTGCTTCTTCCCTGAAATGGGAAGGTGTCATGTGAAAACTATCCATAACAATATCTTATTGTTAAACCTTGCAAATATAACAATTCCACAATCAGGGTTTACTATTGAAAATTCGGTTACTAAAACCTGATCTCAAAGCCGCTGAAGATGCCGGTGTATGGCGACTTCGAAATCTGGGAATCAATAACCCTTGACATGGTTGGCCCTAATCGGATGTGGTCAACGAATGCATTGAGGTCGCCTTCGTCCCCTTCGGCAACAATTAATACCATGCGGTCTTTCAGATTTCTTACATATCCGGTTATGTTATGCTCGTCGGCTTTTTTTTTGGCAAAATAGCGAAAACCTACCCCTTGGACCCGCCCGCATATTGTAATTTCATAATTATATTTTGACATTATCCCAATAAATCAGGATGTTTTCATTAATGTGGTTTAAATAAGGCTATGGTTTCGTCTTGTACCAAAACCCAAATTGAATAAGCTCCTACAGCAGTTCCGATTGGTATGTTCATCAGTTTGATGACAGAAATTACAAGGGTGAGTATTCTTGCCCACTCTTTTCTTCGGAATAATCCTATACCTGCAATAATTCCGGGAATACTGAAAATGATAACTACCCAAATGGCAACTGTGGCAATAAGCGGAAGGATTTTATTAACAACCGGGTCCTCAATAAATCCGCCAATAAGCCCGAATACAATCCCGATTATCAATGCAATGGCTATTCCGAAAATGCTTAACCCAATATGAAGGGCTGCTACTACGTTAATATGCTTTTCCATGACCATCATTTTATGAATTTCACGTAAAGTTACAAAAGAGCGATTAATTAAAAGCAAGATCAGGCATAATTCAACTATTACAAGGAGTTGTGGTTATTTTTAAAGGAATACGAACAAATTCATGAAACAAGGGTTATTTTTGCAATGTGAAAAGAATTAAAAATGGAGTTATGAACTTTTTAATGGTACTAATTTCAGCTGTGGTTTTGATAGCGGTTGCATTTGCAGGTTTTGCCATCAATATACTGGTACGAAAAGGTGGAAAGTTCCCTAATACCCACGTAAGTGGCAATAAATATCTGAAAAGTCAGGGCATAAGTTGTGCCCAGACTTACGATAGGGAAGAACTGGCAAAATCCAGGCAGAAAATTGATTATAATAGTCTTAAAGTATCTTCAGGCTCAAATTAATATCATTCAATAAGGTTTTTACTGAAATTTTCAGACATATATACCATATTGAACCCCGATTCATCAGAATAAATAAAATATACCGCAATTTCGGGAATTGTTTGTGCTAATTCAACACTTTTGGTGAGACCAATAACCATAAATGCAGTGGCTAAAGCATCGGCAGTCATACAATCATCTGCAAGAACAGTTGCACTCAATAAATTATGTTGTACCGGATATCCTGTGGCCGGATCAATGGTATGGGCATACTTTTTTCCGTCCTCAACATAAAAATTCCGATAGTTGCCTGATGTAGCCAATGCCCGATCAGGAAGATGCACAATAGCTTGTATTTCCTGCATGGCGGGCAATCCAGTTTCATCGGGCTTACTGATCCCGATTCTCCAGGGCCTTCCTTTGGCATTCATTCCTTTGGCAACAACTTCACCTCCGATTTCGACCATATAATTTGTACAGCCTTTCGATTTAAGGAAATTTCCGATCAGATCGCAGGTATATCCCTTAGCTATTGCACTCATGTCGAGCATTATTGAAGGATTGTCCTTAATGATTCTGCCATTTTCATACTTCACCATCTGGTAACCGGTAAGCTGTAGAAGACTATCAATTAGCTCCGGGGTAATATTTTCTTTATGTCTGAACCCAAATCCCCATGCGTTTACAAGAGGTGCCACAGTAATATCAAATGCTCCTCTTGTCAGTTCCGAAATTTCTTGGGAACGTTTGAAGCAATTCAGAAACCATTGATCCGGAACAGTTTCTCGATTGTTATTGATCTTTGAAATGGTTGAATTGGGATTAAAAGTAGAAAATGACAAATCGTATTCCCTGAATTTTTCTTTTATTTCTTCGTGAAAATCCTTTCCTCCGGGGCTTTCATAAGCGATTTGATAGTAGGTGCCATAAACCGGACCTTCGTTATAGACATATGCGCCAGGCGAACTACATGATGTCAGAAAGAAATCAAAAATGAAAAGTATAAAACAAAAATAACAAGTTATTCGAGTATAATTTACCATCACAGTATAATGATTTGTTTTGACTAAAGTAAAAAAAAATATATTCGATATTTAAATCGATTAGGTACGATCGATGAGGCTTAATGAAAAAAAAACCCTGGCATCACTGCCAGGGCTTCTATAAAAACACACCTCTGTTAATGAACTGTGACTCTTTGTGAATTGGTATTTTTACCGTCGGTCACAGTCAATATATATAACCCCTTGTTAAATCCACTCACATCAATGAGAATAATATTGTCCGAAGTCTTTTGATTATACATTACACGTCCTGATAGATCAGTCATTTTTACATTATAAGGCTCTGTCCAGTTGTCAAGCTGAATGAAGAGGTTATCCCTTGCCGGATTAGGATATGCTTTAAATGCAGGTTCTTTCAAAGTGAGACCTTGCTCTTCACTTCTTGACGAATTATTGGTAATAATCTCAACCGTATAATCTTCAACTTCACCTCTTTCAAAAGAACCCCATGATACCGGAATCCCTCCATGCCTCATGGCAATTCTCATCCGTGTTATCAAAGGAGCTGTTCCGTTTGGAATTGATATTTTTCCATTTGCATTGTTTTTGAGGCCAGTTGCTGAAAAGATTTCCTCACCTTTATCATCAAAGTCCTTATCATTATTGTAATCGATCCAAATTTTCCAGTTTAATGGATTACGTGTACCATTATTCCCTGGGGACAATGTCAGGGAATACGATATTCCCTCAGATAGGGCAATCCTTTTGTCAGTGAAGTCGGAATAGGTCGAAGGACCACTGTTCCTGTTAACAAAGTTCCCTACAGATACAGTTTGTATCCATTCATTTGCTGCGTTCAGACTGCTTGCTTCAGGATAGGTTTCTTGAAGGTTTTCCACTTTGATATAGCCTTCTTTAATAAGAATATCCGAATTCGTTGTGTTTGATACGACTAATTTTACGGCATACAAGCCCTTGGTATTGTATTTCACCAGTGGGTTTTTCTCAGTACTGGCAGAGGGTGTACCTCCGTTAAATGTCCATTCAAACGTTAGAGCATCTTGCGATTGATTCGTAAACTGTACTGATTCACCTGCAAGAATATTTGTGCGGTCAGTTGTAAAGGAGGCTACTGGAGCCTTCATAACAACGGAAATATAGACGCTGCGGGTGAGCGTATGTGTTCCATAAGCATTGGAAACAGTTAACGACACGTCATACCTCCCGCTGTTGTTATAAGTCACCTTCGGGTCCTTTTCGGTGCTCGACGCTGGATTACCGCCTGCAAATGTCCAGTTCCACGAAGTAGGATTATTAATTGAAAGATCAGTAAAGCTGACTGATTCTCCTGCGGTTACTGTTGTTGCTGAAGCTGCAAAGTCTGCTGTCACCTGCAACGGTTTAACCGTGATCGAAATTGACTTTGTTGCCGAACCTGCCACGTTTGTAACTTTTTGGGTAACAGTGAAGGTTCCGGCTGTATTGAATGTTACCAGGGGATTCTTTTCGGTACTGACCGAAGGTGTGCCACCCTGAATTGTCCAATCGTACGATTGGGCGTTGATTGATTGATCGGTAAATTGTATTTTTTCGCCAGCCATGATCTCTGTTTTGTCGGCACTGAAATCTGCTTTGGGGATATTCATGCCAACCACAATAAAGCCTTCTTTAATAATTGTATTGCTCCCGTTTGCGTTGCCTGCAGTTAAAGTTACATCATATTTTCCTGCTTTGGAGTAAATAACTTCAGGATTTTTTTCGCTGCTTACAGCTGGGGTTCCTCCCTGGAATGTCCAATTCCACCATGTGGGATTATTCGAAGAAAGATTATTGAACGAAATTGTACCACCTTCAGTAATTGAAGTTGAACTGGCAATAAAATCTGCTATAACCGGCAGAGGTTTAACAACAATATAGTTTAATCTTGTTTTGGTAGAAGATCCCATTTCGTTTGATGCGATGAGCGAAACTGCATATGAGCCAGGAATACTGTATTTTACGTCGGGGTTCTTTTCTGTACTTGCTAATACAGAACCTCCTTCGAATTGCCATGAAAAAGATTGTGCATTTTGAGAAAGATTGATGAAAGAAACAATTTCTCCTGCATAAATCTCTGTTACGCTTCCAATGAAATCTGCAACAGGAGCTTTCATACTTACATTTATATATCCGGTGCGGATAAGCTCATCAGAACCATTAAAGCCCTGTACCCTCAGGGTTACATCATACTTGCCTGATTTGCTATATGATACTTTCGGGTTACGTTCTGTGCTCACTGAGGGATTTCCTCCCGGGAAAGACCAATTCCATGAAATTGGATTGTTCTTAGACTTGTCATAAAATTCAACTGATTCCCCTTCTGTTATCAAGGTCGTTGTTGATGAAAAGTCAGCATCAACAGGAGGTACTTTTACAATAATCGAAGCATTCTTTATTTTTGTATCTGAGCCTGAACTGTTTGTTACTTTTAAAGATACACTATAAAGACCTGCTTTATTGTAAGTAACCAATGGGTTATTCTCTTTACTGGTAGCAGGGGTGCCTCCTTCGAAGGTCCATGCATAGGTCTGTGCATTCTGAGAAAGATCCTTAAATTGTATGGGTTCCCCTTCAATTATTTCTGATTTATCAAACGAAAATTCAGCAACAGGTAATTTCATGGTAACAACAATATAACCTGTCCGGATCATAATGTCTGATTCAACTCCGTTTGATACTATCAGGCTTACATCATATATTCCAGGTTTTGAATAAGTTACTTCCGGGTGTTGCTCATTGCTGACCGAGGGTGTACCTCCATTGAACGACCAATTCCACGATATGGGAGTATTGGTTGATAAGTCATTGAAAATAACTTTGCTTCCTTCTGTAATTGTTGTGGTTGATACTGAAAAGTTTGCACTAACAGGAAGGGGTTTCACCGTAATCATAGATGAAACTAGCTTCGTGTCGGATCCTGAACTGTTGTTTACTTTTTGTGTTACCGAATACTTTCCGATTGAATTATAAGTGACTATAGGATTTTTCTGTGTGCTGGTTGCCGGTGTTCCTCCGTCGAATACCCAGTTGTATGTAACTGCATTTTCCGATTGATCAATAAACGGAACTGAGGTACCCACAAGAATCTCGGAATTGGCTACAGTAAAACCTGCCACAGGGAGATTTATGACCACTGCAATATAACCGGATTTTACAACCTGGTCGGAGCCATTGGCATTGGTTACTTTCAGGGTAACATCATACAATCCGGACTTGCTGTAACTGACCTTTGGATTTTGAGCGGTGCTTGTTGCAGGTGTACCACCTTGGAAAGTCCAGCTCCACGAAGTAGGGTTATTAAGGGATTTATCGGTGAAGGTCACCGATCCGCCTTCGGTAATGCTGGTAACGGATGCCGTAAAGTCAGCTTTTACCGGAAGGTTTTTCACCGTGATCATTCCAGAAACTGTTTTGGCATCGGAGCCTGTACTGTTGGTTACTTCCTGCCTTACGCTATATGTACCTGCGGTGCTGTAGGATACTATTGGATTTTGTTGATTGCTGGTTGCCGGGGTGCCTCCCTCGAAAGTCCATATAAAGGATTGTGCATTCTGTGACTGATCAGTAAACTGTACCGATTCACCGATAAATATTTCGGTTTTGTCAGCGGTAAAACCTGCCACCGGAGCTTTCATAGCCACTGCAATAAATCCGGATTTTACAACCTGGTCGGAGCCATTGGCATTGGTTACTTTCAGGGTAACATCATACAATCCGGACTTGCTGTAACTGACCTTTGGATTTTGAGCGGTGCTTGTTGCAGGTGTACCACCTTGGAAAGTCCAGCTCCACGAAGTAGGGTTATTAAGGGATTTATCGGTGAAGGTCACCGATCCGCCTTCGGTAATGCTTGTTGAGGATGCAACAAAGTCAGCTTTTACTGAAGCTGCCCTCACTGAGATATACCCTGTAAGGGTTTTTGTGTTTGATCCGGCAGAGTTTGTAGCAGTCAGTTTAATGGTGAATGTTCCTTCTGAAATGAATTTTACTTTTGGGTTAGCTTCATTCGAAGTGGATACTTCAGCCCCGTTAAATTCCCATTTGTAGGAAGATGGATTGTTGGCCGATAAGTTTGTAAACTGTACATAGTCACCGACTATGACGGATGTTTTATCGGCTGAGAAATCAGCGATTGGTGCAGTAACGGTATTTTTCCGGGCACCTGAGATAATAAGTGAAAAATCCTGATTGGAAGAGAGTACACCGTCGTGGGTAACTTTAATTGTATATTCACCTGGAGTCGGATTATCAATGAGGACCACTTCCACATTGTCCACATAGTTTTTTGAAGTGCGGGCTGCCGGGGCCGAAGGGTTGTTCCTGTCGAGTTTCCAGGGAAAAAAATTGGTATTTTTTCCTGAGATCACCAGATCAAGGTCGTGAACCAGTGCAGGTGTAACAGGGTCCAAAGCAGGAGAAAGGGCATTGCCGGCGGGGTCGGTCCAGACGATGGTAGCCTTCAGTGGCTGTGTGCCGTCGGAATAGACCTGGATCTGGTAATAGCCATTGTTGGCCAGCGAAAGTTCCTGGATGGAGATGTTATTGGTTTGGTTGGCCGCAATGATCTGTGCTGCCCTTTCGGCATTTACCAGTCCCCATCCGAACATAAAGTCGGGCCCGTCAGCAGGCCCTGCCTCATCGGTGGTATGGATAGTCAGTCCTTTCAATGTGGCCGAGCGCATAAATGTACCGTTAAGCTGCATAAAGTACTCCTGCAGCAAAGCGAGGGTCCCGGCGACATTGGGCGAAGCCATTGAAGTTCCGCTCATAGTAGCGTATGCTGAGGGAGATGATCCGGTTGTCGAATATATCATAACACCATTGCCAACTACATCAGGCTTTATCCTGCCATCGTCTGCAGGCCCCCATGCGCTGTTCGACGACATGACAACACTTGAAGGGCCAGTGTAAGAGCTCACCTGAGAAACGTTCCCGACCGTAAGGATATTTTTGCCGATAGCATCGGTACCAATACAATCAAAACCATCAGGGAACCCATCCTTCGGATATAGCCCGTCAGTGGGGCCTTCGTTGCGGTCGTTGCCAGCCGATTTCACGATAAGATAATATGGGGCATTATAGGCAATATTGTCCCAGCTTCTGCTTACTGTGCTGTAAAATCCAAAACGGTAATCTTCCTGGGTACTTATATTGGAATTTCCATACCAATTGCTGCCAAGCCATCCATAAGTATATCCGTAAGAATGGTTCGAAATCAGCATACCTTCGGCAGCTGCCGCTGCCATTTCAGAAGCATCCAATGACCAGTTATAAGCAAAAACGGTTGCATTGTTTGCCATTCCCCTTGCTTTACTGGTGATTCCGTTTGCAACCAATGTGCCAGCCACATGTGTGGCATGGTTGCTTACCGACGTGGCATTGTCTTTTTGTGTTATCCTTGATTTGTTGCTACTCATAAACTCCTGATGAGTAGAAAGAACCACGCCTGCGTCCCAAACCCCGATTGCGGGGATGGATGAACCATCAAGGTTAAGTCCCAGTCTGCCCCCGCTCCAGAGTTGATTGGCGCGTGTGGTTATGGCAGCCCCAATGTTATGGGTCACATAAAACCAGGGCTGGCCGTTTTCAACATTCACCAATTCAAGGACCTTACCATTGGGTAGCTCCCTCCTGATTTCGAAGTTGTTTTTACGAGCAAATTCCTCAATGCTTTTTCTCCTTGAGATATGTTCATTTTCGAGTGCATGAGAAATTCGCATAAGTTCTTCCCGGTTAGTCTCGCGAAGCACTTTGCGAGGTGCATCCTTGTCTTTAAGAACTTCCAGGTTTGCTCGTTGTGCGTTAATCTGAATAGAGAACAAAAATAACAGGCCAGCAAAAAAGACCTTTTGACGGGTTTGTAAAATAACTTTCATAACAGAGTGGTTTTGTGTTTTACATAAATCATCCATTGATATAACACAGTTTGTTATACCTCATCTTCAAAAAAGCGTCCTGCTCCTGGGCTATCCCGGGATCAAAAAAGCATATAAAAAAACTTTCCGATTTTAGCGTCCAAAAAAACCGGTTAAATCTTTCAAGTGCATACCTCTTCACAGAGGGATCAAAAAAATTTAATTATTAGCGTCCAAAAATGAATTAAGAATCGATTTCCTGAATTAATCAGAATTTGGTTTTGCGTCCTTAATTTCGTCATCTTTATTTGCAATCATTGTGCCATTTGTTAATTTGTTGACATATAGATGAATAAAAATAATATGTAACATTTCGTGTACGATATTTCGTATTATATACGGATTTTCGTAATATGTTTTGGCGCAATGTATCAATTATCGGTAAGGAAGCATAAATAAATCTATTCATTTGAAGTCGTCAAACTCACCGGAAGATTTACAAACCTTTGGGTAGGATAAGCCCACTGGATATCTGTACATTCACCAAATTGCCGTATAATTTCTTCCCATAAGGTTGCTTCACTTCCCCGTCGTTTGTGCGGATCGCAAAGATATCTGATGGTCAGACGGATTCCGTTCTCAACAACTGATGTATAAACAATAGGTGTAAGGTATTGATAATGTATCATATACATCTTACTGGCCTCTTTTAATTCAAATTGTGCATCAGTCAATAATCCCGATGCCTGGTTTTTTACGATCGATTCGAGAATGGATTTGGCTTTTTGCCAGTTACTTTCAAAGGTTATTCTGAGCTCAAGTTCGTTCCATATATATTTGAATCCTTGTGTATAATTTGCCTGGGGCTCTGTAAAAACCTTGCCATTCGGAATGTGGATCACCCTTCCCGTGCTCTGGTCTGCATCAATCCAATTCCCGATTTCCAAAATTGAAAACTGATAAATCCTGAGGTCGATCACATCTCCCTTATGTGGCCCAATTTGTATCCTGTCGCCCACAACAAAAGGTTTTCTGAAAATGATGAACAACCATCCGGCAATATTTGCCAGCAGATCTTTCAGGGCGATTGCAATACCAGCTGAAAGAATTCCTAAAAAAGTTCCAACATGACGGAAAGCATCAATCCAAACCATTCCAATCATCATTAATGCAGCAACCGGCATGATATAGGAGAAAATATGTTTCCAGAAATATCTGGTCTTCACATTTTCTGTATTGCGCCATACTGTCCTGAGAATCAGCAACCTGATTGCAGAAAGGAAAAGTAGTATGATGACCGATATAATTAACTTATATTGTGTTTCTGCCGTAATCCCGGCAAATTCTTCAACCAAAGAAGCAATTCTGTTCATCCGGTCAATTGGTATCCTTCCTTAAGGGATTATTTTTGGGCTTAATATACACAATTTTCTTTTGTGCTGTAAATCAGTTTTGCTGATTTTCGACTGAAAGTTTTATGGCTAAATTTTTTCTCCCCAATAATCGGTTACGTGTGGATATGGAATTTCAATGCCCTGGCTGTCAGAAGCTTTTTTGAGCCTTTTCCGGTACTCATGCCACGTCATCCATGCTTCCCATTTTTGTTTTAATCCTGGTTTTGATGACAATAGCTCTGTCACCAAAATTGGCAAGACCTATAATTTCGATCGGTTCAAGAATGTCATCCTTAATCAAAGCGTTACCAACATTCCGGATCACTTCAACAACCTGGTCGGTATCTTCTTTATAGGCTACCCCGATATAAATGTAATTGCTGACCACCATTCTTTGGTTCTATTTGACAGGGTTTATAATTTCCCATACTGAAATATATACACAATTCCATCCACATCACGAAGTGTAATTGTGGGCAATTCAATACGTCCGCCCAATCCGGCAGTGCCGTTTATCCTAACTACATCGCCCGTACGCACCTGATATTCGAGCAACAAGAGAAAACCGGATATAAAATCGCCAACAAGCTCCTGTGCTCGAAAACAAATGGCTAAACCCAAAATACAGGCACCTGCAATCAATGCGGCAATGCCGAGTCCAAGCCTGCGTAATATGATTATGGTAAAAATCCTATATATGACAATTTTACCTATCCCTTCCAGAATGCCTGTAAGTGTATTGATCCTTTTTTCCTATTCAATAGATTCTTCTTCATGAGCTAATCTTTCCCTGCTGATCAGCAATCTGTTCAACCACCTGAAAAGCATCTGGTTAATCCGCAGCAAAGTGAACTTGATATTCAGGCTAATCAGAATAACCAGAAAATCGCAGGTTACCATTTTCAAGAATGCTGAAATTAATTCGCTCCAAACTCGGTATTAAATATTTTTCGATGGATTATTTACATTTGAGATTTATACCAGATATGCTAAAAATTGCCAAAAAATTCAAAAAACAAAAAATGAAAACCACTATGTTCGACTGAAATAAAAAAGGCCACAATTTATGCGGCCTCTTATTTCTATTTTTTTAAGGTATTAACCACCAAAATCGTCGAAAGCAATATTCTCGGATGGTACCCCAAGGTCGAACAGCATTTTTTGGACTGCATCGTTCATCATGGGAGGGCCACAAAGATAGTAATCAATTTCCTCGGGTTCTTCGTGCTTGGTAAGATATTGATCGTAAATTACCTGGTGGATGAAGCCCGTGGGGCCTGTCCAATTGTCTTCGGGTTTTGGCTCAGAAAGGGCAAGATGAAAATGAAAATTCGGAAAGTTTTTTTCTATATCCCTGTACTGCTCATAATAGAAAACTTCGCGCCACGAACGTGCTCCATACCAGAATGTAACTTTCTTTTTGGTTTCCTTAATGGTATGGAATAAGTGGAACAGGTGTGACCGCATGGGTGCCATACCTGCACCGCCGCCTATAAACATCATTTCATTATCGTTATTTTTAAGGAAGAATTCACCGAATGGACCCGATACCATTACCTTATCGCCCGGTTTGCGCGAGAATATAAATGAAGAACAAACGCCAGGGTTTACATTTTTAAACCGGTTATTGGCACGGTCCCATGGTGGTGTTGCAATTCGGATATTGAGCATTACTATATTTCCTTCGGCAGGGTGATTAGCCATGGAATAGGCCCTGAAGGTTGGTTCCGGATTTTTCATTTTCAAGTCGAACATGCCAAATTTCTCCCATTCTTCCCTGAATTCGGGTTGAACTTCAATATCTTTAAAGTCAACTTCAATTTTTGGAACATCTATTTGAATGTATCCTCCCGATTTAAAATCGAGTGTTTCCCCTTCGGGTAATTTTACAACAAATTCTTTGATAAATGTGGCAACATTACGGTTAGAAACTACGGTACATTCCCATTTTTTTACACCCAGGATTTCATGGTGCATGTGTACTTTAAGGTTCTCTTTTACTTTAACCTGACAGGCTAAACGCCAGTTGTCGTTCTGTTCTTTTCGGGTAAAGAAACCGGTTTCGGTAGGTAAAATGGAACCGCCACCTTCCACAATCTGGCAACGGCACATGCCACAAGTGCCACCCCCACCGCATGCCGATGGCAAGATAACTTTTGCATTGCTGAGCGTTGTAAGCAGGGTGCTTCCTGGTTCAACCTCGATTTCTTTATAACCATCGTTTATATCAATTTTTACTATCCCCGATGGCATCAGCTTTTTCTTTGCATAAAGCAAAATTGCTACCAGCAGGATAGTTACCAGCAGGAATACCACCACGCTGGAAATAATTACTGTAGTCTGAGTTGACAATAATATCATCGTTCAGAATTTTTATTCATTATAGTTTAATTCCCATAAAGCCCATGAAAGCAAGCCCCATCAGGCCGGTAACAATAAAAGTAATACCAAGTCCACGCAGTGGTGCAGGAATATTTGAATATTGAATTTTTTCCCGGATTGCAGCTATGCCAACAATTGCCAGAAACCAACCAAACCCTGATCCGAGCCCATAAACAGTGGCTTCACCAATATTGTGAAAAGCTTTTTGTTGCATAAAAAGCGATCCGCCGAGAATGGCACAGTTAACTGCAATTAAGGGAAGGAATATTCCAAGCTGGGTATAAAGGACCGGAGCAAATTTCTCAACAATCATCTCAACCAATTGCACCATAGAGGCGATTACTGCAATAAACATTATGAAGCTCAAAAAGCTGAGGTCAACTTCAGAAAATGCAGGCCCAAGCCATTTCATTGCCCCTTCAGCCAATACAAAATTTTCGAGCAGATAGTTCACGGGTAAAGTGATACCAAGTACAAATATAACAGCAATCCCTAATCCTGTTGCGGTTTTTACCGATTTCGATACTGCAAGATACGAACACATGCCCAAAAAGTAGGCAAAAACCATATTCTCGATAAATATCGATTTTACAAATATGTTAATCAGATTTTCCATAATCGAAGATATTTACAGGTTAGTTTTCAATTAGCTTGCGGTTGCGGCTACGTTGAACCCATATAATAATTCCCATAGTTATAAGGGCCATAGGGGGCAAAATCATCATACCGTTGTTTTCGTAAAAGCCACCATTGGCAATATACCAGCTATCGGGGATTATCTGATAACCCCATATTGATCCTGAACCGAAAAGTTCTCTGAAGAACCCGACGATAACCAATATTACCCCATAACCGGCAGCATTTCCAACACCATCGAGGAACGACTGCCATGGCCTATTGCCTAAAGCAAATGCTTCGAGTCGTCCCATTATAATACAGTTTGTAATAATCAACCCGACAAATACAGAAAGTTGTTTGGAAACATCGTAAACAAATGCTTTCAGAACCTGATCAACGAGGATTACCAGAGCAGCAATTACGACCAGTTGTACAATTATCCGGATACGGTTAGGAATGGTATTCCTAAGTAATGAGATGATTACATTGGCAAAAGCCAGGACAGCTATAACTGAAATAGACATAACCACTGCTGGTTTTAACTGGGCTGTTACCGCCAATGCCGAGCAAATACCCAGGACCTGAACCGTAATCGGGTTGCTGTCATTAAGTGGATCGGTAAGCAGTTTCAGGTTTTTCTTTGAGAACATAGGGTCTTTTTCGCTCATGGCTATGATTTTTTCCGGATTATAAAATTCTGATAACTTTTCAAATCATCAAGCAGCATCTGCTCAAGGCCTTTGCTGGTAATGGTCCCGCCCGAAATGGCGTCAACGCTGTGTTCGGCAGGTGCCGATTCGCTTGGTTTAGCCACAATGATCGACACCAGGTTCCCGGCTGCATCAAATATGGTTTTTCCTTTGAATGGTTCCTGAAAGGCAGGTGTGGAAATTTCGGCACCCAGGCCCGGGGTTTCCCCCTGATGGTCGAAATTGGCCCCATAAATGGTGTTCAGATCGTCGTTTAAAGAAATATATCCCCATATTGGGCCCCAAAGGCCTGCTCCCCTCAAAGGGAAAATGTACTTGAGCCCATCGTCGGTCTGAAATTCGAAAACTGGTAATAGCCGCTGTTCCAAAGGTCTGGTTTTCTGGAGCCTCAGGTCAACATCAAATGCGTTTCCTTCAATAACCTCGCCCTTATGGTTCACCACGTAGGAATTGACAATTTTCTGGGAATAAATTTCGTCAGCATTCTTTGCAGTGGCTGCAATATTAACCGAAGAAAGAATATTCTGCTTTTTTTCGATCTCCATGTTTTTTTTCTGCATGGGCTTCAGAGCCATAGCGGCAATTGAAAGAATAGCCGCCACCAGAATTACCATCACCGATGCATATATAAATGTATAATTATTGCTGTTTCTGTCCATAACTGTAATTTTTAAACATTAAGCTGCAATTTTTACCCTTTTCAGGCGTCGTTTGATATTGGCCTCAACCACATAGTGGTCAATAAGCGGCGCAAAGGTATTCATCAACAGTATGGCAAGCATCATGCCTTCCGGATAGGCCGGGTTTACCACCCTGAATAGTATAGCAGTAATACCGATAAGAAACCCATATATCCATTTACCGGTTTCGGTTTGCGCAGCTGAAACAGGATCGGTAGCCATAAACACAGCTCCAAAAGCAAACCCTCCGATAATGAGATGGTGCCAGAACGGCATAGCAAAATAGGTGGCAACGGCAGGAGATAATCCTGATATTCCTGAGAAAAGGTTTAGGATAATTCCCATAACCAGACCCCCTGCAACTGTGGAAACCATAATTTTCCAACTCCCGATACCTGTAATGATCAGGAAAAATGCCCCAAGCAATATGGCAAGGGTCGAAGTTTCGCCAATAGAGCCGGGAATTAACCCTATAAATGCATCGAAAACATTGAATGCAGTATTTCCGGCAGCGGCATCGGCCATAATGGTTGCACCGGTAAAACCATCAATAACTTTATCGGAATCTTTCAGTGCAATCCAAACTTTGTCGCCCGACATCTGGGCAGGATAGGCAAAAAACAGAAAAGCCCTTGCCAAAAGGGCAGGGTTCCAAATGTTCATACCAGTACCTCCGAAAACCTCTTTGCCGAATATTACAGCAAATGCAGTGGCAACGGCTACCATCCAGAGAGGGGTATTTATAGGCATAATGAGCGGGATAAGCATCCCCGAAACCAGGAATCCTTCGTTGACTTCGTGCCCACGCATCTGGGCAAAAGCAAATTCAATTCCAAGCCCGGTAACATAAGATACAATAACAATCGGCAGCACTTTTAACAAACCATAAATGAATACGGTAATAAAACTGGTGGATGCCAGTTCACCTATTGCTTTGAAATGCTGATATCCAATGTTGTACATACCAAAAATCAAGGCCGGTAAAAGGGCAATGATTACAAATGACATGGTACGTTTCAGGTCTATGCTGTCGTGTATATGGCTTCCCGATCGGGATGTATTTTTGGGTACAAAAGCCAATGTGAAGAAGGCATCGTGCGTAGAATGCAACCAATGGTATTTGGCTCCTTTCTGCACGTATGGCTTTGTTTTTTCGAAAAAGTTCCTGAGCGCTTTCATTTTTTTTTGAATTTTATGCAAATTTCAGTTTATTACCCGAGTTCCTGTACCATAACATTAATTCCTTTCCGAAGAATATCCTGAACGTGGATTTTTGATGTACAGGCAAATTCACAGAGGGCAAGGTCTTCTTCGATTACTTCATAAATTCCAAGTTGCTCCATTTTGTCAATATCGTTTACAAGAACCGATTTCAGGAGATGGACAGGCAAAATATCCATGGGGAGTAATTTTTCGTATTCCCCCGACATTACGAAAGCCCTTTCTCCCCCATGAAGTTTGGCAGTGAGTTCGTATTCTTTTTTGGGGAAAAGAGATGACAGGAATGTTTTACCTGCACTGTACTTATCAATACCGGGGAGGGCCCATCCCAAAAATTCATAATCGTCACCTTCGGGGATCACTGTTATCTGATTGTCGTAAAAACCTAAAAAATTATCGCAGATCAATCTGGATCCAGTCAACGGATTGCCACTAATGATCCTTACTTTCAGCTTTTCTGAAAGTTTTCCCTCAATTATTGGACATAACCGTGTTCCCGACTTTACCTGAACATATTTGGGATTTATCACCTCTGAACCTGTTAGGGCTATAATTTTGGTAAAATCAACCTTGCCGGTTTCAAAAAGGCGTCCAATAAAAATCACGTCCTGAGGATTGATGGTCCAAACAGTTTCGCTTTTATTTACCGGTGCAATATGGTGTATTTGTATTCCCACGTTTCCCGCCGGATGGGGACCATCAAAAAAGTTGATTTCAATTCCGGTGGTATTTTTAAAAATTGAGTTTTCATTATGAGCAGGTAAACCCAAATAGATTTTCCCTGGGGTAAGCTTTTTCAGGGCATTAATTCCTGTTTGAAACAGTTTTTCCTGTCCTTTTAAGACAAATTCATAATCTGGGGCGAGTGGAGCTGTATCAAATCCTGAAATAAAAATATCGCGGGGAGTTTCATCCGGTCGGGCCACAATCCCATAGGGACGGCGTTTTATGAAAGGCCACATCCCGCTTTTCAGCAGTTTTTGCCTGATTTCCTCATGATCAAGTGCAACAGGATCGGCTTTCCCAAAATCAATGGAGTCAAGCTTCTTATCATTATCAACAATAATTTCCAGAATTTTCCGGCGCTCTCCCCTGTTGACAAGCGAAACAACGCCCGACACAGGCGAAACAAAATAAACCTCCGGATGGTATTTGTCGTAGAACAACACCTCACCTGCTTTTACCTCCTGCCCCTGCTTCACTGATAACCTTGGAGTCAATCCCGCAAAATCGGTGGGTTTTATGGCGTATTGATCAGCGTCGGGAGCTTTTTCAAGAATTGCTTCAGCTTTTCCCTTCAGCTTGATTTTCAGCCCTTTTCTGAGTTTTATCGTTTTCGACATATTTGATTTGAATTAATTTCAATATTGAACGCAAAAGTACGTAAAATGAAAAATTCTTCAATATAACATCAATTTATTCATTCAAGTTTCAAAATATACAGATATTTTAATTCGTTATCTCTGCAAGAATGAGGACTAAAATTAATATGAATATCTCTTATTCAGTAAATTTACATGAAGTTTTTAATTATATCAAATGTAAATAAATGATTAATTGCCAATTACGGTTAGGGTATTATTTTTGTCGGCGAGTTTAAAAAATCCTGTTATGAATATCAAGATCGGTTTTGTTTACCTTTTTTATTTGGTTTCGTTTGTATCGTTTGGACAGGTAAACCCATATTACCACGAAAATGCAGTTTTTCGTGAGGAGATCAAATCTGTTCAGATGTTTCGCGAGGGTTTCGAGCTTTCGGGCCCGATACTCGAGCTTGGTGAAAATGCCCGCTTGATCCTGAAGTTCGATGATCTTTCGAACCAGATTAAGAATTATTACTATACAATTTTGCATTGCGATCCCAACTGGAATGAAAGTTTTGTAAGACAAAATGAATATCTAACAGGCTTTCCTGAAAATCCGGTTACTGATTATGCCAGGTCGTTTAACACAACTTTTGGGTACATAAATTACCAATTGGCTATTCCCAACGAAGAGGTTCAGTTAAAACTTTCTGGAAATTACATTTTGCTGGTTTACGAAAATCAAAACAAAGAAGACCTTGTTTTGTCGCACAGGTTTTATATTACAGAAAATTCGGCGCAGATTGAAGGAACGGTCCGCCGTGCCACCCTCGATGCTTTTAAGGGTGAAAATCATGAAGTGGATTTTACGGTTTTGCATCCCCGATTGAGAATAAATAACCCACACGACGAAGTAAATGTGGTTATTACGCAGAATAATCGATGGGACAATGCCAAACGCAACATTAAACCTATATATATACAAGATGGACGGTTGATTTACGATTATAATCGTGAAAATGTTTTTACTGCCGGAAATGAGTTCAGGTATTTTGATATACGCAACAAGCGTATTAGTGGTGAAGGCGTTATGGAAACTTCATTTTTCAGGCCTTATTACCATATTACCCTGTATCCCGGCGAGGTAAGGTCGAATAAACGGTACTTTCCATACCGGGAAATGAACGGAAGGTTTGTGATTGAAAGCCAGGAAAGGGTGCAGGATTTCGATACCGAGTGCGATTACCAGTTTGTGCATTTCACCCTTCCTCTCGAAGCTCCATTGCTAGGTGGAACCATCAATGTTTTCGGAGAGCTTTCGAACTGGAATGCCAATAAAGGTAACGAAATGACCTGGAATTTCGAAACGGGCAGGTATGAACTTACATTGCTTTTAAAACAGGGTTACTACAATTATTTATATGTATATGTTCCCGAAGGTTCAGTATCAGCCGATCATATCAATCTGGAAGGAAGTTTCTGGGAAACCGAGAACGATTATCAGATATTTGTATATTACAAAGACCTTTCTGCTAGGTACCACCGTTTAATTGCTTACAGGCAGCTGAATTCGAAGTTGAATTAGGATATTATTTCTGTAGAAAATAATAACTGGTCTTCTGTTTGTGATCATCGTAAGTGTAAACTTCTTTGCCAGGGAAGCGGTAAAACAAGGTGGCCAAAGCAACATCGCCGGCACAGAAGAAACTATGGATGCACATGACCATAACTGGGAAATAGACAAGGGGTTGTGAATACCAATAGACAATTAATATTGCAGTAACCAGTTGCACCACAACCAGCGGTGTAAATGCTACCCAAAGGAAGGGTCTCCGGCTTAAAACAAACTTATCGGCTTCGGCATAAAAAATATACCTTCCGGGCACCATCCCGAACCGCACTTTTGGTGCTCCTGCAAGTATTAATACCATCCCATGAATAAGTTCATGTATCGCAACAAGTAGTGTGAGGCTGAAAGCTATTGAACCGAGGGTAATGAACAGATAATTGCTGTCGCCTTTTAAGGCGATTACAATTGCACGGGTAAGAAAGAAAATTGCAGCCAGAAAAAGTGTTGTCTGATAAATCATATAGATGGGTACAATTTTCCGGTCTTCCATTACCTGGCTAAGCACAAAATCCTTGATACGCGAATGTTCGACCGATGCCAGCAATTCAAACCTCGATGGATCGGCCAGGTCTTCGATGGTTGGACGATTCTTCATTGTTTATAAACAATAATTTTGTACAGATCACGTATATTAATCAATCCGGTAAAGAAGGCCAGTAACATTCCGGCACCGATCATACTGAAATAGCCAACAGCCCGGCTTTCGACCCACCGCGACAAAATTCCAATAAGAACAACGCCTGCAATAAATACAATAAGTTTTACGATAAAACTTCTCCCAGGGCGCAGTTTGAAAATGTATGAGGCAATAATCACCTGTGCCCCTGCAGTTGAAAGCTGCGTAACCATAGCGGCAATGGCCGAACCCAGGGCAAAATATTTCGGGATCAGAATTAGGTTCAATACCACATTTAACAACATTCCGCCGGCAGCCATATAGTTAAGTTCCCTGATACTTCCGTTGGCTGTAAGGAGAGTGCCAAATATATAGGTAGTGGCAATCCCGATAAAGCCAGTCATCAGCAACCCAAGCATATCGGCTGAGTCTTCGATGTGCGAATGGTATAGGAGCGACATTATATCCCTGTCGTAAAGCAAGCTCGAAACGGCAATGATGACCGATGGTATAAACAGCAGGGCGGTGGCCAGAATTACGATTGGCCTCACGGGCTCTTCTTTCTTGAGCATGCTGGAAAACATAGGCAGAAGTAACCCACCTACAAGTGCCCCAAACATGGCTACGGCATCGAGTAACCTGAATGCCTGCGCATAAACCCCTGCTTCCCTTTTTCCGATCGGGTCGGGAAGCAAACGTTCGAGCATTACCGAATCGATACGGTTGTAAAATGCCATTAATAAAATCAATAAAGCATAAGGATACGACTTTTTGAGAAAAACCAGGGCAAATTTCCTGTCAAATCTGACGGTGAATTTTCCGCTTTTGGAAATAACAATAGCCAGGGTAATCAAAGTTGTAAGCAAATAAGCAATAGATTGGGCATATACAAACCACTCAATATGGAAAACACCCCGGGTCAGGTTGGTGAAAAGCAATACACTGCATATTGCAATCATGAGCGTTCGGTCCAGTACTGAAAGTAAACTGTCGGTTTTAAACAGAAGCAATGCACTGATATTCGAACGGAGATATAAGGTAAATGAAACAAGAAACTGATTGATTATAAGGAAGAAAAGAAGATGAAACTGGATTTTGCCGTATCCGATTACAGCAGCAGTTACCAGGCTGAAAATAGCGTAAACTATTGCCAGTATAAGTTTAAGGCCTACAATATTTGATAAGTGTTTGTGTAAAAGAAACCGATTCTGGGCAATATTGCGGTTGTTGAAATTGGTAATCCCCACGTCGAGCATTATATTGAGGATCATTGAAAAATTAAACAGGGCAAAGTAAAGCCCGTAACTTTCGGCCCCCACAACGTTTTGCACAGTGCGGTCAATTCCGAGAACCCAGAAAGGCTTGATCAGCAGGTTAAGGGCAACCAGCAATATCAGGTTGGTTACGAATTTACGCTTCAATTCAAAAACTTTTATGTGGTTTTATTCAAATTGGTGGATAAAAGTATAATATTTTGGCATACTTAATCCAGAGTTGGTTATTACGCCATTAATTTCTCTATTAAACCCTGTTTGATCAAATTGTCAGCCGGGGATTGGGTGACTTGTCTTCTTCGACAGCAAATTTTTTCTTTCACGAATTAAGTCAGGGATTTAAACGCTTGTGGATAGACCGGAGCAAGCTGACCCCCCAATTCGGATGAAAACAAGCTGGATTT
>JBBIHB010000018.1:0-65275 GCA_037447215.1 Bacteroidales bacterium
AAGCAGCGTAAATACTTTTGCCCGGCAAAGGTGAAAAGGCTGCAAAACTCGCTACATTCAAAATAAATGCTTTTGGAGCTTTTTTAAGTTCTGGAATCAATATTTGCGTCAATAGGGTAGTAGTTCGCATATTGAGAATCAACATATCCGAAATTTTTTCCTCTGAAAGGTTTTCGAAATTTCCGTTATAACCCACACCCACGTTATTTATCAGGATGTTGATTTTTAAATTATTACTTATCAAGTAATTAAAAATTTTGCGATGAGATTGTTCACTTTTTAAATCTGTTTCAAAATATTTTACCGAAACCTGATAATTTTGCTCAATCAGGCAGGTTAGATCACGAAGGCCAGTATCAGGGAGTGCAATAAGAAACAAGCTCAGTCCCCTGCCCGCACATTCAAAAGCCATAGCTTTTCCAATTCCCGAACTTGCTCCGGTTATTAATGTAAAATAGGTTTCATGGCTGTTTTTCATCGTTCAGCTCATTATCTTTTAACCATTTAATGGTCAGTTTTAACCCTTTTTCAACAGGTGTAATTCTGTATCCCAGTTCCTCGACGGCCTTTTTGCTCGTAAGTCGCCTGTGCTGGAGGTAACGTGTAACCCATGCAGGTGAAATCAAAGGCCTCCGCTTAAATAAACGGGCAAAAGCAACCATAATTGCAGCACCTGTCCATAGGATAGGATATGGAATATGAAATAAGGTGTAATTCCTGCATGAGGCTTTTTTTATTGACGCAAACAAATTATTAAAAGTAAGATTCTCACCTCCGAGAATGTAGGAGTCACCCGGCTTTCCCTTTGCCATGGCCATAAGATGGCCTTCAACCACATCATCAACAAACACATAATTTCCATAAGTATTCCCGCTTCCGGGAATTATCCTCCATTTTCCCTGGCAATATAATTTTAAAATCCTTGTAATGGAGTTACTTTCACCGATCAACCCATGTCCGAATACCCTGGTAGGGTTCACTATAACAATATTTAATCCCATTTTATAGTAATGATCACATAGCATTTCTGCTTCACGTTTTGTACGTGTATAATCGGTAAAATATTCATCAGGTTTTTGACTCTGCTCATTTGCATCTTCACAATCGGTTGTAACATCAAAAGTTCCCGCAGTTGAGGTAAAAACCACTTTTAATATACCATTTTTCAACGCTGCTTCCAGAATATTACGGGTACCATTAATATTGATTTTATCGAAAACTGAAGGGTCTTCATCAAATGATTTTGCATGTGCTGCCAGGTGAAATACATAACTGCATCCTTGCATGGCTTTTTCAACCATCGTGTAATCTGTAATGTTGCCTTCAAAAACAGAAGTGTTGACATTGATTAAATCTTCTGCCTTTTTCTTATCGCGAACGAGTATATGTACCTGGTTGTCTGCCTTTAACAACCTCACTGCAAGCTCTTTGCCAATGAATCCAGTACTGCCTGTTACAAAATATCTGGCCATAATCAATGCTTACTGAACGAGAATTCCATTTCGGGGTTGTGGTATATTGAAAACATTTCGGTAGATGCTGATAATGTGAAATGTAGAATAAATGCAGGAATAAAGGAGCCGGTTTGAAGTGAAATCAGGCATAATACAACTCCGAAAAATAGTGATGCAAGGGTTTCTTTTCTTCCATTCGGAAGATGAAAAGCAGAATACACGGCCGTATTAACCACTACAGCAGTAAGTATCCCATAAGCTTCGGTCCAGGAAAAAAGTAACAATTTCCTGAAAATGAATTCATACCCCAACAGATATAGGCCCCAACCTGTTATACTTGTGAAAATTTTTTTAAAGTCCCATTTTTTATGACGCATATGAGGAATTCTTTTAAAAATATCCTTGTTCTTTGATGAAAAATAAATCAGTATAACAATTAAAGGGATCAAAATGGTTAAAAGAATAAATATCGAAATATTCACATCAATATGTAAGTAGGTCTTTTTCCAGTTTGGTTGAAAGAATGGATAAAACAACAGTGCCGCAATGGGCCCCAACATTAAAAAACCTGACAATTTCTGAAATAGAAAGAGGTAAGTGGCGTGATTTTCAAAATATATTTTTTTGAACCATTTCGGGGTATTATTAGAGAATGCAGTAAAATAGTAGCCATAATACAGAATTACTATCAGCACTAAAGAATAAACTGCCATTGATTCAGCATCGTTCATTGAAACATTCATTTTAGGTGTAGTTTGTAAAGATAAACAATATCTTCAATACATTTGCAAACTGTTATGAAGGCTATTTATCCAGATAATTTTGAGTTAAAGATTGGTTTTGACCGTATCCGTGAAATGCTCAGGGAAAGGTGTCTGAGCAGTTTGGGTGAAGAATTGGTCGATCGGATGGTGTTTTCGTCAGAATATCAGTTGGTTGCTGCAATGCTCACAGAGACCGATGAATTTTTTCGTATTCTGAGGGAGTTTCCCGGTTTCCCGGTAAGTTATTATTATGATCTCAGGAGTCCGCTTGAAAGGATCAGACCCGAGGGGAGGTACATGGAAACCGAAGAGTTGTTCGACTTGAAAAGGGTGCTCGAGACATTAAAAGCCATTGTTTCATTTTTCAGCGGGTCACGCCATGAAATGTTACCACTTTTGTCCAAAAAAGCTTCACAGGTCAGGGTATATCCATACATTACCGAACGGATTGACCGTATTCTGGATAAGTCGGGAAAAATCCGTGATAATGCCTCCCCTGAAATTGCACGTATCCGCCGCGAAATTTTTAACCTTCAGTCTTCCATTTCAAAGAGGCTCCATTCAATTTTAAAGCAAGCACAGAAAGAGGGCTGGGTAGATGATGATTCATCGGTGGCTATACGCGATGGAAGGGCAGTTATTCCTGTTTTGTCGGCCAATAAACGCAAACTAAAAGGTATTGTTTACGATGAATCAGCTACAGGGAAAACATCTTATGTTGAGCCTTCAGAGATTGTTGAAATGAACAATGAAGTACGCGAACTGGAATATGCCGAACGAAGGGAAATCATCCGCATCTTAGTGGCTGTTTCGAATGATATCAGACCTTATATTGATGATCTGATTTATGCAAACGGTTTTTTGGGCGAAATTGACTTTATCAGGGCAAAAGCGTTATTGGCCAATGAGTTTAATGCTATTCGTCCCGATATTTCGGATAAAAGCCTGATTTTCTGGAAACAGGCAGTTCACCCTTTGCTCATGCTTTCATTGAGGCGGGAAAACCGGTCAATTGTGCCACTCGATATCCAAATTGTTGAGGAGAACCATATATTATTGATTTCGGGCCCGAACGCCGGAGGAAAATCGGTTTGCCTGAAAACTGTAGGTTTACTTCAATATATGCTGCAATGTGGCCTGCTCATCCCTGTTATGGAAGGAAGCCGAACTGGCATATTTCATCGGTTATTTATTGATATCGGTGACGAGCAGTCAATCGAAAACGACCTGAGTACCTACAGTTCTCACCTTCTGAATATGAAGTATTTTCTGCGATTCAGTAATGAGCGCACCCTGATATTGATCGATGAGTTTGGCACCGGTACTGAACCCATGCTGGGAGGGGCAATCGCCGAAGCTATTCTGAACCGCTTGAATCAGCAGAAAACTTTTGGTGTGATTACCACCCATTATACCAACCTGAAACATTTTGCTTCATCGGTTGATGGAATTGTAAACGGCGCAATGCTTTACGATTCACAGAAAATGGATTCGCTGTTTAAACTCGAAATAGGTAAACCGGGTAGTTCGTTTGCATTCGAAATTGCCCGAAAAATTGGTTTGCCTGACGATATACTGGATGATGCCACTCAAAAAGTGGGTAAAAAGCATATCGAATTTGACAAAAGCCTGCGTTCTATATCACGTGACAAGCATTACTGGGAGATCAAGCGCCAGAAAATCAGAAAAGTTGAAAAAGCGGTCGATGAAATGGCTGAAACCTACGGTAAAGAATTGGATGAATTGCGGCTGGCCCGTAAAGAGATCATAAGGAATGCACGAGAGGAAGCAAAACAAATGCTGGCAGAAGTCAACAGGCAAATCGAAAATATAATCAGAGGTATCAGGGAGTCGCAGGCCGATAAGGATAAAACCAGGCAATACAGGCTTGAATTGGAAGGACTAAAGGCGCAATTGTCGCTCGAGAAACAGGATGAAAGGGATATTATATCCCAAAAAATTGAAAAACTCCAGAAGAATGAAAATCGTCGCAAAAAAAATCCCCCTGAAAATAACTCTTTGATACAGGCAGATGCAGGAGATAAAACTTCACTAAGCAAGGGTGATAAAGTCCGTATCCAGGGTCAGGAAAATATTGGGGAACTAGTTGATCTTAATGAAAAAACAGCAGTGGTTGCCCTTGGAAACCTGATGATGACTTTGCCTGTAGGCAGTATTGAAAAAATCAGTAGCAAAGAAGCCCGAAAAGTAAAGCGAAACACCGGCAGGTCAGGTTTATCGCTTACTCTTGAGTACAGCGAACGGCGGATGAATTTTAAATCGGAAATCGATCTTCGCGGTATGAGGGCTGAAGAAGCTTTGCCAAAAGTTCAGGCAATGATCGACGAAGCAGTTATGTTTGAAGTAAAACAAATCAGGATACTTCACGGAAAAGGCTATGGAATACTCAAAGAATTGATCCGTAACTTCCTGAAATCGGAGCCCATGGTCGCTTCTTACAGGGATGAACATGTTCAGTTTGGGGGTGCAGGAATTACAGTAGTTGAACTAAAAACCTAAAATTTGACCGGATCATTATAACGATCTTTTCATGATTTGTCCACTCAAACACAATGGCATAAGTTTTGTTTATGATATTGCTTTTATACAATAAACAAGACTGCAATTTGAACCCTCCTGATTGTAGAAGGTTTGATATTATTTCAGGGATTTTTGATGATTGAATTACTGTAAATAATACAGGGATTTATGGAAAATGTTGACTACAAGTTGAGGTTAGGGATTTTAATTTTGATATTGTGTTTTCCTTTACTTTCGGAAGCGCAATATTTCGGGCGGAATAAGCCAAGTTATAAATCATTCCGGTTTGATGTGGTGAAAACTCCCAATTTTGAAATTTACCACAATCTTACGAACGATCTGCTGCTTAAAAATTTCGCCAATCGTGCAGAAGAGTGGTATCTGATCCATCAGCGAATTTTCAGGGATACCTTCCCAAACAGGAATCCAATTATCCTGTATGCCAATCACCCCGATTTTCAACAGACCAATGCAGTAAGTGGCTCAATTGGAACTACAACCGGAGGTGTAACAGAATCGTTGAAGAACCGAGTAATTATGCCGGTTGCTCCAACCGTAGCTCAAACCGACCATGTTTTGGGACACGAGCTGGTGCATGCTTTCCAGTTCAATAAGTTGCTCAGGTCAGATACCGCCAAACGTTTTTCTATCGGTAACCTTCCGCTTTGGATGGTCGAAGGGATGGCAGAATATTATTCGATAGGTTGCGTGGATGCACACACTGCCATGTGGATGCGTGATGCCCTGATTAACGATGATTTCCCCACCATCCGTCAGCTCTCCAACGTTTCGAGATATTTTCCGTACCGTTATGGTCACGCCTTTTTTTCGATGGTAGGTAAAACCTGGGGCGATTCCCTTATTATTCCCCTTTTTCTTGAAGCGGCGAGGGTTGGAGTCGATAAAGCGCTCGAAAATATACTTGGTTATGATTCAAAAACACTTTCGGGAATGTGGAAAAGCGCCATGGAAAACCACTTTGGCCTATTTATAGCCGACACTCTGGAATACATTCCCGGGACTAAAATTTTATCGGAAAAAAATGCTGGCAGGCTGAATCTTTCACCCTCTCTAAGCCCCGATGGCAAAATCATTGCGTTTTTTTCGGAAAGGGATGTCCTTAGCCTCGATCTCTATCTGGCAGATGCTAAAAGCGGAAAAATTAAACGTAAGATTTCCAGTATTAACCGGAATTTTGATATTGACGACTTCAGTTTTATTGAAACCAGCGGAACCTGGTCGCCTGACAGTCGCCAGTTTGGTTTTGTTGTATTCCGGAAAGGAAAAAACCGGTTGGCCATTGCCGATGTTAAAAGGGGACGTATAATCCGCGAAATCGATTTTGGTGATATTGTTTCCTTTTCAAACCCCGAATGGTCGCCTTGTGGCAGGTACGTCGTTTTTTCAGGTCTTGTTAACGGGATCAGCGATTTATATCTTTTTGACTTTGAAACTGGCAAAACAAGCAGGTTGACCGATAGTTTTTACTCCGAAATTCATCCCGACTGGTCGCCCGATGTGCAGAGCATTGTTTTTTCTGCAGAAAGTGTTTACAACCAAAAAGATTCCAGAAAATTCAGTTTCTCATTAAATATCTTAAACCTTGAGTCGGGAGAAATTCGCATGCTTGAAGTTTTTCCAGGCGCTGACAACCTGAATCCCCGTTTTTCGGCCGATGGCAATTCGGTTTATTTTCTTTCAAATGCAGATGGCTTCCGGAACCTTTACCAATATAACCTTACCTCTGGAAATCTGTTCAAATTGACGAATTTCAGGACAGGGATCAGTGGAATAACCCATTTTTCACCGGCCATCAGTGTATCGCGCACCACAGGGAATGTTGCATACACACATTATTTTAAAAAGAATTATGAAATTTACAATGCAGTTCCCGATGAATTCAGAAGCGAACCAATATACAAAAACCTGCTTGATATGGGAGCTGCAACGCTTCCACCACTGGTTCATCTGGCCGATAATGTTGTTGACAACCTCCTTTATTACCGGACTGATCAGAAGATTATTTTTCCTCCCGACTCTTTTATCCAGGTGCCATACCGCCCAAGGTTCAAACTTGATTATATTTCGAATACAGCCAATATTGGCATTACATCAGGGCGCTATTACAACAACAATATGGGTGGTAGTGTAAATATGATTTTTAGCGATATAGTAGGGAACAATCAGCTTCATTCAGTGTTGGCGCTGAATGGCGAGATTTATGATTTTGGTGGGCAGGTTGCCTATATTAACCAGACAAGGCGTATTAAATGGGGAGCAACCGCATCGCATATCCCTTACAGGGCAGGCAGTATGTTTATGAAACTCGATTCACTGACTTTTAAAGACAAAGATGGTGAGTACAAAATGCCAGTTATAAACCTTGTGCTTGATTACCTCAGGATGTTCGAAGACCAGATATCGGTGTTTTCTTTTCATACTTTATCGCAAACCAGGCGAATTGAGGCAGGAGCTTCATCTTCATGGTACTATTACCGCCTTGACAGGTACAATAATTATATCGATAATTTAGGTTTTAATATCGGGGTTAAAAAGGAACGCATGCCGGTTCCACAAGGGAATAATTACCAGAAAATTGATTTGGCTTATGTCCACGACAATTCATTTTTTGGCCTTACTGCTCCGCTCAGGGGACAAAGGTCGAGATACCAGATTGAGAAATATTTTGGTGCTGTAGGTTTTTTAACCGGAATGGCTGACCACCGCAGGTATATCAATCTCAGGCCATTTACCCTGGCAACAAGGTTGTACCACTATGGCCGTTATGGAAAGGATTCGGATACCGATGTTGTTTTACCTATATACCTGGGATATCCATGGCTGATAAGGGGTTATGAAAACATTTCGGTTTACAATTCCGGATTTTCCGGGTCAGGAATGTTTAATTACAGCCACCTTTCCGGGTCAAAAGTCCTGGTGGGAAATGTGGAACTAAGGTTACCCTTGACCGGCCCAAAAAGGTTATCGGTTTTCGAATCGAAATGGCTGTTGAGTGACCTGAACCTGTTTTTCGACAGCGGAGTTGCCTGGAATAGAGGGGAAAAGGTACGATTTGCCTGGGATCCTGAAGATTTTGATATCCGGACACCTGTATTCAGCGCCGGAACTTCATTAAGGATAAATGTGCTTGGAGCATTAATCGTTGAACCTTATTATGCAATACCTTTTCAGAACGGAGGCTGGAAAAACAGGTCATTTGGGGTGAATTTCCTTCCCGGATGGTAACTTTTTATTTCCCATCGAAATTTGCCATGTTAAATTTTTACTCAGGTTTGTAAAATAGGATTTCAAGGTAAAAAAAAACCGTACATTTGTTATTTAACCAAAAAGGAAAAAACATGTTACCAAAATTTTTATTGGCCGACAATTCACTTCAGGCTCCCGAGTCCATTTATGTGGTTCACAACGAAAATCCACGTTTTATCATCGAAAGTGATATTGATGATTTCTGGAGCAATCAGAAAATACACTGGATTGATGAGGAGCCCGAAAATGAGGAATTAGTAGCCCAATTGATTGAGGAGGCAGAAGAATTCCTCGAAATGGAATTCGAGCAGGAATTTGACGAAGACGAGGACGAGGAGTAACATCAACCTTCTCATTTTGCCTGTTTAAGGGATAGCTGAATCCTTTTTCGGGGAATATCCACTTCGAGGACCTTTACCATTACATGTTGGTGAAGTTTGACTATTTCATTCGGATCGGAAACAAATCGGTCTGCAATTTCGGAAAGATGCACCAACCCCGACTGTTTTACACCTATATCGATAAACGCTCCGAATTTGGTTATGTTATTTACAATACCTGGTAATATCATGCCGGGTTTCAGGTCTTCAATTTTAAAAATTCCATCGGCAAATTCAAATACTTTTATGTTGGAACGGGGATCGCGTCCGGGTTTTAATAATTCGTTCATGATATCGTTAAGTGTAGGAAGGCCGGTTTTATCGTTTACATATTTTAAAATGTCAATCCTGCTGATCAATTCATTATTTTGTATCAGACGCCTGATATCACAATTCAGGTCTGATGCCATTGCATTTACCAGGGGATAGGTCTCGGGATGAACCGCTGAATTATCAAGTGGGTTTTCCGATTCAGGGATCCTTAAAAAACCGGCTGCCTGTTCATAGGCTTTTGCACCCATTCGGGGAACATTTTTCAGTTTATCCCTCGATGAAAACGGACCGGTTTTTTTACGATATTCCACAATATTTCGGGCAAGTTGCGGTCCCAGTCCCGAAACATATGTCAACAATTGTACACTTGCCGTATTTACATTTACACCGACACTGTTTACTGCCGATTCAACAACCCTGTCGAGACTGTTTTTGAGCTCTTTCTGGTCCACATCATGCTGATACTGACCAACCCCAATGCTTTTCGGATCAATTTTTACCAATTCAGCAAGCGGATCCATCAACCTTCGTCCAATAGAAATTGCTCCCCTCACAGTTACATCATATCGGGGAAACTCCTCACGGGCAATAGGTGAAGCTGAATAAACCGAAGCGCCATCTTCGCTCACCACAAATACTTTTAATATGCGATCATACCGGAGGTTTTTCACAAAATATTCTGTTTCGCGGCTAGCCGTTCCGTTTCCGATGGCTATGGCTTCTATCTGATACGCTTCAACCATCGATGTTAACTTTTTTGCTGCAAGTTTTTTGTCATTTTGGGGGGGATGCGGATAAATGGTTTCATTGTGGAGCAGATCTCCCTGAGCATCGAGGCATACCACCTTACACCCTGTGCGGTATCCCGGATCGATCGCCAGTATCCTGAGTTGCCCAAGAGGTGGCGCAAGAAGCAATTGCCTGAGGTTTTCGGCAAAAACCCCAATGGCTTCCTTGTCGGCCAATTCTTTTGAAAGATTGGCGAACTCTGTTTCAATTGATGGCAGAATCAATCGTTTCAGACAGTACTTAATGGCTTTTTCCACCTGTACCGACGACGCATTGTATCCATAAATAAACAGGGAATTAAGCTGTTCGGTCACCATGGCTTCATTACAAACAATCGAAACCCTCAGGAAGCCCTCTTTTTCCCCACGACGCATGGCCAGCAAACGATGCGACGGACAACGATGCAATGGTTCGCTCCAATCAAAGTAATCGGTGTATTTTATTGCTTCCTTCTCTTTATCTTTAATTACCTTCGATTGGATTACAGCATTTTTTCTGAAATTGTTTCGAACAATATTCCTTGCCCTTTCATTTTCACTTATCCATTCGGCCATAATATCACGTGCTCCCGCCAATGCTGTTTCTAATGTTTCGACCTTATCGTTCAGAAAAGATTCAGCACTCTTTTCCGGATTTTTTTCGTTTTGCTTCATTAAAATCCCGGCAAGGGGTTCCAACCCTTTTTCACGTGCAATGGATGCTCGGGTGCGTCGTTTGGGTTTATAGGGAAGATAAATATCTTCAAGTACCGGCATATCATAACAAGCCTCTATTTTTTTCCTGATATCGGGTGAGAGTTTTCCCTGCTCATCAATAGCCATCAGGATAAATTCCTTTCTCTTTCCTAGTTCAAGTAATTTGTTGTACTGCTCTTTTACAATTGCAATAATTTCTTCATCAAGGCTTCCTGTTTTTTCTTTCCTGTACCTTGCTATAAAAGGCACCGTGCAACCTTCATCAAGCAAGTGGATTGTCTGTTCAGTTTGTTTCGGTGTTATGCCCGATCTATCGGCGATAATTTCGTATATTGATTTACCCATCTTTTAACTTTTGCGGAGCAAAAATAACCAATTAGTATGATCTGCCGAAATCAGAAAAATAGGATTATGACCATCTGCAGCGCGTCAAATAAATGTCCCGGTATTCATCAAAATCGAGCGAACAGTTTTCTTCGACTCCATCTTCAAAAGTTTTGTTAGCGGCTTTGGGATTCTCTTCTTTTTCAACGGTTAATAAATTAATAAAGAAATAATTCTTTATATAGGTGTACATTTTACTTCTAATTTTTTCTGTTGTTTTCACGACTTTTAAATTTTAATGATACTAATAAGCTAATTGGTTAAATATTTTGTTTTGAAAGCTGAAGCTTTTTCAGCATAATTGCCACATTGGAGTACATGGAAGTATTCTGGACAATAATATTTTCAGGAACTTTGAGGTTTATCGGGGCAAAATTCCAAATGGCTTTTATTCCGCTATCAATCATGTGGTCTGTAGTTTGTTGAGCAACTTCTGCCGGGGTGGTTAGTATTCCGATTTCAACTTTTAACCGCTTTGCAAGTTCTGCCAACTGGCTGATCGGTAGTATGTTGACTTTGTGGATAAGCTTTCCTGTTTTCTGGCTGTCAATATCAAAACCGGCTACAATTTTTAACCCGAAGCTTTCGAGTTGCGGATAAGCAATCAAAGCGCTGCCCAGATGACCGACACCCACGAGAAAAGCCCGGTTTGCTTTATCAAAATTCAGGTAGTCTTCAATTGACTGGATAAGCTCATATGTATTGTAACCTGCCCGGGGCCTACCTTTTATACCGGTTATTGCAAAATCTTTAACAATTTGAGTGGGATCATAACCTAACTCTTTTGCCATAGCCGGGGCAGAAACGTTGAAATGACCATTTTCCCTGGCAGTGTACAGGTGCCTGAGATAAACTGAAAGCCTCCTGATAGAATGTTCAGGAACTTTTACTTGATACTTTTCTATGTTTTTCTTACATGTCATTTTAATGTTTTGCGTGATGTAAAAATACTCTGAAAAGACAATATAAAGAATATATTCTTTAAAAATTATTTTAATATAATAAAACTTAACATTCAGCAGATAAACATATAATCAAGTCCTACTTATTTTTTTTTTGTATTTCGTTTGTTCCCCATATGGTTGAACCATCCATTAACAATTTGATTCAGGCATCCTCAACAATTTTTATATTTTTGCAAGGTAATTATTTTAATAGTCTATGTTTGAGAATCTGAGCGAAAAGCTCGAAAGATCGTTTAAGCTTTTGAAAGGGCAGGGCAGGATCACCGAGATAAATATTGCCGAAACGCTGAAAGATATCCGTAAGGCATTGCTCGATGCCGACGTTAATTACAAGATTGCCAAAACATTTACCGACACGGTGAAGGAGAAGGCTCTTGGTATGGATGTGCTTACATCGGTGAAACCCGGACAAATGATGGTTAAACTGGTTCACGATGAATTAGCAACTCTTATGGGCGGTAAATTTACCGACATTAACATCAAGGGAAATCCATCCATTATATTGATGTCGGGGCTTCAAGGGTCTGGTAAAACCACATTTTCGGGTAAGCTTGCCAATTTGCTCAAAAGCAAGAAAGGCCGACATCCTTTGTTGGTCGCAGGCGACGTTTATCGTCCGGCAGCAATTGAACAGCTTAAGGTGGTGGGCAATCAGGTTGGCGTACCAGTTTATACCGAAGAAGGTAACATGAATCCGGTTATGATTGCCCGGAACGCCATAAAACATGCAAAGCTTCAGGGGTTTGATGTTGTCATCATCGACACCGCAGGCCGGTTGGCCATTGATGAGCAGATGATGAAGGAGATTGCTGCAATTAAGGCCGAAGTTCAGCCACATGAAATCTTGTTTGTTGTTGATTCCATGACCGGTCAGGATGCAGTTAACACTGCCAAAGAGTTTAACGACCGGCTCGATTTTGATGGGGTTGTATTAACGAAACTCGATGGTGATACGAGAGGCGGAGCTGCACTTTCCATTCGTTCGGTTGTCGATAAGCCCATAAAATTTGTCGGCACGGGCGAAAAAATGGAGGCCATTGAAGTTTTCCACCCCGACCGTATGGCTGACCGTATTCTTGGAATGGGTGATATTGTTTCGCTGGTTGAAAAAGCCCAAGAACAATTCGATGAAGCTGAAGCCAAACGTTTACAACAAAAACTTGCCAAAGACCAGTTCAACTTCAATGATTTTCTGAAACAGGTTCAGCAGATCAAAAAAATGGGTAACCTGAAAGATGTTGCCTCGCTGATACCAGGGATGGGGAAAGCATTGAAAAATATTGATTTTGATGACGATGCTTTTAAACACATAGAAGCCATTATTTATTCGATGACACCCAAAGAACGTGAAAATCCATCGATTCTGAATGGCAGCCGCCGTAAGCGAATTGCCGAAGGATCGGGGACCAATATTCAGGAGGTTAACCGGTTACTGAAACAATTTGCCGAAACCAGCAAAATGATGAAAATGGTAGCCCAGGGCAAGAACCTGCAGCGTATGATGGCTGGAATGCAGGGACAACGAAGATGACCACAGATTTATTGAAAAAATAATTGAAAGAATGAATCTGATCGACGGGAAAAAAATTTCAACTCAGATCAAAGCCGAAATTGCGGATGAAGTCAAAAAGATGGTTGCTTCGGGCAGAAGGGCTCCTCACCTGGCGGCCATTCTCGTGGGGCACGATGGGGGCAGTGAAACCTATGTTGCATATAAAATCAAAGACTGCGAAGAAGTTGGTTTCAAATCAACTTTAGTCAGGTTCGAAGACGTTGTTGCCGAAAACGTGCTGCTCTCGAAAATTGAACAACTCAACAAGGATACTGATATTGATGGATTTATTGTGCAATTACCATTGCCCAGCCACATAAACGAACAAAAGGTAATCGAAGCCATCAGTCCGGCAAAGGACGTGGATGGTTTTCATCCGGTAAACGTAGGACGTATGGTAATAGGCCTGCCATGTTTTGTATCGGCTACACCGTTTGGGATCGTTGAGCTCATTATTCGATATGGAATTGGAACAAGCGGCCGGAATTGTGTAATCATCGGACGAAGCAATATTGTTGGACGGCCATTGAGCATACTTATGTCGCATAAAAGAGTCAATGCAACTGTAACTGTGGCCCACAGCCGGACACAGAACCTGAAGAAAATTTGCTCAAATGCTGACATCCTGATTGCGGCCATCGGCGTTCCGGGGTTTGTTACAGCTGAAATGGTTAAGGAAGGTGCGGTTGTGATTGATGTGGGTACTACACGTGTCCCCGATCCGACTTCCAAATCGGGTTTCCGCTTGAAAGGTGATGTTCGTTTCGATGAAGTAGCTCCATTGTGTTCATGGATCACTCCGGTTCCAGGCGGGGTGGGACCCATGACTCGGGTATCTTTATTACAAAATACGTTGCTGGCGGCTAAAAAGGAAATCTATAAGTAGAATTTCTGTAACCTTACCGAACTAAAATTCAGATTAGTCTGAATTATGAATAAATTCTTTATTATAATTTCCACAGCTGCATTAATTTTTGCAGGCGGCTGTGCTCAGGTGCCCCTGACCGGGCGAACACAAATGGCTTTGCTTCCCGAGTCAACCCTTGTTGAAATGAGCCTAACCAGTTATGGTGATTTTCTGAAAGAGAATAAACTTTCGACCAACAAACAACAAACTGATATGGTGAAGAGGGTGGGTACCCGGATTGCTTAGGCTGTTGAGCAGTATCTGACCGATAACGGGTTTGCCAGCCGTATAATCGATTTCAAGTGGGAATTCAACCTGATTGGAGACGATACACCCAATGCGTGGGCTATGCCGGGCGGTAAAGTGGTTTTCTACACTGGAATACTGCCGCTTACACAAAACGAAGATGGTCTTGCATTAGCAATGGGTCACGAAATTGCCCATGCAGTTGCCCGACATGGAAACGAACGAATGAGTCAGGGACTAATAGTACAAATGGGGGGAATTGCTTTGTCGAAGGCTTTACGTGAAAACCCTGAAGCAACACAGGCGCTGTTCCTCACTGCCTATGGTTTAGGGTCTCAGGTAGGGGTAATGCTTCCTTACTCACGCAAGCACGAGTATGAAGCTGATGAGCTCGGATTGATTTTTATGTCTATGGCAGGTTATCAACCATCCGAAGCAATAAATTTCTGGACCCGCATGTCTCAAATGGTTGGTGCACGCCCGCCCGAATTTTTAAGTACCCATCCGGTTGACATAAAGCATAACAAAACATCAGGAGGGTTCTATCTAATGCAATGGAATATTATAACACGCAGCGATAAAATTCTGGTATAGGATTAATTTTTTTTATACTTTTGAAACCTCAACCATAATCGTTAACTAAAATAAGAACCATGGAATTCTCGAAAAATGATGAATCGGTCGATTCTACTGGAGGCAGATTTAACAAGGATATATATTCAAAAGTGATCAGGGCTGGTAAACGAACCTATTTTTTTGACGTAAAAAGTACCCGTCAGGAAGAGTATTACCTTACAATTACAGAAAGTAAACGACGATTTGAGGAAAGCGGGCAACCAGTATTTGAAAAACATAAAATTTTCCTTTACCGTGAAGATTTTGTAAAATTTGTGGATGGTTTGAAAGAAATCATTGATTTCATTGATCGGAAACAGCCAATGGAAAATGATAAATCAGAAATCAATGAAGTGAATGATTTTGTTGATTTCGAATTTGAAGATTTATCCAATCTGAACACATAAACATGATTTTTTCTCAGGTAATATTTCTCTCTTTCTTGATTGCCTGATAAGCTTCGTTTACCTTCCTGAATTTCTCCTGTCCAGCCTGTTGAAATTCTTCCCCCATATTGGCCAGTTTATCGGGATGATATTTCATAGCCATCCGCCTGTATGCTTTTTTAATTTCATCATCTGTTGCCGATTTATCTATTTCCAGAATTGTGTAAGCATAGCCGGTATCCTGGATAAACATAGCCTTGATGGATTTCAGGTCATTGTCGGAAATGCCCATTTCGGATGAGATAAATTCGATAAGTTTCAGTTCATCGGCGCGGATTTCTTTGTCGGCAAGGGCAATTCCAAAAAGGAAATGGACCAACTGCAGGCGTGCCGAATAGTTCATATTCCGCTCAATCTGCCGACAGACATCCCTGACTGGAATAGTTTGATTAATCAGGTCGTGAAGCATTTTTACCGCTTCATTGGCTGCTTCATTACCGAAATTCTGGCGTAAAAAATCTTTCACGTAATCAAGTTCCGAGCGCATGACCCTTCCATCGGCTTTCATAACAGCAGCTATAAGGACCAGAAGGCTCATCAGGTAACCCCCAGCAGTTGTCTGTCTGGATTGCGCACCTTCATACTTTCTGATGTTTACACCAGACCCATCAACTACCGACCCAATAACAAAACCAATAATAGCACCTATCGGCCCGCCTACTGCCCATCC
This sequence comes from Bacteroidales bacterium, assembly GCA_037447215.1. Lineage (GTDB taxonomy): Bacteria > Bacteroidota > Bacteroidia > Bacteroidales > Prolixibacteraceae > UBA1413. Next base: position 15,949 of record JBBIHB010000018.1, read on the forward strand.
CAGGCCGCCCCCAATCCATTTAGCAAACTTTGCCATAGTTTAAAATTGTTTGATGTATATTAAGAATCTGATTGATTATAAATTCCTTTTCGCAGTTATATATTACAAAATCGGCCAGCGGCAATTTTTCATCATCAGTCCACTGATTGTCCATTCTGGCTTTGATTTGTTGTGTTGTCAAACCGTCACGTCCGGCTAAACGTTTAATACGAAGTTCTTCTGACGATAGAATCAGTATATTTAAATCCATAAATTTATAGACCCCGCTTTCAAATAAAATAGCTGCTTCCTGTATAACATAGGGCGCTGTTTGTTGCATCCACCATTCCCGAAATTTTTGTCTGACTACAGGATGGACTATGCCGTTTACTTTTTCGAGCAGATTTTGATTGTTAAAAATTTTCTGGGCCATTGCCTGCCGGTATAGATTACCTTCTTCATCGTATATAGTATCACCGAACAGACCGATCAATGCCGACCTTACCCCGGGATTTTGGTTCATAATCAGTTTTGCCACGCCATCGGCTTCAAAAACCGGTACTTTCAAAATTTGAAAAATTTTACAAATCAACGATTTGCCACTTCCAATACCGCCTGTAATACCTATTTTTAATGGCTTATCAGTTTCTTTCGATAAGGTACTCAACATGGGCAGGTGTTATTTTCAAAGATTTGATACCGTCTGAAACATGACTTGCATATACCGGTAAATGGGACAGGCCTTTTTCAACATCTTCCCATTTGATGTAAAGCTCAAGGGTTTCAGGAGTGATTTGAGAAAACTGTTTAAGAGGGACACTGAAACTTACTTCAGCTTCGCGGGGGAAAAGCCTGATTATTATTTCGCCCGGTTTTGATTTTAGTAAAATGGGAACATAGAAACTCTTTTCAGTAAATTCGTCAATTGGTATCCTGACCATTACTTTTTCAGGATTCACCTTTATTTTATCGGGGATTTCAAGTGAAATTTCCTTTTGTAGGTCACTTTTTACATTTCTGAATGTTCTGCGCTGCGAAAAGATTGTATCAATGTTTTCAACGACGGCTCTTGGGCCGGTTACTTCAACCAAAGGTGGGATTATTTCAACTATGCCTGACTGACCGAACCTGGTCGGAAAATGCAGTTCAAGATTGTGTGCAACAGGCACAATCCGGCTTTCAAGACTGTCGAACACCAATTGAAGCAACGATGGCCTCACATCTATTACCTGGATGTCGCTGCTGAACTGCTCCCTAATGTTTTCTACAATGGTTGCCGATTGGATATTGAAAAAACTAACCGGTCTCAATCTGTTCTCCTCCATAATTTCCGTGATATTCAATTGAACCGGAGAGTTGGTAAGGCTTAACTTATACCGCATGAGCGTAAAACCAAAGGCATTTACCCTAAGTTGTAATTTTGATGGCGGATCGTTGATTATGAATTTATTTTTAGGGAGATTAACATACCTGACCGGATAATTTATAGTTGTGGTATATTGTTTACTCAGTGCATTCAGGAACCATAAAATGGTGGCAATAAACAGACAGATGAAAAAAATGATCAGCCGCTGATTGCTGCGAATCGAATCAGGATTGAGCACCAGGTTTATTATTCTTATCGATTTATTTTTGATGTTCATCATTTGTAAATTGCCTGAAATTCAAATAAATAATTTCAAAATGAAAACCAGTAATGTTAAGCCGAAATTAACAAAAAGCTGTTAACATCCAGTTTCATTTAATAAAATATTAATATCATATTTTTGCCTGAATTAATTTTAAAAATCAAAATAAAAAAGCTGTCTGAAACTTTGCAATTCAGACAGCATTTACTACAATTGGCAGGTTTTTCTTTACCGCTGTTGAGGTGCGTCGCTCATATCTTTTATTACAGCCGCTTTGTCAACTTTTATGGTTACCTCGTTGTCAACCTGCATCATAACAAAATTATCTTTTACTTCCACAATCTTCCCATAAATGCCTCCGGTAGTAACAACTTTATCGCCTTTGGTCAGGCTTTCGCGGAAAGCACGCAACTCTTTCTGCCTTTTTACCTGAGGACGGATCATAAAAAAGTAAAAAATTACGATAATGATGAGCAGTGGCATAAAAGTCATCAGCGGATTGGCTCCTTCCTGCTGAGGGGCCATAAGTAAATAATTCATGTTTTTGTCTCCTTTATTTGTTAATTTTTGCTGTTATTCCTATTCTCCGATTAAGCCCCGTCCGACTTTAACAATTTTATTGTTCTGTTTCAGTTCTTTTAAAGCTTTGTCGAGAATTCCGTTGATAAAAGTACGGCTTTTTTCGGTACTGTAATATTTTGCCATCTCAATATATTCATTGAGGGTAACTTTTGTTGGGATCGATGGGAAATACATCATTTCGCACAAAGCAAGCTGCATAATCAGAATATCCATAAAAGCAATCCGTTCGAGCTCCCAGTTGCTGGCGTGCTGATCGATTATTGACCTGAGTTCGTCGTTGTTCAAAATGGATTTTCTGAAAAGGTCAACGGCGAATTGCCTGTCGTCTTCGTCTTTGAACTTGGGCAAAAGTGGCTGATTTTCATCCGAATCTTCGTTGAAATATTTTATGGTTTTTGTGGCCATTGCTGCAACCAGGTCTAGATCGTCGTTCCAGTAAATGCTGTCTTCTTCAAGCGCCAGGTGAACATCTTCCGAAATTAAAATGATGTTGTTGATAATTTTCTCGATGAACCGTTTATCATCCAAATAGGTTAGCCCATTGGAATTCATATATTCCGCATAGAAATCGGATTCTGAAAGGAAAGCAAAAAGCTCTTTGATCAGATCAGGATGGTTGGCCCAGGAAATTTTGGTCTGGTTAATGTAGGCTTTCAATCTGCGGTTTATACTTAATTGCCTGATAACCTGATTTTCAACAAATATAGTATTGGGATGCAGGTCTTCGTGAGTTGGACGCAGTTTGTTAAGGTTATTGTCAATTTTCAACTGGGCAAAATCGGCAAGTTCGAGTACCAACTGAAAAACCATGTGGTAAAGATCGTATGTTTTGCTCAAAGAATGAAACAACTCTTTCTCTGAATTATTGATCGATTTTTCGGGTGATGAATAATATGTATATAACGTTTGCATCACCTTAATCCTGATCGTTCGCCTGCTAATCATTTTTTATAGAACGGTTTATATTTTAATGGCGACAAATGTACTACTTTTTTTAAAACCATTTTACCCGCCTTATGTATTGTTCCCAACCTATTGATCAGGATTATCCCTGCCGGGAACGATCCGTGTTGAATTGGATTGGTAGTTTATTGGGTTTGATCGGGTCAAGGTCGATTGTCCCTTTTCTGGTTCATCAGATTTTTCGGGAGGAATCCCATTGATTTGTGGTGTGCGAGGTTTTAAACCAATATCCTGTTCATTTTGATCATCATCATCCTCATCGTCGTTTTCCCACTCGAATGAGGTGCGTTTTATGGAATATTTCCGGTAATAAAAGGCTAGGATGATACCCGACATGGCACCCCATAAGTGCGATTCCCATGAAAAATCGGGATTTATGGGGAACATCCCCCAAACCATTCCCCCATAAAGAAATACTACGACAACCGATAGGGTCAGCAGCCTTACATCGTTCCGTATGATTCCGCTTACGAGATGAAAAGCTGCCATTCCGTACACAACGCCGCTGGCGCCAATATGCCATGCTTCACGCCCTGCAATCCAGACACAAATTCCCGAAAGCAGGTATAATTGCCAGAATATCCTGTACGAATAGCTGCGGTAAAAATAAACTAGGGCAAACATCAGAATAAAAAATGGAATAGAATTGGAAATCAGGTGCGGAAAACCTGAATGAATAAACGGAGAAGTTAAAATGCCGTGAATTCCTTTAAAGTGATGAGGGAATACGCCACCCTTCACAAAAGAATAGCCCATTACCAGCTCTATCAGCTTAACAAGCCAGAAAAGCCCTACAATAAATGCCGGCAAAAGCAAGCTATGCCTGAAAATTTTCTTTTCAAGTTCATGGTCGTCAGCTTCCGTATTATGAGGATAGTATTTATAAAGGGGCATACAAGCCAAGTAATTTTCTTATGGTTTCAGCAAATTGGTAGATATCATCTTCGGTAGTATCGAATGAGGTCATCCACCTTACCTCATTGATTTTATCGTTCCAGATGTAAAAGAAAAATTTTTCTCTGAGAGGGCCAATGATTTCCGGTGGAATACGTGCAAAAACACCGTTTGCTTCAACTTTCTGAGTAATGGTTATTTGAGGGATATCCGATAATTTATCGGTCAGCAACTGTGCCATACTGTTGGCATGTTGTGCACTCCGTTTCCAAAGGTCATTGTTGAAATATGCCAGAAATTGAGCACTGACGAACCTCATTTTCGAAAATAGCTGCATCGACTGTTTTCTCAGGTATTTGGTTTGGTATGTGAGCGAAGGATTGAAAAACAGTACGGCTTCGCCCATTATCATGCCGTTTTTTGTCCCCCCAAACGATAGGGCATCCACACCGCAATCCCGGGTAAATTTACGGAAAGGAAGATTCAGCGCAACTGCCGAATTAGCAATGCGCGCACCATCCATATGCAGGTACATGCCATGGCTATGGGCCAGGTCAGCAATTGCACTGATCTCATCAGTTGTATAAACCGTACCCATTTCGGTTGCCTGAGATATGGAAATTACTTTGGGTTGCGAATGGTGTTCAAAATCAAAACCCTTCAGATGTTTCTGTATTGCTTCGGGGGTGAGTTTACCATTTTGTGCCTGAACCGGTAAAAGTTTGCACCCGGTAAACTTTTCGGGTGCTCCACATTCGTCTTCCTGAATATGCGCAGTTTCGGCACATATTATCGAATGGTAACTCCGGGTGAGGGTTGCCAGGCTCAACACATTGGCGCCGGTACCATTGATTACGAAAAAAACTTCGGTATCATCGCCAAACTCATTTCTGAACAGATCAATGGCCTTTGCTGTATATGGATCATTTCCATAGCCCACCACATGGCCTTGGTTCACTTCAGCCAAAGCATTCAGTATTTCGGGATGTGCCCCAGCATTATTATCGCTTGCAAATCCTTTGGTCATAGTTATTGCAATTTTTCATTCTATTAAAATGTTTTGTTTTCCAGGTACATCATGGAACCTGCCCGACTATACCGGCCAGGCAGGCTCTCATGTATTTTAATCATCACCTAAGGTGAGAATATTATACATATATGTTCCATTTTAAAATTTCAAAAGTAGGATTAATCTTATCAGGATTCAATTCTAATGGAACTATTTTTTTAATTTTATTGTTTACGAAATTCAATTCATAATAATGGAAAACAAAATAGCTATATTCTGGTTTCGCCGCGACCTTCGTATAAATGATAATACAGGACTTGATGCCGCCCTTTCGGGGCCAGTGCCGGTTTTGCCCATATTTATTTTCGATCCGGATATTCTGAAAAAACTGCCAGCCACGAAAGATTCACGTGTATTGTTCATTTACAGTGAAATTGAAAAGTTAAAGCACCAATTTGAAAAGGTTGGTTCCACACTGGTGGTTTACCATGGCAAACCTTCTGATGCTTTCAGATATTTTACGGATAGGTACATTATTTCGGCGGTATATGCCAACCGTGATTATGAACCTTATGCCCTGAAAAGAGATGAAGAGGTAAGGAACTTTCTGAATAACAAAAGTATTGAATTTCATACTTTTAAAGATCATGTAATATTTGAAGCCGGTGATGTATTGAAAAGCGATGGAACCCCCTACACCGTTTTTACCCCTTACAGTCGTAAATGGAAAGAAACCCTTATTAAAAAAGACCTTCATTTATTCCCTTCTGAGAAAAAACTGCACAGGCTTTTACCAATAGGGCCACAACCCCTGCCCTTATTAAACGAATTGGGTTTTGAAACTTTTCCTTTTTCTTTTCCCAGTTGCCATCCCTGCGATGATGTAATTGAGAGGTATGGTGATCGGCGTGATTTGCCTGGGGTCTGTGGCACAACCAGGCTGGGAATCCATTTACGGTTTGGTACCATCAGTATCCGAGAAATTACCAGCAGGGCTTTGAATTTGAGTGAAGTGTTTCTGAATGAACTTATCTGGCGTAACTATTTTATTCAGATACTCGAAAATTTTCCTTTTGTGCTTGACAAACCTTTTAAAGCCCGGTACCAGCATATCCCATGGCGTAACAACGAGGAAGAGTTTAAACGCTGGTGTGAAGGCGAAACCGGTTATCCGCTTGTTGATGCCGGTATGCGTGAACTTAATCACACCGGTTTCATGCATAACCGGGTGCGGATGGTAACAGCAAGTTTCTTAACCAAACATTTGTTGATCGATTGGCGCTGGGGCGAAACCTATTTTGCCGGTAAACTGCTCGATTTTGAACTGGCAAGCAACAACGGAAACTGGCAATGGGCAGCTGGTACAGGATGCGATGCAGCACCTTATTTCAGGGTATTCAACCCCATCATGCAACAACAAAAATTTGATCCTGATGGATTATATATTAGGAAATGGGTTCCCGAAGCAGGCACATTACGGTATGTCAGTCCAATCGTCGAACACAATTTTGCCCGGAACAGAGCCATAAATACGTTCAAAAAAGCGCTCGGTGAAATAATATAATAATTTACTAATGTACCTCGAAACTTTCCTGTTTTTCTTCATATGACTAACAAAAAAATACCTATTACTAGGTATTTCATTGGAATTTTGACCACCCTATATTTGCATTTATTTAGACTCAATTAAAATAAATTTGCTATGAAATCATTATTTGTTGCATTGTTTTTTTTATTTCTCACTCATGCTTTAATATCTCAAAACACTTCTGTTCAGGAGGCTAAATATGAAAATATGGCCGAGAAACTTCTGGCTACCGATGGGAAAATTACCATAGGTGGATATGCCCAGGTCGACTATAACCAGCAATTTTCGAACGATAGGCGCTACAACGGAATTCTCGATATTCACCGTTTTGTTATGCTATTTGGTTTTAATTTCGACTCCCGGACACAGTTTATAACGGAAATTGAGTACGAACATGTAACTGAAGTTTATATTGAACAGGCATTTCTTAACTACCGGATTTTACCCTGGTTGAACTTCAGGGGAGGGTTGCTGCTTATTCCTATGGGCATTATCAATGAATATCATGAACCTCCAACCTATAATGGAGTGGAGAGGCCACTGCTCGATTATGTAATAGCGCCCTCAACCTGGCGTGAGTTGGGCTTTGGATTTACGGGCAATTTTTACCAGTCGGATATACGGTATCAGCTTTACCTGGTTAATGGTTTTAACGGATATGATACTAAAGGTATTGTAACCGGGCGTGGTTTAAGGAGTGGAAGGCAGAGGGGCGCAAATTCATACATAAGCGCACCCAATTTATCAGCCAGGGTTGAATTTTATGGGATCAGAGGCCTGAATGTAGGATTATCTGGCTATTTTGGCGACACACAGAGCAGGCTTTACCACAACCTCGATAAAAATAATGCAACATGGGTTGCAAGGGCCGATTCATCGGTTGTAGGCATTGCCATGGTTGGTGCCGATGCCCGATATACGCTCAAAGGACTACAGCTCAGGGGGCAATACTATTATACCTCGTTCAGCAATACACAAGCCTATAACCAATTCACTTCTGTGGCCGGATTGCGAAACGATGTGGGAAATGCTATGATGGGTTATTATCTTGAGGCTGCTTACAATGTTTTTCAACCTTTTCAAAACATCAGAACAGGTCTTATTCCTTTTATCAGATACGAAGAATACAATACCCACCACAGGGTTGATGTTTTGACCCAAAGAAAGGATACGTACCATAACCGCGTCTGGATTGGCGGTTTGGGTTGGAAAATAACAGAGGGGGCTGTATTAAAGGCCGATCTTCAGTATCAGAAAAACATGGCATCTAGACAGTATTCCAAAACGTTCAATGCAGGTATTGGAATAATGTTTTAAACTATCCAGATTATGAAAGTAACAATTATGTTGTTGATTTCAAGTTGGTTGATTTCTAAAGATTTGGATTATAACCATCGGTTGTTTATAAGGGAATTACAATCGGCATTTGGTGTGGGAGCAAATCAATTAAAGGAAATTCAAGTAGCTGATCTTCAAAATAAAGTGATTTTACAAGGAAAGTTTTTTTCAATTGATGCCAAAATTAAAGGGTATGCTTATATTGGGAGGGTGAATAGCTGTCGCAGTGGAGGTTGTTCCAATGGGAAGGTAATAACCGGTTCTGAAAGCGAGTATTTTGACTATTTTATTCTCTTTAATGAAGGTGGAGAAATAAGTTTAATACGGGTTTTTAATTACCAGGCTACACATGGTCATGGTATTACATCGCGGGGGTGGTTGAGGCAGTTTACCGGTTATGAAGGCGATGTGAACCTTGAACCGGGTAAAAATGTCGATGCCATTTCGGGGGCGACCATTTCGGCTCAAGCCATAACTGAGGATATTGAACAGATGACAAGAATTTTGAATAAATATATTAGCAATCAGGAGATTAATTGAAAAGTTATTTCCCGATTAACCATCCGATCACTTTTTTATCATCGGGTTTGGTAGCGGGAGAGAGGCTCTCGACCAGTTTCCCGTTTTCATCAATCAGGAATTTCTGAAAGTTCCATGATACATTGTTGTCGGAAACGCCGTTTTCAGATTTTGTTGTCAGCCATTTATATAGCGGATGTATATCTTTCCCTTTTACAGAAACTTTTGACATCATAGGAAAAGTAATTCCGTAATTGGCAATGCAGAAATTTTGTATTTCTTCGTTGCTCCCGGGTTCCTGGTTCAAAAAGTTATTTGCCGGAAAACCAATGATTTCAAATTTTTCACCGCCATATGTCTCGTACAGTTCCTGAAGCAGTTTATATTGAGGGGTAAAGCCGCATTTTGATGCCGTATTCACGATCATCACTTTTTTCCCTTTGAGCGACTCAAGATCAAACTCACTGCCATCAATTGCAGATACCCTGAAATCATGAAGGTTTTTAACCTGAGCCGATAGGGTTGTAATGGTCATGATAAAAATTGCTACTGTTAATATTTTTCTCATTTCAATATATCTTTAAAATTCAAAATTATAACGAATTTTAATTTGAATAGTTTAGCGATTGGGAGCATTGTTAGTATTTTTTTCCTGTTAATCTGAGCCGGATTACCTATATTTGGCATCGCGAAGCACAAGCTGCACTTTTTATGGAAAATTTTATTGTTTCAGCTCGAAAATACAGGCCGGAATCGTTCCGGTCGGTTGTGGCCCAGGATTCTATAACATCGACATTAAAGAATGCGATCAAAACCAAACAGTTGGCCCATGCTTATCTGTTTTGTGGTCCAAGGGGGGTTGGGAAAACAACCTGTGCCCGTATTTTTGCCAAAACCATAAACTGCAGTAACCTCACCTCCGAAAATGAAGCTTGCAACGAGTGCGAATCATGCATAGCCTTTAACAAAAACCGCAGTTACAATATTCATGAACTTGATGCAGCTTCAAACAATTCGGTAGATGATATCCGTAACTTGATTGACCAGGTTCGCATACCACCACAGATAGGAAGTTACAGTGTATATATCATCGACGAGGTGCATATGCTGTCATCGCAGGCTTTCAATGCATTTCTCAAAACCTTGGAAGAACCGCCCCGTCATGCACTTTTTATCCTTGCCACTACCGAAAAACACAAAATTCTGGCTACTATCCTGTCGCGTTGTCAGATATTCGATTTCAACAGGATTAAAGTAGGTGATATTGTAAAGTATCTCGAATATGTGGCACAAAGTGAGGGCGTCAGTATTGAACACAGCGCACTGAATGTGATTGCAAATAAAGCTGATGGCGCCATGCGAGATGCCCTCTCAATTTTTGACCAGATTGTAAGTTTTTCAGGAAGAGAAATTACCTATCAGGATGTGATAGCAAACCTGAATGTCCTCGATTACGAATACTATTTCAGGTTGACTGACTTTTTTCTTAAGAATGATATTCCTGAAGTATTGATGATATTCAGTGAAGTACTCGATAAAGGATTCGAAGGCCAGCATTTTATTGGAGGCCTTGCCAGCCATTTCCGAGATCTGCTCGTAAGCCGCGATCTGGTAACGGTACAGTTGCTCGAAGTGGGTGGTGACATCAGGGAACGATACAAGGCACAGGCTTCACTTTGCCCACCAGAGTTCCTTATTGAGGCCATCAGGATTAGCAGTGAATGCGATTATCAATATAAAACAACACAAAACAAACGCCTTTCGGTCGAACTTGCCCTGATCAGAATTTCACAACTGACCTTAAAAAAAAAATAGCTGAAACAAGTAACCCTCTGGCTCTGGAACCCTTTTTCAGCGAACCTGCCGGCCAACCTGTAAGGCGCAATGATGCAGTGCAGGTAATGGTTGAAGAAACAAAACCAGCCCTTCGGAAATTAAGCCGGAATTTAAGCGGACCATCCATTAAATCGTTACTCAATGGCCCCTTACTGCCGGAAGAAAAATTATCTTTTAAAGAGCAGCACGAACTATACACCCAAAATGATCTGTCCGAAAAATTCTCGGAAGAACAGCTTCTATCAAAATGGAAACAATATTTAGGCTTGCTGGATGATAGGCCAAACCTGAAATCTACCTTAGCACGCGATCCGGTATTGCAATGTGATGGAACAATTTTACTGAAGATTGACAACTATGTACAGGACGACATTATTAAAGCTGTTAAACCACAAATAGTTACATGGTTACGCCGTGAACTGAAAAATTCAAATATTGATTTGTTTACTGAGATTTCTTGTTCCGGTTTAGATAAAATTGTTTATACCGATGGCGATAAATTTGAAGAAATGTTGCAGAAAAATCCCGATCTGGCCTATCTGAAACAAAGGTTCAGCCTCGATTTCGAAGGTTAATTTATGGTGCAAGCCTGCATTTGATCCAATCGTTATTTTGCAGATGAAATTCGATGCGGTCATGCAAACGGTTTTCACGGCCTTGCCAGAATTCAACTTTCAAAGGTTTCACAAGGTAACCTCCCCAGTTTTCGGGCATCGGAATTTCCTTCCCCTTATACAATTGCTGGTAATAGCTGAATTTTTCATCCAGAATGGTGCGCGATGGGATTTCATTACTTTGCGACGATGCCCAGGCTCCAATACGGCTTTCAACCGGGCGGGATGCAAAGTACTGTTCTGAAATATCGGCCGGGATTTTTTCAACCAGTCCGGTAATCCGCACTTGTCGCTCTAATTCAGGCCAGAAAAACAGCAGGCTTACTTTTGGGTTTTTTTCAATTGCCTTTCCTTTCTGGCTTTTATAATTAGTAAAAAATACAAAGCCCTCTTCTGTGAATGATTTTAACAGTACCACTCTTAACTGAGGGAATCCATCAGGTCCGGTAGTGGATAAAACCATAGCTGTTGGTTCAGGGATTTCAGATATTATTGCCTCATCAAGCCACTTTTTGAATATACCGGCAGGATCGATACCTGCACTTTGTTTATTCAGGGATTCGCGCCTGTATTCTTTCCTAATATTTTCAATATGCATAAAAATCCAAAAAATAAGATAAAAATATCTTTAATTTATTTTGAGTGTAAACAAATCATTCTGATAGGTTGTTTAAAAAATGAATAAAAACAAACAATTAAAAATGAAAGAAATGAAAAGATTATCCTTATTATTTGTTTCCGCATTTTTACTGCTCGCATTGGCAGTTAATGCTCAAAAACTCGAAATCGGTGATAAATCCACCCTAACCGATGTGAAAATGACCGATATATCCGGAAAGCAGTACAGCATAAACGATGTTAAAGGAGAAAATGGTGTATTGGTTATGTTTTCTTCAAATACCTGTCCGTTTGTAATCAAATGGGAAGGCCGTTATATCGAAACCAAGAAATGGGCCGATCAGCACAAAATAGGCATGATCCTACTTAACTCCAACTGTGCCAACCGCAATGGTGTCGATTCGATGGAAGAGATGAAAAAACATGCTGCCGACAAAGGCTATAACTTTCCCTATGTTATTGATACAGGAAGTAAAATTGCCAACGCTTTTGTAGGTCAGACCACTCCCCATGCTTTCCTATTCGATAAGGAAATGAAATTGGTTTATAAAGGAGCTATCGATGACAATTACGACAATGCATCGGCCGTTAAAAAACATTATCTGAAAGATGCCATTTCAGCAATTGCCAGCGGTAAAAAAGTTGAAATTGCCGAAACAAAACCGGTAGGTTGCAGCATCAAAAGGGCACAAACCAGTTTGTCTTCAAATTAAGCAGAAATAACAGGGACCTTTAAAGGGCTGCATCTTGCAGCCCTTTTTTCATATCTGAGATCCTTCTTCGGGCAACAGAAATATTTTACGCACTTTGCTCACCGTGTTTGCATATTCGGGTTTGTCGCGCATAGCTATCCATTCGGGGTGCGGGATAAATTTTGCCCAGGCTTCGTTTCGCTGTACCATATCTTTGAACCATAACATATAGGTAAGGGCAGGCATAAACCCACCCGCAATGTTTTTGCCGAAAAATACAGCTTTAAGCCCGAGCTTATCGAACAATGGAAGCTCTTCTTTATCGAACATTAAAATTTTCCGACGTCCGGCATCTTCGTTATAGCTTTCGTAAATGCGCAGTTCCAAAAGGCCCCTTCCAACATCGGGTTGTCTTAGCTTTGGTATGCTGTCAAAAGCATCGAGCAGCAAGGTTTCGTAACGCTCAAAAAGCGGCCTGTCGGCAGGCAATTGATGGTATGCTTTGGCATCGGCCTGGAATTTTGCATTGGTATCCATTTCCTTTAGAATACTGAAATACACCTGCATATTGGGATAGGTACATAAAACAAAGAGTTTTGGCGGATCTTCAAGACTATATTCGGAGAAAATACCCACCTTGCCCCCCTTTCTGTTCAGATAAGGCATCAATGCCCCAGTGAGGTAGTTTTTCATCTGATTTTTTGCACTACTGCCAGTCAATTGGTAAATCTTCAGCTCGTAAACCTCTTTATCCGCAGCTGGTTGGGTTTGCCCGGCCGATACCAGTGGCGAAGTGGCAGATACAACACCTGCTGCAATAGCCGAATTTTTTAAAAATGAACGTCTTTTCATTCGATCTGTCTATTATTTTTTGATTTTGCTTTTTATCAGGCGGGTTCAAAGATAAGCTTTTGTGATAAAGTATTTTGGAGAAAATTTAAGGTATTAATAATTTTCCAGCTTTCTGAAACCGACCGTACGGGTGAAAGACCGAATATTTCTTTTCTGATTCTGTTTATTATTGTGTTGGTTTCCCTGGAATTTTCGATTTGAGGAAATTGATTAAAAATTGTGATGTAGATAGCTACTTTCAAATGGTTGGCCTTGAATCTGGTAACACACTCCTGGTTTCGTGCCGGATGTATATGGATATATTTTTCAGGGTCTTCGCCCAACCGGATAATCCACTTCGAATGATCACTCAAAAACACTTCCCTGTAATCCCGGCTTCCAAGCCATCTTTTCAATGCGGATCCATAAATAATATTGAACGAATCAATAATTCCGGCAACCTCATTAATAATTTTACCAACTGTTAAATGCCCGGTATAAATATCGGACTGATTTGCCCCTAAACCATTTAATTCATATAAAACTGTGTTCAAGTCGCTTGATCTCCAGCGGGCAAACGACTCCGCTATGTAGCCTGAATGGTGTTTCAATGTATTAAATTTTATGGCCGATGAAATTGGTTCAGACATATCATTTGCTTCTTTTGGCTAAATTTACTAATTATTTCGAAAACCGATGCCATATGTTGTTGCATGCATTTTATATCGAAAATGAAAACCTTTTCATGGTTGAGCATTATACTCCAAACCAGGGTATTGAAATATATGAAGTGGTAAGGGTGATCAATGGAGTACCCTTATTTTTAGATGACCACCTCAAGCGTTTTTATCACTCTGCGTGGTTATTGCACCTTCAGATACCACTCACAGAAGCTGAAGTTTATAATGCGCTCAACCATTTAATAAAATCCAATGGAATCGAAGAAGGAAACATCCGGTTTTCTTACTGTTTCAGGCCGTATGGAAGGTTTCAGGCCTATTTCATCCCCCATTTTTATCCAACCCCCGAAATGGTAGCTGCCGGAGTCAATTGTGGACTGTACCATGCCCACAGGAACGACCCGAATGTAAAAGCAGTCCAGGCAGGGATTAGGCACAATGCCGACAAGCTTATGACCGAAAATAAATGGTACGAGGTTTTTTTGGTCAACGAAAGCGGAAGGATAACCGAAGGCAGCCGTTCGAATGTTTTTTTTGTTCAGGATAATAGCCTGATTACTGCACCCGATCAGGATATACTTCCCGGAATAACCCGTGATAAAGTAATTGAAATTGCTTCATGTACTGGAATACAAGTACGATATGAGTCATTGCAGGTTGAACAATTGAATCAGATAGACGCTTTATTTCTCACTGGCACCTCACCCAAAGTGCTGCCGGTAAAAAGGGTGGGGGAAAGAGAGTTTTCTGTTGGTTATTCAGTTGTTTCTTTATTGGTCAAAGAATTCGATAGAATGATCGAAAGGTACATAGCATCGATCAGGTAATTGGATTTCAAACCATATCAACCAGTATTAACCTTTAGGGGCCACTACGTTCAGGTAGCATTTTGGGGGAGCAGTCTGAAAGAAATTTCGGGTTCCAGCTGCAATTTTGCCTTTGCTAACCAGGTATGATATCCCGAAATTATCATATTTCTTAGATATGGGATATGGAGTATTTGGCTTTTTTCATTTCTCAAATGCAGAATATCCTAACATCAAAATTCTTCACTTAAGCCGAAGTCAGGAAATGAACTTACCCATATGGCTTGAATTTCATTCTGTTTTTTCTCAGATTTGCTGTTCCAGAATTCTACGGGTCTCTGCTGCATCAATATCCTTATGTTCACCCATCCGGGTGTTCCGTACAATAAATCTTTGCTCAATTTTGTCAATTGTTTCTGATGGAACATTGTAATCGGGTAGCCGTGTAGGTATTCCAACCGATTCGAAAAATTCAACAGTTTTCTGAATGGCTTTGTCGATGCGTTCGTCCACGCTCCCTTCATTGATGTTCCATATCCGCTGACCATATTGGAGGATTTTCGTTTCTTTCTGTTGGCGCCTGATTTCCATCATACCGGGTAGTACAATAGCAAGTGTACGGGCATGGTCAATGCCATGGTAAGCAGTCAGTTCATGTCCTATCTGGTGGGTAGCCCAATCCTGCGGGACACCCACGCCCAACAGGCCGTTCAGGGCAATGGTGGCACTCCACATAAAGTTGGCGGCAGCATTGTAGTCGGTGCGGTTTGCCAGCACTTTTGGGCCTTCTTCGATCAGGGTCAGCAAAACCGCTTCGGCCTGCCTGTCCTGCAAGGGTGAATTGACCGGATAGGTCAAGTATTGCTCAATTACATGCACAAAAGCATCAACAATTCCGTTGGCAACCTGCCTGTCGGGGAGTGAGAATACTGTTTCGGGGTCGAGGATCGAAAACTTTGGCATTACATGTTCCGAAGTAAATGCCATTTTCTCCTGCGTACTTAGGCGCGATATAACCGAATTCCCGTTCATTTCGGACCCTGTGGCTGGAAGCGTCAGCACTGCACAGATCGGAAGAGCTTTCTCAACATTTATAACATAGCGTTGCTGCAGTAAATTCCACGGATCTCCATTCTCGTAAAGTGCGGCAGCTGCAATAAATTTTGTGGCATCGAGAACTGATCCGCCACCCACCGATAGCAGAAACCCGATATTTTCGCGTTTTGCAACTTTAACTGCTTCCATACAGGTTTCGTAGGTCGGGTTAGGTTCGATCCCACCGAATTCAACCCAGTTGAATCCATCGAGAGCTTTGGCTACCTGGTCGTAAACCCCATTTTTAAAAATGCTTCCTCCGCCATAAACGACAAGAATTCTTGAATCGGTGGGTAGTTCTTTGGCCAATTTGCCTATCTGTCCTTTACCAAATAAAATTTTAACCGGGTTCTTGTATTCAAAATTAAACATATCTGGCATTTTTTGTTTTGGTTACTAAACAGGCAAAATTATAAATTGTTTGTATTTTCGGCATTGATTACAATTCAATCGGGATGAAAAATAAAGATGAGGATGAATTCTGGAAGCGGCTGGAGCAACAGATGAAGGAATATTCGGATGAAGAAATTATATTGGTTTTGAATAAGCTGAAACTTTATGAACCAACCGCCCAAAAACTGGCTCTATCGGAGGCAATCAGGCGTGGAATTATCCATTCAGAACAGGATATCTGGTCCGAAAAATTCAGGACTGAACCTTCAAGGTTTTCTCTTTTCCCCTGTCCTGAAAAGAAACAAACCATCCTGAAAATTGTAAGGAGTATATCCAGGGCTTTACTGGTGGCAGGTGTTATCCCACTCATCTTCGGGTTTCTGAAATTTCAGATATTCAAATATGCCGAAGGGAGCGCTATGATTCTTACTGGCCTGATCTGGATGACTTCTGCATGGATTATTTTTACGAAGCAGGATTGCCGTTTCTGGCCGTTGCTTTTCGTAATTGCTTCGATGAGTTTCTTTTACGTTGCTCGCATACTGGTCCTTTTAAAGGGTCTCAGGGTGATGGACTATGTAGTACCCGCCATTTTCTTCTTGTTAGTATTGTATTCACTGTTCTATCTCAGAAAACTCCTGCTGAAACTGGTTCAGTAGCCATCCGGTTGGTTTTAAGTGTTTCACCGGTTGTATTATCATGGTTAATCGTTTGAAAGCAGTGTTTCGTCGGTATTCATATTATAAATTGGGGTCGATGAACCTATTTTTGATCCATATCAATAATAATCTGAAATCATGAAAACCATTTTCATCATTATGTCCGTTGCGGTTACCATACTTACCTCTTGTGGCGTTACCGGTCAGGAAGATGTAAATACCCGGTATTTTGAAATTTCCGGATTCAGCAAAATCAATCTCGAAGGAGGTTTCAGGGTTTTCCTTTACCAGACTTCCGATCCCTACCTGAAAGTAAAGGCCCCGACCGATGCTCATATCGATGCGCTGGTTGTTGACACCGGAAATGATAACTTAAAGCTGTACGTAAGGAGAAACCATCTGAACCTGAGCCGGATGGAGCTGCATATTGGTTTCAGTAACCTGGAGGAGCTCGGTATCAGTGGAGGCGTAAAACTCACAACCGATGGTTATGTGGAGCTCGATGATCTCAGGATAATAAATGATGGTGCAGTTAACGGGGATATCAAAATTAAAGCTGCTACCATAGAAGTGGTGAGCAATGGCGCGTCGCTTTTCGAGATTTCAGGCATTGCGGATAAACTTTCGGTCAGGGTTGCTGGCGCTGCCCATGTCAATGCAAGGGAACTTACTGCAAAGGAAGTGGTTTTCAGGGTCGAAGGTTTAGGTTTTGGCAGTGTTCATGCCACCGATGAACTGGATGTACGCATCGAAGGCGCTGGCAAAGTTACCTACAAAGGTAATCCCAACGTCAGAAGGGTAGTGGAAGGATTAGGTTCGGTAAAGGAATATTGATTTTATGCCAAAGTAGCCACCATTACCGCCTTTATGGTATGCATCCGGTTTTCGGCCTGGTCCCAGACTATAGAAGCTTCGCTTTCAAATACTTCGTCGGTAACTTCCATGGCATCGATGCCAAATTTCCGGTATATTTCTTCGCCAATTTTGGTTTCCCGGTTATGAAATGCCGGTAAACAGTGCAAAAATTTACATTTGGGATTGCCTGTGAGTTTCATCACAGAAGTGTTTATCTGGTAGGGTTTTAGTAATTCAATCCTATCTGCCCATACATGGTCGGGTTCGCCCATCGAAACCCATACATCGGTATAAAGAAAATCACAATCTTTAACAGCCTCGGCTACATCTTCGGTCACTGTTATTTTAGCCCCGGTGTGCGCTGCAATTTCACGGCAGGTGTCCTGCAATTCGATTGATGGCTGGCATTTTCCGGGGGCTGCTGCCCTGAAATCCATGCCCATTTTGGCGGCCCCAACCATGAGGGAGTTGCCCATATTGTTGCGGGCATCGCCCAGGTAACAAAACTTTACCTGCGATAAAGGTTTGTCGGTATGTTCCATCATGGTCAGAAAATCGGCCAATATCTGTGTAGGGTGAAATTCGTCGGTGAGTCCATTCCATACCGGAACTCCAGCATATGCGGCAAGTTCCTCAACAATAGCCTGGCCATAACCCCTGTACTCGATGCCATCATACATCCGGCCCAAAACCCTTGCCGTGTCTTTCATCGACTCTTTTTGCCCGATCTGCGACCCTGATGGACCAAGGTAAGTAACATGGGCGCCCTGGTCGAATGCAGCTACTTCAAAGGCACATCTTGTGCGGGTTGATGCTTTTTCAAAAATCAGGGCAATGTTTTTGCCTTTCAGCAAGGGTTGCTCTGTACCCGAATATTTGGCCTTTTTGAGATTGGCCGATAAATCGAGCAGAAATTTGATTTCCTGTGGGGTGAAATCCAGCAATTTCAGAAAATGTCTGTTTTTTAAATTGAATGCCATATCGGTAAATTTTAATCTTCGTATTCCATGGTAATTTTTGATCCGTACCTTTTATCTTCGAGTTTTTTGGCTTCGGTAATAACGCTTTTCCGACCACCATTCTCAATAAAACTGAGGCAGGCCCTTATTTTTGGGGCCATTGAACCTTCGCCGAATGTGCCCATTTCGAGGTATTTCTTTGTATCGGTGTAGTTCAGGAATTCGAGTTTCTCCTGTGTTGGTTTCCCGAAATCTTTATAAATGAACGGCACATCCGTAAGGATATAGAGTTCATCGGCGCCAATCTGTGTTGCCAGGAGAGCCGATGCCATATCTTTGTCGATTACTGCATCAACGGTCCTGACGTCTCCGTTTTCATCCAGGTAAACTGGTATTCCCCCTCCGCCTGCAGCGATAACAATATTCCCCGAACGGGCCAGCATTTCAATGGTTTCCTTATTAATGATATCTTTGGGCTCGGGCGATGCCACAACTCTCCTGTAACCGCCCGAACTTTTGCCCGATGGCTTGAAAATCCAATGCTTTTCGCAAATTAATTTATCGGCTTCTTCTTCAGTATAGATTTTCCCTATGCCTTTTACCGGGTTTTCGAAGGCAGGATCGGCTGGATCAACTACAACCATGTTCACCAGCGTAATCACATTTTTACGAATATCATGGCGCCTCAATACATTCCGCAACATGCGTTCAATCATGTAGCCAATACCACCCTGCGAATCGGCCACACAAATATCGAGCGGCATAGGTGCAATTCCATATACCGTTTCGCCGGCATCGTTCCGCATAAGTATGTTTCCCACTTGTGGACCGTTACCGTGTGTAATTACCAGATTGTAACCGTCCTTAATCAGGAAAATCAGGTTCTCAACAGTCTCTGCCGCATTTTTTTCCTGCTCCTCAATAGTACCTTTTTCATCTTCGCGCAAAAGGGCATTTCCCCCCAATGCTGTTACTGCAAGTTTGCTCATATCCTCAAAATTTGTTTAAGGTGGCGGCAAACTTAAAAAAAACGCCGACAAAAAAAACTGATAAAGATTTGTTCCCAACCGTTGTTTATTTTTTGTTTCAAAGAATTTTTTGAACAATTTACAGTTATTGATTTCAATTGGCGGTTAATAAATTACCCTTCAATTTTAGTTTTGTGAAGGCTTCATTGTCGGGATTACATGGATAAAAATTATACATTTGCCCATTGATTTATTGGAAATTACATAAACCAGATGGTATCAAATACGCGGAAAAACGTTAAAAAGACAGGAAAACAAAACGGAAACCGAAAATCGTTCTGGTCAATTTTTGCCGATCAGAGGGTTAGTTTCTTTTTTTCCATATTGTTGCTGACCATAACCTTTTACCTTACCATAGCTTTCATTTCATTTATTTTTTCGGGCGATGCCGATCAGAGTAAACTCGATCTTTCATGGAAGGAACTGGTATTTAATTCCGACATAAGGGTCGAAAATAAATCAGGGAAAACCGGTGCCTGGCTATCCGAAATGATCATAAACAGGGGTTTTGGTGTAGGTTCGTTTGTGTTTTTGTACCTTTTGTCGGTAATTGGACTACACATATTAGGCCGGAAAGGTGAGCATTTTTACCGGAATTTTTCACTTGCTGTGTTTTTACTTCTGTGGACATCGCTTACATTAGGATTTCTTTTTATGAAAACAGAATTGGGGTCGTTCCTATATCCAGGTGGGCGTTTTGGATTTGTGGTAGCCAACTGGCTAAATTCCATGGTTGGGCATATTGGTACCTTATTATTGATCCTGATTTCAATGTTTATTGTTGTCGGTATGACTTTCAAGTCATCGATTCCATGGCTGATGGAAAAAATTAAGCCCCGCGAAAGGGTAGCTAAATTAAAAGAATTGGTTACGGAAGAGATTGATGATGAACCCAAACCAAAAATTGCAGAATTTGATTTTGAAGAAAATATTTCGAAGGTAATTGAAGGTGATGACGTGGTTAAGGCCATTTTTGATCCGGACAATGAAGACATTAAGGGTATTGGGATAGAGGTTAAATCTCCCACCGATGGGCAGCAACCTGTTGAAAATGATAATATGGATGACCTTTTGGCCGAGCTTGAAGTTGCCAATGGTATAGAAGAGGAAGAGTACGAACCTGATGACAATATGCCCGATTATGACCCTACACTTGAATTGTCGGGATATAAGATGCCCCCGCTGGAGTTACTGGCCGACCATCAGGCAGGCAATGCAGAGGTAACCAACGAAGAGCTCATTGCCAACAAAAACAAAATTGTTGAAACACTCAGGCATTATAAAATCGAGATTACCAAAATCAGGGCAACCATCGGGCCTACCATTACACTATACGAAATAGTACCTGCACCAGGCATCAGGATTGCCAAAATCAAAAACCTTGAAGACGATATTGCACTCACACTTGCTGCCCTTGGCATCAGGATAATTGCCCCGATTCCGGGCAGGGGGACAATTGGTATTGAGGTGCCCAATCAGAATCCTGAAGTGGTTTCCATGAAAAGTATCCTGGGATCGAAGAAATTTATGGAGTCAAATGCAGAGTTGCCGGTAGCTCTAGGCAAAACCATATCAAATGAAACCTTTATGTTCGACCTGGTTAAAATGCCCCACATACTGGTTGCAGGTGCCACTGGTCAGGGCAAATCGGTAGGGCTAAATGTGATTATTGGTTCATTACTTTATAAAAAGCACCCTTCGGAACTGAAGTTTGTTTTTGTTGACCCGAAGAAAGTAGAACTTAACCTTTATTCGGTCATCGAGAAGCATTTCCTGGCCAAGCTTCCCGATGAAACAGAGCCTATTATTACCGACATCCAGAAAGTGAAAAACACCCTGGCATCGCTGACCCTGGAAATGGATCAGCGGTATGAACTTCTTAAAAAGGCACATGCCCGCAATGTTAAGGAATACAATGAAAAATTTATCAAACGCAGGTTGAATCCTGAAAAAGGGCATCGCTATATGCCTTATATTGTAGTGATTATCGATGAGTTTGCAGACCTGATCATGACTGCCGGAAAAGAAATAGAAATGCCAATTGCCCGGATTGCCCAGTTGGCCAGGGCGGTGGGAATTCATATGATAATAGCTACACAAAGACCCTCCATCAATATTATTACCGGAGTTATAAAAGCGAACTTTCCGGCGCGTATTGCATTTAAGGTTGCCTCAATGATTGACTCCCGTACCATTCTCGATACACCTGGGGCAAATCAGTTAATCGGAAAAGGCGATATGCTGATTTCGAGTGGCAGCACAATTACCCGGGTGCAGTGCGCATTTCTCGACACTCCCGAAGTAGAGAGCATATGTAAATTTATTGCCGACCAGCGTAGCTTCCCCACAGCGTTCCTTTTGCCCGAAGTGGAAGGTGATGCAGAAGGTATCCTGGATACCGATCTTTCAGAAAAAGATGAACTTTTCGACGAAGCTGCTGCTTTGGTTGTACGAAACCAACTTGGATCCACATCTATGATCCAGCGTAAACTGGCCATCGGGTACAACCGCGCCGGACGTATTATGGATCAGCTCGAGCTTGCAGGGGTGGTTGGGCCTTCGGAAGGTAGCAAGGCACGGCAGGTGTTGATTCAGGACGAATATACTTTGGAACAATTATTGAATAGCCTGCGATGACCTTATTTTTTCTTGGCATTCCGAAGGATTTGACCATTAATTATTTTTTTAATATTTAGAATATCAGTGAGATGAATAGAATTTTTTCGATAATTATTACCGTATTAATTGCAACATCGGTTAACGGACAAAGTGATCAGAAAGCAAAAGATTTGCTTGAAAGAACCAGTAAAAAGATGCAGTCATTTCAAACCCTATCTGCCAATTTTGTTTTTACGATGGAGAATTCCAAAATGAACATTAAGGAACAAAATAGCGGTTCATTACTGCTGAAAGGAAAAAAATATCAGGTGCAATTACCCGATCTCGGAATGAAGGTTTATTCCGATGGGAAAACTGTCTGGAACCTGATGGAATCGGCCGGCCAGGTAATGGTTACAAATGTCGGCGACGATAGTCAGGGTGGGATAGACCCATCTGTAATTTTCAATATCTATCAGGAGGGATACACATTTAAATCAATCGGTGACAAACAAGAAAGCGGCAAGACCATTTCTTATGTCGATTTATTTCCGAACAATAAAAATGCAGAATTTAAAAAAATAACTGTTGGCGTTGAGGTGGCTAAGCTTATGATCCATTCATTGGTTACCCACGGAACCGATGGAAATCAGTACGGTATATATGTCAAAGAGTTTAAGGTTGACATGAATATTGCCGATAACGAATTTGTATTTAATAAAGCAAAATACCCAAATGTCGAGGAGATAGATTTTAGATAATGTTGGAATTTTTCGTTTTTAAGAGAAGTTTTTCAAATATTTATAATATTCTAATATTATTAGTCCGAAAAGTTCATTTGAAAATGTTTTAGCCTTCATACAGTTATATTCTTTTTTTCAGGTAGTAATCTTCTGCTGGGGTAATAATAGAAGTTTTATCGGGTTTTACATCTTCAATTGCTGTCCAAAAACCTTTCGTTAATTTCGGGGCTGATGAAGCTTTGCATTCAACAGCAACAATTCTGTTGCCTTTTATCAGTATCAAATCAAGCTCATCTCCAGTAGCGGTTCGATAAAAAAATGCTTACCAGTTCCTAATGCCGATCAGAATGATTTCAATTACCAGTCCTTCCCTGGAAGAACCGAACACTTGATTTCCAAGTAAATCATTGAATGTTTTAATTAACAAGAGTTTGTTTAATATACCGGAATCGCGTATAAATACTTTGGGGGATTTTATTAATCTCTTTTTTATATTGGTTTCGAAAGGTTTTTAAGATGCGAAGAATGAATCTCTGTTCAATCAAATCGATATATCTTCTGATAGTCGGATGAGCGAGGTTCATCGATTCAGCAAGGTTAAATGTGTTCAAGAGTTGTCCTTGCTTATGTACACACATAGTAAGCATTCTCCTGATCTGCAATGCAGGTAATGATAGGCCATGCTGTGGAATTTCTCTTTCGAAGTATATGCGGATAA
Organism: Bacteroidales bacterium; assembly: GCA_037447215.1. Classification (GTDB taxonomy): domain Bacteria; phylum Bacteroidota; class Bacteroidia; order Bacteroidales; family Prolixibacteraceae; genus UBA1413. The sequence continues at coordinate 39,574 of JBBIHB010000018.1, forward strand.
AATTCTCCCACCAAATACTACTATTTTCATCAGTATATTTTGTTTTATTTTTAAATGGTCGGATGGAATTTCCATGAGAAATCTTATTCATTTCGGTTGGTGTGATATTTTTTAGCGCATGGAAATTTCATCATTTATAATTAAATAGCTATCATGAAAACCTCATCTCAGCAAGAATTTTTCAAGGGTATATGAATTCAGGGTTCTAATCTCAGAGAAGTTAAAAGGTACTAATTCAATAATCCCAATTCTTCCTGTTAGTGATTCCGAACTTTGTCGGATCAATTCACGCGAAGCTGATCCAAGTATTATAAAGCGACCGGGTTTTCTGGATTATTCAATAACACTTCTAAGAATCGAAAATAATTCCGGAAATTGTTGCACTTCATCAATACATATGGGTGTAATCCTGATTCGTTTCAAAAAAAAATTGGATCAAATAATTTGTTAAAGTCAACGGGATTCTGCAAATCAAGATAAAGAACAGCGCCGGTTTTAGGAGAAAGCATTTTTGCCGATGTGGATTTTCTACATTGCCTGGAGCCCAATAGAGCAGCAGCCTTGAAAATTGAAAGGTTTTGTAAAAAGAAATCTTCTACTCGACGTTTGATTAAACTTTGCAAATTGAAAATAGTATTTTCAATTTGCACAAAAATTGGGAATAATTTTGAGTAATCGTTGATTATGAAGGTTCAATCCTAAATTTGTCAACGGTAGAAATTTCCATAAACGAAGCCCCGGCATCTTCGCCAAATCGTCCACCCACGTAAATAATCAGGTCATCCCTTATTATGGAATTGTTATTTATCAACGAAGTAATTGCAGCCTTTTCAATCTTGAATTTATTCTTTTTGATTTCGAGAAACGAAGGGATTATACCATAAGACAACGCCAATTGCCTGACTACATGCATGGAATGACATTTGGCATATACCGGTACAAGCCCCCTGAAGGCAGCCAGGTATCGGGCTGTTCGACCTGTGGTGGTAGTGGCAATTATGGCTTTTACGGGTAGTTCGTTCGATGCTTTAATGGCAGCTTCAGCCAGATATGCCTGAATTTCATTTTCAACCGGAGGGAAAATTACATCGTTCCGGTTATCGTACGAAAGTTCTGTTTCTTCGGCAATCCTTGCCATGGTTTTCACCGCTTCAACCGGATATTTTCCATAAGCTGTTTCACCACTAAGCATGAGCGCGTCAGTTCGCGAAAATACGGCATTCGCAATATCGTTCACTTCAGCGCGGGTTGGCCTGGGATGATCGATCATGGTGTGAAGCATTTGAGTAGCAACAATCACGGGTTTTTTCCGTTCTACTGCTTTCTTTATAAGGTTCCGCTGGATACCGGGCAGTTTTTCCGCAGCAATTTCTATCCCCAGATCACCTCTTGCAATCATTATACCATAAGCATAATCCAATATCTGGTTTATATTGTTTACGCCGTCGAGGTTTTCAATTTTTGCAATGATTTTTATCGGGCTGTTATGCTGGTCGAGTATTCTCTGAACCTCAAGCACATCCTGCCTGTTCCGCACAAACGAATGGGCGATGAAATCGAGGTTGTTTTCAATGGCAAATTCAATAAACTGCTTGTCTTTTTCAGTTACCGAAGGAAGTTCGATGGTTACACCTGGAATATTGATACTTTTATTGTTTTTGATGATCCCATCGTTTTCGACCCTGCAAACCAGGTATTCATCAATCGCGGTTACAGTGAGTTCAATATCACCATCATCGATAAGGATACGGTTCCCAACAACGAGTACTTCATGCAGGCGATCGTAACTTACAGGAAGGTTATTGCCCTGAGGAGATGTAAAATGACCCGAAATATTCAGGACATCACCTTTTTTTACTGTCAAGGGCGTTTCGAGTTTGGAAGTCCTGATTTCAGGTCCTTTGGTATCAATAAGAATTGCAATCTTGTTCGATACCTTCCGGATATTTGAGATTACCATCAGAGCGGTTTCAGGGGTTAAGTGCGCTGTGTTGATCCGGGCAACATTCATGCCTGCCAGGTAAAGGCTACGGATGAAATCCACGTCGCAACGCAGGTCTGATATGCTGGCCACAATTTTTGTCAATCTCATTTGACTTGATTTTTAAAATTTATATTGAACTATTTTTCAGAAATATAACTTAAAACTGCCAATTCGTATGACTGTAATCCAAATCCCATTATACAACCCCGGCATACAGGGCCAATAATGGATTTATGCCTGAAATCTTCACGGGTCAGGGTATTGGAAATATGTACTTCGACAACCGGGGTTTTTATTCCCGCAATGGCATCCCGGATTGCAACCGAAGTGTGGGTATATGCACCAGCATTTAAAATAATCCCATCGAAAGTAAAACCACATTCTTGAATTTTCGACACTACTTCACCTTCGATATTCGATTGAAAAAATTCAAATGTCACATTAGGAAATTTGGAAATCAAGCCTGAATAATAGTCTTCGAATCTGGTATTGCCATAGACACTGATTTCTCTTTTACCCAACAGGTTTAGGTTTGGGCCATTTATTATCAAAATTTTCATTTAATTGCTTTTTTTTTTTGTTTAATATAACATTTTTTTTTATATTTCGTATCTGAAATTTTGCAGTTATGATTGTTATAAGCAAAAGTAAGATTTTTTCCTGTGAAGGCAGGAATTGGGGTAAAAGAATATATTATTCGGTAAACAAATTTAATTCAGGTAATTATGAAATGGTCAGAATGTAAAAAAGGGTATGAAGAATTTCTTCGTCTTGAAAAGTCGCTCTCTCAGAACTCAGTAGCCGCCTACATAAACGATATCAATAAACTCATCATGTTTCTTGATATTGAGTTTAAAAAATTGCCTCCCGAAAAAGTAAAACTTCAGCATTTGAAGAAGTTTGTTGGTTGGCTCAACGAAAAAGGAGTTAGTCCTCGGACGCAGGCCCGCACCATATCAGGGGTAAAATCGTTTTTTAAATATCTTCTCATGGAAGAAAAAATTTCGAACGACCCAACAGCTTTGCTCGAATCGCCCAAAGTAGGCAGAAAACTTCCGGATGTTCTCTCGCTCGATGAAATTGATATGCTTATCGATTCGGTGGATGTCAACAAAGCTGAAGGACAAAGGAACAGGGCCATGCTCGAAACTTTATACAGTTGCGGATTAAGGGTTTCGGAATTGGTCAGCCTGAAACTTACTAACCTGCATTTTGAGCAGGGTTACGTAAAGATTGAAGGAAAAGCAGAAAAGGAAAGACTTGTTCCGATCAGTAAAAATGCTTTGGATGAAATCAATACCTATATCAATGGTTATCGCAAAGGTTTAACCATAAGTAAAGACAGTGAAAATATACTGTTTCTGAATCGCAGGGGTAAAAAACTCAGTAGGGTAATGATTTTTACCATCATAAAAAACCTTGCGGAGAAAGTAGGATTAGGAAAAAAAATCAGTCCGCATACTTTCAGGCACTCATTTGCAACACACCTGATCAATGGTGGCGCCGACCTGAGGGCTGTTCAGGAAATGCTTGGGCACGAATCCATTCTTACAACTGAAATTTATACCCATCTCGATAAAGATTATTTAAAAAGCACCATCAATCAATTCCATCCCAGATCCTGAATCAGGATTTGAATTTTGTTGGTTACCATGCAGGGTATTTTGAATTAATTATAATTTAATATACCGTGCATTTTTATTTGCGATACAACTATCAAGCAATCAAACCCTTAAGTGCCAAATGATTTATTAATGTAAACTTATGCGGCATTCAAAATATATAAAAATCGAAATTTAAAAAATATAAGGGTATCATATTTTCCGAAGAGGTCTGGGATTATGCACGAGTTATATTCTTGTTGATATATGTATCACATAATCAATGATTTAGATAATGTCAAGCATAGTTTGATTAACATATTGATTTATAACTAGATAAAATGATTGTAGTTGTTTACCTGCTATTACCCGGTAATAAAATTTCTACCTTTAAAAGTATCGCATAATTCTGAAAAGACAGTACGGTTATTCTTTCTGGCATTGAGCCATAGCCTTCAATTCATGTGGATGTGGGCACTGGTTTTTGTGCGGAAACAATTTGATATTTTTAATTTTATTTTGCAAGGCTTATCCTCTTTCAGTAAGGTCGTTTGTAAACGGGCCTTTTTTGTTGAATGAAAAAGCAAGTACTGCATCTTGTTGGCGGATGAAGCTTTCGACAAGCATCTGGCTTAAGTCCGTTTATACTGCCCCTATTCTACAGGTATTTTCATTCGTGTTGTTCAGATTTTTCGCCGATGCCACAAATAACGGTATAAACAATTGTATGATAATAACAAAGTTATGAATATATAATATCTTCACAAGGAAACCGGAGCAATATAAAACATATTCCACGAGTCTGTGCCAAATAAGCAGGTAAATCTTTCAACAGTGTCCCTTCCATGTTGGAGGGCAAACTGCTCAACCAATTCAATGAAATCATAGGTTGTCACAACCATCCCGATTGCAGGTTATATCCCGCATTGAAGAGACTACTTCAGCGCTTTGTCCAGCAGGGCATGGGAGCCCAAAATTCGCCGGTATCATTGCTGGTAGGGACGATGGTACTGATAGAAGCTTTTGTCATACAAGGCACTTGTGCTTTTCCCAAGCATAAACTGTGAAGCTCTACAGCTGCCCCAACGGGTTTTTGGCGAACAATACAAAGTAGTGGATGGCGACAAATAGGTTGAGTTACGGGCCAAAGAAAAAATCCAAACCGGTAGCGTGCAGCCGCCCTACGACCCTGACAGTGCTTACCGCAAAAAGCAGGTAAGAAAGTAAAAGGCTACAGCATGAATGTAACCAAAACCATTTCGGACGGGCCATTAGACTTGAAAACCGATGGTACAGTTGAAAAAGCAATGTTGCCGACACGGCATTTGTCCGGCCGCTCATTAGTTCAACACAGGCAATTACAGGCACAACGGTGGAAAAGGTTTAGCCCAATGGCGCTTACCAAAGCCCCGAAAACTATGGGTACTGCCAGGATATCGACAAGGTCTTCACCAGGATACAGGGTGCAGTACCGCGCTACGGCCTGGAAATGCCTCCTGATGGGCTGGTGGTAATCGATTCAGAGTCCGGTGAGCAAGTTATGGCTACCCTTGCCAAAAAACTGAAAAAAAATAAAGAATACAGGTGGTACATCCGTTGTGTCAATGACAAAACATATTTCAACCAGCAAGCTATCCGTACCTCACAGAAGCGAAGGTCAATGAAACAGCGGCCTAAGGAAGAACTTTAAAAAAGCAACAACTTGAAGGCAACCATTTTCAATGTTGCCTACCTGCTGCAGATCGGTAAATCTAAATACCACGGGCTGAATAAAGTGCAAACATGGGCTATTTGCCGGTGCTTATGTGCAAACCTTGTCCGGATTATCTGTTTCATTGAACAAAAATGTCAAAAAATGTTTCAAAACCAGAAAAAATGCGATCCATCCTTTCAGTTTATGGGCCGAAAACAGGTTCACTGTACAGGATTGTAACCTTTGGGTATCGCAATTATCGGTTTTTGCCTATTTTGTCTTTTTTTATTGCTTTATTTTTAAATTTTTATAAATTCACTTTTCGGAGTGGGCTCAGAATTAAATGCTAAAACTACTATCATGACGAGTCATAAGAAGTTAAATGCATGGGTACAAGAATGGATTGAACTTTGTCAACCGGATAAAGTTTATTGGTGCGACGGTACAGAGGAGGAAAACCAAATGTTGCTCGATCAGTTGGTTGCTGCTGGATCGGCTGTAAAATTAAATGATGAGAAACGCCCAAACAGTTATTATTTTCAAAGTGATCCGTCCGACGTTGCCCGAGTGGAAGACCGGACATATATCAGTACTACCAACAAAGACGATGCAGGCCCAACCAACAACTGGTGCGACCCGGTTGAACTGAAGGCAACCATGCGCGAATTATACAAAGGCTGCATGAAAGGAAGGACCATGTTTATAATTCCTTTCAGTATGGGGCCTCTGGGTTCAAATATCTCCCACACAGGAATCGAAATTACAGATTCGGCATATGTTGTTGTAAATATGCGAATTATGACCCGGATGGGCAAAGCAGTTCTCGATTTATTGGGAATTGACGGCTATTTTGTCCCCTGTGTACATTCGGTTGGCGCACCGCTTGAACCCGGACAGAAAGATGTGGCATGGCCCTGTGCACCCATCGAAAAGAAATATATCTCTCATTTTCCTGAAACTGGCGAAATCTGGTCTTATGGATCAGGTTATGGCGGCAATGCCTTGTTGGGCAAAAAGTGTTTGGCATTGCGTATTGCTTCTTATATGGCTAAACAGGAAGGTTGGCTGGCCGAACATATGCTGATAATGGGCATAACCAATCCCAAAGGAGAGAAAAAGTACATTGCTGCAGCTTTCCCAAGTGCATGTGGAAAAACAAACCTTGCGATGTTAATTCCGAGCATTCCCGGTTGGAAAATTGAAACCGCAGGAGATGATATTGCCTGGATGAAATTCGGTAAAGACGGAAGACTATATGCCATCAATCCCGAAGCCGGATTCTTTGGTGTGGTGCCAATGACCTCTATGGATACCAATCCGAATGCTATGATGAGTATGACGAAGAACTCGATTTTTACCAATGTGGGACTTACTCCCGATGGTGATGTCTGGTGGGAAGGGATTGGCATGGAATGCCCTGCTGGTACAATTACCTGGAAAAATAAAGTTTACGATCCATTGTTGTGCGAACCGGTTGCCCATCCGAATGCCCGCTTTACGGCACCTGCCAGCCAATGCCCGGTTGCTGATCCCGAATGGGAAAATCCGGCAGGAGTTCCAATCTCGGCTTTCCTGTTTGGTGGACGCCGCCCCTCAACTGTTCCACTTGTATTTGAATCATTTAACTGGAACCATGGCGTATTTGTCGGCTCAGTGGTGGGTTCTGAAGTAACCGCAGCAGCAATCGGACTCAAAGCCGGTGTCCGCCGCGACCCATTTGCAATGCTTCCTTTCTGTGGTTACAATATGGGCGATTATTTCGGGCATTGGATTAGTGTTGGCGAAAATGCTCCTGTAAAAGAAAATCTTCCTAAAATTTTCAATGTAAACTGGTTCCGGAAAGATGAAAATGGTAAGTGGCTTTGGCCGGGTTATGGTGATAATATCAGGGTTCTCGAATGGATTTTTAACCGTTGCAATGGAAAAGTAGATGCAATGAAAACTCCCATTGGATTGGTTCCAAAAGCTGAAGATTTAAATCTTGAAGGAATTGAAATTACAACTGAAAATATCGGGAAATTGCTTTCGGTTGATAAACAGTTGTGGATGAACGAATGTGAATTGATTGAGCAGCATTATTCAAAATTTGGTGATCGCCTTCCGGCGAAACTCAGAACAGAGTTTGAAAATTTGAAGGAACGCTTGAAATAATATATATCTTGATAAGATGGTAAGCCACCTGATTAAAGGGTGGTTTTTTTTTATGCTTTTTGAAAAGAATTTAATGCCGATTCCAGGTCGGGAAAATTGTAAAGATAATTTTCGGAAGTTAGCCGTTCGGCAATAATGCCTGGGCTTTCGTAAACCAATTGTGCCGCCTGGCCAAATAGTAGTTTGAGCGGTAATTTCGGAACCGGTAACCACGAGGTGCGATTCAGTTTGCGCGCAAATATTCTGGAGAATTGTTTATTGCTGACCTGCTGGGGAGCCACAAGGTTATATATTCCCTTCGCACTTGCATTAGAAAGGCTCCATTTGATGGCACCAATCACGTCGTTTAAATGGATAAAAGGAAATGGCTGGTCCCCGGTTCCGATCGGGCCACCGGCAAATATCATAAAAGGCAGGCGCAATTTCCTGATCAGCTGAGAATTTTGATGAATTACAAGACCTATCCTGAAAATTACCCTTCTAATTTCGTTGGGTAGGCTTTCTGAGGATTGTTCCCAATCCATTATAACCTGTGCTGCGAAATGACCAGCATATGATTTACTTTTTTCATTATGGGTTTCTCCGGGCATATAAATACCAATGGCTGAAGCGGAAATAAAAGTTTTTGGCCTGTTTTCGGCAGGTAGAATCTTGCATGCATTTACCAGATTTGAAGTAGTAGCTACACGGCTGTCGTATATTTCAATCCGGTTTTTTTCATTCCAACGTTTCAGGATGGGAGACCCGGCAAGATGAACCACTGCATCGCAATTCATAAGCAGCAAACTGAGGTTTTTCCCAAGGTGATCGTATAAAACTGTCCGGTTAAGCCTTATTATTTCATGCCCCTCAGAAGTCATTTCCTTTTCAAGTGAGTTGCCTATTAATCCGTTATATCCTGACAATGCGATTCTCATTTAAATTCCTTTTTTACTCTTGAAAACAACGATCTGTTCCGAAAGTTTTTTGTAAAATATTCATTTTGCATTAATTTACTATATGATCATCGGTCATGAATAAATTTGTATTTTAGTGCAGATCAAAAAATAATCTTATGAATAAAGCATTTTTAATTATTTGTGCTGTAATTGCGGGTTGTTCCCAAAGTACCCAACATTTGAACCTTCCCTATAATCATTCTGATTTTCATGCTATTATTGATGGGAAGGAGACATCGCTGTTTACTCTGAAAAACAAAAATGGTATGGCAGTGACCCTTACCAATTATGGGGCAAAGATTGTTTCAATTTATGCAGGGGACCGTAAAGGAGCCTTTGCCGATGTTATGCAGGGCTTCAATTCAATTCCCGACTATATTCAGTTCGGGGCAAGCCACGGTGCAACTGTGGGGCCATTTGCCAACAGGATCGGAGGTGCATCTTTTACCATTGATGGGATAAATTATGAACTTGAGAAAAATAATGGCGATAATACGCTCCACTCTGGTTCGAAAACTTTTTCGCGCCGGGTTTGGGATGCACATCAAACTGGGAACCAAGTGGAAATGAAACTCAAGAGCCCTGATGGAGAATATGGCTTTCCGGGGAATAAGGATGTTAAGGTGACTTTCACTTTAACCGATGATAATGAATTAAGGATTGATTACGAAGTGGTTACCGATAAAGCGACACACATCAATTTAACTAATCATGGATATTTCAATTTAAGGGGCGAAGGGAATGGCGATATTCTCGATCATTTAATTGTGATAAATTCTGGTTATGTAACCCCGGTTGATGAATTTATGATCCCTACTGGCGAAATTGTTTCAGTAAAAGATACACCGCTCGATTTTATAACACCCCGCAAGATTGGCGACCGGATTGATGATGATCATCCACAGCTAAAGATTGCAAAAGGTTATGATTTTAATTATATTATTAAAAAAGACAAGGATGAACTTGCGTTTGCTGCCAGTGCCTATGAGCCTGAAAGTGGGAGGTATATGGAAATTTTCACCACTGAGCCGGGTATGCAGTTTTATACGGGTAATCACTTGAGAGGAAACGAAATAGGTCATTGTGGGGTAGGATATGGACCCAGATCTGGAGTATGTTTCGAAACCCAGCATTTTCCCGACAGTCCAAATAAACCCGGTTTTCCATCAACTCTGTTACACCCGGGCGAAACATATAATTCTTCAACCATTTTTAAATTTTCAGTTAAAGATTGATTGGTTTCGGATTTTCCCTGATTCTTTTAATACTACAATATTGATGAAAATATGGGTTATAACCATGTAATCCTAAGTTACAAGCAATTATTTTTAATGAATGAATAAATTGCATTCTCAAGAATGGTTTTGCAGGTTGTTTGATCGTTACTACGACCAGGTGAGGAATTATTTATATTATTTGTCGGGTGACGTACAATGGGTTGACGATGCCATTCAGGATGTATTCATGGTAGTTTGGGAAAAGCGCAATAGTATAAATGATGAAACTGTTCTTCCATTTTTACTGAAAATTGGCCGGAATTTTTTCATAAAAAAAAACCGGAGACAATCCGTCAGGTTGAAATTTGAAAAGAGGCAGGATGCTGGGGTTAGCGAAATGTCGGCTGAGGAAGCTATTGTTGCATATGAGTTTGATGTTGGACTGCAGGCAGCCATTTCGGAATTACCTGAAAGGTGCCGGACTATATTTCTGATGAGCAAAATTGATGAACTGAGCAATAGGGAAATTGCCGAAAACCTTAATGTTTCGGTTAAAGCGGTCGAAAAACAAATCACAAAGGCTTATAAATTATTGCGCACGAAATTAGCAAAGGAATAAAATGAGGATAAATAATGATGATGAACGGAAAATATCAGAATTTGTCGTTTCATAGTCGTCCGTTGATGAGGATTGTATTTTTTTTGCTTTTCCTCGCATTATTGTTGTTTGTACCGGTTAAATCTGATGCTCAGGATGTTAATGTAAGCTATCGTGCAATGAAAGTGCCCCTTTCTAAGGTACTTAGCGAATTATCAGCCCGTTACAATATTAAATATGCTTTCGATCCGGAAGTTTTCAATAAAATGATGGTCACAATAACCATCAACAATAAACCCATTGAAGACCTTCACCTGCGGCTTGCGAAAAATTATCCTCTCCGTTTCCGGATGGTAGAAGGTACCTGGATAGTAGTAAAAACCAATCAAACTTCTGCAGGTATTCCAGAACAGGTTGAAAATGATAAAAAAGAAAGTTCCCGCATAGCAAGCGGATTTGTCTTTGATGGAATTACCGGCGAACCTTTGGTTTATTGTAACTTATTTTTTAAAGATCAGCGCGGAACTATAACCAACAATCTTGGTTTTTTTCAGATTGAAACGCCTGAAGAATTCGTAGAGGTTACCATTTCACATCTTGGATATCACCGCATCGACACCATTATCCCCACAAATACACGAAAACCGTTTATCATCAGGTTGCAACCATTTGTTGTCCTGATGGAAGAAGTTCGCATTTTACAAAAGGAAAAAACCATACTTGAGCTAGGCGAATTTTCTGAAAAAATTGGGTTTAATCCTGCCCAGTCAGCATCGCTGCCAAGCATGTCGAACGATGATCTGGTTAATATGCTGTCAGTAATTCCTGGGTTAAATTATTTAAATGGGGTAGGGGGTGGTATTTCTGTCAGGGGTGGCGATCCTTCGGAAAATCTTGTTATTCTCGATGGAATTCCTCTGCTCGAAACTGGGCACCTTCTGGGGAATATCAGTATGTTGAATGCAAATTTTATCAGGCAGGCGTTTGTTTCAAGGGGAGGTTTCGATGCTTCGTTTGGCGACAGGTCTGCAGGTTTGATTGAATTGTCCGGTAAAAGTGGCCCCATTACACACCCAACAATTGATTTGAGTGCTAATTTGTTGAATTCCAATATTGTGGCAAACATTCCGGTTGTAAGGAAAATAAATTTTTCAGGAGCCTGGCGACGGTCATTCCTGAATGAGTGGCCAAATCATTTATCAAAGAATGTTTTAAAAGAAAGCCGTGTTAACGGAATACAAAACCTTTCAGTAGATGTATTCCCGGCCGTATTTTATGATGACCTGAATTTGAAAGCGAATTTTTTTCCTTCTGAAAATCATATGTTTTCAATCGGGTATATGAGGGGAAATGATTATCAGACATTCGATTATGAAATTGGTGGAAAGAACATGATCTTTCAGAACGATCAGAAAGAATCATCTAACCAGGGATACAGCTTTAACTGGCATTTACAGACAGGTCAATGGAACCATAATTTTACAGCCGCATATACCGAATTGCACCAAACCAGTAAACACGACTCGGGAAGACAAATTGTTGTAGATGAAGCTGGGCCTAAAAAGCCCAAAAAGAATCCAAAGGCAAATCCAAACCCCAATTCCAATAATTCGAACCGCAATAAATTGATAACTGACAACGACAGTAATAAGGTAAATGAATTCAGGATTGATTTGAAAACTGAATTCAGGAATGGGATTTTTTCAAACCAGACCGGATTAGGATATACGGGGAATTATTTCGATTACCATTATTTTGCCCAACGTACCCAGGGAAATATACCGGTGGATTCAGTTTCAAAAAGCAACAGACAGGATATTGCTCATATATTTGTACAACAAGTAATTGGGCCTGTGTCAGGGATTAAACTCAGATGGGGTATAAGGACAAATTACAACATACGTCAGAATAAGTTTTATGTGCAACCAAGGGGTGGGTTTGAATATTTATCTTCAGGAGGTATGAAAACATATTACCATTCGGGAGTTTACAGGCAATTTTTATCGAGGGCACCTAAAATTGATGCATTTGGAAATATTGACAGGATTTGGATGCTTCCTGATTCAATGGGAACCGGATTACTAGTTTCATATCATCACATTTTCGGATTAAAGTATGAAAAAGGTGGATTTTTAATCAATGGCGAAATATATTCGAGGAATACAAAGGGAAAGCAATCATTTTATGCAAGGCAATACCGAAAAGGGAGCATAAATCGGATTCAATATGTGCAGTATGGTGGAAGGGAAATTAATAAAGGACTGGATTTATTTCTGCAATTCAGGCATTCCTTTTTGACCCACCAGTTGTCATGGTCATTTTCTGATTCAAGAGAACAGATAAATGGATTTTACAATGATCAGTTTTTCCCATCATTGAACAGTCATCGACACCTTTTAAATATCAATGAGATTTTTTCTTATAAAGGATGGAACCTTTCTGCATCTTGGAATTTCAAGACAGGCAGGCCTGTAATTGTAAATGGGGGTAATGACAATATGACTTTCGTTACGTTGAAAAACTATTCTCAGCTTGATATAGGTTTAGTACGGACATTCAGGACCAGAAAATTTTCGGCTACAGGTGGCGCTTCATTATTAAATGTACTTAACCGATCAAATATAATAGGGGTCGATTATTTGAATATTTTCTCTGAATCAAATAGTTATAGTATTCAAACCAATATTGGTTCAATTGGCTTTACTCCTGTTTTTTTTCTGAGGTTACAGGTTTTGTAATGGTGTGATCAATAAACCTGAGATTGTTTTCAGGGAAAAATCAAAAAAAACGAAAAATGAGGTAGGGTTTTACCTATCAATTGGATATTATATACAAGTTAGAAAGTAAATCAGGAGCTGACGCATTTTTCAATCATGGAAGAACAGGAAAAATATCAATCAATCAATCAGCGAATCAATCAATCGGTTCGGTACTACCGTGTTCCTTCCCCGGTTGAAAAGAGCGCAGCCCTGAATTTGCTGCTTATGAAGGTTAAAAGCAAAGAAGGTAAAAAAACATTCTCATTTCAGATATCCCCTTACCTGAAATATGCCGCATCGCTTGCCGCTGCAGCAGTAATTATTGTTGCTTTTATAATATTTTCAGGAAAGTCAGTCATTACAAATGAATCGATGCAAGCCATTTCTTTTCGTCTGCCCGATCAGAGCAGGGTAATTATTACCAATGGCAGTAAAATATCCTTCAAAAAGCGGTTTTCTGACAGGATAGTTGCATTGAAAGGTGAGGGCTATTTTGAAGTATTTCCCGGGAACACATTTACAGTTAAAACGATAAATGGTAGTGTACAGGTGGTTGGGACACGTTTTTCGATCCGTGACCAGAAAAATACTTTTCATGTAGAATGTTATGAGGGAAAAGTAAATGTAAATCATGGGGGAAAAGTGCATCTGCTCGGGAAAGGTGATGGCCTTACATTAGGCGGAAAAAATGAAGAATTGTTCAGTATTCAGGAATCATTATACCCTGTGTATGCACGCTTTAGTGGTAGCTATGTCGAAGCCGAAATTACCAAGGTATTTAAAGATTTGGAACAATTTTTTGGAATAACCATTCAATCCGGATTCCAGGGTAAGCGGTATTATTCCGGGTCTTTCGAAACAGGGAGCCTCGAAAATGCTCTTGTATTGTTGTGTGATCCTCTTGGATTAACTTTTACAATCCAGAATCAGATAAATGTTTTTATACAATAAATTCTACAGGTATGAGAAAGTTTATTAAACTTAATTTGCCGGCTTTCTTATTATTAATGTCGGCACTGATTTCATGCGATATAATAACAAATGAATCGCCCTTGCCAGGAAAAGGCAAAGTTGCCCTGATTGTTACTGATGCCCCTTTTCCTGCAAACCTTGTTGATCATGTATATGTAACCATCGAAAAGGCGGAACTCCGGTTAAAAGGCGAAAATTGTAAAACTCCCGAAGGAAAAGTAATTCCCGATTGCTCTGAAGGTTATATTTTGATGATGGCCGAACCGATTGAGATTGACCTGATGCAGCTCAGAAATGGTTTAAACAGGTTGCTATCCGAGGCAGAAGTCCCAGTGGGTAAATACAATATGATCAGATTGTATGTTAATAAAGCAGAAATTGTCCTTGACAATGAAACTGTATTTCCATTGAAAATACCCGGCGGATCGGAAAGTGGATTAAAAATTTTATTAAAAGAACCATTAATAGTTACAGAAAATGGATCCGAAGAAATTCTGCTCGATTTTGACCTGAGCCGATCGTTTATTGCACAGGGAAATCCAAAGAATAAAAAGGGTATTACCGGTTTTATTTTTAAACCTGTAATCAGGGCTGTGAATATGAAAAAAAGTGGTGCATTAGCAGGTAAAATAACCGATTCGATGGGTAAGCCTGTCGAAGAAGCTTTAATTACGCTTTATCAGAATGTTGAGGTTGTAACTACCGCTCTGACAAACCAGGGAGGTATTTTTAAGATAATCGGGATACCAGAGGGTAATTATTTTGTAACTATTTCAAAAGAAGGTTACAAAACAGTTGAAAAATCGGAAGTTCAGATAAGAAACAAGCGTGAGGTGATTAAGAACGTTATTTTGCAGAGGGAATAATCTTCTGTCCTCCTTTTGTTCGGAGGTTTGAAATTTTAGGTTTTAAACCACCCGGTTAATTCAGGCAACGACTGGCAATGATCTCATATGCCGGTCGTTTTCTTTTCGGGAAGCAGTATGCTGAAAATATGAGCTGTAGCAAATGCCAGTAGGTAGGATGACAAACGTTCTGAAATTCCTGTTGCATTGGTTAGCCATGTTTTCCAGATTATTACTGATACTGTGCCGGTAATTAGGCTCGCATAGACTCCCGCTCTCGAGAACTTTTTCCAGAAAAGCAAAAGGATTACTGCCGGGTCAAATGATGCCCCAATTCCGCTCCATGCATACGAAACCAAACCATAAACTGTTTCTTCCATAGTAATTGCCAGGATGAATGCCATTACCCCAACAAATCTGTCTTCCTTCATTTTCCATTTCTTTACCAGTTGGAGATCAAAATCGACACTCATATAGCTGATGTCCTTCCTGTTTTCGAGTTAATCGGCCAGTTTACTTCCAAAACGGCCTAAACCAAATATGATTAGGTCGTATTTTCCTTGCTTACTTGTCATTTCTTCTTTTTTACTGTATTTCTTCCTCTGAAAAACAAAAAATACGGGGGATAAAAATTCATAAATCGGATAAGAATAGATGATCAGGTAGGTAGAAATTCCAATTGTTATTAAACCAACCAGGTTTATAAGCCCCACAATATTTTCGTTAAGATGGCCAACCTGAAGTCCAAGACCTGCAAAAATCAGCGAAAACTCACTGATTTGTGCAACCGTAAGCCCTGCCAGAAAAGAGGTTCTTTTGCGGTAACCCATTAAACCCATAATAATCAATACGATAATGGGGTTTCCGATAAGCACGAACAACGAAAAAATTATTGCAGGGATAATCTGGCCACCTATGGCTTCGAGGTTAAGGTTGGCTCCCAGGTTTACAAAAAAGAACAGCAGGAGAAAATCCCTGATGCTGGTAAGACGGCTGCTGATAGCTTCTTTGAAAGGACTTGATGCAAGGCTGACTCCGGCCAGGAAAGCACCTACTTCGGCGCTGAAACCAATAATTTCGCTGACTGATGCTAATGTAATGGCCCATGCTATTGCAAATAATGATAACAACTCAATTGACTTTGCCAGATGGAAAGTAACGCTGGGAATAATCCATTTCATCATTTCTAATGTCACTGCAACAAAAGCAATACTGAAGATAAGTATCAGGAACATGTTGTCCGCCAACGATTTTTGTACATCTGACCAATTGCTGAAAGGATGATCATAGCCTGAATGACTACCATATCCTGAACGATCAAAAATCCAATAGCAATCTGACCATGCAGAGAATCGATCTCTTTTTAATCGGAAAATAACTTCACGATAATAATAGTGTTCGAAATCGTGAGTGCTACAGAAATATAAAGGCTGTGAAGATGAGAAAACCGCAGGCCTAATCGAATTAAGTAACCAACTGCCGAAGTGAATAATACCTGCCAAAACCTGGTGGTTAGTGCAACCTTCCCGGTTGACCTTGTTCAACCTTAAATCGAGTTTAAAACCGACGATGAAAAGCAGAATGGATATTCCTATTTCTACCAGTAAAAAAATTTTATCTTTTGAAAGATCCAAATCGATTATCGAAGGACCAACCATAATGCCAATAACAATATACATGACTATAAGTGGCATTTCATAATTTTCCCAACTGCGCAAGTAATGAAGCAAGCAAAAGAGTGATTGCAAGTTCGTAAAATGCTCCTTGTGTGAGTGTTTGCAACCAATCCATATAAACTAAGACCCTAGTGGTTTTTTCAACAAGATATGTATTTCCTCAATAGCTATAACCATTTTTCTGCTATGATCAGCATGTTGCGGAAATGATGATGGCTAAAAATATTTGATCGGTCATTTCAGTTTCTAATAAGCAGTAGTGGCCTGAATTTTGTAATTTTACAGCTTCTTCCGGGTTTTCTGGTGGTCTTAATTTGTTAGAGTTTAGAAATGAGATTGATTACAATAATTCTTGTTTATATATCCTGCCATTTAAACTTTTTAATTGCCGCACAGGTGGTGTCACAACCCGATTTTGTTTTTGGAAATGTTTCATATTTTAATCTCAATATCGGGCAAACATGTGTTTTCAATGAGAATGAAATCGAAGTGCTTGATAATGAAAATCATTATACACAAATCCGGGTTGACGAAGATACAATATGGTTAAAAGTTTCTCGCCGTACCCCTGCAACAACCATTTCGAAGGTACAGGTTTTTATTGCCGATAACAGCGCAGTAAAAGCCATTTCAGGGAATAGCAGGATACATGGATTACTCAGGAAGGACGTTCTCCTGGCGCTTGCACCGGCTGAATTGCCATTGGCCGATAACCTGCAGTTCGTCTTTCCGGTTAGTTTCACTCAGGGTTTTTTGTGGCGGACGCTCGAAGATACTTATGTATTTTCGTACCAGCAGGGAAAAACCGATGAAACAGGAATTGAAAGGTCATATTCCGGCGTCGGAATTGATATGCGTGAAACCCGTGCAATGGACAAACACATGGTATTAGCAATGGAAAACGGGCGGATTGCCTGGCTTGAAACAAAAATACCGGGTACTGTTGAACCTCAGGCAATTGTTTGTATTCAAAGTGAAAGTTCGCCCAATGTTTATTACATTTATGAACATCTCCACAGCAGGGGATTATTGATAAGAAAAAACCAGCGGATACTGAAGGGGGAGGGTATAGGGTATGCCTGGGGAAATGGAAACTGGAATCATTTTCGAATCGGTGTGGTTTTATCAGATTCCATTCCGGTTTTCGAAAACAGGCACCATTACGCAATAAATTTTTATCCTCAATTGTTGAACCTCTATTTTGGCCGTCAACCTGTTTTTTCCAATTTCTTTACAAAGGGGCAGATTTATTTCGGAAGGCCCGATCATATGAATGGCAATTCAAAAAACATATCGGCATTCGAAGAATATCAGGGTACAGGTTGGAACCTGGGCCGCTGGAATACCGCTGATAAAGTGGAATATGTATCTGGTCGCCGCACGTGCAATGCCAGGCTAAGAAAAACACTGTTTACAGGACAATCGGGGCAATGTACCAATCCACATAACTGGTACGAATTTGAAATCAATGTGCAGATTGGTGCCTATCGCATAAGGGCACTTGTTGGCGATCAGTTGCTGCCTTCGTGGCAACGGATTGAGTTTGAAGGAATCAATGCAGGTACATTCAGGCGGGAGGCTGGCGACCATGTTTGGACATCCGAACGAATAGTAAAGGTCAACGATGGCAAACTCACGGTAAGAATTTATACCGATGGCGAACAGGTAGCCGGGATTAGCGAAATTGTATTTCAGCAGGCTGTCCTTTAGGAATAAATTCCATGACTTCTTTTCTGATTTTTCACTGCTGGAATATTTCCGGTTTTTTCAGGTATGAACAAACAGCAGATTAAACGAAAATATTAAATTTGTGCCGCCAAACCAGGTAGGGCGGAAGTGTTACCGGTTCTTTAAAAATAATATGATAATTACGGGGTGTAGCGCAGTTGGTAGCGCGCGTCGTTCGGGACGACGAGGCCGCTGGTTCGAGTCCAGTCACCCCGACTTAACTGCAAATGCACTTATTATCAGTTAGTTGCTATTTATTCACTCAGTAATTCAAGAAATTTAGATATGTATTCATCGAGGTAACGTGAACGGTATTGCATGATAAACCTGGGATGCTCGAGTGGCACAATTTCCCTAAAATATTTTTTTTCACGGTTCAGTTTTGTTAAGAATTTGTAATTCTGGTTGTTTCCCAGGCAGAAACATTTCCTACGGTCTAAGCCAAAATTCAGTTGTTTTTCAATCGATTGTACCATGAAAGGTAGAACTGCCTGTGTGAGTTCAGTGCTATCATAATAGTTATAATTGACCTCTTTTCCCTTTTCATTTATATTCACAAAGCCAAGTGGGCTTACCGACGTTATGTAGAAATTCCCGAAAAACAGCTCCACTCCGCCATAAGCATCAATCAAACGATAAACAAATACAGAGGAAGGCTCATAGGTGCTTAAACCTTCGATGGTAATTCCACACTTCTCCACTAATCGTTTTGTATCAGTGAATGGGATTCCAGTGACACCTGCTCCAAAACGGCCCGGGTTGATCCCAATTATTGGCCGCCGTAATTTGTTATCATCGTAAAATTTCCGGTAAAAACGGGAAGAAGCCTCCAACGCCGACTTATTTTCCGCAAATGGGTTCATAATCCGTACTCCATCCGGCAGCTGCCATGGGAATTCAAGTGACTTATTAAATTCTATAACCTGTTCAGCGAAATTCATAGGTAAAATATTGTATTCAAAGAAAGAAATTTTCAATGAAATTCCAATTCCGGTTTAAACCTGCAATACAATTGCTGGTCGAATGGGTTATATTTGTAAGAAGTACAATTATGCCGGTTTCAAGGTCCGGATCAACGATAAACCATTATTCTGATTTAACTATGCGTAAGATAACATTTTTATTGACTGGATTATTTACTGTAATAACCCTGGTACCACAATCCTCACCAGTCCTGAAAGAGGTCAGGACCTCGTCCAACCGGGTGATTGTCGCCTATTTCAAGAGTGATAAAGTTGATGTGGAAGAAATTACAACTGATTACCGGGAAGAATGGAGGGTAAATAGTAAACCGGTTTTGAGCATACACAAATATGTTGTGCAGGCGAATGCCTGCGACCATCATATTTATCTCGAAACTGCCCTCCTTAGGGAAGGAGCGTTTTACAGGCTTGAAACCCCATACGGCAACAGAGAATTCAGGTTCAATTCAAAGGAAATATTTTGTGAGTCGATAAAGGTTAACCAGGTAGGATACAGTGCTTTGTCAAATACCCGGTTTGCACTGTTCACCATTTGGCAAGGTACTGGTGGCAACAAAAAAATCGAAGGCAGGATTCCGCCATATGAGGTTTTTGAAGTCCAAACCGGTAAGACTGTAGCCAGGGGAACTTTGCAGGATATGGGTTTTGACGAAGGTTCGCAGGAACATGTGTACAAAATTGACCTTTCAAAAGTGCCCGAAGGTGGCCCTTACAAGATCGTTGTATATGGATTTGGTTCTTCCCATCCTTTTGGGGTAGGTGGCGAATTTTCAAAGCAACTCGCTTATACCCTTTTCAGGGCGCAATACTTGCAACGATGCGGTTGCCCCATTCATGAGCCCGACATCAGAAAAGAGCCGTGTCATACCCTTATTTATGATGTGGCAGGCCCGATTGGCGAAGCCAATATCGAAGTCAAAGGAGACGAACCCACTTTTCTGTGTTATGGGGGCTACCACGATGCCGGCGATGCCGATCGCCGAGCTTACCACATGGCCAATCCTGTTATCAACCTTATGATATGGGAAGCATTCCCTGATTATTTCTTTGATGGCCAATATGATATACCCGGTGATTTTGATGAAAATTATCACATACTGAATTATACAAACAACATCCCCGACATAATTGATGAAGCCGAATGGGGTACATTAGTCTGGGAATACCTGCAGAAAGAGGATGGCAGCATATATTTCGGGACAGAGACAAAAGGATACCCCGATCCATTCGCTGCTCCCCTGGACAAAGACAACAAAAAATACGGAACAGTAAGGACCGACCCTCGGGCTACCAATACCGGAGCGGGTCTTTTCATGCACCTGGCGCGAATTCTGAAACCCTATAAACCGGAACGCTCGGAAGAACTTGTTGCCCGTGCTGAGAAAGCATTCCGATATGGTGATGGGACTATGGCAGCACCAGAACGGTTATATTATCATATTCAACGGTACCTGCTCCTGAAGGAGCCTGCCGATCATCAGAAGATTAAGGAGCTTTATACCCTTGCCGATTCCCTTCAGAACCATCTTTTTCTCACACCAGGTTATTCCCTGAATGATAAGAACTTTGACAATCCGGCCTATATATTCTCCTACATAGTGGCAAAAGATGTTCCTACCGATCCGGCTATTGTTGAATTTTTCAAAAAAGCACTGAAAAAGGGTGCCGATGCCAACATTGCCTGGCTCGAAAAATTTGTCTTTCCGGTGGGAAATGACCCAACCCGTGGAGGATGGGGGCACAATGTACGTCAACCACAGTACGCCGCCATGCCACTGCTCCATTGGAGCCTTACCGGTGAACAGAAATATTTCGATGGTGCATCGGTACTAATGGACTGGAAACTGGGACTAAACCCCATGGGTATAAGTTATGTCACAGCGCTGGGATCGCATCAGGTGCATAACATTCACGACAGGGAGAGTGCATATACCAATTCACTTGGATGGGGCCCCAAACCGGGCATTACCGCATTCGGGCCAGGTGTAATCGGCCGGCGCAGCAATGTAAAAGTGGTGCCTCCAGTGACTGAACTTATGCATCAGCGCCAGTTCTCCGATGATATGGCCTTGATTTCATTTACGGAATTCACCATCTTCGAAACCATGCATTATGATGCTTTATATACCATCCTTTCGGGTGGCGGAAAATGGAATAAGAAAAGCCCTTTCTGAAAGTTCAGTGAAATTTTGTTGGATAAAACAATAAGTTACCAATATGATAACCGCAAATGAAGACGATCCTGTGGAAGTTTTTGCAGGAACAATATGGCAGGCTGGAATGGTAAAAAGCCTGCTGGAAGATGCCGGGATTGAGACTTTTATGCGCGACCAGATAATTGGAACCTACTATCCATGGTGGACGGCTCCGGGCGGAGCAGGTTCAATAACCGTTTTTGTTGCCCGTAAAAACCTCGATGAAGCCCTGAAAATTGCTACGCAGTATCAGGAAAACATAAAAAAGTAACCCGATTTATTTACGCTTTGGGGTTGGGCTTATTGGGCAATTTTGCCATGCGTTCCACTTCGAGCGACGGAAAACCGAACTCGACCACTACTTTGCCCAAAATCAAGTACATACCATCGCCCCTGAAAGGGTTCTCTTTCAGCGATTGCGGAAAATGGACCGTGTCAAAGAACTCACCCTCTGCATCTATAAAAGTCCCGAAGTGCATTAGTTCCTTTTTGATGGTTTGCACATACTTCCGGACCACAAATTTACCTAACATTTTAACCTTTTTGCCTTCGCACCTGAGCAGGTCGCGCGCCATAATCTCGCCCCTGAACGAAGTTTGCAGCATATCGAAATGGCTTACACTCACAGGAAACCCCAGCAACTCAAACTCGTCGTAAGCACATTCGATGGGTGTGTCGGGAAGCTGGGGCAGTTGGTAATTTTTTGCCTGAATCCCGAACATGGCCACCGGTTTGCCGCTCTGCGCAGGTTTTCGCAGGCAGGCATGCATCTCCCACAGCATGGCGGCTTTGCTCTTGCCTGTAAACCGGAATGCTCCGGTCCTGATGAGGATGACAAGCTGTTCTTTGGCAACGGGTACCCGGTCTATTAAGTCGGCCAGCGACCGGAAACTGCCCCGCGAGTTTCGTTCCGCTATTATTCTGTCAATCGTTCCCGATTCGATATTCAGAATATGGACAAACCCAAAATAGATAGTTTTACCCACAATGCGGGTTACCGATAAGCTGTGGTTGATGCAGGGCAACTGAATATCGGCGCCCTGCCGTCTGGCTTCGTTCAGATAAACCCACGACTGGTAAAAGCCGCCGTAGTTGTTGATTACGGCGGTCATAAACTCGAGGGGGTAGTGTGCCTTCAGGTACAGGCTCTGAAAACTCTCCACGGCGTAGGAAGCCGAATGAGCTTTTGAAAACGAATATCCGGCAAACGATTCGATCTGGCGCCATACCTCGCGGCTGATGGATTCGGGGTAGCCAAAGTGGCGGCAGTTGTCGAAGTATTTTTCCTCGATGCGTTTAAATTCGGCCTTCGACCGGTATTTGCCGCTCATGGCCCGTCGGAGTACGTCGGCTTCGGCCAGGTCGAGGCCGGCAAAATGGTGGGCCACTTTAATCACATCTTCCTGATAGACCATCACCCCAAAGGTTTCTTCCAGTTGCTCCTTCATCACCGGGTGGATGTAGGTGGCTTTTTTGGGATTATTGAAGCGGATGATGTACTCCTTCATCATCCCCGACCGCGAAACACCCGGCCTGATGATGGAACTGGCAGCCACCAGCGTGAGGTAATCGCTGCACCGCAGCTTTTTCAGCAACCCGCGCATGGCAGGGCTCTCAATGTAGAAACAGCCGATGGTTTCGCCCGATTTGAGCTGCTTTTTCACCTGGCTGTCGCTGAAAAAATCGTTCACCCTGTGGATATCTACTTTATCGCCCCTGTTTTCCTGGATTATCTCCACCGCTTCTTTGATATGCCCGATGCCCCGCTGCGAGAGAATATCCAGTTTTTCAAACCCCAGGTCTTCGGCCACATACATATCCCACTGGGTGGTAGGGAGATTTTTGGGAGGCAGGTCGAGGGCGGTATAACAGGTAATTGGCTCTTCCGAAATTAGGATTCCCCCGGCATGTATGGTGCGCAGGTTGGGAAAGTCGATCATCTGCCCGGCCAGTGAGCCAATCATTTTGGCTGTGTTGTTCTGGTTCAATACGTTGGATGGATCATCAACCAGCAGGTCGATTTCGGTCTTGGGCAACCCGAAAACTTTGCCCAGTTCGCGTACAATCGACCGGTCGCGAAAGGTTGACATGGCTCCCAGCAGGGCAGTGTGGTCTTTGCCATACCGCTTGAAAATGTAATCCTGCACATCGTCGCGGTCTTTCCACGAATAGTCGATATCAAAATCGGGCGGGCTGGTCCGTTTGGGGTTCAGAAACCGTTCAAAATAGAGGTTAAGCTGAATGGGGTCAACATCGGTAATGCGCAGGCAATAAGCCACAATGCTGTTTGCCCCGCTGCCCCTGCCCACATGGTAGAAGCCCCGCGAAATACTGTACCTGACAATGTCCCAGGTAATCAGAAAATAGGAGGAAAAACCCAGCTTATCGATGATAGCCAACTCGTGCCTGATCCTTTCGCGGGCAAAAGGGTTGTTCCTGCCATACCGGTAGGCCATGCCATCCAGTGCCAGTTTTTCGAGAAGCAGCCTGTCGTCATAAGCCGATTGGCTGAAGGTTTTCTTATTCTTTACAGTGCTGAAATCAAAATCGATAGCGCATTTCTCAAAGATTTTTTCGGTATTGCGGATAATTTCGGGGTAATCGCGATAATACTGTATCAGCTTATCAGGATGAATCATAATCTCGTTTTTTCCGGCATATTCTCCGGAGCTAAGTTTGCTGATAAGGGTGTTGTATTCGATGGCCCTTAGGCACTTGTGCAGGAACCACGACGATGGGTTGCTGAATGTAACCGGTTGCCAGATAACCAATTTTTCGGGACATGAGCGATATTCCGAAGTGAGCAGCCGGTTAACCTCGTGGGGCTTTACGCCCGTAAACTCGTTCTCGCGGAGTTCGTGCAGACTTTTCGCGCCGAACGGATAAATCAGGAAAACATGGCTGAAGTTCAGGTTTGCAGCACTGTAGGGCTGTTTGTTCAGGTTGTGGGAAGTGAGGTAATCGTTGATCTCTTTGAAGCCGTGGTTATTTTTCGCGATAGCAATACATAAAACCTGATCGTTGTTCCGTACTTCACATCCTGCCACCGGTGTAATACCGGCTTCTCTGGCCCGCTTCACAAAATCGGGCATGCCCATAGTGGTGTTGATATCGGTCAGGGCAAAAGCCTTTACGTTGTTTCTTATGGCCAATCCGATGGTTTCTTCTATTTTCATCACGCCATAGCGCAGGCTGTAAAACGAGTGAACATTCAGGTACATAGCACTTTGTCGGGGTTATAATCAATACAGGTGGCCCGCATTATGGAACCCGCACCATACCTCAGCCTGATGCGGTCCATCGAGAGGTAGAGTTTTACCTGCTTTTCGTTGTTGTCGAACAGGCTGAGTTGTTGTACCCCGCCAACCAGCCCCGAAAACTTTACCCCGATGAGACGCACCAGCATACGGCGGGTGTAAAGTTTCCCGAACAGTTCTTTGGCTGTTTGCAGCAGCACATGGTCGAATGAGGTGTAGGGCACTCTTCGTTGCAGGGTATGCGTATCGTAGTTGGCATACCTGATTTTGACCGTAACTACCGAAGCCAGCTTTTGGTGTTTGCGGAGTTTGAATGCCAGTTTCTCGACCATCCGGTGAATGGTACGGTTCAGTAGTTCCATGTCCATGGTGTCGTTTTCGTAGGTCTTCTCCTTGCTCATCGATTTTTCTTCGCTGTAGGGAACCACCGGAGTGGTATCGATCCCATTGGCACGTTTCCAGATTACCACGCCATTTTTCCCTAAGGCGCTTTCAACCAGGTCCGAAGGAATAGAACTCAATGTTTGTATGGTACTTATTCCCATAGAGCGGAGCAGGGCGTAGGTTTTTTCGCCGATGCCGGGTATTTTTCGGATCGACAGGGGGTTCAGAAATGGCTGTACCAGTTCCTTTTCCACTTTTCGTTCGCCGTTGGGTTTGGCCTCACCGGTGGCTATTTTCGATACGGTTTTGTTAACCGACAGCCCCAGTGAAATGGGAAGGCCGGTTTCGCTGATGATGGACAGGCGCAATTCGTGCGCCCATTTCCAAGTGCCAAAAAACTTGTCGAGGCCGGTAATATCGAGGTAGTGCTCATCTATTGATGCTTTCTCATATAGTGGGGCCTTATCGGCAATGATATCGGTAACCAGCCGCGAATATTTGGTATATAAGTCCATGTCGCCCCTTATTACTGTGGCATCGCGGCAGAGGTTAAGCGCCAGTTTCATGGGCATGGCCGAGTGTATCCCAAACTGCCTTGCCTCGTAACTGCAACTGGCTACCACCGAGCGGTCCGACAGGCTGCCTATGATCACAGGCTTGCCGTTCAGCGCCGAGTTGAGCAGCCGTTCCACAGAAACAAAAAAAGTATCCAAATCGAGGT
>JBBIHB010000019.1:0-57775 GCA_037447215.1 Bacteroidales bacterium
CAGGGGCTGGTCAAATGAAATGGTATAATGGCTTTTCCCGTTTTCATTCCGTTCAATGGTAACCTGGCCATTATCGGCTGTAAAACAGGCTACCGGTTCAAAACAAATAAAGGAATAGGCATTTTCGTGCCCGTGGTAGTCGGAACTTTCAAGGAGGATTGATTTGTGGTAGAGATTTCGCAGCCTGAGGTAAACACTGACAGGTGTTACCGTATCGGCCAGAATCTTACGCACTACCGGATAAAAAATTTGTTTTTCCATATCTTCTTTTTATTAATATATTCTTGTGAAAACTACAATCGGAGAGCAGAGCTCAAAGAGCAGTGCGTCGTACGCGAATTGCAAAGTGTTTTGATTTTTTCATTTTTGTACCAGTTTCTTTTATTTTCTACAATTCATTCATTTGAAATTCGTAAATTATAAATCATATTTCGTTAATTAAGTAAAAAGGCGGCCCACCTAATCCGGTAAGCCGCCTTTTTTATGGGCAAATAGCGCAAGCGCTTAACACGGATATTGTGATAAGGTTATTTGCCACCACCAAATATTTTTATTTGTTCTCATTTTTTTTATTGTTTCAAATTAAAAAGCCTGCTCCGGGTAAGAAGCAGGCTCATCAATATTTTTGTGATTTAAACCATGGCCATCAGGCTTCTTACTTTTTCAAGCAGAAACGCCACCATGACCATATTTTGAAAATCTGTTTCATTTTATGACCTAAATCGGCTGCAAGGAATGAATTATTTTGAAAATAAACAACATTCATAACAAAAAAGTTTTTCTCGTCTGGCTTATTTAACACAAGACAAATCAAGGACAAGTATCGCCTCAGAGTATTTTTCCAACAGCAGCCAACATCGAAGCTTCCGTTAGGATTTCCTCTTGCTTTTTATCGGTTAACTCAAATCCTGCCAGGTACTGTCTTTTTTCGAGCAGATGACTTACCAGAATAATTTCTTTTTCGAGCAAATGCTGTTTTTGCTTTTTGTTGAGTCCGGTAAGTGACGTAATAGGGAAAAGGGCATATTTTTCGACAATCTGACGCAAATTTTCCTTTTCGGGGAAACTCCAGCTAACCAGATGCAAACCGGCACAGGTTCCGTACTCTTCGGCATCGGTGCTGAACCGAGTATTGGTAATTATCCAGCCCTCAAATTTTTTATCCCTGTTCCCGTGCAATTCCCTCCAAACCGTTTCAATATCATTCATCCGAGAGTTTACATAGAGTGGTACCTGCACCCCGCTGATTTTCGATTGGTCGTTCCTGAATTTACATTCGACCATAATGGTCAGGTTTGCTTTCTCTGCAACCACATCCATTTCGTGGGATACACACCGGCCTTTAATGATTTGGCTTGTTTTTGTTTCAAATCCCTGCTTTCTGAAAATTTCACCCACAAATTTTTCGAAGGGATAACCACTTGGACCAAGATCCATTATGGCGCTTTTAAGGCTATAACGCGCCGCAACCGACCGCATCACTTTGCGAAGCAAGATAAATGCCCTGCGATATATATCCCGTGTCGTAATGCCGTCGAACAGAGCAGGGCGAAGCTGTGCCAAAACCTGCCATGCTATCTCATCGGGGGCCCCAGCCCGCCTTATCGATTCCACCAGTTTTTCTTCGGAAAATGGCTGCTGCTCACCCGATTGTTTCTTTACCAGAAATTTTTTTGTCATAATTCAGACCGATTGAAGGATCAAAATTAATTCAAGCAGAATAAATCACAAGTTATTGAAGAAGATAATATCCGTTCTGATTATTTTTGTCCTTTGCAATAAATCGGATCTAATCTGCTTATGCTGTTCAATTCCGCTACATTTATATTCTTTTTGATTGTTGTCTTTATAATATATTGGACTGTTGCGCCCCAAAAGCAGACATTGAAAAATACTATACTGTTGATTTCCAGTTATGTTTTTTATGGATGGTGGGATTGGCGATTCCTGATTCTGATTGCTTTCAGTTCGGGTTCCGATTTTGTGATTGGCAGGGTCATGTACCAAACAAAAATTAAGAGCCGCCAGAAATTGTTGCTTCTATTGAGTTTGTTCCTGAATTTAGGGATACTGTTTGTGTTCAAATATTTCAATTTTTTTATTGATTCATTTCTGGCATTGACAGGAAATGCGGAGACAGTTGGCTGGAATAGCCTGAATATTATTCTGCCGGTTGGTATTAGTTTTTATACATTTCAAACCCTAAGCTATACACTCGATATATATTTAGGGAAACTGAAACCTACAACAAATGCGCTTACATTCTTCACTTTTGTTTCATTTTTTCCTCAACTCGTTGCAGGTCCCATAGAAAGGGCGAAAAACCTTATCCCTCAATTCGAAAAACAATCCAACTTTTCTTACGGGAAGGCTGCGTCGGGTTTGAAGCTGATGCTCTGGGGGTTTTTTAAAAAGATGGTTATTGCCGATCAACTTGCCAGTTGGGTTAATCTGGTTTATGGTCAACCAGAAAATTATTCAGGGGTTATAATCCTGATTACAACGTTTGCCTTTGGTTACCAGATATATTGCGATTTTTCGGGTTACTCCGACATTGCAATCGGGACTGCCCGGCTGTTTGGTATTGATTTAATGATCAATTTTCAAAATCCCTACCTTGCAACTTCTTTCCGGAACTTCTGGCAAAGATGGCATATTTCGCTTTCGACCTGGTTCCGCGATTATGTATTCATTCCACTTGGTGGCAGCAGGGTAAACAAAATCAATTGGACCAGGAATATTCTGATTACATTTATCATTTCGGGGTTGTGGCATGGTGCAAACATTACATTTGTGTTATGGGGTATAATTCATAGTTTGCTTTACATAACCGAAAAGATTTTTTTAAATAGAATTATACTTCAGCCAAAAATCAAGAATATAGGCGGATGGTTTTTGACTTTTACTTTTGTTAATCTTTGCTGGTTATTTTTCAGGGCAGAAAATGCAACTCAGTTGCATTTCATTTTCAATAAAATAGCAGCTTTCGAGCCGTTTGTGTTTGATGATTTTATTTCCATGTTTTTAAGCAATAAAGTCTTGACAGGTACAGGCCGGATGTTGGTTTTTGCATTTCCGTTTTTTCTGATCGTCGATTTTTTAAGTTATCTGTTCCCGTTTGAATCTCTTTTACAACAGTCACCCCGGATTGTCAGATGGACATTTTACTATCTTATCTTATTCATGATCCTTTTTTTTGGTGTGTTCGAATCGGCTCCTGAATTTATCTATTTTCAATTTTGATGAAAAGATTTATTAAACAGACAGGACTATTTCTAGTTCCGGTGCTTATCGGGATGATTTGCCTGTTTATAATCCCGGTCAACAAACAGTTCAGCTATTGGTTTGTAAAAGGCGAATGTAACAATAAAGCAAACTGGATATACAACAGAGTATTTTTTTTGGAACAGGAAACCGATGTAATATTTATAGGGGCATCGCAAACAGCCTGTGCTGTGATGGATCAACGGATTGAGCAAGATTTACAGGATTTTACAGGCAAACCGATTTATGCAGCAAATATGGGCTATTGCCGGGGAGGGCGCGATATTCAGTATGTTATGCTGAAAGAGATATTCAGGCAAAAAAAACCATCTGTGGTAGTAATAGAAGTTACAGAAGATGAACCCAAAAAAAGCCATCCGGTTTTTCCATATCTTGCCGATACGGGCGATCTGTTTGGGTCATTTGTGTTTTTTAATCAACGTTATTTTCAATCCCTATTTAAAGGCTTAACATTACGATTTGAATACCTGAAATGGATTTTGGCGGGCAAATCTGTTCCATCCACTGAAAATGTACCCTTACACAGTTATATCCATAACACCGTAGTTGCAAGCCCAGGCCTGATACAACAAAACAGGCTGAACTGGGAAAAACGCTTCAGGCGGCATAAAAATGGGTTGATCCGAAATATTGAATTGAGATATTCAAAACACTATCTGAGCAAGATGGTCGGGTTGGCTAATGAAAATGGCTGCAAACCGGTATTTTTATACCTTCGTGAATCGGGAAGCAGATTAAATCAACCATTGCTTTTCGATTATTACAAGTCTATTGCCGATGTGATCCTTCTTCCGGATCCGATATTTTCCGACCCCGAAAACTGGAGTGATGCAACCCACCTGAATGATAATGGTGCAATAAAAGCTTCTGTATGCATTTCCTCTGAACTTCTGCCATATATTAATCATCTGTACTGATATTTCAAGCATTTATATATCCCGGTACTACGTAACCTAATCTCCCTGAATAAAAAAATGAAAAAGAATCCCGGATACAATAAAATCAAAACGTTGATTAGTTTTGTGACAATAATAAAAATTACAAAGAGAATGCAACAGAAAAAAAGTACCCTGATTTACCGAACCGACCTGGTAAATGTGGGGATTGGCCAGGGACAAAGGGAAACCGTGCCCTATCTGGCAAGCCAGACAGAGTTTGATGAACAAGGAAGGGTTTTGACACAAATGTCTTTTGCACAATCAGGAATACTTGCCGAAAAAGTAATTTTTGAATATGACCACGAAGGAAGGGTGATTCGTGAAACCAGTATAGCCGAAGATGGAGAATTTGCCGATGATAAAACCTACGAGTATAATAATGAAGGCAGGTTGGTCAAACAACTCAAACACTATATTGACGGAACCGCCGATATCACTACTTTTCAATACAATTCTGAAGGTCAGGTTACAGAAAAAATTACGGTTGACGACGAAGGCGAAACTGAAAGCATCGAAACTTTTACTTATCGGGATGACAGGCTGACAGGTCACGAAATTGTTGATGCGGAGCATAACAGGCTTTTGTACGACGAATATGTCTTTGACGAAAACGGTAAATTAGTTCAGCATATCCGCGACAATGAAGCTGACGGCGAATATTTCAAATTGGTTTTCAGCTACAATTCCGAAGGGCACAAACTTTCGGAAGCGTTACATGATTATGAGGATAACCTGATAGAAACCACCTGGTTCGAAGAAGATGAGCAGAGAAGGGTAGTACAGACTGTTGAAGAAACCAGCCGCAGCCGAAAGGTAAAACAATTCCGGTTTGATGAACATGGAAATAACCTGGGGTATGAGGAAACCAACGGCAATGGAGATAAAATGGTGGTTGTGGAACACCATTACGATGAGCGGAACAACCCCCTATCAAGCCTTGTTTTTGTGAATGGGGCCGGCCGTACCATGAGCCAGCATTACGAATTGAAATATGAATATGAGTGGTATTAATAAAAAGCCCGAGCGATTGCTCACCCGGACTTTAAAATAAATATCAGTTGTTATCCCGTTATTTTTTCAGTATCAATGGACGTGTCACCACTTTCTGATTGTTGGTTAAACGGAAATAGTAAACACCGTTCGGATATCCTGTACCATCCCAGATGGTTGAATATTCGCCAGCATCAAGGTTTTTATCCATTAAAGTAGCAACAGATTGTCCCGAACTGTTGATTACCGAGATTCTTGTATGCCCCGGCTCATATAAGGTATAATTAATCCATGCCCTTCCCGATGAGGGATTGGGATAAACCATCAGATTGGTTTCGGCAATCAGGTTTTCAGTTATAATGGCATGTTTCAAACCTCCTTCACAAGCCCTTGTGTAAGGTTTAGGTATTATATATTCATAGTCTTTGTGCGTAACATTTGTAAGGGTAAAGCACCAGGTTCCCGTCGGGTTGTTCACGGCTCTTGATCTTAAGATTGCAATACCATCATTGCCGGTAAGGGCTTCAATTTTTCCTGAGCTTGGGCCTGAGAAATCAGCATAAACAATAGCCCCCGAAACCGGAGTGCTGCCCGAAACCACTTTAACTTCAGCATATCCGTTTGCCTGTTTTTTATTGGTTTCACGGGTTACTTTCAGGAAAGTTGCCGTCATTTGGGCAATCGGAGCTGTTCCTCCACCATGCAGGTTAAGTATTGACTCGTTCATTATTTCCGGTGCCGACTTTCCGTGTTTTACCCATAGATTATATAATTCCTGACCTGCATTGTTGGTTTTGTTTTCATCCTTCAGGAACTCAACATATTCTTTTGAGGTGGTCTGGTACATCAACCTCACTTCGGCTCTGGTGGCACCAGTTGGAATAGGATAAGTGGTAATGTCAAAGTTTTGGCCATCAGAATACATGGAAGTAGAAACATTCCCATATTTATCGACAACAGGAGATTGCCCGGCAATTAAAGCTGCATTGGTAAACCCCGCCGGGGGGATCCGGTTGTCGAACCAGATTTTATTGTTGATGGCAAAATTAAATGAAGGGCCGGCAGTTTTACCAATTGCCGATGCCCAAAGATCGCTGAAACCAGGCTTACACTCATAGATTTTTGTTCCTGTGGTGGTAAGGACAGCACTTCCCAGGTCATAACTACCAGATTCCTCAACAAGAACATTGTTTGAATCGAAGAATTTTACATTAATCCACATCCTTCTGCCTTCGGGATATCCGGTTGGCAGTTTATGGCCGGTTTTGTTTACAATTTTTACCGATAGATTTTCCCCATCTTTGGAAACTATGAGGTCGGCAGCTGTCCTGAGTTGCTGACGTGAACGCTCAATTCCGGCATCCAGGGCAGCAGCGTTTACTTCAGCTGCATATTTATCTTTTACCATGAGCGGTACAAAAGTGTTACCCCCGGTGAAATCGTGCAAAGGCAAATCTGTACGCAACGGAGCATCTTTCATTTTTGCACCTTTGCCGGTAACATCTTTCATGTGACAGTCCTGGCACGATTTTCCACCCTGGCTTGCAGGCTTGTTATATCCACTTGCCAGGTATTCGCTGTAGGTCCTTTCAACCGGGAACATATTCCGCAGATCATAATTTAGTCCGGCCAGGTCTTTATGCCCTGCAGGAAGATTCTTGATAAACACATATTCTTCCTCATCCAGGTTCTGCCTGACAAACGCCGGATTACTTACATCGTGGCAGGTACCACAAAGGGCAGCTTCCTTATGAAACGGTGAATAAATCATCTGGTGACGGCCGGTAGCATTTGCAAACGGCCCACGCTTGGCGTTGTTGCTGTCGGCTATGTACATGCCGTTGGCTGTTGTGCCTGGTATGGGTATTATATTTGCCAGATAGGTCTGGTCAGCTTGATAGGATACCGTGCCATAAACACTTCTGTTATAATCTACATCATTTGGAAAAGGATTGATGCCCAGTTCTGTCGGTTTTACCAGTTTGTGGCAGAAATCACATTGAACCCCTTGCCGGTCGTTGTTGTTCAGTGCCGATCCGTCAGTGGGCACACAACGTCCGTTTAACCAACCATCGGGGGTATGGCATCGGAGACATAAGTCGCCTACATCGGGGGCATCCTGGTTGGCAATGGCCAGGCAGGCGTAAAATAGTGGATCGCGGGCGGCATGGGCTTTCATGCTTCCGCGCCAGTTAAAGGCAGGTTCTACTGCCAGGTCGTACCCTCCATGGCAATTGTCGCAACGGTCGGGGGTTTCAATATTCCCTGATTGTCCGATCTGTGAACCGGGAAGGAAAAAGTCATCTAAGGTGGTGGCTGCAATGGCAATCAAAAAAGTAACCAGTATGATTGCCGGAACGATAAGTACTGATTTTTTCATAAGGTGTGTTTTTAAATAATTCCTGTTTAAAGTTAGGAAAAATTCCTATTCAGGAATGTGTTAAAAAACATGTTTTCAGTAATTTAAAATGATTTCAAAGAAATATTATAGAGAACCTAAGTTCTTATAAATATAAGCTTAATCTATGCCTGAAATATGCAAGTTTTGATTTTTTGTGAATGAAGGGAACCTAAACAATAACCAATTCATTCAGAATCAATTAGAAATCTGAATAGCATCTTGCAAAATGTTTTTAACATTCTGAATTACACAATAATTTGTTTTCGAAATTTTCTGATCTTCTTTTCTTTTTGATATATGATAATACAGAGCATTTTCAGAAATATTTTGTGCTCAATGATTACAAAAATCCAGATATTAATCTCATTGTAGGTCATACCGATCAGTCCGGCCAGCAAAATCAGAAAATCTGCACACCATTGAAAGATTGTATCTATAAAGCAGATTTAGTTTTATTTGGCAGATTTAAAAGTTTGGTTTTAATTTTCGTTCCTGAAAAAATCCAGTTGATTGTGTTTCATTAATACAACAAAAAACCTTCTGTAGATATGCCATTTACAGAAGGTTTAAAATATCTGAGGTCCCTGGCGGAATCGAACCGCCGTCCACGGTTTTGCAGACCGTTGCCTAGCCACTCGGCCAAGGAACCCTGTTTTTTTGGTGCAAAAGAACTTCTTTCTTTCTTCAGGACTGCAAAGGTAATAATTTTTTGATTGTAAAATATGCCTGCTTCTGGGTTTATCTTGCAAGGGTAACACTTACCTGCTTCATTTCGCCACCCATCGGGGGATTCATTTTTGAAATTTTTATCCGGGTTAGGGTTACTGACCTAAATTCTGATTCAATCCGGCATAATACCCTGTTTGCCACATGCTCCAGCAAGTGCGACGGGATTTCCATTTCTTCCTTCACAATGCTATAAAGCCGTTGATAGTCGAGGGCATCTTTCAGCTTGTCGGACTGAGTGGCTTCATAGCCATCTGTTTCAACCAAAAGGTTAACCATAAAATGGTTGCCAACAGTTTGTTCAACCTCGTAATGCCCATGATAGGCATAAAATTTCATATTTTCGAGTTCGATAGTTACTTTCTGCTGCATTGATGTTGGTAAAAAATACCTGCGAAATTAACAATTTGTTGCTTCATTTACATTTTTTAAAGCCCACGATACCACTCCCCGATCATTTTATAACTTTGCATCGTTGTGAAAATTAGTTTGTTCATTTACAGAAAACAATTCAGGAATGATAAATACAACCGAAAATAGTAAAGAGGTTGCTCCACGGGGAAATTTTATTCACCAGTTGATCGAGAAAGACCTATCAGAAGGGAAAAATAATGGCCGGATACTAACCCGCTTTCCGCCTGAACCCAATGGTTACCTGCATATTGGACATGCTAAATCGATTTGCCTAAATTTCGGGATTACCCAGAAATATGGTGGGCTCACCAACCTGCGCTTCGATGATACCAATCCCGAAAAGGAGGAAGATGAGTATGTTCGATCCATTATGGAAGATGTAAGGTGGCTTGGGTTCGAATGGGGTGAAAGATTGTATTATGCATCCGATTTTTTCCAGAACCTGTATGAATTTGCCCTGAAACTGATTCATGAAGGGAAAGCCTATGTTGACGATCAGGATGCCGAAACCATCAGCAAACAGAAAGGAACACCCACCAGGCCCGGTATCGAAAGCCCTTTCAGGAACCGGTCGGTTGAAGAAAACCTGTTGCTTTTCGAAGGAATGAAAAACGGCGAATTCGATGAGGGCTCCAAGGTACTGCGGGCTAAAATCGATATGTCTTCACCTAATATGCACATGCGCGACCCAATCCTGTACCGTATTATGAAAACCCCACATCACCGAACCGGCGATAAATGGGTTATCTATCCGCTATACGATTTCGCCCACGGACAATGCGATTACTGGGAAGGGATAACCCATTCGGTGTGTACCCTCGAGTTTGAAGTTCATCGACCGCTGTACGATTGGTTTATTGATCAGTTAAAAGAGAACGAATACCGGCCAAGGCAGATCGAATTTGCCCGTCTGAACCTCACTTACACCGTAATGAGCAAAAGGAAATTGCTCGAATTGGTAAAGGATGGCTATGTAAATGGCTGGGACGACCCACGGATGCCCACTATTTCAGGATTACGCAGAAGAGGCTACACACCCGCATCCATCCGTAACTTCGCTGAAAGGGTAGGGGTTACCAAAGTGGAAGGCACAAGCGATGTAACGCTGCTTGAACATAGTGTGCGCGAAGACCTGAATAAAACTGTGCAAAGGGTGATGGGGGTCATTAATCCGTTAAAAGTGGTTATAACCAATTATCCTGATGGGTTAGTCGAACAGATGGAGGCCATCAATAACCCTGAAAACCCCGATGCCGGAACCCGTTTAGTACCCTTCTCGAGGGAAATTTATATCGAACAGGAAGACTTCATGGAAAACCCGCCTAATAAGTTTTTCCGGTTGTCGCCTGGCCGGGAGGTAAGGCTACGCTATGCCTACTTTGTAAAGTGTACAAATGTGATAAAAGATGAAGTCGGCAACATAACCGAAGTGCATTGTAATTACGATCCCGAATCGAGAGGAGGCAATTCACCCGATGGCAGGAAAGTTAAAGCTACCCTGCATTGGGTGTCTGCAGCACATGCGGTTAAAGCCGAAGTAAGGCTGTACGACAGGTTATTTAGTGTTGAAGACCCTGCCGGACAGAAGGACCGTGATTTTAAAGAGTATCTGAATCCTGATTCATTGGTAGTCATGCCAAATTGCTTTGTTGAGCCTTCTGTGAAGGTATCTCCGGCGTTTTCGCATTTCCAGTTTGAACGGTTGGGTTATTTCAATGTAGATCCGGATTCTACGGCTGAAAAACTTATATTTAACCGGACAGTTTCGTTGAAAGATTCATGGAGCAAAGAAAAAGAAAAGGCGATATAAGCATTGTTTAGGAATAATCTATTGAGGGCTGCCATATCCAGGCGGCCTTTTTTTTAAATTGATTTTCAGGATCAGATAATGCCCCATTTGATAAAATATCTCAATTTACCGGTTTAATTCTGATTTTAGCCGAAAGAATTATCGGAGTATTGGTAAGAATGATACTTTTGAATTGAGTTAATAATAGAAACGATGCCTAAGGAATCAAAAAATGACCATTCAAAACTGGCAGTTGCAGTAATTCTGATAATTATCGGTGTTCTGTGGACATTAAAAGAGATAGGCCTCAATATTCATTTTGAGCAATTATTGGCGCCTTTTACCTGGCTTTTCAGCCGATTGGGGCGCATAATTTTTTCATGGCCAATGGTGTTGTTGGTAATAGGGCTCATAATGGTATCATCGAAAAAATCGGGTGGTTGGATATTGGTGGCTTTGGGGGGATTTTTTCTGGTCCCGAAAATACTGGCTTTACCACCGTTCTCTTTTTCGCTGATATTCCCGCTTGCCGTATTATTTACCGGCATTTTGCTGATAACGCGGAAATAATTTGGATTTTACTGGACGGTTGCCGGTAATTTCGGATAACCTGCCGGAATTGATGAGGCTGAGGCGGGATATACAACTTACTTTTGAAAAAAAAATCTGACATCATGGAATCACATTGTAGTAAAGGAAACAGAAGACTGTTATTTGGCGTGGTACTGATCGCCATCGGTGGATTGTGGATACTGGAACAGCTCCACATTATTCCCCCTAACCTGCGCGATGTACTCATTTCGTGGCAGATGCTTCTGGTAGTTATTGGTATTTTTTCACTTTTCAGTGGAAACGAAACTTCGGGATGGGTACTGATTTTGATTGGGGGCTTTTTTATGATCCCCCATGTTATTGAAGTTCCGTGGGAATTGCGTAGGCTCACCTGGCCAATTCTTCTTGTTGCATTAGGCGCCCTTATGCTGGTACGTTATAGCAGGAAACCCACCAAAATAAACGAGATGGGGGTGAAAGATCTTGATTATTTTGATGATTTCGTCATTTTCGGAGGGCGCGAAATTGTGGTCAATTCACAAAATCTGGTAGGTGGTAAATGTACGTCAATTTTTGGCGGCTCTGAATACGATATGCGGGTGGCCAAACTTTCGCCGTATTCGGGGGCACAGGTTTTAAAATTCCGCCCGACTGGGCTGTGAAAAACGAAGTTTCCACCATTTTCGGGGCATTTACCGATAAACGGGGCAATATCATACCCGACAAAAATGATTTGTCGAAAACGCTTGTTATCAAGGGTTTTACAGCTTTTGGCGGTGTAGAGATCAAAAATTTCTGATATCTTTGATGCTGATTGGCTGAACTGCCAAAATTCTGATCTGCAATGAAACATCCGTTATTGACGAACCTGAAGTTGCTGGCATTTTATGGGACCTTTTGGCTCATAATTGCAACGGCCAATGCCTTGGTTCTCTGGAATTATTACAATTTGGAGCTACAGCTTTCATTTGCCAACACCTATGTTCAATTTGGTTTTTTTTCAATTATTGGGTTAAGTATCTGGTATGTAGTTAAATATAATACCCCCGAATCATACAGATGGTGGAGTTTTCTTTTGTTCCACCTGATTGCTGCAACCTTAATCATCATTTTCTGGACATGGTTTTCGTCGATCGCCATTAAATTGATTGCTCCTGCCCTGAATGATTACATGTCCATGAGCCTTCCCTCGCGCATGCTAACAGGATACCTTCTCTATGTTTTCTATGTTCTCCTTTTCATGTCGATTATCTATTACCAGAATTTCAAGGAGAAAGTACAACGAGAAAGTGAACTGAAATCCCTGATCAAGGAAGCTGAACTACACGCGCTGAAATCGCAGATCAATCCTCATTTCCTTTTCAACAGCCTCAACAGTATTTCATCGCTGACCATGTCCGATCCGGCACGGGCACAGGAAATGGTGATCAACCTTTCGTCCCTGATGCGGTATTCGCTAAAACACAATCAAAATGAAAAAGTCACATTTGGTGCCGAACTGCAAAACAACAAACTATATCTGGCCATCGAAAAAGTAAGGTTTGGAAGTAAACTTATTCCGGTATTCCATGTTGATGAAAAATGTTTTGAAGCACAACTGCCCAACATGATCCTTCAGCCTATTTATGAGAATGCTATCAAATACGGAGTTTATGAAGCTACCGAACCTGTCGAAATCATTACCACGGCTTCGTGCAATGGTTCATTTTTGGAGGTTTCGGTTGAAAACACATATGATCCGGATGTAATCAATAAAAAAGGCGAAGGAATAGGGTTAAGAAATATCCGTGAAAGACTTCAGATTATTTATGGCGGCAACTCAATGGTTAAAATTTCCGACGAGAAAAGCAGGTTTACAATTACATTAACAATACCTCAATATTAAAGAACTGCAACTATGGAAAAAATAAGGACAATTATTGTTGAAGATGAGGAGTTGGCACGGAACCTTTTACGCTCATATATCAAAGACAGGGAAGATATTGAATTGCTTTGCGAGTGCGAAAACGGGTTCGAAGGGGTAAAAGCAATTAATGAACTAAAACCCGATCTGGTATTTCTTGATATACAAATGCCAAAAATTACAGGTTTCGAAATGCTCGAATTGCTCGATCACCATCCTGAAATTATTTTTTGTACGGCATACGACCAATACGCACTTAAGGCTTTTGAATTCAATGCAGCCGACTATCTGTTGAAACCATTTTCAAAGGATCGATTGCTTACGGCATTGGATAAGGTAAAAGAACGTCTCGAAAAACAACCCGAAGGTGAGGACATGGTAGAAAAAATTACCAATTATCCAAAAGAGGAATTTCTTGATCGCATTGTGGTAAAAGACAGGCATAAAATTCATATCATTCCTGCCGATCAGATCAGGTATGTCGAATCAATGGATGATTATGTGCTGATTTATACCAGCGAAGGAAGGTTTACCAAACAAAAAACCATGCGGTATTTCGAAACTGCGCTCGACCCTCATAATTTTGCCCGTATTCACCGGAGTTACATAGTCCGTATCGATCAGATTGCGCAATTGCAACAGTACGAAAAAGAATCGTACGTGGCAATCCTACACGATAAAACAAAATTGAAAGTGAGTAAATCGGGGTATAAAAACCTTAAGGAGCTGCTCAATTTTTAAAATCAGAGGAGGTTAAAAGTATTCCTGATTCCTGCAGATAACAGAAGGCGCATCTTCCGGCTATTGGCGACCCGGCTTCGCGATTTAAGCATATCCGAGGGTCTGGTTTTTCTGATGTTATTCAGTAATTCGAGATAATACCTGTATGCCAGATAAACGCCAAACCTCACATCTTTACTCAATTGTTTGATTCCGTTGTATGCTTCCCTGAAGTCGTGTTCAATATCATCTTCTATCAATTGCTTCGATTCATGGGTAAAGTTTTTAAAATCAATATTGGTAAAATAAATCCTTCCTTTATTTGAATAATCGTCTTGGGCATCGCGCAGGAAGTTAACCTTCTGAAAAGCTTCACCCAGCTTGCGTGCCGGATAAATCAGTTCATCATATTTTTCGGGTTGCTTGTGACAGAATACCCTCAGGCACATTAAGCCCACCACTTCGGCCGATCCATATATATATATTTTCAGCATTTCGGGCGGGTAAACTTTCTCGGTCAAGTCAAGTTCCATGCTATAAAGGAATGCTTCAATAAGTTGATGGTCAATTTTGTATTTATTAACTGCCCATTGAAAACTGTGTAATATGAGGTTTGTACTGAATCCACGTTTTATCGCATTCCAGGTTTCTTCCCTGAATTTTTCAAATATCTCCCTTTGTGGTTGATGGTGGAATGTGTCAACAATTTCGTCGGCGATCCTTACAAATCCGTAAATGGCATAAATGCCGTTCCGGTACTTTCTTTTCAGCATCCGGATACCGAGTGAAAAGGAAGTACTGTACGAAAATGTGGTTTGCTTACTGCATTTCAGGCTATTTTTAAGATACAGGTACATATTGTTTGTTGATTCTTTCGGTGACCAGTTTAGAGCTTATAATCACCATTGGCAGACCTGTGCCCGGTGTAGTCGATGCTCCCACATAGAAGAGGTTGACAAACTTTTCATCGTAATTTTTTGGCCTTAAGCCACCTACCTGATCCAGGTCGTGTGCTAATCCAAGTCCGCTTCCTTTGTAGAGGTTGAACATTTTCCCCCAGTGCTCGGGTGTCAAAACCACTTTGGTTTCGGTACGGCCAACAAAATCTATCCCGGTTCTGGCACTCAAGTCGCTGATAATTCCATCGGCAATTTCTTCCCCGTCACTCCAATCGGCTTTGTATCTTAGTTCAGGTACAGGGCAAAGAATGAATATGCTTTCTTTTCCTTCGGGGGCATATTCAGGGTTGTGCATCGATGGGATATTCACATAATAATATGCTTTATCCAGTTTTATATCGTTGGTGAAAATTTTCTTTGAATACTCTTCAAAATTCCTACGCAGGAAATAGTTGTGGTGATACATGTTTTGCACTTTGCCATTAATTCCCAGGTAAATGGTGAGAGGGCCCATGGTCCAATTCATGCGGTCGAGTTTTTTCTCACTGTAAGCCGGGCGGTTCAGTATCTGGCCCCTGAAAGAGGCTGCATCGGCATTTACCACATAAATGTCGGCTTTGTGCCGGTTCCCGTTTTGGTCGATTAAGGCGGTTACTTTTTTGTCACTGTTCTCAACAGCTACAACTTCCGTGTTGTATTTAATGGTTACACCCCGCTTTTCCAACTCCTTCAACAGGGTGGTTACTATGGTGTACATACCTCCTTTAACATTATGATACCCGTCGTGTACTAATTCGGTATAGCTCAGAAGTGTATAAACTGCCGGGGTTTTGAAGGGTGTCGAACCGAGGAAAAATCCTACCAGGGAAAGGATTACTTTTACCTCAAAGGATGTAAAATGGCGGTTCAATTCTGCCCACATCGAATAAAACATTTTGGGACTATGTTTGAGAGGTACCCGCGCCAATTGTGCAAAATATTGAAAAATTGAGTTGAAGTTTTTTTTGATTACAATATTTTCAGTATCGTGGAAAAGCTGTCCGGTTTGCCGGAGAAATTTTTCGAGTTTCTTTTCCAGATCGGGTTCAACAGCTGTAAATTCGGCAGCAAGCTTTTTGATATCGCCGTGTATAAGGTAACTTTTCTGATCTCCTTCGAAATGAACGGCATACAATGGGTCAAGTTTTACAAACTCAAATGGCATCTGGATTTTACAATAATCCATAAGCTCATTAAACTCGTAGCTCATACTGAAAAATGTAGGACCAAGGTCGAATTTAAAGCCATCTTTATCAAGAAGGTTCAGCCGTCCTCCTGCACGATGATGTTTTTCAAGCATAACAACTTCGTAGCCATCGGTTGTAAGACGAAGGGCCGTACTGAGTGCTCCAAGACCCGTGCCTGTAATCAAAACTTTTTTACCCATCTGAATATCAACAAATTTTTTCTAATCAACTTTTTAATAATATCAAGATAACAGTTATAGGATTGCGATGTTTAATCAAAATCCTGTTTTGAATAAATAAAATCCCCAATCGTTAAACAATATTTCTTATTAATCAGAAAATCAGTATTATATATACCAAACTTTTTTTATTTTCTGATGTTTAATGAATGTTGTAAAGGGGTACGGAAATGGTTTAATAAAATGTTAAGCAAGGAGATTGTTAGTGATGTAAACCTAAAATGTCTCTTATATCCTATAATTTTGCCCGTCCTTTGAAAAAACTGAAAATTAATTGTTTATATTTATAAGTTTTTAATACGCTAAAATCTTTTTTTCATGAAAGTAACAGTTGTTGGAGCAGGAAATGTGGGAGCCACTTGTGCCCAGGTTATTGCCCAGAAGAATATAGTCCAGGAAGTGGTTCTGGTTGACATCAAGGAAGGGATTTCTGAAGGGAAATCGCTCGATTTATGGCAGACAGCCCCTTTAAATTACTATGATACACGCATAATTGGCTCAACCAACGATTATTTGAAAACTGCCGGTTCGGAGGTGGTTGTGATTACTTCGGGAGTACCACGTAAGCCAGGTATGAGCCGCGACGATCTGATTTCGATCAATGCCGGCATTGTAAAAAGCGTGACCGAAAATTTGGTAAAATACAGCCCCGATACCATCATCGTTGTCATATCCAATCCGTTGGATGTGA
Source organism: Bacteroidales bacterium (assembly GCA_037447215.1). GTDB lineage: Bacteria > Bacteroidota > Bacteroidia > Bacteroidales > Prolixibacteraceae > UBA1413. Next base: position 16,774 of record JBBIHB010000019.1, read on the forward strand.
TGACCTATGCCTCTTATGTCAGCGCTAACCTGCCCAAAACCAGAGTTATCGGTATGGCCGGGATCCTCGATACAGCCCGTTACCGCTCATTTCTTGCCGAAGCGCTTGATGTTTCGCCACGCGACATACAGGCGCTGCTCATGGGTGGGCATGGTGATACCATGGTACCGCTGCCACGTTACACAACTGTTTCGGGAATTCCTGTAACCGAATTGATTGATCAGGTTCGCCTCGATGCCATCGTCAAGCGTACAATTAATGGAGGTGGGGAATTGGTTAACCTGATGGGAACTTCGGCCTGGTATGCTCCGGGTTCGGCAGCTGCCCAGATGGTCGAAGCCATTGTTCTGGATCAAAAACGTATTTTTCCTTGCTGTGTCAAACTCGATGGGGAATATGGCCTTAATAATATGTTTGTGGGAGTACCTGTTAAACTTGGAAAAAACGGTGTTGAACAGGTTATTGAAGTTTCGTTGAATGAAACCGAGATGGAACTACTGCATAACTCCGCCAACTCGGTTAAGAAAATTATGGACATCCTGGATCGAATGAACATTCTTTAAAAAATTTGATATTATCTTTAATAAAAACGAATGGTTATTAACCTGGCCTCCGTTTTTATATTTTTAACCATGAAATCAACGATACCAATCCACCTTATTAAGCTTGAAGATGGGAATTACCATCTTACCCTCGAATCGGTTTTTCAAAATGGAATGAAGGGGTTATGGATAATTGATACTGGGGCTTCAAAAACTGTATTTGATCAAATGCTTAATAACCTTTATGAAACCATTTTGCCCGATGAAAATGTTTTAATACAATCGGCAGGAATTGGGGAAGGTATGCTATGTACTTCACTCGGAAAACTCATATCCTTTAAGTTGAGTGATTTTGAAGTTGAGCCATTTCAGGTAGCTCTGATTAATCTTACACACATCAATAAAGTTTATTTTAATGTTACTGAAAAACAGATTTGTGGTTTATTGGGAGGCGACTTCCTTCTTCGTTATAAAGCGATTATCGATTATAAGAAGTTGAAATTAACCCTCCGATTTTAATATCAAAAATCTTTTTGTTTCTCGTTACACAATATATATATTTGCGTCCGCTAATTCAGAGGTCGGTTGAAACTACAGAATTACATAAAAAAGAAAACGATTTTAAATTTAGCATTCTTCCTTTTTTTGTTGGGAAGTGCTTGGTTGTTTGATCAATATCATGCCGATGATATTGATTTTGATGTTGAAACGGAACAAACCGACCAATCAGAGCATGCCGTACTTTATTTCTGCAATCCTGGGGCAACTCTTACACTGAAAGCCCCGGTAGAGAAAGGGTTTGAAAAAAAATTGATCCAATCTGAGGTAGCCCGTCACCTGATGTTTCATCACAGTGCGAGGGCGTTTCATCTATTAAAAGCAGAAATATCTGACCTTCATGATAAAATTTTAGCCCGGAACCTACTGGCTTTCAGAAATCATCACTTCACCAACGCCGACGATCTTCCCCCTTCGGCATAACCATTCTGGTTGCGCTTTAAATTACCGATTATCCCAACCTTTTACAGGCTGGTTATATCACAAATGATTACAAAATAATTTTATAATATAAAAATTCAAATTTTATGCAAAACAAAGGTGCAATTTTAACATTTGCCATTTTGCTTGCTGCAGTTTGTTTGTATCAGCTTACATTTACTTTCAAGGCTGGTCAGATAGAGCGACATGCAAAGGAATACGCCCAGGGCGATCCGGCAAAAGAGTTTTTCTACCTTGATTCAATTTCAGGTGAAGTTGTATATAACTTTCTGGGATTAAAAAAATTTACTTACAAAGATGTAAAAGAACTGGAGATTAACCTTGGTCTCGACCTTAAAGGTGGCATGAACGTAACCCTCGAGGTTTCAGTCGTGGACGTAATCAGGGCATTATCGAATTACAATCCCGACAGTACTTTTAATGCTGCATTAGCGAGGGCTATGGAATTACAGAAAGCTAGTACCCAGGATTTTGTGACCCTGTTCGGTCAGGCATTCCAGGAAATTGACCCCAATGCACGGTTGGCAGCTATTTTTAATACACTCGAACTGCGCGACCGGGTTAATTTCAATTCGACCAATACAGAAGTACTTGATGTTATCAGAAAGGAAACTGATGGGGCCATCGATAACTCATTCAACATTCTGAGAACCCGAATCGACCGCTTTGGGGTTGCACAACCCAATATACAGCAGTTGCAGACAAGGGGGCGCATCCTGGTTGAGTTGCCTGGTGTTGATAACCCCGAACGCGTCCGGAAACTTTTACAGGGAACTGCACAGCTCGAATTCTGGGAAACCTACGAAAACCAGGAAGTATATCCGTATCTGATGCAGGCAAACCAAAGGCTCAGAGAAATAACCGGGAACAGAGAAACAACTGCTTCAACCGAAGAATCGGAACCTTCCATTGTTGAACCCGGTCAGGATGATACTATCAAAGTTGAAACACCTGCTTCGTTGCTTGATGAACTCCGGAGCGACACTACCGGCGTGGCTCCCGAGGGGATCAGCGATATGGAGAATTTCAGGAAAGAATTTCCGTTGTTTGCTTTGTTAACGCCCAGTACCGATCAGACAGGAAATCTATTCCCGGGTCCTATTGTTGGGGTTGCTAATGCAAGGGATACTGCAGAAGTGAACCGTATTCTCGCCCGCGATCAGATCAGGAATATTTTCCCACGAAATATGATTTTCAGGTGGACTGCCCAACCAGTTGACGAAGAAGGATTTTTTTACAGGCTTGTTGCCTTAAAATCGACTTCCCGCGATGGACAGGCTCCTCTTACCGGCGAAGTAATAACTGATGCCCGGCAGGATATCGACCAGATTGGCGGACGCCCGGAAGTGGCAATGGCTATGAACAGCGAAGGTGCCAAAACATGGGCCCGAATGACCAAAGAAAATATAGGAAAATCAATTGCTATCGTACTCGATAGTTATGTCCGTTCATTTCCGACCGTGCAGAACGAGATTACCGGAGGAAGGTCGAGTATTACAGGACTCGAAAATATTGAAGAAGCAATAGACCTTGCCAACATTCTGAAATCTGGTAAAATGCCGGCCCCGGCTCGTATCATCCAAGAAGAAGTAGTAGGCCCTTCGCTTGGGAAAGAAGCAATCTCAGCAGGGCTCTATTCATTTCTTATAGCGTTCATAATCGTATTGGCTTATATGCTTTTCTTCTATAGTAAAAAGGCTGGATTGGCTGCCAATTTAGCCCTTATTGCCAATATGTTTTTTATTGTGGGTATCCTTGCCTCACTCGGTGCTGTTCTTACACTTCCGGGTATTGCCGGTATTGTTCTCACCATTGGTATGTCGGTCGATGCAAACGTGCTGATCTATGAAAGGGTTCAGGAAGAACTAAATGCTGGCAAAGGACTCAAACTTGCCATATCCGATGGTTATAAAAACGCATATTCTGCTATTATCGACGGTCAGGTAACCACAATGCTGACCGGTATAGTGCTTTACCTTTTCGGGTCAGGTCCCATCAAAGGTTTTGCTACTACCCTTGTTATTGGTATCCTCACCTCACTTTTCAGTGCCATTTTCATTACCCGACTGATTTTCGAATGGCAGTTGAAGCACAACCGGAAAATTACCTTTACCTCAAAAATGACAAGCAACTGGTTACAGAATACCCATATTAGGTTCCTCGAGAAAAGGAAAGTTGCATACATTATTTCCGGATCCCTCATTGTCATTTCATTGCTTTCCATAGCCACAAGGGGATTCAATTATGGGATCGACTTTAAAGGGGGCCGTACCTACACTGTCCGTTTCGATCAGGATGTTCGTGTATCTGATATACAATCGTCACTGGCCGCGGTTTATGGAACAGCACCCGAGGTGAAAACCTTTGGAGGTAATAACCAGGTAAGGATTACTACCACTTATAAAGTGGATGATATGAGCGATACTGTGGACCACGAAGTAGAAGAATTGTTGTACCAGGGGTTGGTGCGTGGAGGTTACCTCAAAAATGTTGCCTTTGACGACTTTTCGGCAAATTACCGTATGAGTTCCCAGAAAGTTGGGCCAACCATTTCCTATGATATTAAGAAAGATGCTGTTATTGCCATTATATTCTCCCTGATCATCATATTCCTTTATATCCTTGTACGTTTCAGTAACTGGCAATATGGTCTTGGTGCAGTAGCCGCTTTGGCTCACGATACGATTATAGTGTTGGGAATTTTTTCTTTATTATATTCCGTCCTGCCTTTCTCGCTCGAAATCGACCAGGCATTTATTGCAGCTATCCTCACTGTAGTGGGTTATTCTATAAACGATACAGTGGTAGTGTTCGACCGTATCAGGGAATATCTGAAACTTTATCCGAAACGTGATACTGAGCATACCATGAACCAGGCAATGAACGGAACTTTGCGCCGTACTTTCAGTACTTCACTATCGACCTTTGTTGTGTTGCTGGCAATTTTCCTTTTTGGAGGTGCAACCATACGAGGATTTACTTTTGCATTGCTTGTAGGGATATTGGTGGGGACCTACTCCTCAATATTTGTAGCAACCCCGATTGTTTTCGATACCCAGCAACGTATCCGGAAGGCAATCGAAAGAAAACAGAAATAATTATAATTCAGTGCAATAAAATAAAAGCCCGGCTCACCTGCCGGGCTTTTATTCATATTAATATCTGTTGTTAATCTCGTGGTGTTTTGTAATGGCCAAAAATCGTTAATTCTCTCTAAATTTACCTCAAACGCATTCCTATGAAACGTACTGATGCATAAGTAATTCCTTTATTGGCTCTTTTGCAGCTGCATATTTCTACTTATCTCCACGAAAGGTATCCTTTTCAGAAGATTCAGCTGCATAAAATTCCATTCCACCCGATGTGCCTATTTTTTCCAATTCAGGGCAGCACTCCTGTTGAATTCACCCAATTCTGTGGTGGATGAAATAAAAAAATGGAGGATTTTGGTCCGGTAATTTCAGGAATCAAAAAATTGATTCCCTTATTGTAACCTCAGAGGAAATTCCTCTCTGGATCAGAAACGAACGGATAATTGTTGCTCTCAAAAACGAAGGACGTGACGAAAAGACTCCATTAATTATGGCTGAGGATTCCGGCAGCAGCAGGGAAAAAGGATGGAAAGCGCTTATCACAAACCTGTTCCCTGCCGGTGACTACAATTTTCGACAATCCAGCTATGATAAATTTATTATCAACGATATAACCGACGAACAAAATCGCACCCGTTTTTCGTTTGCTTATGCTGAAAGATTTATACTGGCCAGTACAAAATTGGCCTTGACCGATAAAGCATTGAGGCAACTTCAGTCGCATGGATTGGGTAAAGATTCCGGGTTAAAACAATCAGGAGGTAAATTTTCGGCAATCAGTGGATTAATTGTATACCTCAGATGTTGTTGAGCTCGATAACTATTTTTCCTGTTTGGACAACAATGTAACATTTTCATAAGACCCTGCATATTCAAAATTTATGCTTAACTCCGGAAAACGCTCCAATATTCAGATATTCCTCACTGTTACCAGAGTGAAGGGTTAATGAAAGAAATCTTATATCCTTCGGTTGTAAAAACCGTCTGGCAAAAAGGGAGTTGACCGGGAACTTTCCTTTTTCAGTTGGAAGTTTATGCATTCGAAGGATGGTATTATCAACTCACTGATGATGGGGTACATCAGAGAATAAAATCAAATAAGTAAAATAATAAAGTTACTCAGGATCGGTCATGATCAAACATTCTTTTTGAAGATATAAATCAGCGAGCTACACTTTTCGGGGTAAATCAGGCTTACCATCCAGGATAATTTTCCTCTGAAAATTCCTTTTATCACAGGAATTCCGGACCCTTTGTATTTCTCGCTCAGTATCGAAATGTAGAATGCATCAAACGGCATTCTCTTAACCCTTTTAAGGCTGAACCCATGTTTTCGTCCCAGTTCGGAGATATGTTTTGGTGAAAAGTGCCACAAATGCCGTGGAACATCCCATGCGGCCCAGAATCGGCCATAGTGGCCGGCATCATACGATGCCGCATTTGGCAGGGCAACAAGTAGTAAACCGTCGGGGCGCAGCAGTTTTGAAATTATTTGCCAATGCTGATCTGGATATGGCAAATGTTCCATCACATGCCATAAAGTAATGACATCATATTTGGATGGATGAAGAGAAAATAAACTATCTTCGGGGAGAACCTCAATTCCCCATTGCTCTTGTGCAAATTTTCTGGCCGATTCCTCTTTTTCAGTACCATTAATTGTCCAGCCGTTTTTTTTCATGTGGTTCAGAAAATAACCTGTCCCTGTACCAATATCGAGCAGATTCCCGCTTTTTTTCCCTGATTCTTTTTGAATAATTTTAAGTTTCCGGTCGAGCATGATATTACGGACAATATGGTATATACGATTTATCATTCCCTGCTTGGTATCGGAATGTGATATATAATCATCCGATTTATAGTAGCGGCCCATTTCATCGCGGCCAGGCAGTGATAATGTAATTAACATACCGCATTTCTGGCAGGATTTTACCGGAAAATCCTCGCCCGAAACAAAAAAATCCCTCACAGTAAAGGCTTCCCTAAACTGATGGTATCCACAAACCGGACAGGCCAGGGAATTCATTACCATATTGTAAAAAAAATTTATCCACCATAAAAGTATCCAATAATCGGGTTTTACTTATTCCATTCGATTAATCAGCAATCGAAAAACGTGTAAAAATCTGGTATGAAACTTTAATTTTCTTCATTTGATCGATGCTTTCCATTTCTGCATCGGCCGAAGCATGCATGGTGGTGCGCATCATCATATTTTCGTAATAAGGGACAAACCGGTTTTCCAGGCTCTCGCTTATCGAAATTATATTACCGGCTTTTTGGCCAATACTTTCCAGTAAATATTCTGCTTTTTCGCGGGCGTTTTGTAAAGCCTTTATCCGCACATCCTTTTCGATTTCATCAATCCGGGTGTTTTTCATCTCGCTGATATACATACTTTTAAAGCCTTTGGTTTCCGAAAGGTCAACAAGTTTATTGACCATGGCAAAATCGTTCAGCTTTACTTCAAGTTGTTTGCTGATCAGAAAATCTTTTCCACGTTGCCGCCAATAATTTCCCATATTCCTAACCGAAATCTGGTCTTTTTTTATGTCTGCTTTGTAAAGTGCATTAATCAAATCATTTTCAATTTGTGAAATGGGAATCTTTGTCCGGTAGTCTTTTTCATCGGTCCTTTTCTGGAATTCTTCTTTCCAATACTCTTCAATTGTAATTGAAAGGGTAAATTCATCGGGTTCAAATTCAGCTTCAGCCTTACCCGTCACATCAATATACCTTACTGTAACTTTTTCCTGTGCTGTTAAGGGTGAAAAGAAAATCAATAAAAATGGAATAATCAACAACTTTCTCATGGCTAATTTTTCTTAATTGTTAATGAATGAGAAGTTAACAATATTGAGGCCAAAAAAACCACGTATCAAAATAATCCGTGGTTATTGGCCTTTAGTTATTTCATAGAATATTTTCAGATAATCAGCATGGCATCGCCGTATGTACCAAACCGGTAATCCTCTTTAAGTGCTTCTTTATAAGCTTCCATAAGGAAATCATATCCGGCAAAGGCCGAAACCATCATCAGCAAGGTTGATAGCGGCAGATGAAAATTGGTGATCATCCGGCTTGCTACGCTAAATTCATACGGCGGGAAAATAAACTTATTTGTCCATCCTTCGAAAGGCTTAAGCAGTCCCTGTGTCGAAACGGTACTTTCGAGGGTCCGCATAACTGTGGTACCGACAGCACATATGTTTTTTCTGTCCTCTTTTGCCTGGTTTACACGGTTGCAGGTTTCTTCCGAAACAAATATCTGTTCAGAGTCCATTTTGTGCTTTGTCAGGTCTTCCACATCCACACTTCTGAAATTCCCCAAACCAACATGCAATGTTATATAAGCAAAATCAACGCCTTTAATTTCAAAACGTTTTAGCAGTTCACGACTGAAATGCAGTCCTGCGGTAGGGGCAGCAACAGCTCCTTCGTGACGGGCGAATATGGTCTGATAGCGTTCCTTGTCTTCGGGTTGAACCGGACGGTTGATAAACTTTGGGAGTGGTGTTTCACCAAGACTGTACAAGGTTTTTTTAAATTCGTCGTAGTTCCCGTCGAATAAAAATCTTAATGTGCGCCCTCGTGATGTGGTATTGTCGATTACTTCGGCAACAAGTATATCGTTCTCACCAAAATATAGTTTGTTCCCAATCCTGATTTTGCGTGCAGGGTCAACCAAAACATCCCATAACCTTTGTTCCCTGTTGAGTTCTCTGAGAAGAAAAACTTCTATTTCGGCACCGGTTTTTTCCTTGTTCCCATACAAACGGGCCGGGAATACTTTCGTGTCGTTAAAAATTAATACGTCTCCATCGTCGAAATAATCAAGTACATCCTTGAAAATGCGGTTCTCGATTGTGCCCTTTTCACGGTTTAGCACCATAAGTTTTGATTCATCGCGGTTGCTCGCCGGATGAAGTGCAATCTTTTCATCAGGAAGTCTGTACTTAAACTTCGATAATTTCATTTCAGCCATATCGTCAGAATATTATTTGTTATAAAGTATGTTAATTAAATCGGGCTTATTTCTTCTAAAAATGCATCAACACTCTTTGCTTCATCTACCGAGTAGTTGCCGATTCGGGTCCTTCTCAATGCCGTAAGGTAGGCTCCCGAATTCAGTGCATTGCCCAGATCACGGGCGAAAGCCCTTACATAAGTTCCTTTACTGCATGTCATGCGAACTATAATGGTTGGTAACTGAATAGAAATCAGTTCTATAGATTTAATAACAATTTTTTTTGGTTTTAGTTCCGGATCATGTCCTTTCCGGGCATATTCGTAAGCCCTTTTCCCATCAATTTTTACTGCTGAAAATACGGGAGGAACCTGCAAAATGTTTCCTGTAAATTGCTTAAAAGTTTCTTTTATCAGATTTTCAGTAATGTGATCGATGGGGAACGACAGATCTTCATTTGTTTCGAGATCGAACGAAGGAGTGGTAGCGCCCAGTTTGATGGCAACCTGATATTCTTTCTCTTCCGCCTGGAGCTTATCAATTTGCTTGGTGGCCTTTCCAGTACAAAGGATCATTAATCCTGTTGCCAAAGGATCCAGGGTACCTGCATGCCCTACTTTAAGTTTTTTAATCTTAAGCCTTCGGTAAAGCGAGTTTCGTACCTTTTTAACCAAATCGAAAGATGTCCATCCGTAAGGCTTGTCAAACAATAAAATTCTTCCTCCTTTGAAATTGAAAACTTCTGGTAATTCTGTTTCCTCCGTCATGAAATCGCTAATTATTCCCTTAACCTTGATTTTCAGGCCGCAAAGATAGCAATAAGAGCAATAATCAGGCAATAAATACTGAAATAAATAAGGTTACCGCGTGTAACAAGCTTTATCATTAACTTGCATGCAACCAATCCGGTTAAAAATGCAGCCAGAAATCCGGTAATCAGGGGCATAATGCCAACAGATGTTTCTTTTGTGAAATCACCTTTTAGGATATCAAGGAATACAGCGCCCAATATGGGGATTAATACCATCAGGAATGAAAACCGGGCCACTTCTTTCCGGTTGTTGCCCAGCAATAACCCTGTTGATATGGTTGCCCCGCTTCTCGAAATGCCCGGAATAACAGCCAATGCCTGCGATATGCCTATAATGAAGCTATGCAAAAGACCAATTTTGCCCGATTGATTTTCTTTCTTGAAATGAGCAAAGGCTATAAGCCCGGCAGTGACAATTAAACTGCTGCCAACCAGTATAAGATTCCCGGTAAAGAGCAATTCAACCTGTTCTTTAAACAACAATCCGACAAAAGCAACTGGAATAGCCGAAACCAACAACTTTGAAATATAACGGGTTTCACTATTCCATTTGAATTTGAAAAGGCCTGAAAACAATTCTTTCAGATCTTTCCTGAAAACGACAATTGTACTCAGAACAGTCGCTGCATGAACAAGAATGGTGAAAGTAAGGTTTTCGCTGTTTTCGATTTTAAGAAGATAATTGCCTATCTCGAGATGTCCGCTTGAACTTACAGGCAAAAACTCGGTAAGACCTTGTACCAGGCCTAAGATTAAAGCTTGAAAAACAGACATGGAGAATTGGAGTTATGGTGTTAGTTGTCTGATTTACTGCGTTTCATAATGGCGTATATCTGGAAAACAAAACCGACCAAAAGAATCATTGGGGCAAGGGTTAACCTGCGAAAGTTGAAAATACCAGGATTGAATACTTCTGGATCATCGCTTCCACCACCAACCAGCAAAATGAAACCCAAAACAATTATTCCAAATCCAATTGCCATCAGTTTATAATTTTCAGGACCGATCGGAAACTTTGGATTATCGTTTATTTTAAGGCTCTTTTTTCTCATATAAACTATTTTTTTTCACAGGCCAAAGATAGAGAATTAATAAAACAATTCATCGAATTTCAATTTCAGGAATCTGTTTACCGCCAGATAAGTCGAAATCCATGCAAGAATAACAGCAGCTGTAAAAACAACGGCAATTACAATCCCGAGAACGATGATATCATCGGTATTGATAACCCCGCTTAATTCTTTTTTATAGGTGAGCATAAGGGCAGATAATAGCAAACTTGCCAGAAAAGCTCCATAAATGGCGAAGTGAACACTTTTGCGGATGAAAGGCTTACGGACAAAACTCCTGGTTGCTCCGACCAATAGCATATTGTTGATTATAAAACGTTGCGAATAAACAGAAATCCGAATGGTATTGTTAATTAAGGCACTGAATACAAAAAGCATTAAGATGCTGAAAATCAAAAGGAATATACTTATTTTACGTACATTTTCATTGATAACCGAAATCAGGCTCCGCTGGTAAAACACTTCCTTTACCTGCGGAAGTTGTAAAATTCTTTTTTCGAGCAAAATCAAACTATCAGCATGGGTATAGGCTGAAACAAGTTTTATCTCAAACGAAGCAAATAGGGGATTGAAGCCAAGAAACCCTTTGAAATCTTCTCCCAGGTCTTCTTGAAGCTTTTTTGCGGCAGTTTCTTTGTCGATATAAATTACTTCCCGTGCAAATGGCTCAGCCATAAGTTTTTTTTCCAGCCTTTGAATATCGGCTTCCCTGAGTTCGTCGCTGAGAACCAAAGTGAACCCGATTTTTTCGCGTACGTAGTCGTTCAGCCTGCCTGCATTCAGGTAAACCAGGGTTAGCAATCCAAGCAGGAACAAAACCAGTGTAATACTGACCGTAGAAATCAGATATGATGTGAAAATTCTTTTTCTTAACCTTTTGGGCTTTGGTTTTGCCATATTATTTCAAAATAATCAACTCAGACAAAAGTAAGTTTTTTTGTGGCTTCAGAAACTTGGAGAACCTGTAAAAACACACCGGAAAGGTTAATAAACTCAACAATTTTTTCTGTAATGAGCAGGCGAATAAATACCCAACATTAAATGAAATTGATGTTCATCAACGAAATTCAAATTTTATTACCTGATTCATTGTAAATTAAAAAAAAGAAAATACTTTTGCAGTCCGATTATTATCCGTACTTGCTGATTGTATAATAGTCTGATTTACATCACGATAGATTAAGTTATAAACATGCCCGATGTGAATAACAGAGAAATTGGGGTTGTGGGTCAGTTAAATGTTGAATAATAAATAATAAAGTACAAGTGGATACACTGAGTTATAAGACTGTTTCGGCCAATCAAGCCACAGTAAATAAAGAATGGGTAGTTTTAGATGCTACCGACATGGTTCTTGGCCGTTTGGCCGGTACGGTTGCACGGATTCTCCGGGGCAAGCATAAACCTTATTTTACCCCGCATGTTGATTGCGGCGATAATGTGATTGTCATCAATGCTGAGAAAGTTAAGTTGACAGGGGATAAAATGACAGATAAACAGTATGTCCGTCATACCGGTTACCCGGGGGGTCAGCGTTTTCAGACACCGCAGGATATATTAAAAAAATATCCGGAGCGACTGATTGAAATGGCAGTTAAAGGGATGTTACCCAAAAACCGCCTTGGACGGAGTATCTATAAAAATTTGAAGGTTGTGGTTGGGCCCGAACACAAGTATTCAGCCCAGCAACCCCGTGTAATCGATTTAAATACCATTAAATAAGAATTATGGAAGTGACAAATACAATAGGGCGCCGCAAATCAGCCGTTGCACGCGTTTACTTAACCCCCGGAAAAGGTAATATCACCATCAACAATCGTAAGTTCGAAGAATATTTCACGACTGATATCCTACAGTACGTGGTAAAACAACCACTCTCATTGCTTGGCCTTGACGGAAATTATGATATAAAGGTAAACCTTGATGGTGGTGGATCCACCGGCCAGGCCGAAGCCCTTCGCCTTGGAATTGCCCGCGCACTGATTGAGATTGATCCGGAAAATCGCCCAAAATTGAAACAAGCCGGTTTCCTTACCAGGGATCCGCGCGAAGTTGAACGTAAAAAACCGGGTCGCCCGAAGGCACGCAAACGGTTCCAGTTCTCAAAACGTTAATATTTTAATACAAATTATAAATCAGGGGTCTAAAACTGTTGAGACTCACGGCTAAGGCTTGACTACTCATCAGTTGCTTTTAAGCGAGATTTCATAAAAAAGTAAACAGATGCCAAGAACAAATTTTCAACAATTACTAGATGCCGGAGTGCATTTCGGCCACTTGAAAAGAAAATGGAATCCCAACATGCAGCCATATATTTTTATGGAGAAGAATGGGATACACATTATTGATCTTCAGAAAACCATCGTTAAAATTGATGAGGCAGCCGCTGCTATGAAGCAGATAGCCAAATCAGGACGCAGGGTTCTGTTCGTTGCAACCAAAAAACAGGCTAAAGATATTGTAGCCGATTTGGTTTCATCCGTGAAAATGCCATTTGTGACCGAACGCTGGCCCGGAGGAATGCTTACAAACTTCCCCACAATCCGTAAAGCAGTCAAAAAGATGGTTTCCATCGATAAAATGACCAAAGATACAAGTTGGGATAAATTATCGAAACGTGAAAAACTTCAGATAACCCGTCAAAGGGCAAAACTGGAAAAGATACTTGGCAGTATAGCCGATCTTACCCGTTTGCCGGCAGCTTTGTTTGTGGTTGATGTGATGAAGGAAAAAATTGCAGTGCGTGAGGCTCAAAGACTTGGAATCCCGGTTTTCGGAATTGTAGATACCAACTCCAATCCCAATGGGATTGATTTTGTAATACCTGCCAACGACGATGCTTCCCAATCCATTCAGCTTATCACTTCGGTAATGGTCGAAGCAATTCGCGAAGGCATGATGGAACGTAAGCTGGACCGCGACAAGGAAGAAGACGAATCTGATACGGAAATGGATGAAGAAATGCCTCGCCCACGTGCACGCAGAACACGAAAAAATGTAGTTAAACAGGTTCCGGTTGAATTGGAAGAAGAAGTAGAAGAAGAATTAGAAGATGAGGAAGAAGTGGAACCTGAGGTTGAGGAAGATGATTTTGATTCCGGAACTGATGATTTCGATTCCGATGATAAAGGACTTGTCAATGAAGACGAAAACGAAGTAGAAGATGAAGATGAAAATGAGGATGATAAATAATCCTTTGATATTGTAATTTAGTAATCATTTCAAAACAAGATATTATGTCATTCACGACTGCAGATGTTGTAAAACTCAGAAAAGCTACCGGAGCCGGTATGATGGATTGTAAAAACGCACTTGCTGAAGCTGACGGTAACTTCGACCGTGCGGTCGAAATAATTCGCGAGAGAGGTAAACTGGTTGCCAGTAAACGTGCTGACCGCGATGCCACCGAGGGTGTTGTCCTGGCCAAAGCATCCGCTGATGGGAAATTCGGAGCAATTGTTGTGCTCAATTGTGAAACCGATTTTGTTGCCAAAAACGAAAACTTTATCGGGTTTACTTCGCGTATCCTCAATATGGCCCTCGAATACCAACCTGCCAACCTTGATGCGTTGAAGGAAATTGTAATGGATGGCCGTTCCATCGGTGCTCAGGTTGTTGAACAAACCGGAATCATCGGTGAAAAACTCGACCTTTCCTATTATGGTAAAGTTGATGCCGAGATGGTAGTACCATATATCCATCCTGGCAATAAGCTGGCAACCCTGGTAGGCCTGAACAAAGCTTTGGGTGATGTACAAGTTGGAAAAGATGTTGCCATGCAGGTAGCAGCCATGAATCCGGTTGCTGTAAACCGTGAAAGTGTACCGCAGGCAACCATCGAAAAGGAACTTGAAATTGCAAAAGAGAAATTCCGGCTCGAAGGTAAGCCTGAAGCCATGCTCGATAAAATTGCACAGGGTGCACTTCAGAAATGGTTTAAGGAGTCAACCCTTCTTGAACAGGATTTTATCAAAGACAGTAAAATGACAGTTAACCAGTATCTTACAGGGATTGATAAATCTCTCACAGTTACTGCTTTCGACCGCTACGGGTTAGATGCATAATTACAGGTAATAAGACAATAAATTGAAAAGGGCTTCATTAGATAGTGAGGCTCTTTTTTTATGGTTAGATCAAAGCTCTGACAGCATCATTTTTTTATCTTTGAAGCAATAATACTTTTTTGAAATGGCAGCATACAAAAGAATCTTACTAAAACTAAGCGGAGAATCGTTGATGGGCATTCAGCAATATGGTATCGATCCGGAAAGGTTGAATGATTATGCCACGCAGATAGGAGATGCAGTTAAATCAGGTGTTCAGGTAGCCATTGTGATTGGAGGGGGTAATATTTTCCGTGGTATGAACGGCGCCACCAAAGGTTTCGACCGGGTTAAAGGCGATCAGATGGGTATGCTAGCTACTGTAATCAATAGCCTTGCTTTGCAATCGGCCCTTCATGCTATTCAGGTAAAGGCAAAAGTTTTTACTGCCTTCAGGATGGAGCCTGTTGGTGAACTATTTGTTAAAGATAGGGTTATTGAGGCATTGAAAGATGGTTGTGTCTGCATTGTGGCAGGAGGAACAGGGAATCCATATTTTACTACAGATACTGCCAGCGCTTTGAGGGGAATTGAACTCGAGGCAGACGCTATGTTTAAAGGAACCCGGGTAGATGGAATATACACCGCTGATCCGGAAAAATATCCAACAGCTACCAGATTTGATGAAATTTCTTTTCAGGAAATTTATGACAGGGAACTTAAGATAATGGACCTGACAGCCACAACACTCTGTAAGGAAAATAACCTCAAAGTTGTGGTGTTCAATATGGATAAAAATGGAAACCTGATGAAGGTTCTTCGTGGTGAAAAAATTGGCACGGTTGTTTATAACGAATAAAAATTGGCAAAATTTTTAGAAAAGTTTTATTTTTTATTAACATTTGAACATTTTTCCTATATTTGTCGGCATCTTTACAGTACGAAAAACATATTATGCACGAAGAAGCACAATTGGTATTAGAAGACTGCAAGGAGGGAATGGGAATGGCCATTGCTCATCTGGAAAAGGAATTATTGCACATCAGGGCAGGGAAGGCCAATCCGGCAATGCTTGATAGCGTTCATGTTGATTATTATGGAAGTTTGACGCCTCTTAATCAGGTTTCGAACATCAGTACACCCGATCCGAGGACAATAGCCATTCAGCCCTGGGAGAAAAAAATGATCCCGGTGATTGAAAAAGCTATCATGGCTGCAAATCTTGGATTTAACCCCGACAATAACGGTGAAGTAATCCGTATAAATATTCCGCCTCTTACCGAAGAACGACGGAAGATCCTGGTGAAACAGGCCTACAAAGAAGGTGAAAATGCCAAAATCAGTGTCAGGTCAGCACGAAAAAATGCAAATGAGGAGCTTAAAAAGCTACTGAAAGAAGGCCTTCCGGAAGATATGGAAAAAGATGCTGAAAAAGAAGTTCAGTCATATACGGATGATTTTGTGAAAAAAATTGATATCTTAGTATCCGCTAAGGAAAAAGATATAATGACTATTTGATTGTTTCTAGTTTTCTGTTTTCTGAACATTGTTTAATTGTTTTCATGGCTTTGAGGCAGCTTTTCTGAAAGCTGCCTTTTTTTGT
The DNA here is from genome assembly GCA_037447215.1 of Bacteroidales bacterium. Lineage (GTDB taxonomy): Bacteria > Bacteroidota > Bacteroidia > Bacteroidales > Prolixibacteraceae > UBA1413. The sequence goes on from JBBIHB010000019.1 coordinate 32,901, forward strand.
ACCTAATGTATCAATTCATCTACCGAATTTTTAAGAAAATCCCGTGTATAATAATCCACATCCACGATATCACCATTCCAAACAACAATATCTAGGTCCATGGTACGTGGACCAAACTTAGGCGCAGTTCTATCCCGGCCTAGTTCATCCTCGATTGATTTTAGCAGCAATTTAAGGTTTTTGTGGTCAAAGGAAGTTGCAATTTTTACAGCCCCATTGATAAATTCTGGCTGATCTTCAATCCCAATGGGTTTAGTTTTAAGTAATTGCGATTTTGCTAAAACACTTACTTTTTTACCCAGAATCTCAAGCATGCATTTAATATTTTCTTCTGCATCGAGATTCGAACCGATTGAGATAATGGCAATATTTTGATTCATCTATCTTTTAGATTCCATTTCAACGGAAACCGATTCGGCAAACCTGAGTGCATGGGGTTTATCAACTTCAACCCGTGCGCGTTTTACCAGAGGGTCTTCCATTATTATTCCGATTAAGTTTCGGACCAACACTTCGAGCAGTTTAAAACGGCCTTCCTGCACAAAGTGTATGATTTTTTTAGTTACCTTTTTGTAGTCGTAAATTCCTTCGGGTTCGTCAGTTTCAATTGCTTTTTCCGGAACATCCACTTCTATCTCGAGATTGATGACCACATCTTGTTTGTTTGCCAATTCTTCGGGGTTAAACCCTATATATGTCCTGATAAGCAAATCTTTTACCCTGATAATTGCCATACGTATTCTTTATTTTTTGTTTCAGATCAGTTAATATAACCGAGGTTCTCACCGCCGTCACAAAAAAGTAACTGGCCTGTGAGGTAGTCGTTTTCAAGAATATGGTCGAGGCTTTGAAGTATAGGGTCCACTCCACCCGGACGTTTCATGGGGATATGTTTTGCCAGGTTCAGCAAATAATTTTCCCCTTTTTCAGCTGGGGCAAGGGTCAGGCCGGGTGCGATACCATTTACCCTGATGGCAGGTCCAAATTCAAAAGCTGCCATTTTTGTAAGTTCCCATAATGCTTTTTTAGAGAGGGTATAGGCTGCAAAATCCGACTTATTGGTTGTTATCCTGGTATCAACCAAGTTGATGATGTTCCCTTTCTTACACAAGTTGGCAAAGTTGCGTGAGAGAATGAAAGGGGCCCTGAAATTTACTTTCATCTGTTCGTCGAAAAAGCAGGCTGATGTTTCTTTCAGTGATTTTGGTTCAAAAACCGATGCATTATTGATCAACAATGAAGGAATCCTCAATTTATGTATTACAGCAGGTATGAGGTCTTCAATTTCAGTATCAACGGTTAGGTTCGATTGAAACGTTATAAATTTCTGATTGGGGTATGATTTGGAAAGTTCATCGGCAATTTTTTGAGCTGATTGATGTGAACGGTTAAAATGTATGGCAATGTTCCATCCTTTTTTTGCCAGGTGCCTTACAAGGGCTTCACCAATCCGTAATGCCCCTCCGGTAATCAAAGCAGTTTCTTGCATGATTTTTTATTTGCTTAAATACCAGAAAAATAAAAATGTTTTGGGAAATATACCCTATTGGTACCTAAGCAATTTACTTAGGTATTTTCCAATAATATCGAATTCGAGATTCACTACAGTTCCTGGTTTGAAAGTATGGAAATTGGTGACTTCGTAAGTGTAAGGGATTATGGCCACCTGGAACGAATTGTCTTTTGAGTTCACTACCGTTAGGCTTACCCCATTAACCGCTACTGATCCTTTCTCGACGGTCATGTAGCCCTGCCGGGCTTTTTCCTTGTCGAAATCGAATTCAAAAGTGTAATACCAGCTTCCTTCGGCTTCTTCCACTTTTTTGCAGATTGCAGTTTGATCTACATGTCCTTGCACAATATGGCCATCGAGCCTGCCATTCATGGGCATACTACGTTCGAGGTTCACTTTCGAACCTGTTTCGAGTAATCCAAGGTTCGATTTTATCAAAGTTTCCTTTATTGCTGTAACCTGGTAGGTTTTAGCTTCTTTATCGACAGCCACAACTGTTAAGCAGACCCCGTTATGGGAAAGGCTCTGGTCAACTTTCAATTCATGGGCATTATCCCAGAAAAGGGTAAAATGGACATTCTCCATGTATTTAACTATCTTGGTAACAACTGCGGTACCTTCTACAATTCCTGAAAACATATTCTACAATTCTAATCTTCTGTTATTCTACTATTCTAATCTTCTAAATAATTTCCCATTCAAACCCATCTTTCCTGTCTTTTACCTGAATACCAATTTGTGCCAATTCATTTCTTATTCTATCCGAAGTAGCCCAGTCTTTTTTGTTTTTAGTTTCCATTCGGAGCTGCAGTAAAAGGTCAACTACTTTTTTCAATAGTTCATCGCTTTTACCATCATTGGATGAATTGTTTTTCAAACCTAATATTTCATAAACGAACACATGATAGATCGATTTCAGCTTATTAAGATCGCTCACACTGATTGTGGCCGAACCATCGTTAATGCTGTTGATCATACGCACGCCATCAAAAAGATGCGCGATTACGATGGGTGTATTCAGATCATCGTTGATGGCGTTGTAGCAATTGCTTTCGAGGGTTGCCACATCTACCGCAGAGGTTGCTGCTGTTTTCATTTTTTTCAGTAGTTCAACCGCATTCATAAGCCGGTCAAGTCCTTTTTCGGCAGCCTGAAGGGCTTCGTTCGAAAAATCGACCGTGCTCCGGTAATGGGCTTGAAGAATGAAAAAACGAATGGTCATAGGGGAATATGCCTGTTTCAGCAAAGTATGGTTGCCCGAAAACAGTTCGTCGAGGGTGATAAAATTGCCCAGTGATCGGGCCATTTTCTGACCGTTAATGGTGATCATATTGTTGTGCATCCAATATTGCACCGACTCATGTCCGAGTGCGGCTGCCGATTGGGCAATTTCGCATTCATGGTGAGGAAATTGCAAATCCATTCCCCCTCCGTGAATATCAAAAACATCGCCTAAATATTTGGTACTCATGGCTGAACATTCGAGGTGCCACCCCGGAAAACCATTGCTCCAGGGTGATGGCCATTTCAAAATGTGTTCGGGGCTTGCTTTTTTCCACAGTGCAAAATCATACGGATTTTTTTTTTCATCCTGTCCCTCGGTTTGGCGGGTATTGTGCAAAATATCAACCAGGTTGCGCCCTGATAATTTCCCATAGTGGTGGCTCCGGTTATACTTTTCAACGTCGAAATAGACCGAACCATCTGCCTCGTAAGCATAACCGTTTTTCAAAATCTGATGGACCATCATTTGTTGCTCAATTATGTGACCACTGGCACGGGGCTCAATGGATGGGGGCAGGGTGTTCAGATCGTTCATATTTTTATGGTAGGTATTCATATACTTTTGTACAACCTCCATAGGTTCAAGCTGTTCAAGCCGGGCCTTTTTAGATATTTTATCTTCTCCCGATTCTTCTATCTCATCTTCGAGGTGCCCCACATCAGTTATATTACGGACATACCTGACCTTATATCCCAGATGCATCAGATAACGGTAAAGGATGTCGAATGTGATGGCAGGGCGTGCATGACCCAAATGGGCATTACTGTAAACAGTCGGACCACAAACATATAAACCTACTTTGCCGGGCACCAGTGGTTGAAAAAGTTCTTTTGTGCGTGTCAGCGAGTTGTATATTCTGAGCTGGTTATCCATTTTTTTCGGTATCGGTTAATTCCTCAGTATTTTCAGGTTCAGTAGTATCGGGCATTTCTTCGGGATTAGAATTAACGGAATTTTCAGCGTCAGTTATTTCAATTTTTTTATCGTGACTGTCAAAATGGTGGCGATAAAATAGCAGGATAATAAATACTCCAACAGTTATGGACGAATCGGCTATATTAAACACAGGCCTGAAAAAAATAAACTCTTTTCCTGCCCAGAATGGGAACCAGTCCGGGTAAGTACCGGTTATAATCGGGAAATAAAACATATCCACCACTTTGCCATGAAGAAAGCTGCTGTATCCTCCTCCTTCGGGAAGGAATGCTGCCACCTGGCCATAGCTGTGGTCGAATATCATACCATAAAAAGCGCTATCGATTATGTTTCCCAAAGCACCTGTGAAAATAAGTGCAACACTTACAAGAAACCCATACGATTCCTGTTTCTTCACCATCTTGAATAAATACCACCCAATGACCGAAACCGCAATGATTCTGAAAATACTCAAAAACAATTTTCCATATTCGCCGGCAAATTCTAAACCAAAGGCCATGCCGTAGTTTTCAACAAAATGAATGATAAACCAGTTCCCAAAAATCCTGAATTCGTCACCAATCGCCATATTGGTTTTGATCCAGAACTTAAGGACCTGGTCAGCAGTAAGGATTGTAATAATCAAAAAAATAACAAATCTACCTTTTGAAAGCCTCATGTATTGATATTCAGATTAATAACTAAATTGACTTTGTTCTTAAACAGGTGTACCACATCTGGTTCCTTCAATGAAAGGGACCATCCGTTACTACTGGGTACTGTTCCGGATTTCCAAACTAACGTTGATTTTTCTTTGCATCAATACAAAGGGTGGCATGGGGCACAGCCCTGAGCCTTTCTTTGGAGATTAGTTTGCCGGTTTCGCGGCAAATCCCGTAAGTTTTGTTCTCGATACGAATTAATGCGGCCTGCAAGTGTTGGATAAATTTTAGCTGCCTCTGGGCCAATTTGCCGGCTTCTTCTTTCGATAAAGTAGCGGCGCCTTCTTCGAGCACTTTAAAAGTCGGAGAGGTATCCATGGTGTCATTCCCATCGCCATGGGTAATCGAACTTTTATACATCTCATAATCTTTTTGTGCTTTATCCAGCTTTTTCAGTATGAGTTCTTTGAACTCCTGAAGTTCGGCATCAGAATATCTGTTTTTTTCTGCCATAATCTTTAATTTTTATTATAAAAAGACCGTTTTTCAATCCTGTTTAAATATAGAAAAAATATTAACCCCAACGCAGGGTTTAACACAAATTCACGTTTATGGTTGAGAGATTTTCTCTACAGATATTAAAATTTCAACATTGTTTTCTATTTCTACATTTCTGGATGTTCCTTCATCAAGGTAATCAACCAGTTGAAGTTTTGTCGCAAGGGTCTGTGCGCTGATGTAATCTGAAAAATTCTGAACGGCCTCGTTAAGTTGCCCATGTTTCATTATTTTCAGATCAATCCGGTCAGTAACATCAAACCCGCTTTCCTTGCGTATATTCTGAATTTTGTTGATGAATTCCCTGGCAATACCCTCCTGCTTCAATTCTGGGGTAATTTTTATATCAAGGGCAATTGTCAGGTTGCCTTCGCTAGCAACCAGCCAACCTGGGATATCTTCGGTAATGATTTCAACATCCTCATTTGTCAAATAAATCTGGTGACCCCCTGCCGCAATCAGGTATGTTCCTGCACTTTCCAATTTCCCAATTTCTTCCTGCGTAAATGAATTGATCAGGTTGCTGATGTCTTTCATCAGTTTTCCATATTTCGGGCCGAGGCTTTTAAAATTGGGTTTTATCTTTTTGTGTATTATTCCGGTGGAATCAGAAAGATAATCAACTTCCTTCACATTCACTTCGGTAAGGATTACATCCTTTACCGCCTCAAACTGATCTTTGAAATGGGGGTTCAATATCGGAACAAGAATTTTTGCGAGAGGTTGCCTCACTTTAATTTTTTCTTTCCGGCGTAAGGCAAGGATCATGGACGAAGCTTTCTGGGCTATGTCCATTTTTTCTTCTAATTCCTTATCGATAAACGCCGCGTCATATGTTGGGAAATCAGACAGGTGAACACTTTGATCTGGTTCTTTGCCGGTTACTTTATTCAGATCAGTATATAAAAGATCGGCGTAGAAAGGTGCAATGGGAGCCATCAATTTTGCTACAGTTGCCAGGCAGGAATACAAAGTCTGGTAGGCCGAAATTTTATCCTGATCGTATTCTCCGCCCCAGTAGCGTTTTCGGCTAAGCCTGACAAACCAATTACTCAGGTTTTCTGTTACAAAGACGGAAATTGCCCTACCGGCCCGGGTTGGTTCATAGCTTTCGTAACTTTCGCCTACTTCTTTTACTAAGGTATTGAGCAGTGAAATAATCCATCTGTCAAGCTCTGGGCGCTCATTTACAGGAACTTCATTTTCGCGGTAACAGAAGTTGTCAACATTGGCATACAGGGCAAAAAAATTATAGGTGTTGTAAAGCGTACCGAAGAATTTTCGCTTAACCTCTTCCACCCCGTCGATATCAAATTTCAGGTTGTCCCAGGGTTGCGAGTTAGTAAACATATACCACCTTAACGGATCGGAGCCATATCTTTCTATGGTATCGAAAGGATCAACTGCATTACCCAGACGCTTGGACATTTTATTGCCGTTTTTATCGAGGACCAATCCGTTCGAAATAATATTCCTGAAAGCCACCGACTCATCAATCATAGTAGCTATAGCATGCAAGGTGAAAAACCAGCCTCTGGTCTGGTCAACCCCTTCGGCAATAAAATCAGCAGGGAATGGGATGGAGGCTCCTGTTTTTCTTTCCCCCGCTGGAGTGCACTCAAAGGGATAATGCCATTGTGCATAAGGCATAGCTCCCGAATCGAACCACACATCGATCAGGTCGGGTTCGCGGAACATCTTTTTCCCGGAAGGAGAAACCAATATGATCTGATCGACATAGGGTTTATGAAAGTCGATGTTTTCATAATTCTCTTTGGTATATATGCCTACCTGAAATCCTTCGAATGGATTTTTATCCATGTAACCGGCAGATATCGCTGCCTTTATCTCTTCAATCAATTCTTCAGCCGAACCGATACATTTTTCTTCCAAACCATCTTCGCTTCGCCAAATGGGGAGGGGAGTACCCCAGAACCTTGAACGGCTCAGGTTCCAGTCGACCAGGTTTTCGAGCCAGTTGCCGAAGCGTCCGGTTCCGGTTGACCTGGGTTTCCAATTGATGGTATTGTTAAGCTCAATCATTTTGTCCTTTATCGCTGTGGTACGGATGAACCATGAATCGAGCGGGTAATAGAGGACAGGTTTATCGGTACGCCAGCAGTGTGGATAACTGTGGACATATTTTTCAATCTTGAACGCCTTGTTTTCCTGTTTCAGCATTACCGCAATGTCCACATCGGTAGTTAATTCCTGTGCCTCAAGGTTTTCATCGAATTCGTTTTTGATATATTTCCCTGAGAAATCGCGATATTTTTCGGGCAATACATATTGTGCAACAAAATCAGGGTCAAGATTTTCCATTGGGTAAAAACGCCCTTTCCTGTCAACCAGGGGCTGGGTTTTTCCCTCGCTGTCGATAACCGTTAATGGTACAATTCCGTGTTGTTGCCCTGTCCGGTAATCGTCGGCGCCAAAGGTTGGGGCAATATGAACTATTCCGGTACCATCTTCGGTGGTAACAAAATCGCCGGTAACTACCCTGAAAGCATCGCCACGGGGCTTAACCCATTCAATGAGTTGCTCATATCGGATACCTGAGAGCTGGCTTCCATTATATTCTTCAAGAACTTCGAATGGTATTTTTTTATCACCCGGAACAAAATTCATCAGATCGCGCCCGATGTTTTTCGGATCGAAATAAACATTCAGAAGGTCTTTGGCCAGGATAAGCGTAACGGGTAACCCTGAATAGGGGTTAAAAGTACGAACTTTTATATAGGAAATATTGGGGCCTACACAAAGTGCGGTATTCGATGGTAAAGTCCAGGGTGTAGTTGTCCAGGCGAGAAAGTAGAGGTCTGTATCAATATTGTGGTAAAGAAATTCAGACACTTCATTGCGGATTACCCTGAATTGGGCGACTACAGTGGTGTCTTTAACATCGCGGTAACATCCGGGCTGATTCAGTTCATGGGAGCTAAGTCCGGTTCCGGCTGCCGGGGAATAAGGTTGTATGGAATATCCTTTATAAAGGAGGCCTTTGTTGTAAATCTGTTTAAGAAGCCACCATAAGGTTTCAACATACCTGCTGTCGTAAGTGATATATGGGTCGTCCATATTGACCCAGTAACCCATTTGCCTGGTAAGTTCTTCCCATTCGCGGGTATATTTCATTACCTCAATTTTACAGGCTTTGTTAAAATCTTCAACTGATATTATTGTTCCAATATCTTCTTTGGTAATGTTCAACGATTTTTCAACCCCTAATTCAATAGGTAATCCATGTGTGTCCCATCCCGCTTTACGATAAACCCTGAAACCTTTCATGGTTTTATACCGGCAAACCAGGTCTTTTATTGCACGAGCCATAACATGGTGTATTCCTGGCATTCCGTTTGCCGAAGGCGGGCCTTCGTAAAATACAAACCTTTCGTGTCCCTCGCGTGTGCAGATACTTTTGTGAAAAGTATCATCTGCTTCCCACCTTTGCCTTATTTCCCTATTTATCTGCGGTAAATCTAATTGCTTATATTCCTTGAACTTATGCGACATATATATCATGCTGATTTTATCACTTTTTTCAAAAATGCACAAATATATGAATTTATCAGCTACCGTGACCCTGCATACCCATAAGGACGGAAATATGAATTTATTTACGCTGATTGTTACCAGAAATTATTTAATCGAAATAATGAATACATGTATATTTGGTTATCATTTATTAAGAGAGATATGATCAGATTTCTTTTAGGCATATCAATATTTCTTCAGGTGAGTTGCAGTCCGCCTGGGAAGGCAGATTCTGAAACGAATTACGGGAATTCAAACACTCGTTCATCATTTCTTATATTGAACGACACATTGATCAATCTGACAGAGCTTAAGCGCGGTGATATCCTTGTAAAACCAAATCATAACTGGTTGCCCGGAACGTACTGGGTTTATGGAGGATGTTGTTTCGGCCATGCAGCAATTGTATTGGAAGGATCGACAGGTAAAGATGCAATTGAAGTTCTGAGCAAGGCAAAAATTTTTGAATCCCATGCGCTTGATGTTCCTCCATTGTTTGAAGTCAGAATAAATCTGGCATATAACCCAACCCCAGATTCCCGCTATGTCAACCAGACTTTCGCACGGGTGAGGGAAGGTTACCGGTACCGTTTACGTCCTGGGCTGACTGAACAGCAATTTGATTTGCTGTTTGAATTTATAACTGCACAGGAAAATGGCCTTTCGAGCTGGCGGGCGCTTAAAAACTTCAGTAGGGGAAATGAACTTCTCAATCCCGGATATCAGGCCTACTTTTATTGTTCACATCTTATCTGGCAGGCATTCTATTCGGTATTGGGCATCGACCTGGATGTAAATAGGGGAATTTATGTATATCCCAACGACTTGATAGGAAGTCCTTTCTTTGAAAACGACCAAAATTACCGAGAAAAAAGGGTGAGGTTTTAACCACACCTTTCTTTTTCCAATTGAATTTTAATTTCAGCCTTGTCTAAATCGTACCTTGTTGATTTTATATTATCAGTCGGCAGCATTGGTATAATTCGACGAAACCCGTGTGGTTTTATTATTGGTTTCGGTAACATCGGCCGAAATAAAACCAAATTTGTGGTTAAAGCGCCATAGAATTTTTGAAACTTGAGCTACTTCTCCATTAATTTTAACCCCTGCAGGGATGGTTTCTTCCACATCGATGGTTTTAATCAGTAAAAACCCATAGAAAGTATCGTCCTCTGTACTTTTATGAACCACTTTCCTGACAACAGTCTGGTTGCCAACTTTGTACTCCCACTTGTCACCTACTTTGGCATCAAACCTTACCAATGTGAAGGGTTTCTTTTTGTCGCCATTGCTGTAAACATAGTCATAGATTCCTTTTTCGGTTATCTTTCCTTCAACTTTTATGGTTTTGCCATTGAATGGCACAGAAGCCACCACATTGCCATCGTTATTGCTGTCGATGGTAATCTGTGAACTGGTATATCCGGGAGCCGACAAACTCCAATAATTGCCGGGTTTACCCAGGGTTTTTTCAGGATCGGTTTCTTCCTTGCCTATACCCAAAAGGTCGCATGAGGAGGATATGCATGCAAGAAGAATAATTGGGATAATAAAAATCAATTTCTTCATAATGGTAAATTTAAAGTTTTACATTTAATATTTTATTAATCACCGGTAAGTATTCAGATAGTAGTGTGAGGTCTTTGTTTTTGAACTGAATATGATAGTCAAGTAGTTCCCCATGGTTTGCAGACCCCAAAACTATATTGCCAACCTTTCGTTTCATAGGTCGTTCAAAAATTTCAATCCGGGTATTATTGTTAAATGATGCAATGTAGTCATCAGACGTTGGATTTATCAGGTCGTAATCGATTTTTCCGGTAATTGTATGCCTGAAAAGATTGGCATCAAATGATATTTTTTCGAAATAATAACCTAATGAGCCATAACCAACTGTTGCATTAAACCTGAAGTTTAGAATCTCCGAATTTTCAAAATTCAACGAGAGTAAGGTTTCGATTGTGCCAGCATCATTTAGACGTGTGCGGTTAAAATAAATGCTGGCATCATAATTCGTCCCGATAATCCGTGTATTAATTTTTTGAGGAAGTTGGTCAGTCACAGATGCATCATGAAGTATGGTGGTTTTCAATTTTCCATCAACCCAAACCGATGAATTTATTTTAATTGGAAAATCGGGTCTCGAACTAACAGGGACAGATAAAAATTCAGAAATCAATAAACAAACTTCCCCTACTCCAGGAATGGTATAGAAAATGGATAAACTGTCAGAAATGCCGGTATGTATAAACGATTCAGAAGAAACATCCCACAAGTATTTTCCTTTTAAAGCGGAGAGGTTATAACTTTCGTATGGCCGGTCATAAACGAATTTTTGTTTTGGAAAAGGAACCGGAGCCGATGGCTGATCCCAAATAAACTTCAGAGCTTTCACTTCGGGCAGTTCGTCGGCTTTAATCAAAAGGTTGGCGAGGTCGCTGTTCAAAACTTTCAGCGAACGAATAGCCTCATCTTTGTCGTACCAACGCCCGCAGCCCGATAAAGCATATACTGCTACAATCAGAAAAAACCATCTGCAACTCATTTTCTTATTTGACAAATTATTTACCACTGAGACAGGCTTCCACTGAACATTTCTTCAAGGTTCTTATCCAGGACATATAATACCCTCATGGCTCTCTTCTTTTTTGTGAACCCGAGCCTGTTTGGCTTAACAACCATATCTTCGAGTGTAAGGTGCTGCTGGCTACCCGGGTTTTGTATATTGGTAAACCAGATATCGGTAACCCTGACACGGTACGACATATTATCGCGCACCACTTCGAAATTTGCATTGATAGGGTATCTCAAAATTTTCGGGATTTTCCAGTTACGGAAGCCAGCTGTTGTCCAATCGAGTTGATAACGGATCATAACCCCTTTCATACCATCCTCCTGCATCGATTTGACCTGCATGCCGCTGGTTGGATCGTTATACGACTTCAGTTTCTGTTCCAGTAAAGTCATCGAAATGGTATTTGGATAGGTTTTATCAAAATGTACTTTGCGATTTTGAAAAACAAAATTTCCTGCACTGAGATCAGATATTCTATATCCTATTTGCGCAAATAATACAAGGCTTGTAAATACAAGCAGGGTAAGAATCAAACATACTTTTTTCATATTGTCCGGTTATTAAAATGGTTCAATGTGTCTATATAATTTTCTTTTTGCCTGTGAAAGTTTTAATTCAAACTTCAGTTTTAAAACGGGTATTTCAAATTCATTTCAAAGCTACATAAATAATATAAGAACAAAAACGCGGGTCTCATTTTAAGATTCCAAGCTATAAATAATCAGGATGTTAAGATTCACATAATCAAAACATTTAGATTATAATTTAATTTGATCAATAAGGTAAATTGTTTCACCAAATCGTATATTTTTTTTGTTACGATAATTTTTACGATCTGGTAATACCTAAAATATTTTAATGCTTTATTTTAGGAACAAATCCATAAACCAATCAAGATGAATAGGTATTTTATTCTGAGTTTGTTTATTATAACATTCTCGTTTTACTGTTGTATTTATTCCTATGCACAGGTCAGGCAAAAGGTTAGTACCGAATACGATCGGAATGCGTTGACCATTCTCATGCTCGACTCGAGGGACCGCTACAGCGATGAATTGATTAATCTGATGGGCTCTTTAAGGGTGCCTGAAAAATTTTTCGATAATACCTTGCACAAAAAAAGTGTTCCGTTAAAGGTTGACAGGGTCAAAATTGCTGCTGAGGACAGCTATCGGATGCTGGTCCCAGAAACCGATGTTGAATCGGCACTTCAAAATTCCAAAATCCCGCAACGTATTCTTTCCAAGTGGTTCGACCGTCGGGATGATGGAAGTTTTGGTGTCAAAACTTTGGCCGACAGGGGAGTTTACAATGCAACCGATAACGACCTGATGGTGGCTTCGGCCAGCAAACGTGGTACAGCAGGCCTTATGGATATGGGCATGGGACTTGTTGACAATTCGTACATAATTTTGCTTGATTTTGCCGAATTGTTATCGATGGCTGAAATTTACGAACGCGACAGCATCCCTGCCAACGAAAGGACTATGAACGGTTTCAGGGCGCGGATGAATGCCTACGTTTATAAACTTGATTTTTCGGAACCGGTGGCAGCCAATTTTTACCAAAACCTTTGGATTTCGGAATCCAGCGAAAATAAAGCCGAAAAACGTGAGTTATTTGAAAATACACACTTTCCATTAACCTATATAAATACATTTACAGAAGATGTGGCAGTAACCCAGCTTAATCCCGGGCAGAAATATGCCCCACAGGTTCAGCGCACCCCCCAGCAAATGATGAAGTCGTTGATGGAGACGGGGTTCAGTCAGAGTCTGCTAAAGCTTGAAAATACCAATGAAGCATTCAGGGTGAAAGGAATGATTTTCGATGTTAATCCGATAGCCATAAAAATTGGCCGTAAAGAAGGACTCAAGTTTGATCAGCGCTATTTTGTATATGAAAACCGCCAGGACAGGAAAGGTAACATCTACTCAAAGCGTAAAGGGGTAATCCGTTCGATGAGTGTAGCCAACAACATTGGCCTGGCTGATGGTGCCAGTGAACCATCCTTGTTTTACCAGGTTGCGGGCGGTAAAATCGATAATATGGGGATGTTTGCCGAACAAAAGAACGCAAGCGGATTTAACCTTTATGCCGGCTATACCGATGGTGGTTTGGGTGGTGCAACCGCCAGGCTTGAACAGCTGTTTTCACCTCTGCTCTATGAAGCATTTGCCCGGAGCGGACCTGCCAAAGGAATGACCGGCTGGAAAATATATGTTGAGGGCGCTTATGGAAACCAGGAATTTACATACGATTCTGAACTTGCGAAATTTGGCTTTTATCGCGGAAGTGTTGGCCTGAGCAAAGAAATTTACCTGACCCGAAACATTTTCATCGATCCGTTTCTCGGTTATGGTATCTAAAGTGCAACCCCGCCCGAAAGTGATGGTGAAAAATTTGAAAGCCAGTTTATTGAGCTTGGGTCCAGGTTAGGTTTGAATATTTCGCACAGCGTTCAGTTAATGCCTGCAATCAATCTCTATTCAATGATTAAAAGCGAATATTTGGAGAGCAAGGATGCCGAACCGGTGGCCATAACTTATAAGGATCAGTTTGTAGGTCGTGCCGGCGCTGGCATCGGAATAGGATTAAGGTTTATTTTTTAGAATGCACAACAATAAACATTACAAACCAAAAGAGGATTGAATATGAAAAAGTTAACAGTTGTTATAGCGCTTTTTCTGATAACCGTAACCCTGGCATGCGGACAAAGCCGCAACCAACGCCGTGCTGCAGGTTATGTGATCGGAAATTACGAAGTTGAGTGTATGGGAACCGGAATGGATGGAACCCAGCTTGTAAAAGTATGGGGTTTTGGTAAAAAGCCTCAGGATGCTATATATCAGGCCCGAAAAAATGCAGTCCATGCAGTAATATTTAAAGGAATTTTAGGTGGAAAACCAGGATGTATGCAACGGCCCTTGGTAAATAAACCCGGAGCTGAAGTGCAACATGCCCAATACTTCAACAATTTTTTCAGCGATGGGGGAGGCTACCTACGTTTTGTATCGCAAACCGGAGATGGAACAGTTGACCGAGTTAAAATTGATAACCGGACCTATAAAGTAGGGGTTGTTGTTTCGGTAATGCATGCCCAGTTACGGCGCGAGCTCGAAGCGGCAGGAATTATTCCCCCACTTGGGCAAGGATTTTAATCTATCTTCTTTAAAATGTATTGATTATGAAACGAATTAAATATTTTATTACTGCCTTCATAATGCTTTCAACAATTATTGTTGCTGGGCAAGCCAAAAAACCGATTATTATGGTTGTTCCTTCGGATAACTGGTGTATCCGTAACGGTTATACCATGACTTACGACGAAATGGGAACCCTTAAAACCCTGCCCGATTACAAAATGGCACTGCAAAACGAAACCGATTTGCTGATGACCATCGGAAAAATCAATACCATGATGGCCGACCGTGGATTCCCCCTGGTAAACCTTGAAAGCGCCCTGAGGAATATGGAACAGGAAAGTGCTGAACTGGCCATGCTCACCAGTAAATCGGGGGGCGAAATAGCCGAAAGTCCAATAGATGTGCTTCAACGAACTGCAAATGCCGATATCATAATCCAACTTACTTATGTAATCAACCATGTAGGGCCGCAGCGGTCTATTACATTTATGCTTCAAGGGCTCGATGCTTATACCAACAAGCAGATTGCAGGGGCACAGGGAACAGGATCACCTTCGTTTGCTACCCAAACTCCTGTTTTACTCGAAGAAGCTGTTATTTCTTACATCGATGACTTTAATAGCCGGTTGCAGGCTCACTTTGATGACCTTTTTGCCAATGGGCGCGAAATTGCTTTCCAGGTTAGGGTATGGGATACTTCTGTAATTGACCTGGAAGAAGAATTCAATTACAATGTGGAAAGGCTCGAATTAGGAGAGATTATCGAAGACTGGGTTTCGGAGAATACGGTTCAGGGACGGTTCAACACTGTTAATTATACCGAAAATGTAATCCGGTTCGATCAGGTTCGCATTCCTCTCTACGACGAACGTCAACGTGCTATGGATACCCGGCGATGGATACGCGACCTGCGTACTTTACTCAACAGGCCGCCATTTAACCAGGAGGTGAAAATCTATACCAGGGGACTTGGTGAAATATGGTTGATTTTAGGTGAAAAATAAATTACAGGCAATGAATAGAATACTTTTTATACTGTTCTTTATTCCCCTGATGGGGATTGCACAGAACGAACTTGGCATGGACGATGACCTTGACCGGATTGCTCTCGACGTAATTGTGCCCGACCAGGTTGCCGATATCCCGGACCATGCACGCAGCCTGCTCGAAAGTAAACTGATTCAGGCAGTCACCGATCATGGAATGGGGGGCGAAGGGGTAAGTCCACGTTTTCTGGTAACGGCCAAAATGGAAATCCTGACCAAGGATATTACGCCTACCACTCCCCCCATGCAGGCTTATACATTTCAGGTTTACCTTTATCTGGTCGATTTTGTGGACAAGAATATTCTGAGCACTACATCGTTTCAGACCAAAGGTGCCGGGACCAATGCCAACAGGGCTTATACCAGCGCCTTACGGGCGGTAAACCTCAACAACAACAATGTAAAACGGTTTCTCGATGAGGGAAAACGTAAAATAATTGAGTATTACAACACCCGGTGCGATTTTGTTATTGCACGCGCACAGTCGCTGGCCGCCCAGAAACAGTTCCCACAGGCTATCGCTACCCTTTCGGGAATTCCGGAGGTTACCAAAGATTGCTATATGCGGGCGCTCGATGCCATTGGTCCTATTTATCAGCAATACATCGACCACGACTGCCAGATTATGATTGCAGTTGCATCGGCTGTCTGGGCAGCAGAGCCCGACTCAAACGGAGCTTTAAAGGCCGGAGCTGTTCTCAGCCAGATCGATCCCGACTCGCGCTGTTACAACCAGGCACAGGGCATTATCAAAGAAATGGCTGCCAAAGTGCTACGCGATGAAAAACGCGACTGGGATTTTATGGTGAAAGTATATGAAAACAGTGTAAGCCTCGAAGCACTCCGCATCCGTGCATTCCGGGACGTAGGGGTAGCCTGGGGCGAAAATCAGCAACCCACCTATAACCAGGTGCTATGGGTTTTCAGATAAATTTTATGTGAGACCATGAAATATTTTAAAATCGTCATTGGCAGGGCTTTAAGAGCCCTGGTGATATTTTCAGTATGTATGCTGATCCATAATGGTATTTGTGCCCAGAAGATACTGAGCGAGATGGAAACCCAATTTGTGATGGAGGCACATAGTGAACTGAATAAAGCCCTATCCGACCCTACAATGGATCAGGCTGAGCGAATACGAATTGTGGAACGAAGTGCCCAAACACTGAAAGAGTATGGTCAGCCCGATGGTTTTCCCAACGGCGATATTCAGCTGAAGCAGCTTATGCAAGGCAACTACAACTAGGCAAGAGATCAGTATAACGATGTGAATGAAATGCGGCGTAAGATCAATGTATTGAATCACGAAGCCAGAATGAAATTTATCAATCAGCTTCAGATTGAAGTGGTGGAAGAACAGGTAAAATTTCTTTTCCCGGGAGAGCTACCTTTTACTTTATCAAAAGATATGGTGAAGACTACTTTTGACTGGAATATTGCTGAAGGATTTAACCAGGGTGAAAAGTCTGATGCCAAAACGCTTGTTGAACTGTTTAAACGAAGTGCGGCTGCTAATAAACTGTCGGGTCAGCTGGATCAGCTTTTCAACGACCACAAGTTTACGGTTGATAACCTGCACCGTGACTTAAATATGGTTGGGCCATTTGAGAATCAGCTTCGCCGACGTTATGAGATGGCTGCTGCCGTTACGCACACCATACACGAATACGAAGGGGCCATACTTTATGGACAGGGCGTTACATCTCAACAACAATCAACTGTACAGCTACAAATATACAGCAGCAATATCGACCGCGAACTTATCGGAACATGGCTACATACCGACAATATGAAAAAACAAAGTGGCTGGCAATTTAACGAAGACGGAACAGCTGTTCAGTATATCAGGGACAAACAGATTTCTGGCTGGCGCTGGGGAGTAATGGGCGGGATGCTCTTTATAATCGGCGGGAATGGGAAGAGCGGAGATTACGCCTACAAATTCGAAAACGGTGCTTTATTCATGGAAGTTACCTTGCTTGGGCAGCAGGTGTGGAGCGCACCTATGTCGAGGCAGTGAATAACACAAACAAAACTAATGTTCCAAAATCACGGGGCAGATTAATTTTTACCCATTCAGCAGTTCGGTAAAGGTTAATTACTGCCGGGTATATAAAAAAATGGTTTACAACATTTTAGTAATATTAAATTTGATTCAATCGATTCGTAGATTCATACTTATTTTGATAATAAACAAAAAAATCCGCTGCTTATAATACTGCGGATTTTTTATCTGAATAAAAGGTTTTTCTATTCGACCCCAAACTTATACACACAAACCGAATAATACTCTTCGCCCGGGTTTAAGCGGGTCGAAGGGAATGCCGGCTGGTTGGGGCTGTCGGGGTAGTGTTGAGTTTCGAGGCACAAAGCGCCCCGGTAGGCATAAACTTTTCCATATTTGCCAATGTCGCTGCCATTCAGGAAGTTGCCACCATAAAACTGAATAGCCGGTTCGTTGGTATAGACCTCCATGGTTCGGCCGCTTGCCGGTTCTACTACCAGCGCTGCGAAAGTAAGGTCTTCAAACACATAGGGCCTTTGTATTTCATCGTCGTTATCTTCGGTAAAGGCCATTACATCCGACGCCGGTGAAAGTACCCAGTTATGATCGTAACCAAGGCCGTAGATAAGCTGCTGGTCGTTTTCGTTAATACGTTGCCCGATTGGTATAAGCTGATTGAAGTCGAATGGTGTACCAGCGACGGTTCTTATCTCTCCGGTTGGGATCAATCCTTCATCGACAGGGGTGAAATAGTTGGCATTGATCCGCAAAAGGTGTTCGTTTACATCGCCTTCACCGGCTCCTTTCAGGTTGAAATAAGAATGGTGGGTAAGGTTTACATGGGTGGGTTTATCGGTGGTGGCCCAGTACTGAATTTTCAGGGCATTGTCGTCGGTAAGTTCGTATGTCACGTTTACCTGAAGGTTTCCGGGATACCCCTCTTCACCATCAACTGAAAAATAGCTGAGCAACAGCGTCCGATCGTCCTGTTGAATGGCATCCCAAACAACATTGTTGAAACCTTTGACCCCGCCATGCAAATGATTGGGGCCATTGTTGGTGGCTAATACATACAATGAGTCATCAAGGATAAACTGGCCTTTGGCAATGCGGTTTCCATATCTTCCGATCAGTGTGCCATAGTAGATTTCATTCGAACTCAGGTAGCCTTTCAGATCGGAATAACCTAATACAATATCTTCAAAATTTCCGTCGCGGTCGGGAACAAACAGGTTGACAACCCGGCCACCGTAGTTGGTGATTTGGGTAACCACGCCGTTGGCATTCCGGAGGGTAAACAGTTCAACCCTTTTGCCATCAATTTCACCTCCAAAGGTGGCGGCATCAATTAACGGGAGCTGGGGTTGCGGAGCTTTTCCGCAGGAAAGAAGAACCGAAGCAAGTACAATGGTCATATAAAATCTTGTTTTCATAATAATGGTTATTTTTGTGCAAAGATAGAAGTTTTAATCCATAGAGGTTAACTCAGTTATTGGATTCTCAGATGTTGTTTAAAAGGTTAAGACATAGGTGTTACCCCCTTTTTAAGTATAATGTTTCCATATTTGGCTGTTTCGCCGGTCATTACCACGGCAAATGCCTTTCGGGTGCGTTCGTAAAAAGCAAAACGTTCTATCCGTTCAATAGCCGGCACATCAGGGTTGGTTTTGAGGATGCTTTCCATATATGAAGACTCAACGGCCGGGTCAAGCTGGTCGCCCGGCACGGCATCCATCATGGCAAGCGGGTGCGCCACATACTGGTCGAGTTCGAACAGGGGCAATATGGCTTCGAGCAGCACCGGAATTCGCAGGCCGTCGGCACGCAATACGCGCGGATTAAACGTTTCGCCCGGGAAATGGGCATCGGCCAATACAATTTCGTCGCCGTGCCCCATGCGCGCCAATACTTCGAGCAGCGCAGGGCTGATAAGTGGTGATATTCCTTTAAGCATAATATTATAAAATTTTCAAGGTAATATTTCTAAATTCAGTTTAATTTGGCAAGTTTAGTTGCCAAATTTATTAAAATATGGCAGGTTTTTAGTCTGTAATTGCATCTATAGTAAACTTTGCTTTTTCCGACAAACGTTTGCCGTTCAAGTTTACAGTGGCACATTCGGTATAGTTATCGTGTTCGAAGAATAGGATGTACCCCTTTTCAGCAGCTTCTTTCATAAAACGCTCTTTTTCTTCCATCACGGTGACCGGATAGAGATCGTAGGCAGCAATCCACAAGATTGGGATATGCGCGGCAGTGGGCACCAGATCGGCAGTGTAAACCACGGTTTTTCCGTTGTATTCAATAAACGGGATCATTTGTCCGGGTGTATGCCCATCGAAAAAACGGACTGCAAACCCGGGAAAAAGTTCGCCCTCGTTGTCCACCAATCTCAGGTTCCCGGATTGTTCCAAAAAAATGAAAAAATCAGTGGAGTAGGTAACCTTTTCGCGCAGGTTCGATACGTGTGCGTGTTCCCATTGCTGGCGGCTGCACCAATGAATGGCATTTGGGAAGGTCAATTTCAGGTTTTTTCCTTCACTTTGGATGGCTCCGTTTACATGGTCCCAATGCAGGTGGGTGAGTACCACATTGGTAATGTCACCGGGTGAATATCCGGCATCGGCCAGCGATTGAAGCAAAGGTTGCCCTTCGGTCAGCCCATGGTTTTCGCGAAACCTTTCGGGGTAGTGGTCGCCCGTGCCGGTCTCGATCAATATTTTGCTGTCGCCCTGGTCAACCAGCAGGCAGCGAATGGTCATCTCCACAAAGTTATCGCTATCGCAGGGCATCTCTTTGCTCCACAACACTTTTGGAATAACCCCGAACATAGCGCCGCCATCGGCTTTAAAATTGCCTGCCCACAACGGGATAAGTTTTGTTATCATTTTTTGTAATAAATGCTCAAAATTCATAGAAAAGGCAACGTATTGCCTTAATTTTATTTAAAAAAGGCAATTCCTCTGATTCCGAACCAATTTAAACCGTTTTGTAAGCCAATTCAACCGTTAAATAAACAATGCTTTTTTATAACGAAATTGTGGTAACTTCCGAATTATCACGACACTCAGATAACATTTCTGCCATTTTTTTTCCTGTTACCGGATGTGTATGGTCAGGCAGAATATCAGCAAGCGGAACCAGGACAAATCTTCGCAACTCCATCATTGGATGGGGTATCGTAAGTTCTTCTGTTTTGATTATCTCATTATCGTAAAACAAAATATCAATATCCATTTTGCGCGAAAGGTAGTTTCCGTCTTTCCGTTTACGTCCAAAATGGTTTTCAATCGCCCTGATTTTTTGCAAAACCTCCATGGGTCCGAGGTTTGTTTCAACTGCAAGAACCTGGTTCCAGAAATTGTTATCGCTCATAAAACCCCATGGTGGTGTTTCATATATGGGTGACCTTAAGGTAGTTTTGCCTATAAGCTTATCAATCCAATCGGAAGTTTCTTCGAAAATTTCTGCTTTATCCCCCAAATTTCCACCCAGGCTCAAAATTAGTTGGTGATATGCCATTACATTTGCGTAATAAATTATTGTATCCTGTGACCAATTGATACAAACATCGGTTAAAATAACAGTATAGTTTACAAAGATATGAAAGAGTTTTTCAAGTTTACATTGGCAACCGTCACCGGTATCATATTGACATCCATTATCGGGTTCTTTATTTTAATGATGGTTATTGGGGCAATTATTGCATCCACAGAAAAAACAGTTGTGGTAGAGAACCAGTCGATGCTGGTGATTAAACTCGATAACCTGATTGTTGACCGGGCGCCCAACGACCCGTTTTCTGATCTGAACATTCCAGGGTTTGGGTCGGCCAGGAAACTGGGCCTCGACAATATTTTAAACTCAATTGAAAAGGCTGTTGACGATGACCTCATCAAGTGCCTTTACCTTGACCTTTCTATCGTAAATGCAGGGATGGCATCGGTTGAGGAAATCCGTAATGCCCTCCTAGAATTTGGAAGGAAAAGCGATAAGCCCATTTTTGCTTATGGCGAAATGATGGATCAGAAAGCTTATTATCTGGCAAGTGTGGCCGACCGTATTGTATTGAACCCACAAGGGGCAATAGATTTCAGGGGCCTTGGGGGCGAAATAACCTTTTTTAAAAATGCACTTGAAAAACTGGGAGTCGAAATGCAGATTGTCCGTCACGGAAAATTTAAAGCAGCTGTTGAACCGTTTATGCTCGAAAAAATGAGCGACGAAAACCGGGAGCAAACAATGGTTTACCTCAAAAGTATGTGGAACCAGATGCTGAAAGGTATTTCAGAGAAAAGAGATATTCCAGTTGAAAAGCTGAACGCGCTGGCCGATTCGGTACTCACATTCCGCAGGGCCGAAGATGCCTTGCAGGCTGGCCTGGTTGACGCTCTCCTTTACAAAGACGATGTACTTGATGAATTAAGGGAGATCACCGGCATTGCCCCCGGTAAAGGGATTCCGGTTATTGGGATTGCCAAATATGCAAAGGCTCCGTCGAAAATAGCGAAAGGTACTTTCTCTCGCGATAAAATTGCGGTAATATATGCCAATGGCGAAATAGGGATTTCTGTCATGGGTAGCGAGGGCATCAGCGGTGAAAAGCTTTCGCGCGAAATCCGGAAAGTCCGCCAGGATTCATCTTATAAGGCTGTTGTGCTTCGGATTGATTCGCCCGGTGGAAGCGCCTACGATTCGGAAGTGATATGGCGCGAGGTGAAACTTACAGCCGATAAAAAGCCTGTTGTGGTTTCGATGAGTAATGTTGCCGCTTCAGGGGGGTATTATATTTCGTGTGCAGCCACAAAAATTATAGCTCACCCGAATACCATTACCGGATCGATCGGCGTTTTTGGTACCATTCCCAATGCTGGCGAATTACTCAATAAAAAACTGGGTATCACCACCGATGTGGTAAAAACCAACAAACATTCGGACATGCCATCTCTTACCCGTAAAATGACTGATTTTGAACGCGAATTGATGCAGGAATATGTGGAAAATATTTATGATGTATTTCTCGATAGGGTTGCCGATGGGCGTAACATGACCAAAGAAGCCATTGATGAAATTGGTCAGGGCCGAGTTTGGAGTGGCGAAAACGCCCTTGAAATAGGTTTGGTTGACGAATTGGGAGGGTTAAACCGCGCTGTTGAACTGGCTGCCGAACTTGCAGGTATTGAAAGCTACCGGACCGTTGACCTTCCTGAATTACCCGACCCAGTGCAGGAACTCCTAAGAGGGACTTCCGATAATGTGAGGGCGCGTATCCTGAAAAATACCCTTGGCGAATCGGCTCAATATTATGAAATGTTTGAAAAGGCCAGCAAATTTAATGGGGTAATGGCCCGGCTTCCATACGATATCGATATCAGATAATCTATTCCGTTTTTCTGGAATAACCGCCAATATTTGTTACTTTAGCAGGCCTAAATCCGCTGTATGCTGAAGGTGTTGCTATATCCTGTTTCCCTGCTGTATGGCCTGATAGTTTCGATCAGGAATAAATTGTACGATTTTAAAATATTCAAATCGAAAGAGTTTGATATCCCGGTAATTTCAATTGGGAATATTACAGTAGGCGGAACCGGAAAAACTCCCCACACCGAATACCTTATCAAACTATTGAAAGAAAATTACAGGGTTGCTGAGCTCAGCCGGGGTTACAAAAGGAAAACACAGGGTTTTAAAATTGTGGAAACCACTTCGACGGTTGATGAAGTAGGCGACGAACCGCTGCAAATGAAACGGAAATATCCTTCGGTTACTGTTTCGGTATGCGAAAACCGGGTAATTGGGGTTGAACAGCTGATGGACATGAAACCGGTTCCCGATGTGGTAATACTCGATGATGCATTTCAGCATCGGCGCATTACACCCGGAATAAATATTTTGCTGATCGATTACAACAAACCGATAAAAGACGATTACCTCCTGCCACTTGGAAAACTCAGGGAGAGTAAGCTGCAAGCCCGACGTGCCAATATAATTATCATTACAAAGTGTCCCAACGAAATAACTCCCATTACACGGAGGATCATGGCAAAAGATGTTCGGTTATACCCGTATCAGGATTTATACTTTACCACCATGGTTTATGGGCAGTTGTGCCCGGTTTACCCCGAAGCCAAACCTATGGACCTTTTCAACGATCCGCGGTATATGGATATTCTCACTGTAGCAGGTGTGGCAGCGCCCGAGTATGTTATCAGGCATATTTCACAGATTACTTCTGAAGTGGATTCCATTATTTACCCCGATCATTACAACTATACAAATGAGGATATACGGAAAATTATGCTGCGGTTCGATCAGTTGAAAAACCCACTAAAGATTATTGTTACCACAGAAAAGGATACGGTAAGGCTGCGCCAGCTTGAACTTCCCATCGAAATGAGGAGAGTTTTGTATTACCTGCCCGTGCAGGTAAAGTTTCTCGACCGGGAGGGGAAGCAATTCGACAAAAAAATCCTCGATTTTGTGGGTGAAAACAAATCATTGCGCGAAGTGAAAAAACATAAAGCCGGGAATGAAGATTATATGAGCAGACCATTTAAAGTCTGAATTATCCGGTATCTGAAATGTAAACATCAAAAATCGATCATCATGCTGAATGAAATAAAGGAAACAGCAAACTTTATTACCGAAAGGACAAATTTTAAGGCGGAGATTGGAATTATCCTGGGCACTGGCCTGGGTGGTCTCGTTAATGAGATTGATATTGCCACAACCATTCCTTACAATGATATACCCAATTTCCCGGTTTCGACGGTTGAGGGTCATGCAGGGAGGTTAATATTCGGTAAGCTTGGCAACAAGAATGTAATGGCCATGCAGGGAAGGTTTCATTATTACGAGGGCTATTCCATGCAGCAGGTTACCTTTCCGGTGCGTGTTATGCAGCAAATGGGTATAAAATATCTGTTCGTTTCAAACGCTACCGGAGGCCTCAACCCCGATTACAAAGTTGGCGACATTATGGTTATTAATGACCACATCAACTTTTTCCCGGAGCACCCTCTGCGTGGGCCCAATATTCCGGAACTAGGTACCAGGTTCCCAGATATGAGCCGCGTTTACGACGAAAGACTGCGTTATGCCGCTAAGCTGATTTCGCTCGAAAACAATTTCAACATGAAAGAAGGTGTCTATGTGGGCGTTTCGGGACCCACATTCGAAACCCCGGCCGAATACCTTATGTTCCGCAAACTAGGTGGCGATGTGGTGGGGATGAGTACCGTTCCCGAGGTAATTGTAGCCCGTCATGCAGGTATGAAAATCTTTGGCATTTCTATCATTACCGACAGTGGCGTTCCCGGGCAGATTGTCGAAATTTCGCACGAAGAGGTGCAGAAGGTTGCCATGAAAGCCGAACCCAAAATGACGCTAGTACTGAAGAAACTGATTGAATCAATATAATTTCGAGATGAATAATTTAATGCCCTGTCTTTTGTTACTTCTTATTTTTACAGGTAGCATTTCGTGCAAACCAAAACCCGGCAAAGTGGAAGTAATTTCCGGAACGCATTCGGGGCTAGGCGAAAGTGCAATCTGGAACCATCGCACACAACAACTTTACTGGGTCGATATCACCGGCAAAATACTCAATATTTACAACCCCCGGCTTGGCGTTAAC
>JBBIHB010000019.1:57785-60780 GCA_037447215.1 Bacteroidales bacterium
GCGAATTATATGTGGGGCAAATGATTGGCACGGTTGTTCCGGCCCTGTCGGGGCAGGTGATTGTTGCCCTGGAGCAGGGCTTTTATACCCTCGATCCCGAAACCGGAACCAAAACATTTATCGTAAATCCTGAAGAAGATTTGGATGACTACCGGTTCAGCGATGGAAAATGCGATACGACAGGGCGTTTATGGGCCGGAACCTTACTTAAAGATGGCAAACCAGGTCGGGGAACCCTATACAGGCTTGATACAGACACTACGGTTCATTCGGTGATCAGAAACGTAGGTATTTCGAACGGGATTGCCTGGTCGCCCGACCATACAAGGATGTATTATATCGATACGCCAACCCAGAAAGTTATGAGGTATGATTATAACAATCTGACAGGTGAAATCAGTAATGGTAAGCCTGTAATTGAAATTCCGAAAAAAATGGGTGCCCCCGATGGAATGACCATCGACAGCGAAGGCAACTTGTGGATATGCCTTTGGGGTGGTGCTGCAGTGGGCTGTTGGAACCCCGAAACCGGTGAGTTGGTCCGCAGAATTGATGTACCGGCTTCGAATGTAACCTCATGTGCTTTCGGCGATGCCGACATGGGAACCCTCTACATCACCACTGCAAGCGTTTGTACCGGGGCCGATGAGCTGAAAAAATATCCGGATGCCGGTTCGATGTTTAAAATCAGGCCTGGAGTTAAGGGCATCGAGGCTTTCTTTTTTGCCGACCGGATTCTTCCTGAAAACGATTAAAAACAATGAGATTATGGCCCTTTCATTGGAATTATTGATTGTTTCTCTTGCGCCGGTGGCCATCATTGCTTTTTATGTATGGTTCCGCGATAAGTATGAACGTGAACCAGTTCGAATGGTCATAGTAGCTATGTTGGCAGGGGCATTGGTGGTTATTCCGGTGATTGTGGTCGAAAATTTAATTTCATTTATCGGACAACCGCTATATGGAATAGGGGAAGCAGCATGGAATGCATTTGCTGTGGCCGGTTTTACCGAAGAACTTTTTAAATATCTGGTACTGCTGGTTTTAATTTGGAAAAGTTCCGAATTCAATGATAAGTACGACGGAATTGTATATGCTGTTTTTATTTCTTTAGGATTTGCAGGTGTCGAAAATGTTCTGTATGTGTTGCAAAATGGCTTCCAAACCGGTCTGTTAAGGGCGTTTACCGCTGTACCTGCCCATGCCATATTTGGTATTACCATGGGCTTCTATTTCGGAATGGCGAGGTTTTATCCAAAACGGCAAAAGGAACTCAGGTCGAAAGCATTATGGGTTCCGGTATTGCTGCATGGCATATACGACTTCATTCTGATGACTGGCATCGAATGGCTGTGGGGAGTTTTTATAGGATTTTTGTTTTATCTCTATTTTATTGGTCATAAAAGAATGAAAACCCTATCGGTACAATCCTATTACAGAACCGATTATGAAATGTTGAACCGCAAATTCGGTGGTGATACATAACAAATTAAAGGGAATCATCAAAAAAATAATACATAACAGAGTATGAAATTTATTCCGGGCTTTGAAGATGTTGTTCAGGCACATGACCTGATCAGGTCTTATGTGCACCGGACCCCCGTATTCACTTCGGTAAGTATTAACCGGATGGTAGGAGCCGATTTATATTTTAAATGTGAAAACCTCCAAAAGGTTGGCGCTTTCAAATTCAGAGGGGCTTGTAATGCGGTATTTTCTTTAACGCATGAGGAAGCATCACGTGGAGTAGCAACCCATTCATCGGGAAACCATGCAGCAGCACTGGCCCTTGCAGCACGGTTGAGAAAAGTTCCTGCCCATATTGTGATGCCACGCACTTCGCCCGAAATCAAGAAAAGGGCGGTTGCCGGATATGGTGGCATAATCACACTTTGTGAACCTACCCTGCAAGCCAGGGAATCAACCTTGCTTCAGGTGGTAGCGCAAACAGGAGCTACCGAAATACACCCTTACGATAACTTCTTCGTTATTGCCGGTCAGGGTACGGCTGCTAAAGAACTGATCGAAGATAAAGGAAGTTTTGACCTAATATTGGCACCAGTTGGCGGAGGTGGTTTACTAAGCGGAACAGCCATCTCAGTAAAAGAACTTTTGCCCCGGTGCAGGGTTATTGCGGCCGAGCCTGCAGGCGCCGACGATGCTTACCGCTCGTTTTATTCAAAAACTCTGGTTCCTTCGGTGAACCCACAAACAATTGCCGACGGCTTGTTAACGTCGCTCGGCATGCGTAATTTTCAGGTGATTCTCGAAAAGGTTGACGATATTGTTACCGTTTCAGAACAAAAGATTGTGGAAGCCATGCGGTTGATATGGGAACGGATGAAGATTATTGTGGAACCATCATCTGCAGTTCCGCTGGCTGCAATATTAGAAAGAAAATCCATGTTAAAAGGACAAAAAATGGGCATCATCCTTTCGGGAGGTAACTTAGACCTTGGGAAACTTCCATTCTGAAACTCAGGTTGTTCTCAGAAAATATTAAATTTGAGAAATAGTCATAAATGTAATTATAAAGAAAATTTCTTAATGTTTATAAAAACCTATGCAAGTGCAGTGCATGGCATAAATGCAGTAACCATAACGGTTGAAGCCGATGTTACCAAGGGGATAAAATTCCTCCTGGTCGGGTTGCCCGATAATGCCGTGAAGGAAAGTCAGCAACGCATTGAATCGGCCTTGCGGCTTACCGGTTACAAATGGCCCAAACAAAAGATTGTTATAAACATGGCCCCTGCCGATATCCGCAAAGAAGGTTCGTCGTACGACCTGCCCCTCGCTATTGCCGTGCTTGCCGCCTCTGAACAGATCAAAACCGATAAACTCGACAAATTTGTAATTATGGGCGAATTGTCGCTCGATGGAACCCTCCATCCTGTAAAAGGAGTGTTGCCCATTGCCGTAAATGCCCGTAAGGAAGGATTCGAAGGGTTTATTGTTCCCAAACAGAATGCCCGTGAAGCAGCAGTGGTGGATA
>JBBIHB010000019.1:60790-62178 GCA_037447215.1 Bacteroidales bacterium
CCGAAAACCTGGGCGAAGTAATTGGTTATCTGAACGGAGAACTGGAACTGGAGCAGACCATAGTGGATACCCGGGCCGAATTCTTTGCCAAATCGAGCCATTCGGATATTGACTTTTCGGACGTAAAAGGCCAGGAAAATGTTAAACGGGCGCTTGAAATCGCTGCCGCTGGCGGGCATAATATAATTTTAATCGGTCCCCCGGGGTCGGGAAAAACCATGCTGGCCAAACGGATACCTACCATTTTGCCACCGTTTGCCCTGAAAGAAGCCCTCGAAACGACCAAAATACACTCAGTGGCCGGAAAAATCGACCAGGATACTTCGCTGATGACACAACGCCCATTCCGCAGCCCGCACCATACTATTTCCGATGTTGCGCTTGTAGGTGGCGGAGCCTTTCCCCAACCCGGTGAGATCAGCCTGGCCCACAACGGGGTGCTGTTCCTCGACGAATTGCCCGAATTCAAACGCACAGTGCTTGAGGTAATGCGGCAGCCTCTCGAAGACCGCAAAATTACTGTTTCACGGGCTAAATTCACGGTTGAATATCCTGCCAGTTTTATGCTTGTGGCTTCCATGAACCCCTGCCCATGTGGATATTACAACCACCCCGCGAAAGATTGCGTGTGCCAGCCCGGAATGGTGCAGAAATACCTCAACCGCATTTCGGGGCCCCTGCTCGACCGTATAGATATTCATCTCGAAGTGGTGCCTGTCCCCTTTAAAAAGCTGGATGAAAAAGAAGTCTCCGAAAGGAGCGAACATATCAGGGGCCGGGTAATGAAAGCAAGGCAAATTCAGGAGGAGCGGTTTAAAGACGGCAAAGGAGTATATTCCAATGCGCAGATGAGTTCCAATATGATCCGCAAACACGTGGAACTGGATACCCCAGGCCGTGAACTGATAAAAAATGCCATGGAAAAACTGAGTCTTTCAGCCAGGGCCTACGACCGCATCCTGAAAGTTTCGCGCACCATTGCCGACCTCGAAGGCAGCGATAAGGTGGAAAGCTACCATTTGTCGGAAGCTATCCATTACAGAAGTCTGGACAGGGAGAATTGGGGAGGATGAAGTTAAAAGAGAAAGGTAAGAGGCAAAAGGTTAAATAGTTTATTTTATTGTACCTGGTAGCTGCTGGCAAATTCGCCTGCCTGGGTGCAATTAATAGGGAATAAATCAAAAAAGTGGCCTGGAGATTAAATGCTTAGCAATATTTCTTGTTTTTGGGGAATGGAAAAAACCAAAGAAGTAACTGATTTCGTATATAGGTGAGATAGACGCAATGTTGCGTGTATACACTCGTTACAAACATTAAATGAATTAGTTTCGACTTAATCTGGCAGTTAAAAGGCAAAACAAGTTATATTTAGTTTGTCAAATAATATA
>JBBIHB010000020.1:0-57817 GCA_037447215.1 Bacteroidales bacterium
GTTAGATTTTCAAAATCTGACCCGGTTAAATTTTTTTACCGGACAACAGTGATTCAAAATTATTTCGAGGATTAATTTCATGAACAAAAGGCAATTAAATGGGAATTAAGAAATTATTAATGTGTTGAAAACTGCTTTTACCATGTTATACCGAAGGGAATTATCTGCTGAAAATGGCTTTTTCAATTATAGGCTATGGTCACCTGAAAGGATAAAACATTAAGTTCGTCAGGTTTATCCCAGGTTTCTTTAATAGAATTCCCAATTAGTTTGTACCGTTGAATCCTATGATTATGGTTTTCATTATCAGTATAATCAAAATAGTTAAATCCTTCAAAAAAAAGGATTTCTTTTTCTTTATTGTTTAATATCTGAGCATGAAATACCAATGATGAATAGCTATTTTGGCCGTTACAAATGGCAATTTCACCTAAATTTACTTTTTGGGTTTGTGCTTCTTTGTCAACTTTTATGAAATTATTGATTTTTGAAGATGTGCCAACTGATTCAACTATCTCCGCAAAAATATGCCCAGTAACTTTTGTTTGTGAAAATCCATTTAAGTAATTAAAGAAGAGTGTTAAAAACACTAAATAAACTTTAACCGACTTGTGGATTAATAAAAACATATTATGAGAATTACAATTCAACAGTAAAACTGTACAAATCATATTCCATCTTTCATATAATTGTATATTAATATTTTAACGCATAAAGTGATTATTACTAAATCCGATATATCGTAGTTTATATGTTTTTCTGAATTACAATTTTCCTCCATCACTTCACCACACCATCTCCACTTCCTTAAAATGCCATACGGTGGCTTGGCCATTGCGGTCGCAAAGCATCAGGCGGCCATACTCGTCGGTTCCGGTTATCCGGGCTTCGAAGGTTCGGCCTTCGGCGCGGTAGGTATGCCATATATCATTCCGGAACAACCGGTCCAGGTAATCGCGGTGAATATGCTCCGTTCCACCGTTCCTTAACTGACTGTATCGTGCCATAATGGCGGTTGTAACCCTATCCAGCTCTTTATGAAGATCATAGATTTTACCCGTTACCATCGAAAGTGAAACCGCCTGCGGGGAATAATCCCCAAAACTCAGCTGGTTGATGTTAAGGCCTACCCCGGCAATGGTCCAGGCAATGGAATTTCCCATAATGGTATTTTCGATGAGTAACCCGGCAATTTTACGGTTACCGATCAGGATATCGTTTGGCCATTTTATGGAAAGATCGCCGACATACCCTGACAAATAATCGGCCACACCCAGCGAAACCACCTGTAAGAGGTAAAACTGTGATGATGCCGGAAGGAATCCGGGTTTCAGGATCAGGCTGAAGGTAAGGTTTTGGTAATCTTCGCTTTCCCAGCGGTTTTTTGCCTGCCCCCTGCCATGTGTCTGACGAAATGTCAATATAACAGTACCTTCATCTTCCCCACCTGCCTGCATTAGTCCGGTGGCATAGTTGTTGGTCGAGTGGGTTTCATCGAGATATACCAGGTGCATCATTAGTATCCTTGATTTTTTTGGCATTATTTCCGCATCCGGTAATCAATGGGGCGGATGATACAAATTTAAAAACAAAAAGCAGTAAAAGAGGTAAAACGGTCAATGATCCATTTTTTTATCTTTGCAACGTGAATTATTAAACATGGGGAAAAAAACGGTAGAAGCGACACAGATACTTGAAGCAGCAGTTGAAGGACTGCGAAGGATAAAGGGAAAAGATTTAATGATAATCAACTTGACCACCATACACCACACAGAGTGCAGTTATTTTCTGATATGTCATGGAACTTCAGGCACGCAGGTTGACGCCCTCGCCCATTCGGTTGAAGATACGGTAACCGAACTCACAGGTGCAAAAACCTGGCACAAGGATGGATATCGGAATGCAATATGGATATTGCTCGATTACGGCGATGTTATGGTGCATGTTTTCAGGGAAGAGTCCCGAACATTTTACAACCTTGAAGGGTTATGGTCAGATGCAAAAATTATTAAAGTTGAAGAAGAATAGAACGGAAAAAAGATATGGCAGATTACAATAAAAATGCGAAAGATAAAAAGCAACCCGATCCGAACAACCCATTCGGACAACCGGGAAATAAACCGCCAAAATTTAATCCATACTGGATATACGGGATCATAGCTGTCCTGTTTATTGTGGCAAATTTTTACCTCACCGGCAGCAAAGGTCCCGTGGAAACCACTTGGAACAAAGTTAGGACCACCATGCTTGTCAACAACGATATTGACCGGATGGTAGTAATCAACAAAGAAAAAGCACACATATACCTGAAACCTGACCGTGTAAGCCGATACGAAAAAGATTTGCAGGGAACGTTCACCAAACCTGCCGAAACGGGGCCGCACTTCTATTTTGTAATCGGATCGATCGAAACATTCGAGCGTAACCTTTCTGAGGCCCAGGAGAGTATGGACGAGTTGCAGCGTATAGAACCCGAATACCGTAATGAACGGAATTGGATGGGAGAACTGCTGTGGACAATTGGACCGTTTGTATTGATAATCCTACTATGGCTCTGGATATTCAGGAGAATGAGCCGGGGCGCCGGTGGTGGCCCTGGCGGGATATTCAGTGTAGGAAAATCGCAGGCCAAAGTTTTTGATAAAGATGCAAAAGTAAGCACTACATTCAAAGATGTGGCGGGACTATCTGAGGCCAAACAAGAAGTTGAAGAGATTGTAGAGTTCCTGAAAAACCCTGGGAAATTTACCCGTTTAGGGGGTAAGATCCCCAAAGGGGCGCTTCTGGTAGGGCCTCCGGGAACCGGTAAAACCCTGCTGGCCAAAGCTGTGGCAGGTGAGGCCAATGTGCCGTTTTTTTCCATGTCGGGTTCCGACTTTGTTGAAATGTTTGTTGGAGTCGGGGCGTCGCGGGTTCGCGACCTGTTTAAGCAAGCCAAGGAAAAGGCGCCCTGCATTGTATTTATCGATGAAATTGACGCCATTGGCCGGGCCCGCGGACGCAATCCCAACCTGGGATCGAACGATGAAAGAGAAAATACACTGAACCAATTGCTCACCGAAATGGATGGTTTCGATACCAACAGCGGTGTAATCATTTTAGCTGCAACCAACAGGGCCGACATACTCGACCGCGCCCTGATGCGTGCCGGACGTTTCGACAGGCAAATCCATGTTGAACTGCCCGACCTGAACGAAAGGAAAGAGATATTTATGGTGCACCTGAAACCCCTGAAACTTCACGAAGATGTAAATGTGGATTTCCTGGCCAAACAAACCCCGGGTTTCTCGGGTGCCGATATTGCCAATGTGTGTAATGAATCGGCATTGATTGCAGCCCGCAAAAATCACGATGCGGTTATGCGCCAGGATTTTCTGGATGCGGTTGACCGGATCATCGGAGGGCTCGAAAAGAAGAACAAAATAATATCGATGGACGAGAAGAAAACTATTGCCTACCACGAGGCCGGTCATGCTACTATAAGCTGGCTGCTTGAACATGCCCACCCTCTGGTTAAGGTTACCATTGTTCCCCGTGGCAAGGCATTAGGCGCTGCCTGGTACCTGCCCGAAGAACGTTCGATTACCACAAAGGAACAGCTCCTCGATGAAATGTGCTCAACTTTAGGTGGCCGTGCTGCCGAGGAGATCACATTCGGAAAAGTTTCGTCGGGAGCACAGAACGACCTGGAAAGGGTTACCAAACAGGCGTATGCCATGGTGAGTATCTTCGGGATGAGCGAAAAAGTAGGTACCGTAAGTTTTTATGATTCGACTGGGCAAAGCGATTACTCGTTTACAAAACCATACAGCGAGAAAACCGCCGAACTGATTGATTCCGAAGCCAAAAAGATCATCGACGAACAATTTAAAAAGGCGCTCGAAATTCTCAGGAAAAATAGTGAAGGCCACAAAAAACTGGCCGATTTGCTGCTCGATCGCGAGGTTATATTTTCCGAAGACCTGGAGCATATTTTCGGCAAACGGAAATGGGAGAAACCTAAAATTGAGAACAATAATACCGTAAAAGATTTTTCAACCGGAACGGAAGATGCTGCAAAACAACCTGACTGACCAGGCAACAGCCCGGAATCGGATACTTGAGCGGATTAAAAAGGCTACAACCGGCAGACCACGAATCGATATCACACAACCTGCCGGTTTGTTTGTAGATGAAAGTGTGGCCGGTTTAACCGAACCCTTTGTAAAATTACTCAATCAAGTAGCTGAAAATTCAGTTGTAGGAGATACAACGGAGGGGGTCATCGTTGAATTCAACAGGCTGATTCCAGAAAAAGCATGGAAGAATATTTCCTGTCAGGAACCTAACATGGCTGAACTTCTTCCGAATAAAACATACAGCCTAATATTCAACCGGGAGGTTACGTGGGAAACAGAAGCGGTCATAACCGGAGGTGAAGTGTTGATTGCCAATACCGGAAGTGTGATGGTAAGCACAACACAATCCCAAAGCCGCAGGGAATTTGTTGTGGGGCCATCGCAAGTGGTTCTCGAATCCGAATCACAGATTTCAGGAACGGTTGATTCAGCGATGGATGGAATGCTGAACCGGTTTGACGGAAAACTTCCAATGCTGATTTCATGCATATCAGCACCAAACCGGAATGCCGATATAGAAAAAACACTTATCTTAGGGGCACATGGGCCAAGAGAACTTTATGTTTTTATTTCGAAGGAAAAATTCAATAACCTATAAACTTCGTAATATGGAAGAGGGCTGGAAAACGGTGTTTGAAACTGATCAGGAATATCAGGCAACCATAGCCAGGGATATTCTTGAAAACAATAATATTCAGGCAGTTATTTTAAACCAGAAGGACTCAACTTACCTGGTTTTGGGGCATATTTTGGTATTGGTGCCAGAATCTGAGGAAGGGACTGCAACTAACCTTTTAAAAGAGCTGAAAAATTGAACCCATTTCTGAAGAGAACGATAACAGGCTTTGGATATGCCTTTGTATTGATCGGTGGTTTGGTTGTCCACCCGATTATTTTTGCATTGGTTTACCTTTTATTACTTGTTCTGGCCCTTGTTGAATATTACAGGATGGTAGGGCTGGCTGGTGGCCATCCACAGCATATTAACGGAATTGCCACAGGGGTCACTTTTTTTATCGCTCTTTTCGGTTTTGCTTACGGTCTTTGGCCACTTTATGTATCGCTGCTTTCGGTGGTACTGATATTCTCCACTTTTGTTATCGAACTTTACCGCAACCAGCCTAAGCCCCTTTCAAATATTTCCTATACGTTGATGGGCTTCTTTTATATCAGTATCCCAATGGGGCTGCTCAATCTGATGGTTTTCCAGGGCTTACCCGATGAACACCATTACTACCCTTACATATTACTGGGGGTTACCATAACCATCTGGGTTTACGATTCGGGTGCTTACATTTTCGGGACAGCATTTGGCAGGCACAGGCTATTCGAACGCATTTCGCCAAAAAAATCGTGGGAAGGTGTAATCGGAGGCGGTATATTTGCTATAGTTTCAGGTTTCATCAATGCACATTTTTTCCCTGCCATCGACCTTATAAACTGGCTGATCCTATCCCTGATCATCGTAATATTTGGTACTTTCGGCGACCTGATCGAATCGATGCTCAAGCGTAGTTTCAGTATCAAGGATTCCGGAAAATTTCTTCCCGGACATGGGGGCGTACTCGACCGCCTCGACAGTTTTTTGTTTGCAATACCATTTGTTGTGGCCTGGCTGTTTTTTGCAAGGCTTTGATTATTAATATTTTATCATGAATATTCACAAAGAAGGTTTTATAATGATCCCCCTGGTGCTGGCTGTTTTGCTGGCCATTAATCTTTTGGTTTATTGGGTTGGAATAGCCATTCTTTCTTTGGTTTTCCTTATTCCCTCATTGGTAATTGCAGTTCTTGGAATACGGTTCTTCCGCGATCCGGAAACGGTAAAAACCAGCCGCCCGGGAGAAGTTCTTTCATCAGCCGATGGGAAAGTTGTGGTCATCGGACCGGTCTATGAAAATGAGTATTTCAAGGATGAACGCATTCAGGTTTCGGTGTTCATGTCGGTTTTCAATGTTCATATCAACCATGTTCCCATCGACGGGGAAATAGTCTATCAGAAATACCATCCAGGAAAATTCCTGGTTGCCAGCCTGCCTAAATCATCGGAATTGAATGAGCGGGCCACCACAGTTTTCAGGACTGAAAATGGTACCGAAATACTTTTAAGGCAAATTGCAGGTTTGGTTGCACGCCGGATTGCCATATACAAAAAACCGGGCGATAAGGTAACCGTTAGAGATCAATTGGGTTTTATCAGGTTTGGATCAAGGGTGGACATATTTTTCCCAAAAGGGACCGAAATCCCGGTAAAACTGAACGAAGTGGTAAAAGGTGGCCTAACGGTTCTGGGAAGATTGCAATAACTGTTTAAGTGTCAACGAGTCGGAAAAGGTTAAATTCCTGATGGTTGAAGGCATCAAGTTTTTCAAGGATAAACCGGAAAATACCAGGATAATATGAAAAAAATTACATCCTTTATGCCCAACCTGCTGACCCTAATGAACCTTTCATCAGGGGTTCTATCCATCCTTTTTGCCGTTGATGGCGATCTGGGCTTTGCGGCCATTTTTATCTTAATAGCTGCAGTTTTCGATTTTTTTGATGGTTTTGCAGCACGCCTGTTAAATGCATATACCGATATCGGCAGGGAACTCGATTCGCTGGCCGATGTGGTTTCTTTTGGCGTTGCTCCCGGATTGATACTTTTTACGTTGATGGAAATTGTACTCTTTGGCGAGAACATGCCCATATCCCGGATTCAGGGTTCATTTTATGAATGGTTAATGCTCCTCAGCGCATTTCTGATACCTGCCTTTTCAGCGTTCCGGTTGGCAAAGTTCAATACCGATACCCGACAGACAGTAAATTTTCTTGGGTTACCTACCCCGGCAAATGCCATACTCTGGGCTTCATTCGGGCTTATGAGCGGATACTCGGAAAACGAAGAACTCCTGAAAATTTTATTCACTCCAGGTAACCTTCTGATTACAAACATAATTACATCGCTTTTGCTGGTATCCGAAATTCCTATGTTTTCGCTGAAATTCAGCGGTTTCAACATTTTTGGGAACTGGTACAGGTACATTTTCCTGTTGGTTTCAACAGGACTTATTATTATAACCGGGATATTTTCCCCGGCTCTCATCATTACCTTATATATTGTCCTGTCGATTTTGTTTTACCTGTTAAAGGTTGACTTATAACCTTTATGTGTACAGGCTTAGTCAAACATTCAGCTGTGCTGAGTCGTCCACATTTTCGAGAAAGCGTACATTTGTATTGCCCCCACCATTCAGGGTAATATCAACCGGAACATTATCTTTCCAGGCTCCGCGGGTAAAATCGGGTACATCAACAGAGCGCGACCGGTTGGCTACTGATTCTTCGCTGAGAGGTGCAATTACGCTCCAAAGGGCTGCATCATATACATCCTGGTCAAGTGGCAGGCCATTTCTCAGGCAATCAATCAATCGCCAATCCATCATAAAGTCCATTCCACCATGCCCCCCGACTTTTCGGGCCATTTCACCCACCACTTCAACAATTTCGGGAGTGTATTGTTCCTGAAGGGCTGCCATTTCTTCGGCATTCACCCACCCATGACCTTTAGCAATTTTTGCCGGTGTGGGATATTTCTGGGCAAATCCTTTTGTTCCGCTTACAGTATGGAGCCTGGAATAGGGCCTCGGCGAAGTCACGTCGTGCTGAAGCATAATCGTCCTGCCTTTTTCGGTGCGGATCAGGGTGGTATTCATATTCCCCCTGTAGGTTTTTCCGACAAATTCTTTAAAAAAATCATCGGTGGCAGCCAGCTCTTCGGCATGACGTGCCATCTGAAAATCGTTGGTTTGCATGGCCGTGAGGTAATCCATGCGGTCGCCCCTGTTGATATTGAGAATCTGGGCAACTGGCCCGAGACCGTGCGTGGGATAAAGGTTCCCGTTCCTGAAGTTTTCCTTTAACCGCCACATTTCGGTGTAGCCCTCCTTATCGAAATTGAGATCGAGCAGGTCGTGGATATAAGCACCTTCGGCGTGTACAATTTCACCAAAAAATCCCTGGCGGGACATATTCAAGGTAAGTAATTCAAAGAAATCGTAACAACAGTTTTCGAGCATCATACAGTGCATTTTAGTACGCTCCGAGGTTTCGACCAGTTGCCAACATTCGTCAACAGTAATGGCAGCCGGAACTTCGGTGGCAACATGCTTGCCGTTTTCCATGGCAAAAACCGACATGGGGGTATGGGTATCCCAGGGTGTGCAGATGTAAATGAGGTCGAGATCGGGACTGGCGACCATCTCTTTCCATACCTCTTTTGACCCGAAGTAACCTTTTGCCCTTGCCAAACCGCGTTCATCAAGCCATTTCTGGGTTTTTTCAACACGGTCTTCATAAACATCGCACAGGGCGGAAATCTCAACCCCTTCGATATGCGACATACGTTGAACGGCGCCAGGTCCCCTCATTCCCAAACCTACAAATCCGATCCTTACCTTTTCGAGCCGGGGTGCCGCATAACCACACATATTAAAGGCCTGCTTACCCACCCGTACAGTTTTGGCTTTATTACTGTTGCCGCCTCTGGTACATGATATCAATCCGGTTGACAACAAACCACCGGCAAGGAGGGAGGTCTTAAGAAAATCGCGCCTGTTCGATTCCATTTTATATCCTTTTAAATGATAATACTTCTGAAATGAATTTGTAATTCATTGTAAAAATGCAAAATAAAACACATAGAAATGTCACACAAATGATAAAATTCAATTGGAAGCCAAAAAATGCATATAGGCCATAACCAGCCTCAACTCCCCGAAAGAGACTTTATCGCCCAACGCTTCTTTTGCTTGGCTGATGTTAGCTGTTGGGTTCTTTTCAATCCAATCGGCAATACGTTTTGCTTTTTCTTGCTCCAACAACCCTTCGAGGTCTATTTCACCGTTTCGGATGAAATGCGCGAGGTGGCCCTCGATAGTTGTAACGGCAAGCCCCCTTTCAAGTGCAATTTTCTGTACCGATTTCCCTGACTTGAACATATCAAAACTGATCTTTTTGGTATCGGGTTTCTTTTTCCCGGATTCTTCAATATCGTCTGGAAATGGCACATCTACTTCATTCTCTATCAGATAGGTAAGAATTATTTTGAGAATCTGGCTCCCGTAAGCCTGCAATTTAACTTTACCAATACCATGTATAGATTTTAACTGCGATTTTTTGAGGGGCAATTTTGTAATGATATCCTGAAGGCTACGCTGTGTAAGCACCTGATAGGGATCGATCCCCGATCCTTCGGCCACTGTCTGGCGCCACCCAACAAGCTGGGCATACAAGGCCGGGTGCTGTCGTGTACCTGAAGTCTGTACGATCTCCGGGCTGAGCAGTTTAAGGGGTTCTATGGCTGCTTTCGAACGGACTTCAAGGAATCTGGTTATTACGAAGTCCTTTTTCAGATGGTTAAGTGAAGCCTTTTTTACCGATACAATTACGGCAATCCGCCCGAGTGCATCGTTGACTGTTTTGCGGATGGTTCGGTTATCAGTTTCGAAAGTAGCGTTCCTGAATGGTAAAAAAACTATCTTTTCCAGATTCTCATCGAACCATACTGCAGCCTTGCTCAACCGTTCTTTTAAAATGTTGTTCGTACCGGCATCTGGATGGTTTCCGATCAGCTGGTTTACCTGGGTCAGGAACTTCACTGCAACCGGTTCAATTTCTTTCTGAATCCTGCTCAAAACTTGCTGAACAACCTCTTCAAAGTTACCCACCAAATGGGCTTTATTCTCTTGCCACACCCTGATCAAAAACTGTAACCTTTTGATTAACAACAAAAAATCAAATGTTTCGAAAAGCAGTTCACGTTGAAATTCAATTTTCGCGCGGTTTAAATCCTCTTCATTTGCCGGTTTTTCTTCTATCTGGCGGGAAAAACCCTTTACCGTATCGTCATTTTTGATGCTGAAAACAGTAAGGGGAGAACTGAGTACCAACCCATTGAGATTCCGGCACCTGCTGAGCGCCACATAAACCTGGCCATGTGCAAACGATGCGCGGGCATCGACAATGGCTTTATCGAAAGTTAGGCCCTGACTTTTATGAATGGTGATGGCCCATGCCAACTTAAGTGGCATCTGAGAAAATATCCCGAGAACTTTTTCTTCAATCTCACTGGTAGAGTCATTCAGGGTATATTTCATATTTTCCCATATCTCACGGTGAACTTCTACTGGCTCTTCATCGCCCGGACAGGTTACTTCGATGCTTTCATCGTCGATGCGTGTAATTTTTCCGATTTTACCATTATAATATGCTTTTTCGGGGGAGCTGTCGTTTTTTACAAACATGACCTGGGCGCCTTTTTTCAGCAGCAATTCATCATCGGTGGGATAAATCAGTTCGGGAAAATCGCCTTCAACTTTAGCCCTGAATATGAATTCACGACCTTTCAGGGCCGCAAGTTTGCTGTCGTTGATATTTTTCGCCTGGTAATTGTGTGTGGTCAGTGAAATATACCCCTCATCATCGCCGGGAATAAATCCGGGTTGATATTGCCTGTTGAGTTCCCTGATGGTTTCTGCATCGGCCCTGTTGTCCCTGATCCGGTTGAGCAAATCAATAAAATGCTGGTTGCTTTGCCGGTAAATGTGTTTCAGCTCAATGGTCACAAACTGCGATTGTTTTAATGCGAGGCTACTGAAAAAGAAGGGCGTTTCGTAATATTTTCGCAGAATCTCCCATTCATCGTCTTTCACTACCGGAGCAAGCTGTTGAAGGTCACCAATCATAAGAAGCTGAACCCCGCCAAAAGGCTTATACCTGTTCCGGTAACGGCGCAGGACTTCGTCAACCGCATCGAGCAGGTCGGCACGCACCATACTGATTTCGTCGATCACCAGAAGGTCGAGGCTACGGACGATTCCAATTTTCTCGCGGCCCAATTTACGGATGGCGGTTGAATCATTCACCGAGTTTATGTCGCCCTCCTGGCTGAAAATCCGGGTCGTTCCGGGAACCTGTGGACCAAACGAAACCTGGAAAAAAGAATGAATGGTAACTCCGGCAGCATTGATGGCAGCCACGCCGGTAGGAGCAACCACAATCATCCTTTTGGGTGAATCTTTCCGGAGGTTATGCAGAAAGGTAGTTTTTCCTGTTCCTGCCTTACCGGTAAGAAAAATATTCTGACTGGTATGCTCAACAAACTCGCGGGCCAGTTCCAACTGAGGGTTGGTGCCTTTTTCCATTATTAAACAGTCTTTTTGGTGCTTATTATTTTCAAGTGGTTATTAAAACTTATTAAGGTTCAATTCCAAGAATCAGAAGAGGAACTGGTGGGCTATTCCTTCCCTGTCTCATTACGTTATATACTTCACCTTCAAAATATGCAATCCCACTGCTCATCTGAGATTGCATTTTTTTAGTCGGAAGTATTTCGATGCCTAAATTGATTACCCCACCGGAATAAAACAGCATATGCTTAACAAATAAGTCATAAGCAACAAATGAATATTTTCCAAATTGAACTTCAACGGCCACTTTATTTTTAACAAAATCAGTCTGATTGTAAGAGAATATCGGATCAGTTTCTCCATTTTGTATCAGGAATTCCTTTTGTTCCTTCGACGACATCAAAACAGATTTCTCCATCAATTCCCTGTTTAGTGTAATGTAATAATTATACCTGCTTTCACACCAATTCTTACTATAAAATTTCTTTTCAAAAACCTGATTTAATTCAATTGGGCTATAAAGAAGTTTACCCTTCATCTTTTTTTCTTCGCTGATTTTTTTGAGAACATCTTCTGCATCGATTTCGTTGATTATCTGTTTTATTTCAGTGTACAGATCGTTATGGTGTACAATAAGGTATTCTTCACCATTAAGATGTGAGTATTTCCGGGCTATTTTCATTGTTCAGTAATTTTTGAATTCAATATCATTCAGTAATTGCAGTTGTTTCCACTCACGCGGTACCTGCGCAACTTTGTCATTCGCCGAAGGAGTGTGAATTGGTTTGTTGATCGGTCTGAATTTAATTGTACCGTTATATAAATCCGAAATTCTACTCTCAGCAATGTCACAATACCCCTTTTCTTTTTCTATTCCAACAGCATTACGAAAATTATTAAGAGAAGCAATAATGGTTGATCCGACACCGCTGAAAGGGTCTAACACCCAGCTTCGCTCATTTGACAATGCTAAAACACATCTTTCAACAAGTTCAATCGGAAACTGACACGGGTGAATAGTTTTTTCAGGATGGTTTGACTTAACATTCGGAATATTCCACATACCTGATTCCCAATCCTTTATAATAATCTCCCAAATATCACTAGGGTTCTTTCCTAACGGATTACCTGAGAGATTGCCCTTATTGGGGCCTTTAAAATGACGCTTACCCGGATATTTGGAAGGAACCCTTACGTTGTCGAGATTAAAAATATAATCATCTGATTTACTAAACCACAATATTGTCTCATATCTGCCACTGAATCTGTTCGAAGCATGAAGGCCATGCCCAAAATGCCAAATAATCCTGTTTCTTAGTTTCAATCCTCTTTTCTTGAAAATCGGGTAATAATAAATATCTAAAGGAAAAACCTCTCCCTTATCCACATAATTTCCTACCTGCCAGCACAGGTTACCCTGTGGTGAAAGAGTACGTACCAACTCATCAATTATTTCTTCCTGAGTGTTTAAATATCTTTCAATATCTGTTTTTACTTCATAAGATTTACCGATGTTGTAGGGAGGGGAGGTTATAATAAGGTCAAAAAAAGAATCATCCATTTTTTTCAGCGACTCTAAACTATCAGCATTAATAATTTTGTATTCCAAACCAGGACTTATATAGTCGAATATAGGTTCATTTAATTCCATAATCTATGATTTGACATCAAAAATAAGCAATCTGAATATATCTGTTTGTATTACAAATCAGAATTTGTACTGCATTACAAAATCAAAACCCGAAACGCAGAAATAATCACCAGCCCTTCGGGTTACTGAATCTCTTCTCAATTTTATAGGGAATACCTTTTATGTAAGTTTTCCAAATGCCTCTTTGATCCTGTTCATTGCTTTTATCAACTGTTCTTCGGACGCAGCGTAACTGATCCTGAAACAACCGGGAGCGCCAAAAGCCGCACCCGAAACAACGCCCACATGTCCTTTGCTCAAAAGGTAAAAACAAAGCTCATCGGCATCATTCAATATGGTATCCCCATCCTTTTTGCCAAAGTAGGCCGAACAATCGGGGAATACGTAAAATGCGCCGTCGGGTTTGCTGGTTTTCAACCCGGGAATTTCGGCAAGCATGGATAAAACGAGGTCGCGGCGCTTTTCGAACTGCTCAACCATTTTTTTCACTTCCGATCCATCGTGGTTAAAAGCAGCAACCGAAGCAATCTGGGCTACCGAGTTCGGGCCTGAAGTGTATTGGCTCTGCAATTTGTTACAGGCTTTGGCAATCCAGAGCGGCCCTGCCATGAATCCAATACGG
Organism: Bacteroidales bacterium; assembly: GCA_037447215.1. Classification (GTDB taxonomy): domain Bacteria; phylum Bacteroidota; class Bacteroidia; order Bacteroidales; family Prolixibacteraceae; genus UBA1413. Next base: position 13,564 of record JBBIHB010000020.1, read on the forward strand.
TAACCGGTCATGGCATACGATTTTGAAACCCCGTTGATGACCACCACCCTGTCTTTAATTTCAGGGAACTGTGCAATGGATTCGAATTTTACCCCATAAATGATGTGCTCATAAATTTCATCGGAAATAATGATGATGTTCGGATGTTTGGCAAAAATATCAGCAAATGCTTTCAATTCATCACGGGTATAAACACTTCCGGTGGGGTTGCTCGGACTGCTGAACAAGAATGCCCGGGTTTTGGGCGTAATCGCTGCCTCGAGTTGTTCAGGTGTTATTTTAAAATCACTTTCAACAGTTGTATCGATCACCACGTTTACCCCGCCCGAAAAATTAACCAGATCAACATAAGTAACCCAGTAAGGCGCCGGAACAATCACTTCGTCGCCATGATCGACCACTGCCTGGATGACATTGGCCAGCGAATGTTTAGCCCCGTTTGAAACCACAATCTGATTGGGTGCATATTCCAGGTTGTTATCGCGTTTCAGCTTATTCGAAATGGCAGTAAGCAATTCGGGATAACCTGGCACTGGTGAGTAGTAGGAATAGTTATCGTCGATGGCCTTTTTTGCAGCTTCTTTAATAAATGTGGGGGTCGGAAAATCGGGTTCACCAACTCCAAGGCCGATTACATCTATTCCCTGCGCTTTCAGTTCGCGGCTTTTCTGGGCAACGGCTAAAGTAGCCGACTCCGAAAGTCTGTTTATACGTTCAGCAACTTTTGTCATAATACCTGGTTTTTATCTGTTTATTCTGTCGCAATATATATAATTTCTTGAAATGAGCTTAAATTCATCTCATTTTGCTAAAAAATCAGAAAAATTGTTTACAATTTCTGCAAAAATAGGGATAATAACCTTTCAGTTGTTTGTTTGAAGCCATTGCATGAACCAATCATTACACTTTCATCTGGCCGGATTACTTCCACCATTTTCAGAAAAGATGATACAGGGTGATTCAGGTCATTATCCCAACCGATAATCATAGAACGCAAACCGTGAATGTGGACAGGTATTATTTCGGGAAGGTCACTCAAAACTGCACCTTTCAGGATCATTGTAAATGCTGAGGCTGGAGGTTTCAGCATTAGTTGATTTATTCTTTCGGAAAGATTGCCATCCCGACCCAGATGACCGGGTATATAAACTGCATGCTTAAAAAGACGTTCAAGCATGGATTTATCGTTTCCTTCTTCAAGATGGGCAATCAGTTTCCGGTAAGTGCGGCGCAGCGCAGACCGTTCGCTCCATATTTTCGGGAGCATGGCAAGCACCAGGCCTTCAGCCTGATTGTTTTGCCCGCAAACGTGAATCGAAATTCCTGCCCCCTGAGAAAAACCGCCGACTATAAAATTACCGGCTCCCACAATTCCTGCAATTTCATTGATATCGGCAGCAACCGACTGCCAGGTAAGCCTTTCTTCACTTTCAGGAAGCGGTGAACCACCATGACCGGGCAGTTCAATCCTGATCAGCCTGAAATGCTTTTGCAGAATCCCAAAATCAACAACCGAAAAAATATCATCCACATCAAGCGAATAAAACATTCCGTGCAGCCAGATTAATGGCTTCCCCTTGCCCGACTCTCTGATCCGGTAGGGATAATTGCGTACAGGCACTGAATATTCTTTCATTTTTTCTGGCGACAGGTTCCTTATAATATAAGATCAGAAGTAATGCTATTCAAAAAGGGTTTCGTCCCTGATCAGCATAAGAACAGCATTATGGGGCAATATGATGTATTTCTCCTGGTTAAACTCAACCTCGTAGCCGCTTTTATTCAGATAAACCGCCAGGTCGCCGGGTTGGGCCTGCAATGGTACATATTTAACCGATTCACGTTTTTCTTTCCAGGGTTCGTCTTCATCGGTCATAGCCGGAATTGGATAGCCTGGCCCTACTTTCACCACATACCCGCTGAGAAGTTTTTCGTTTTCCTGCACGGTTGGCGGCAAAATAAGCCCCGAAGCGGTTTTTTGCTCCGGATTTTTGGGTTTGATCAGCAAACGATCGCCCACCATGATAAACCTTTCAAGGTCCTTTTCTTCAATTTTTAGAGACATAAACTGTTTTTAATCGTTAAACTCACTTCCGAAATCAATCCTGACAGCTCAGAAACAGCAAATTTAATAAACATGGGTGAATTTATTCGATGAATTGCTTTTCGACACCGGTAAACGGATGAAAAATAGGAATAACCTGTTAGGCAGCCCAATGTATTACTTTATGATAATAATTTTAATATAATTTATCAATAATATTTCGACCTGTATATCACTGTCAATATGATGCTTAAATAATAATATTATCCTGAATTATTATGTAAATATATGCTAGGTTTTGCATATTTCCATGTATGGTATGGTTGTATAACAATAGTAGTCCCTGGAAAATGTAACGTATAAGTTTTTAGTGCGTCATATAGTTCGAAAACAGGAAACAGAATAGTCAGAGAAAAGAAAACAAAGATTTGAAACAAAAAGAAACAGGAGATTAAGTCATGAAAACAAGAAAAACATTCAGGAAAACATTTGCCACAATTGCTTCATTGGGATTAACCCTGGCATTTCTGGCCCAACCGGTAGTTGCACAGGTAAATGGCAATGGGTCAGACAATAAAGGGCAAAAATCAGTGAAAAGCGCTAAGCCGGGAACAACCATAACCGCAGCAAGTTACGCAGCCGAATTGGAAGCACGCAAAAAAGCAAGTGCAATATTCAACTTAGTGACTGAATCGGATCCCGAATTATTTTTACAGCAATGGATGGTTGAACGCAGGAATTTTGTGGTAACACCCGCTAAACCGGCCAGAGAAAAACAAGAACCAGCTAAGCAGGTTATTGACAGTACTTTAAACACCATTTCAGCCCTTTTGGTGGTTGAAAAAGAAACTCCGTTGAAACTTGAGGCATGGATGACTGATGAAAAATGCTTTCCATGTGAATCAAAAAGGCACATCGGGAGTTACTACACCATGAAATTTCCATGATTTCAGAAACACAAACCGTTATGCCCGCCTGAACATACGGGCAGGAATAACGTTCCTCATGGTGATTCCCCACCAGAACGATTCAGTCGGGCTGGCATCCAACCATTAAAAAACAAGACAATTTATACAGATGAAATAGGGTGGTGAAAAGATCCGGAGGCTGATATAATTTGAAAATTAAGCCTTGAAAACCGGCGCCTGACGGGGTTCCCCGCCAGGCGCTGGTTTTTTCAGGAAATTTCGTATTCGTTGTGTATATCAGTCAACACCTCGTAACCGGTAGAGGTAACCAAAACGGTATGCTCATATTGTGCCGAAAGCCTGTTGTCAACCGTACGGGCTGTCCAGCCATCGCCTTTATCAACCCTTGTGGAAGGCCGGCCTTCGTTAATCATCGGTTCGATTGTAAAAATCATACCAGGTTGCATTATTGAGCCGGTATTTCGGCGCGAAGTATGGTCAATCTGAGGTTCTTCGTGAAACTCAAGGCCAACACCATGGCCACAAAATTCATACACCACCGAAAAACCTTTCGATTTGGCATACCTCGAAATAACAAATCCAATGTTCCCGAAATAGTTTCCTGGTTTCACCTGCTGAATTCCAAGACTGAGGCAATGGCGGGTTGTTTCAATCAACCTTTTCGCCTTTTCCGATACTTCACCGATACAGAACATTTTGGAGGTATCGCCAAAATAACCATTCAGAATTGTAGTCACATCAATATTAATGATATCACCCTCCTTTAAAGTCACCTTATCGGACGGTATCCCATGGCAGACCACCTCATTGGGCGAAATGCAGCTCGATTTAGGGAAACCGTTATAACCTTTTGTTGCAGGTATAGCCCCATGCCTGATAATATATCCCTCAATTTCATGATCGAGGTATCCGGTTGTTACCCCCGGTTTAAGAAACCCCTCAATGTAATCAAGGGTAGCAGCTGCCAATCGTGAGCTAGCCTTGATTCCTTCGATCTGTTCCTGGTTTTTAATGATGATTTTGCCCATTCGGCTGTATAAAATTTCTGCAAAAATGATGAAATGCTTTAATTAATCAAAACTCAACAATACTTTTGCCGAAAAGTTCAGACTATAAATCAGCGTATGAAGCATATCAATCACCTTAGGGCAAAGTCCTATCACATCAATCGTTTCGGAGAGGTATCCACCCCCTTTCTGTTCTGGTATATGCAGGAAATCGCCTGGGAACATGCCCATATCCTTGGATTTGGGTTTGAACATCTGAGGCAGGATAAGCTTTTCTGGGTACTATCGAGGTTGTTGGTCAGGATTGACAGGCGCCCGGTTTGGAAAGAAGAATTCACCCTCGAAACCTGGTCGAGGGGTACCGATGGATTTTTTGCTTACAGGGATTACCGCATTCTTGACAAAAATGGTACTGAAATCATAAAAGCCACAAGCAGTTGGCTGGTCCTCGACCTTGAAACCAAGCGTATCCAGCGCCTGAATCAGTATAAAAACTTCCCTGCCTACGGAGAGAGTGTACTGGGCTCTAACCCCGGAAAGGTAGCTTCTTCAATCTCATCAGAAAATCCGGAATTTTACCCGGTACTTTTCAACGAAATCGATATCAATCAGCATTTTAATACCGGTCGTTATCTCGAACGGATAAACAACAGTTATTCATTCGATTTTCATGCCAACCACCGGTTATCCGAACTGGAGGTAAATTTTGTCCGCGAAGGGATGCCCGACGATTATCTTGCAGTTAACCGTCAAGAAATCGGCCCAGGTGAACACCTGTGCAGCGTAATAAGGAAAACCGACGGTGAAGAACTGATCAGGTCGAGGCTTGTCTGGTCGGAAAAATAGCCAGGTTTATTTTAAAAATTTATCTTATCTCCGGAAAAAAGTAATTTTAAGATAAGATTCTTCTCTGTCATCTGACGGAGAGGAATCTCATTAAGTTAACCGGACAAAAGTGAAAAATTATTATAAGTCCTGTTTTACCAGTTCATTGTATCACAAACCTTTTGTTTGAAAATATGCGAAATATTGATCCGTGTCCTTCCGTCGGAAAGCTTCTCGGATGAAATTTTCGAATCGGAAGTAAACGGGTACGAACCATCGGGATTGAAAGTGGTGGTAAAGGTGGTTATTTCCCACTCTTTTTCCCACAGCAGGCGATACTCATATTTCTGATCGGGCTTTCCGAGCAGATCAAGAACACCACCCTGCATAAACCCACCCTGCCATACATTCTGTGTGCCGGCAAACCGGTACTCTCCGCTGTATGTGGGCGCAATGGCCACAGTCTGATTTTTCTCGCAAAACGCTTTCAAAACAATCTGGTAGCCTGCAAACCCATCCTGCGCCAACACATTTACCTGATGGGTACCCGAACACAATGAACTTATCTGAAGGTCGGGTATAGGTTTGAACGAAGGGTTATTGTTGCGGAAAACCAGCTTTGCAGGTACAGCAGGTACGTTCTCGAGCACAAATGAAGCCGGGAAATTTCCTGTGAAGTTTTCTACAAACAAATGGTTCCCCTGCAAATCATATACATCGGCGGTGATGGTAAAACTTGATTTGAAGGACGCCCCGAAGCTGATGGTTGCGCCCAGGCTGCATGTGGTATAATCGTATGCCCTGAGCAAAGTGTATGACCATGGGAGTGCCTGAATGGTTTTTTCTTTGCCCCCATATAACCAGCCGGATGAGGAAAATTCAGCAAAGCCCCAGGTATCGGGTTCTTTCCCGATCGTCCATTCACAGATAGCTTTCATAACCGCACCATTAAAGTCACCAACCTTTTTACCACCAACCGACATATATTCTACCGATCCGGTTTGGAGTATCTGAAGGATGATGTTCCGGGATATTTCATCTTTAATGATCACATCAGGCCATGCTGGATAGTTGTTGAATGAAATGGTATGCAGGTAAAGGAAATTTTCCTTATTTGCATTGAAAGCATCAAAGAATTCATTCGATGAATTAAACAACAGATGACCCTGTGTATCTTTCAGTTTCAAAAAATCATTGAGCGAAAGCGAGTATTTCAGGTTAAAAGGTTTTGCCAATGTTGTCGACTTCAACCGGGGTCCCTGTGCAATACCAAATACAATGGTGGTATCCCCGTTGCCCACGTCAACCCCACCTCCTACCTGGGTGCCGGTACCATCCGTTTTCTTTGCCAGAAAAAGGTTCACCATTTTCTTTCCTTCGCTCTGAATGGTTTCGGTTTTCGACATTGAATTATAGCCTTCAACCTGTGCTGTAACGGCAAATTCGAGTGGATTCGACCCGCTTACCTGCACATTTGGATCAACAGTAAGTTCAAGCTGACCCAGAAGCATCTCGTGGAAAGGTTTCTTTAGACCTGAGTAGGTTACAATATCCTTACCGTTCCTGCCTGAAAATGTGAGAGTGGCTGGCAACTCAATCCTTCTCTGTGTTGTTGCATCGAAAAGGTTAACGGTAATATGTGTCCTGAAAAAATTGAAATCGACAATCAGCAGGTTGATGTTTTCTCCAGTTTCCTTGTCTTTCAGGGGATTTTGAAACAACCCATCGCATGAACCAAGAAGGATTGCCAGTAAAGTGGCAATTGCCATGGAATATCTGATTTTAAAATTAAATGTTCTCATAATATTTTCAATTTGGGTTTTGTATGATCACTTTGTCAATAAAAATGAAAGTCCAATCTTTAAAACCGGGTAAATCCTCCATGAATCAAGCTGGTTTTCGAGTAAACGACCATGTTGATGGGCATCTTCGGCAGTAGGGGCCAGTAATCCGGTGGCCTTAATGCCTATTTTTGGCGGACCCTGATAAAATGCCCCGGCTTCCATCGATAAAGCAACCCTGCCTTTACGGCTTAATTTATGCCCGATTCCCAGCCCAAGATAGGGCGAAATCCGGTGGGTTGGCTCAATTTCAAAAAAGAATTCGCCAATGTCTTCGGCAGGGATATATATATCGCCGTATTTCCAATCACTCGCTGCAACACCGTTTATAGAAGGCTTAAAAAGATTATAACCTGCCCCTGCTGAAACAAAAAGAGAACGGAAAAAATGAAAATCGGCCAGCAGGGAAATGCTGCCTGCCCGGAAGTCGAGGTCGGCATCGTAATCAATATTATTCTCTTCGAAAGAAAAAGGAACGCCAATGACCATTTGTTCAAAACCAATCCTGACCGAAAGTGGTTTGGTAACCCCAAAAACCAAGTTTAACCCGGGGCCGGCAGTTGACAGGGAAGCACCTAAAGCAACCTTTGAATTGCCTGTCTCAGGCAAAATTGGATCGATAGTCTGACTACCTAACGGTTGTATGAACCCGACAGCCAGAAGGATTATCAAACAGCGTCCGAATAAAAAAATTTTCATCATTCTTTAAAATCAGGTTTACAATTATCGTTGGATTACCCGGAACGATCGAATGAAAATTGCTGAATACAAATATATTCAGCAACAAAACTATAAAAAATCAAGTACAATATAGAGATTTTTCTCAAACAATAAAAACGCTGCCATTACCTGAACCCGAGCATTTCCATGATTCTTGCAAATGGTTGTTGGTACTCGGCAGCAATCGAAATCGGACTGCCGGTAACCGGGTGCTTAAAATCAAGTTTTAGAGCATGGAGCAGCATTTCCCGGTGGTTCCATATTTCTGAGAAAAGCCTGTTTTGCTTATTACAGCCATGAGGCCTGTCGCCAATTATGGGATGGAAAATATGGGCAAAATGTTTCCTGATCTGGTGCATACGGCCGGTTTGTGGAAAAATTTCGACCAACGAGTAACGCGAGGTTGCAAATTTCCCGAAAGGGACCGGAACTTCAGTCCGTTTTAATGTTTTATAAACCGTGACTGCTTCCTGTAGTTTTTCCATTTCATTTTTTAATGGATAATCGACCACACCTTCGTCGGGGGTATAACCCCTGACAATGGCATGATAGGTTTTGACTACGTTTTTTCCCATAAACTTATGCTGCATCAGGCTATTGATTTCCTGATCAAGTGCAAACAATAACACTCCCGCTGTCTTTCGGTCGAGGCGGTGTACTGGATAAACCCATTGCCCAATCTGATCCCTCAGCGACTGAACGGCATGCTCTGTGGCATCGGCGGCAATCGCCGTGGGGTGGACCAATAATCCGTGCGGTTTGTTTACTGCAACCAGATGGTCATCTTTATACACAACTTCAAGAACAGTCAAATTACCTGTTATTTTTGATATTTATGTTTCAGATAGTCAAATACCGGTAATGTATTACCTTCAAAATCGAAAAAAGCAGCATTTTCCCATGAAGAACCGGTTCCCCATGAATCCTTCATTTGCGAAGTGATCCATGCCGGTTCCCAATACATTACCCCTGTACCCCCGGATGAAATCACCGCCTGAACCAGGCTTTTCATATAATCGCGCTGGCCCTCTCTGGTAAACGGAAATCCTTGCAAAGGATGCGAGCCGCCCAAAATATTGTTATAATTATCAGCGCCGGCAGTTGTCCATGGATAGGCAGTTTCGAGTACCATTACCTCCTTTCGGTAGGTATTTTTCAGTCTTGTAATCAATACAGGCAAAGCCTGGAACGAGACTTCGGTGTGCCAGTTATAATAATAGGAAAACCCGATGATATCGAAATCGGTTACCCCACCGTCGGTTACGGCTTTGCCAAACCACCACTCCAGGTTTTTCGGGTCGGCCACATGCAAAGCAACTTTTGGTTTTATCAGCGATTGGGCCGATGCATCGCGAACAGCCTTTATGCCCGCATTCAGCAAAGTACCCATATTTCCCCAATGCCCTTTGCACACATTCAAAGCCGGAAAGCCACTTTTTGCAGCGGTCATCATCATACCGCAATTGGTTTCATTTCCGATTTGAACCATTTCGGGCATTAAACCTTTGGATTCAAGCTTTTTTAAAACATTGAACGTGTAATTGTACAGCGAATCGCGAAGTATATGGGTGTTGGTAATATCGGCCCATGCCTCAGGGGGATCCTGCCTGCCCGGATCGGCCCAGAAATCGGAATAGTGAAAATTGAGGTTTACGGCCATCCCGGCCTGTTTTGCCCTGCGGATGGTTTTTTCCACATCGGGGTAGCCGCTGTACAAGGTCTTTGATGGATCATGGTAAATCTGCCGTACCCATTGAGGGTTATGCCATAACCGGACCCTTACCAAATTGGCGCCACGCGATTTCATGATATGAAAAGGATCGCGAACCTGACCAGAATCACGGTATATACCCCCATGGTCCTCGACCTGGTTCACATACGATAAATCGACACCCATCGCAAATTCGCTGTAATCAAAACCCTTTCCGTTTTGAACTTCTTCATCGGGTAACCCGATCCTTTTTTTGCAGTTAAAAATTGAAATTATAATGCAGATAAACAGAAACATTCTCTTCATAACCGGCAATTTTCTGGTAAAAATAGGAATTATCCAACAATTCAACGTGTAGCAGTATAGCTTGAATGTTAATGAGTTAGCTGATATTGGAAAAAATATTTTTCCGGCTATTTTTGTATCCGGATGGGGAACTGGGGGATTTTTCCTTGACTTGCTGTTTTCAGCATCTTGTCCTCTCATTATGTTCTTTTTCTGCCATAGTAATGATTTTGAACCTATGGCTTTTCATTAATACAAATGCGCCTACCGCACCCCGACACCGTTGATGATGCAATACGTGTTTTGCCGCCTGGCCAGTTTGAAACCTTAAAAGCAACTTTGGTGCGTGCCCTGCTTGTATCAAAAATGTTACGCCGGTTCCGTTTTTTGGGCAAGTTTTATTGTGTGGCCGTTGATGCCACGGGGGTTTGCACTTTTGACCACCAGCACTGCCCCCACTGACTGGCAAAAACCTCGAAAAACGGGATGGTTGCCTGGTTCCAATATGTGCTTGAGGCAAAGCTGGCCACTCCATCAGGGCTGGCCATATCGCTTGCCAGTAAATCTGTAGTGAACCAGCCTGGCCGCAACTACGAAAAACAGGACTGTGAACTGAAAGCCCTCGAAAGGCTGGCCGAAAAAATCAAGGCGTTTTTCCCCCGTTTGCCGGTATGCATCCTGGCCGATGGTTTGTACCCAAACAGCACGGTCTTCGATAACTGCCTTGCATACGGCTGGAAATTTATCATCACATTAAAGGACAAAGCTTTAAAAAGTTTTTCCACAGAGGCAAGGCTGCTATCGGGGACAGCTTACAAACAGGCGGTTTTCAGAAGGGACAAAACCCAAATGGCACGGCTCGAATACCGTTCCCTGAACAACATCCCATACTGAGGGCACAACTATGGTTGGGTTTGCTGCAATGAAACCCGGGTTAGGTCGTCCGATAAAAGTCCTGCCAGCGCAAATTTATCTTTATAACAAATATAGGACAGGGCAAAGATACCGTGGTAAGCACCGCCGATGGGGGCAGGCCCAGGCGGAAGGTTGAGAACGAAGGGTTTAACACACAGAAAAACCAGGGGTACCAGCTTACCCAAAAATATTCCAGTGTGTCGTTTAGGGCAATGATTAACTATTACCTTGCCATGCAAATCGCCCACCTAATAAACCATCTGGCAGAAAAAAGCAGTGAAATACCGGCCTTACCGGGCAACACTCAGCAAACAATCCAGGCCTTGTGGCAAGACCTGGTTCCATTCTTGAAAACAATCCCCATGCAAACCGAGCGTTTGGAGCTTTTCCTTTCAGGGTGAAAGCAAAGCATAAGACCTGAAAACCGGAGCAGGCAAACCCCAGCCCCGAGTTTGGGTAAAACATTGTAAATCCATATCAAAGAAAGAAACACAAACTTAAAAACATTTTTTGGGCTTGACTTCCATCCTTGTTGACCGTTGGTCAACCGGATAGGTTATGCTTTCGAAAATATAAACCCAATTCAAAAATTAATACAAATCTATTCTCTGAATTGCTGTGAATTGCTGGTTTTTTTGCATGGAAGCCATTTAGGTATTAACTTAGGCGCAACTTAAAAATTAAGCAGTATGAAGCCACAATTGAAATTGACCGCAATCCTATGCATTACTTTTTTATTGGCAACTGGCAGCAATCAAATACCTAACTCCTTAAAGAAAGCTTACAAGAATGCATTTCTGGTTGGAACTGCTGTCAATCATGAAATTGTTACAGGCAGGGACAAGGAATCACAGGAAATTGTAATTGCCCAGTTCAACACCATTACTGTTGAAAACGCGATGAAAGCTCAAACTATTAATCCCATGCCCGATGTTTATAATTTTGCGCCGGGCGACCAATTTGTTGAATTTGGAGAAAAATACGGAATGTTTATCATTGGCCATACTTTAGTCTGGCATAATCAGACACCCGAATGGTTTTTCAAGGACGAAAACGGCAATCCTAAAACTCCCGAAGCACTGAAAGAACGTATGCGCAGTTATATTGAGACAGTTGCCGGCAGATATGCGGGAAGGGTTCATGCCTGGGATGTGGTTAACGAAGTAATTGACGACGATGGTTCATACAGGCCAACCACTTGGGTCGAAGGTTTTGGCTCCGGCGATGAAATGGTGAAATCCGCGTTTAAGTTTGCCAGCCAATATGCGCACGGCACAGAATTGTATTACAACGACTTCAATGCCTGGCGGCCAACCAAAAGGGATGGTATTATGCGCATGGTCAGAATGTTGCAAAACGAAGGCATCCGTATTGATGGGATAGGGATACAGGGGCATTGGGGGCTTAATTACCCGAAAAATGAATACATCGAAGCAGCTATTGATTCATTTTATTCTTTAGGGGTAAAAGTAATGATAACTGAGCTGGATGTTGATGTTTTGCCGTTAACAAGGGAAGGACAGCTGATCGGGCAGATAATGAGCAATTATCAGTTCCAGTTAGAAGAATTTAAAACTTATTTGGACCCATACCGGAATGGTCATCCTGAAATTGAACAACAAAAGCTGGCTCAACGATATGAGGAATTATTCAGAATATTTTATAAAAAACGTGATAAAATTGACCGGGTAACAATCTGGGGTGTGCACGATGGTATGTCGTGGAAAAATAATTACCCGGTTCCGGGCCGGATTAATTACCCATTATTGTTCGATCGGAATAAAAAGCCAAAGCCAGCATTTGATGCTGTATTAATGGTACCACAAAACAACACTTCGAAATGAAATTTAATTTCTATTTTCTAAAACAGGAAAAACAACCTGAAAAATTATATGAATAAAAAATGAATGGGATGATTACGGATTATAAAAAATGTGCCTTAATGGTTGCAACAATGGTTTTACTGGCTTTCTCAGGAAATATCTACAGTCAAACGGATATTTGGGTAGGTACATGGAGTGCGGCCAATTATGCGGCAGGTGCAAACAATACGCCTCCCCAGCCCTATCTGGCCAACAATACCTTGCGGCAAATTGTACGTGTTTCGATTGGTGGCGATAGTTTGCGGGTGAAATTCACAAATAAAACCTGTGCAACACCAGTAACCATGAATTCGGTGAACATTGCTGTTTCAAAGGGTGGCAGTTCCGTCGATGCTTCCACCATAACTCCATTGACATTCAGCGGGAAAAGCTCGGTTACCATGGATGCATTCACTGCAGTAACTTCCGACCCTGTTGCATTTGCATTGAAACCCAGCATGCGTGTTGCCATTACCATTCATTATGGGCAGGCCGAGTCCAAAGCCGACATAACCAGCCATGTGGGTTCCCGCACCGATTCATATATCCTTGCAGGTGACTTTTCAATTTCGGCTGATTTTGGTGGGCCGGTAATTACGGCTCATTGGTTCCATATCAATACCATCGACGTATTGGCACCCGAAACCGCTGGATGTGTGGCCGTACTTGGCAATTCCATTACCGATGGGTATGGCTTATCGGGCGGTTTGCAGAACCGTTGGACCGATATTTTCTCGCAGCAATTACTAAATGATCCGCGTACCAAAAATGTGGGTGTGCTTAATTTGGGCATCGGTGGAACCAACTTAACAACTTCAGGTCTCAGCAGGTATAAGGAAGATTTGTTAAGTCAATCGGGTTTACGCTGGATCATTATTTTTTATGGTGTAAACGACATTGGAGGAGGAAAGGCCGCCTCGGCCATTATCGACGCATACAAGAAGATCATCAATGATGCTCATGCGATGAACGTGAAAGTTTACGGCGCTACAATCACTCCATTTAAAGGCCATAGTTATTATACCGAAGCCCGGGAAGCAATCCGGAATGAAGTGAATGAATGGATAAGGACTCCCGGGAATTTCGATGCCTGCATCGATTTCGACAAAGCAATACGCGACCCGGAAGATACTGAAAGGTTTTTGGAAAAATATTCGAACGACTGGTTACATCCGAACGTTGCCGGATATGAGCTTTTAGGGAAATCGGTCAACCTTGATCTGTTTACCGACATCAAAATAATTATGTGGTGATTAAACGCGCTGAATTATTATTATGTGATATGGTTGTAAAAACTGCTTGCATTTTTTGGTTTTTATGACTATTTTGCACTTTAGAACAAAATATAAAACATAACCAATGACCATGAAATATTTAATATTATTGTGGTTGGGCATTTTCATAATTGCCTGCACTACTCCCGAAAAAAATGAGATTACGGCAGAACAGTGGAAAGAAATTGAATTAACATTCCAGGCATCCGAAACCTACCCAAATGCATATACCGATGTGGAGTTCTGGATAGAGTTTACTGGCCCGAAGGATGAAAAAATTATCCGTCCCGGATTCTGGTTCGAAGGGAACACGTAGAAAGTGAGATTTGCCAGCCCGGTTGACAATGGATTATGGGAATGGAAAAGTTTTGCTTCGGTTAAAGACAAAGGCCTGACAGGAAAAAGCGGAACCATTATCTTAAAAGCCTATACAGGCGATAATCCATTGATCGCCAAAGGGCTGTTACGCATGTCGAAAGGAGGTCGTTCGGTTATTCATGCCAATGGGAAACCGTTCCTGGTTATAGGCGATACCCCTTGGGCTTTACCCTGGAGGGGAACCATCGAAACAGTTACCGAATATGCACAAAACAGAAAAAAGCTAGGTTTTAATGCTGCCCTGCTGATGTCACTCATGCCCGACAGTGGAACCGAAGGGCCACGCAGCCGCACCGAACCGGGCGGTTTCGATGTAGCCTTCGAAGACCTGAAAGATGGCCATATCAACCAATTAAATCCCGATTACCTCAAGTATTTTGATCAGCTGCGCGATATTCTTATTCGGCATGAAATAGTTCCGGTATTTCAGCCGGTATTCCATGGCTATGGCTGGAAAGGCAACAACATTCTGGGGTGGAATATGGATACGCAGGAATATGCGAGATATTGCCGCTATCTGGTAGCTCGTTATGGAGCCGGACCGGCCATTTGGCTGGTAAGCGGCGACAGCGACAGCCGGAATCCGGGGATAATTGAAGGGGGCGAGGAAATTGAAAAATGGGATGCATATAAGCAACCCACAGGTCGACACTATTCACCTTTCTGCGAGGTTGTTCCTGAGTGGTGGAGCGGTCCCGGGGAATATATTCCGCACCGGAACTAAGTCAATCAGGACGCGGAATGGGTCGATTTTCAATGGTGCCAGACCGGTCATAACGGAAAACATCTTCCACATAAAGTTTACAAAATGTACGATAACCAACCGGTTAAAGCAGTAGCCAATGGCGAACCCACCTACGAGGGCATACGCGATCCGGAGAACGGCGCAGGCTGGTGGCTGGGCCATGAAGCCTGGCTTAACTTTACATCGGGCGGAACGATGGGGCATGTGTATGGCGCTGGCGGCCTGTGGAACTGGAAACTCATCCCCGATGAACCCGGCTGGCCTGCAAGGGCAAACTCAACCGTTTCGTGGCGGGAAGCCATTGATCTTCAGGGAGCAAGGTATGTTGGCTATTTGGGCAAAGCACTTGAAGGGCTCGACATCACTGACATTGGCCGATATCCCCAGTTGGCAGGCGGGCAGCTCTGCCTTGCCCATCCGGGAGAATTATATATTGTATATTTGCCTGAAGGCGGAAAAGTAAAACTCGAAGGAGCGCCCAAACGAGGGACATACAAGTGGTTTGACCCCAAAACGGGCGAATTCGTAATAAATGAAGAACTGGTTGAAGGGCAATCTGAGTTTGAAGCACCTCAAAAAGTGCCATTTGTATTGATTATCAACTGAACATCAGACAAAGTTCAATAAAGGAGACTCGTTTCGTTCCAACAACTTATTCTTTTACACTAACTTTCCTTAATTCATTGTCGTTGCGGACAAAAACATGCCTGTTGGCAAATGCCGGCGGCGACCAGGTAACCCCACGCGGTAGCTGTTCCCGCGTAGGTTCAATAATTTTTGTCCGGCTGATTTCGTGGTACCCTTCAGGCGTTAGCCTTGAAATAATCAGTTCGCCATGCTCATTGAAGAACCATGTATTCTGGCCGTGCTGGGTAAAATGAATATTTGCCCACCGATCTTTTTTCACAGCCGAAAGGTCTTCCCAAACCCGGTCACCATTATCGAACCTCAGGCATCGCAATTCGCCGTAACTATCAATTCCGTAAATAAATCCATCAATTATTACCGGGGTATTCATGGTTGAGTGGATGGCATCGGTATTCCTTTCGTTACGGCCTTTACGCTGCCAGGCAATTTCTGCAGACCTATAATCGTCCGATAATTTCACAAGCAGTGAGCCATCGAAAAAAGCACTCACAAAAATATGGCCGTTATACAATACTGGTGAGGCAACTGCCATTCCCATACCAATTTTCCAGGGAATTTTCCATATTGGATGACCGGTGAGGGGATCCAATCCGGCCAAATGATCTTCGGTCCAGACTACAAGTATTTTGTTCCCATTTTTTTCAAATATTTCGGGGGTGGAATACGATGCCATATCATTGAGGCTTCGCCATATTTCAACGCCGGTATGCCGGTCGAGGGCAATCACACAGGCATTGTTGCTCCCGCTGATCTGAAGGTAGATCAACTCATCGGTAACCAAAGGTGTGCCTGCAATTCCCCAGATGGGCATCCTGATATCGTACTCGGAATAGAGGTACCGGTGCCATAATACAAGTCCTGTAACAGCATCGAGACAGTATAAATGCCCCATTGTTCCCAACGAATATGCTTTGCCATCTTTTATGACAACCGACGCCCTGGGGCCTGCTTCATAACCCACACCAATGTATTCACAAGGATATCGGTGTTCCCAGATTTTTGTACCGGTAGCTTCATCAAAACAAAGAATTCCTTCATCGGGAAAGGGAGATAGCGAGCGGTCGGTAACATAAACACGTCCATTGGTAACCGTAGGCCCCGAATATCCCGGACCAACGGGGACTGACCATACAACCGGCAAACCCTTCGAAGGAAAACTCTTCACAATTCCGCTCTCCCTCCAGATTCCATCGCGGAATTCACCCCTGAAATCGGGCCAGTTGTGAATTGTTCCTTTATTTTTATCTACTGACTGACTACATGCAATAATAATAGAACTGAACAAAAACAGCCAAAACAAACCGAAGTAACGTACCATTTCAATCGTTTTTTTGCCAAAATAATGAATTTCTTACAGATAGGCTGTAGTAAACCGTAAAATTGTCCCGTTGGTAACCTTTTTCAAAGTTTTTTCAACATCCATAGTTCACAACCGAAATGGCCACTGTTTCCCATAGGCCCGTTTAAATATGTAAAGCCAAATTTTTCATACACTTTGAGCGCCTGTTTCAGTTCGGGCATGGTTTCGAGATAAATTTTGCTGAAACCGGATTCCTTGGCCTTTTCGAAGCATTTTTTAATTATAGATTTACCCAGTCCGATGCCACGTGCTTCAGGTACCAGGTACATTTTTACCAGTTCACAGGTATCGGCAGGCAACCCTTTAGTCGGGAAAATACCACCGCCACCCAGCAATTGCCCTTTTAATTCAGCAACAAAATAGGCCGAACGTGGTTGCCGGAAAAGTTCATACAGCGCATCGGTAGTTGGATCATAAAAGACCGTTCCGGGATGGTTAGCACCAAATTCAGCCAGTGTATTCCGTATTATCACAGCCAGCTTTGGATTGTCCAGAAGTTCAATCTGCCGGATAACTATATCCCCCTGAATATTGATGGTACCCATACTTCAATTACTGGTTAATCTTCCGGGTTCCCTCCGGTTTTTACCGGGCATTTCCAGTAAATCGTCTCCAAGGTCTTCTCTGGCTTCATCTGCAATCTTATTCAGTTTTTCAACCACTTCCGGATAAAAGTCTATCAGGTTATATTGCTCGCCCGGATCTCGTCGCAAGTCATATAAACCTCCTTCGTGGGCAAAGTTTTCCATTACCCTACCAGGCATACCATCCTTACCGGGTTCAAATCCTGAATAGATGCGTCCAGGATGCGGAAATACAAGTTTCCAGTGTCCATGTCTTACCGCTTCGAGGTTGTTGCGCCGATAATAGTATAAAAAAGTTTCACGGGGATTGGCACCTTCTTCGTTTGTCATTAAGGGAAAAAGGTTTACACCGTCAATCTTTTGCTTTGGAAGAGGTACGCCTGCAATTACGGCCAAAGTAGGCAATATATCAATTCCCGAAGCCAGATTATTGCTAACCAACCCTTCAGGGATAACACCTTTCCAACGCATCAGGCATAGAACCCGCTGGCCGCCTTCGTATGATGTCCCTTTGCCTTCGCGCAACCCGCCCGAACTTCCGGCATGGTTGCCATAGTTTAACCAGGGACCATTGTCGGAAGTAAAAATTACCAATGTATTTTCTGATAACCTAAGATTATCGAGCGTCTTGATTATCTCCCCGACACTCCAATCGAGCTCCATCATCACATCGCCATATAGCCCCTGTTCCGATTTGCCTGCAAACTTGTCGGAAACAAACAAAGGCACATGGGGCATCGGATGTGCCAGATAGACAAAAAACGGATTGTTGCGGTTTCTGGTTATAAAATCGATGGTCCGTTCGGTAAACAAAGTGGTAAACTGTGATTGATCAGGGTTGGTTTCAATCGTTCTCTCGCCTTCAACGAATGGCAACGGGGGATAATAGTCTTTGTTTGTGGGATGGTTGGGCCACATATCGTTGGAATAAGGAATCCCGAAAAATTCATCGAAACCATGCTGAAGCGGAAGAAACTCAGGTACATGCCCCAGGTGCCACTTACCAAATGAAGCCGTAGCGTAATTTTTCTTTTTGAGAACCTCGGCTATGGTTTCTTCATCGTGATGTATCCCATATTTTGCAGTATGGTCGAGGGCGCCGCTGAAGCCCACCCTGTTCGGGTAACAACCCGTAAGCAAACCTACGCGCGAAGCACTACATACTGCCTGTGGCGAATAAAACTGGGTGAAAAAAATCCCTTCACGTGCCATTTTATCGAGGTTTGAAGTTTTAAACCCTAATGCACCGGTAAGCGACAAATCACCATAACCCATATCGTCGAGGTAAATCAATACAAAATTTACCGGCTTTTCAGCTTTTTCGGCACATCCGGGAGATAATGCTGCGAGAGTTGCGGCAAAAGGAATTGCTCTATTCATTTCAAATTGAATTAATTAAAACATTTGTTCATTTGCATATTCATCATAATTATGCCATATTTATGTTTCAGCACTTTCGCCTTCCGAATAAGTCTGTTTTGCAACAAATGCTTTTGGGTATTTTCTCTTTCTGAAAGCTTTTGCAATATTTCCTGAAAAACTAATGCCTATGTCCTGTCTTAAATTTATTCCAATCGTTCAGTAGCCAAATATTTTCCTTTCGGGTAAATTCCCTGAAATCATGGGCAGCATGATGTTCCGGATGCGGTACATAAAAATGGCGAAGATCGCGGTTGCGCCACACCATTGCATACACAATCTGCCGGGTGAGTTCGTTTGCATTCAACGAAGCGTAGAGTTTCTGTGTGTACCAGGTTGTATCACTGATTCCATCAGAACCGGTTTCGGTAAAAGCAGCTATCTTTCCGGTTTTATTGGCATATTTTACTACGATTCCGAGCTTTTTGATCACGTTTTGCAGACCATCAGTTGTCCTGAAATCCCAGTAATTATCAACACCAATCACATCTACCACATCATCGCCGGGATACCAGGTGAGGTATTCTTCTTCGGAGTTAAAGTTCCGGTCGGGCGAGTAAGATGAAAGCAAGTTTGAAAGCCCTTTTTCATTTCTGAGGTATTCGACGGTAAAACGGAAAAGTTGCTGAAGCTCAACGGGCGTGGTAGTATTGCTTCCCCACCAGAACCATCCCCCGTCCATCTCGTGCCAGGGCCTGAAAATAAATGGAACAGGCCTTCCTGCCGAGGTTGTAAGGCTGTGAAAGAAATCGGCTACCCTATCCAGATGTGTCAAAAATATTCCATGGTGCGTACCTCCGGGAAGGATATGTTCCACCACACGGGTATCATTCACCCATGAGCTTTTGGTTGTATCGAGTGCTGAATAGGGATGCCAGCTAAAGGTATTTACCCCGCCGTTTTCGTGTACCCAGATGGCAAAATTCCGCATCCGGTCGAAAGGTACACTGTCGAGGTTATACACATGGCCCAACTCCAGTCCGCCCAATTCCCAGCCAAACAGTGCAGGATAATCTCCGGCAGTGCGTTTGGTATCAGATTCGCCGTCAACATATTTCCAGCCAATACCATAAGCCAGGTCGTCCTGATGACCAAACAAGGTGCCTTTACCTTTGGCGTCGTGCAGAAAATGCAGCAAGAGAGCGGCTTCCCTTCCTGGTTGATCCGTCTTTTGGTGGGGTGAATGACAGGAAAACATTATAAATGCGAGGGCAATAATGATGAAAATTAATTTTCTCATGCTTTTATAGTTTTTATATTTTGGTAAATCAGGGTGAAAAGATACAAAAAACAAGCATACTTTCTCTTGTTCCAAAACGAAAAGGCTACCCATCGGCAGCCTTTCTCTGAATAAACCAATTCTTAACTTACTAAACCAAATGATTATGAAAAAACTTCTTTCTGCTACTGTTTTCTGTTTCTGTTCATTTGTTGTAATGACTTTGACTAAATGATGTTACAAAGGTTAAACATCTGAAATAAAAAAAATAATTAAATCCAGTGAATGGCAAAAGTTTGCCGGTGAATGGAGGTAAAATGTTAATGGATTACTCAAAAAAACACCCGGCTGAAACAGCCAGGTGTTTTCTGTACCCGGAGGGGGACTTGAACCCCCACAGCCATAATGGCCATTGGATTTTAAGTCCAACGTGTCTACCATTCCACCATCCGGGCATCCTATTAACTTTTTTAAAAAAAGTAAAGCGTAAAACCGGAATTTTACGCTTTCAAAGGGAGCGGGAAACGAGACTCGAACTCGCGACCCCGACCTTGGCAAGGTCGTGCTCTACCAACTGAGCTATTCCCGCATTGTCAACTTTCCGGTTAATCCGGCCTGTTCAGAACTTTTTGCTTTTCGCGGTGCAAATATAAAGCTATTTTTTTTCTCACCAAATTTTAATCCCCGAAAAATTTTGGGGTCATTTTAACCCGGTAATTTTTTTAATATCGTTGAGCTTATTTAAGGCTTCAATAGGGGTTAACCTGTTAATATCCAGATTTTTTATCTCATCCCTGATTTGTTTAAGCACGGGATCGTCGAGCTGGAAGAAACTCAGTTGAATGCCTTCTCTTTTTGCACTGATGGTTTCGAGTGGTTTACCAAGGCTCTCGTTCTGGTGTGTGTTTTCCAATTGTCTCAGAATTTCTTCGGCCCTTTGAACTACGCTCCGTGGCATTCCGGCCATACCAGCCACATGAATACCAAAACTATGGTTACTCCCACCCCTGACCAGTTTCCGTAAAAAAATGACCTTATTCCCTAATTCTTTTATGGAAACATTATAATTTTTAACCCGCTTCAACGAGTTCTCCAACTCATTCAACTCGTGATAGTGAGTAGCAAAAAGGGTTTTTGCCCTGGTTTTGGGATGTTCGTGAAGATATTCCACAATCGACCAGGCAATGGATATACCATCGTATGTTGATGTTCCCCGTCCCAACTCGTCGAGCAGGATCAGGCTACGATCTGAAACATTGTTGAGTATACTTGCTGCTTCGTTCATCTCAACCATAAAGGTGGATTCTCCCAGTGAAATGTTGTCTGAAGCCCCTACCCTGGTGAAAATCTTATCCACAATTCCGATTTTTGCCGATTTTGCAGGTACAAAACTCCCCATCTGGGCAAGTAAAACAATCAGGGCGGTTTGCCTGAGCAAGGCCGATTTTCCGGCCATATTTGGTCCAGTGATGATAATAATCTGCTGGTCATCCTGGTTAAGCTGAACATCGTTGGCAATATAAGATTCACCGATAGGCAGGTGCCTTTCAATTACAGGGTGGCGACCCTCAGTAATGTCAATCATTGAACCGTCGTTTACTTCTGGACGCGAATAGTTGTAATCTCTTGCACAGGTTGCAAACGATAAAAGGCAATCGAGACGTGCAAGAATATTTGCATTCAGCTGAATGGCAGGAATGTATTCGGAAAGGGCATAAACAATTTCATTGAATAAGCGGGTTTCTAATTCCACAATTTTTTCTTCGGCACCCAGAATTTTAGTTTCGTATTCTTTTAGTTCTTCGGTTATATACCTTTCGGCCCCGACTAAAGTTTGCTTTCGCACCCAACCCGATGGTACCTTGTCCTTGTGTGTATTCCGGACTTCGATATAATAACCGAAAACATTGTTAAAACTGATTTTCAGGGAAGATATTCCGTACTGATCGTTCAGACGTTTCTGCATACGGGCAAGGTAATCTTTACCTGAATAAGCCAGATCGCGCAATTCGTCGAGTTCGTCCGATATACCTTTTGCAATGACTTTTCCCCGGTTTATCACCACAGGAGGATCATTATACATTTCCTTCTGAATCCGCTCCCTTATCATATCGCAAGGGTTCAATTGCTCGGCAAACCTTCGGAGGGTTGCGTTTTCGGAAACTGCGCATGCTTGTTTGATGGGAATTATGGCATTGAGCGCATTTTTTACCTGAAGGGTTTCCCGTGGATTGATCCTGCCCACAGCCACTTTCGAAATCAACCGCTCCAGGTCGCCTACCAATCTGAGATGCTCCTCCAGATTTTCTTTCAACGATTCGTCTTTCAAAAGAATTTCAACCACATCGAGTCGTTCGGTAATGGGACCTGTTTCCTTGAGGGGCAGGGCAATCCATCGCCTCAACATCCTCGATCCCATTGGTGAAATGGTACGATCGATTACTTGTAAAAGCGATTTGGCGCCATCATAAAGCGTTGTAAACAATTCGAGGTTCCGTATGGTAAAACGGTCGAGCCAAACGTAGTGCTCCTCCTCTATCCTGCTCAGGCTGCTGATGTGTTGTACCTGTTTATGCTGTGTGATATCAAGGTAGTGAAGGATGGCGCCCGATGCAATTACCCCAAGGGGAAGATTTTCGACTCCGAAACCTTTCATCGATTTAACCTGAAAATGCCGTGTCAGGCGGTCGAAAGCTGCATCTTCGGTATAAATCCAGTCATCGAGGTTATAGGTATAATACTTGCTTCCAAAAAATTCTGTAAACTCCTGCGAACGTCCCCTTTGGTACAAAACCTCTTTGGGCTGGAACGAACTCAGCAGCTTGTCGATATACTCGAATGAACCCTGCGCTGTAAGAAACTCACCTGTTGATATATCGAGAAAGGCAACACCGGCAATTTTTTTATCGAAGTGGACCGAAGCCAGAAAATTGTTTTCCTTGTTCTCGAGAATATTGTCGTTGATGGAAACCCCGGGAGTAACCAATTCGGTGATACCCCTTTTTACAATGGTTTTGGCCATTTTGGGGTCTTCAAGCTGTTCGCAGATAGCCACCCTTTGCCCGGCCCTGACAAGTTTGGGAAGATAGGTATCGAGTGCATGGTGCGGAAATCCGGCAAGTTCGACAAAACTGGCTGCACCATTGGCCCTGCGGGTTAGGGTTATGCCAAGAATTTCGGCTGTTTTAATGGCATCGTCGCCGAAAGTCTCATAAAAATCACCCACCCTGAACAATAAAACGGCATCAGGATGTTTGGCCTTGATGGCAAAATATTGCTTCATCAGAGGCGTTTCCACATATTTGGCATTGCTTCCCATATACGGTGAACAAAGATAGGAGTTTGAAAGTGCTACAAAAAAAGTGGCTGGATGGAGTTGCTATTTTTTTTCAACAAATTGCTTAAACACAAATATAATATATTTTTGTCCTTATTTCCGTTTTTTAAATACATTCATATACAGCATCAAAATTTTGCTGCCAAGTCAGTTTTAGTATGAGTTGCGAAACATGTTCATTCAAAGATACTTATCCATCTTATTCCAGTTCAGGCCGTTTCGACTGGCTGAGCAATCTCCCCGACACATCGGACATCAATGACCTGGTTGAAGTGAAATTTAAATCGACTGAAGGAATTTTTCAGAAATCACGGGGCGATAAGAAGTAAAACCGAAAAAAGGTTCAGGAATCGTGAATTAGCTGCCAGTTAAACAGTCAATATCATTTTCTTTCTGATGATGGTTATACCGTCCCTTATTGGCAGGATAATTTTTTCGACCCGGGAATCGTTTACCACCATCAGGTTAAAATCCTGTATTGCTGTGGTTTGAGGATCAGTTTCATCAGAATTAACCACTTTCCCATCCCATAAAGTGTTATCGGCGATTATCCAGCCACCATTCACTACTTTATCGAAAACCAACTCATAATAGTTTTTGTACTCCCTTTTCTCGGCATCGATAAAAACCAGATCAAAAGTTTCATCCAGTATGGGAATTATATCGAGGGCATCGCCAAAATGCTGCTCTACCATCCTATTAATTCCGGCTTTATAAAAATATTTCGAAGCTATGGCTTCCAATTCATCATTTCGCTCGATGGTAATCAATTTTCCGCCTTCAGACAACCCTTTTGCCAGACAAATTGCTGAATACCCTGTATATGTACCTATTTCGAGGATTGATGAAGGCCTGATCATTTGTGAAAACATGGATAAAATCATCCCTTGCAAATGCCCCGACAACATACGCGGATTAAGCACCTTTAAACAGGTTTCCTTTTCGAGTTCTGAAAGAACTGCATCTTGCTGGTCGCTGTGGCTGACAATGTATTGTTCAATTTTGGAAGGTATCTTCATATCAACTGTATTTTAATCTGCTCATTCGCGAAGGGTCTAGTATTTCGTTGGCCACTTCGATGAGCTGCGCTGAAGTAATGGCTTCAATCTTTTCAAAAACTACCGGCATGGGATCAACGCGGTTATAAAAAAGATAACTCTTCCCAATAGTTAGCATCAGATCTTCACGGTTTTCTCCTGCTATGGCCAACTGCCCTACCAACTGTTTTTTGGCACGGGTAATCTGCAATGTACCTAATTTGTTTTTCCTGAGTGTGTCAAACTCTTTGAAAACTATCTGTAAAGCTTTGTCAGAATTATCGTTATCGGTTCCGAAATAGACGTTGAATAATCCGGTATCGGAGTAAGTTGTGTACGATGATTCAACATTATAGGCCAATCCTTTGCGTTCCCTGAGGGCAAGATTTAACCGCGAATTCATTCCCTGTCCTCCAAGAAGATTGTTCAGCAAAATCATAACAATACGCTTTGGATGGGCACTGTCATAAGCCACATTGCCTATAATGCAATGCGTCTGGAAAGTATCTTTTGCCACTTCCCTCACACCGGGAACATAAGCATCAAAAGGTACCCTCGAAAAATCCCCCAGCCTTTGGGGCGCATTACCGAAGAAGCGATCGAGAACTGAAACGAGTTTTTTAAATGAGATGTTGCCAACTGAACTGATAACCATTTGATCGGTATGGTAATTCCTTCTGATGAACTTAAAGATATTATCACGGTTGAAAGCCCTGACACTCTCAAAAGAACCCAGAATATTCCGGGCAATAGGATGCCCGTCGAAAACAAGTTCGTCAAAATCATCAAAAATCAGTTCCGAAGGTGAATCGTTGTAGGAATTTATCTCTTCAACTACTACCTCCTTTTCAAGCTTAAGCTCCTTTTCGGGGAAAATGCTGTTAAAGAGGATATCGCTGAGCAGTTCAGCAGCCCGGTTATAATAACCCGAAAGGAATGTGGCATACAGGGCGGTTTCTTCTTTGGTAGTAAAAGCATTTAATTCACCCCCCACATCTTCCATCCGGCTGAGTATATGATATGCTTTCCGTTTACGCGTTCCTTTAAAAATACAATGCTCGATAAAGTGGGCTATCCCGTGTTCTTCAGAAAGTTCATCGCGCGACCCGGCATTGACGACCACACCAAGATGGGCAACCGGGGAATCGCTTCCCTGGTGAATAAACCGGATGCCATTGGGAAATGTATATGTCAGATATTCAGAATCAATCATACAATAAAATCAGGCGTGCAAAAGTAGGAAAAATTGGGAATGAAACATCCAGAATGCAGTACAGGGATTTTTTGTCACTATGGTAATTAATAAAACGGTTGTTTTTGTTAAAACAAAAAGCCGGCTTTCGCCGGCTTTTTGTGGTGCCACCAGGAATCGAACCGGGGACACACGGATTTTCAGTCCGTTGCTCTACCTACTGAGCTATGGCACCATGGCACCTTTCTTTTTTGGTGCTGCAAAAATATAGGTTTTTTTAATTCCGGCAACATTTTTTTTATTTCAAAAGTTAATTAGCATCATTCTTAATAAGCTCGGTTCAAAATCGGGACAATAATTTTTTTTAATGTAATGAAATCAGAGCCAGGAGGGCAAAAGAAGCCAGCCAGTGTTCGCCTTCGTAGCTGCCATCGACAATTGAAGGCAGGCTGAAACGGACATGTTCCTGGGCTATCTTCTTCAGGTGACCGTACTCCGGAAAGTTTTGTGCAATACCATATATACATCGCGCACGGCTGAAATTCAGCCCATCAAGGTGAACCAGTTTACCATCGGTGCGATCGGAAACACGTGCAACTTCCAATGTAAAACTTTCCGATTTAAGCTGCGGCATAAAACGGGCAAGCCATTTTCGGAAATCAGCAGGCCCCAGTATCCGCCTCATCAGGTCGGCTTCTTCAAAACAAGGCGAGAAAAAATCGTAGCCACCCGGTTCCCAGGATAACGGACAACCAACGTCGTTCAGATAGTAAAACCTTGCGCGGGATTCAAGGAGGTTTTTCAGCTCTTCATTTCCGGTTGTGCTGGCATAATCCCAAGCAAAAGCCAACCCGAAAGCGGTATTCGTATGCTCACCCACCCTGATCGGATAAGAAAATCAAGATACATCTGTACAATGGTACTGGTAAGTGGTTCAAGGTTGGCTTCGAGTGTGCGGGCCATCGGATCATTCCAGGTATGCAGTTCTTCGGCAAGTTTGAGCAGCCACGCCCAACCGTAGGTACGTTCCCACGATTTTTCGTGGGGACGATTGAAATACTCCACTTCCACTGCAATGTTTTTGGCTGTTATGTTCTCAGCCAACTTTTGCCTGATGAGCGAATCCTGTTCCAATCCGGGGTACATTTTCAGCAACCTTATGAGCATCCAGTGGCCATGTACCGATGAGTGCCAATCAAAGCAACCATAAAATGCAGGATGGAGTTCCATGGGACCTGCCAGTTCTGAAGCATCGGCAAGGGTTTGGTTCAGTTTGTTGGGGTACTCCTGTTGCAGGCATTTCAAAGGAAGGGCAGCCAACCTTTCAGCTTCCTGAAGGTTAAGAAATCCGTCGGATTCCGAGTGCTTATTTGCTGTAACAACTATCCAAACTAAAACTGCCAAAACTCGAATTACAATTTTCAACTGCATATCAATTAATATATTATGAGGCGATTTAATTCCACCCTTCATCCAAAGCAGATTCAAATATGCAACAATCTTTTCAGAAAATGAAAAGGGCAGCTGTGCATCTGATAGGGACTGAATTTCAGTACAGAATTATTTCTGGTACTTAAATGAAACTTTAATACGCGTACGGTAGAATTCGATTTTGCCATCGTTGAGGTGCATATCCAATTCAACCACTTCTGCGATCCTGAGGTCGCGTAACGATTCGGATGCTGTAGCAATGGCATTTGCGGCTGCTTTTTCCCATGATTCTTTGCTGGTTCCAACCAGTTCAATAATCTTGTACGTACTTTCAGGCATAATATCAGTATTTTAATGTTTAACAAAAGTGGCTCATAGTCTAATTTCTTAAACAAAAGCCAATCTTTATTACGTGATTTATTAGCTGTGGGTTTTACCTGATGAAAAATCACTGTCTAAAAAAAGTGATGATTCAGTTTAATTTGTGTGTGGACAAAGGTTTTCTTCTGTCTTCTTCGGACAATGATCTGCAGTAATGCAAAATCCTGATAAAGTTATCGCCCTGGTTGAGCATCTCGAAATCGGCGGGTAACATATCGTAATTGAAAATATCACGCGGATCAATCCAGGCATAATCGTAATGTTCGGTAAGTATGATCTCACCTGCTGTCCATCGGCATAAATAAGGCATCAGGTAAATTTCTTTTCCAGGGTATTGATACACTATTGGCTCCAAAGCTTTTTCAGCAATTACCCTGATAAGAAGTTCCTCATAAACCTCACGTTCAAGAGCAAGTTGAGCCGGTTCGCCAGGCATTATTTTCCCTCCCGGAAATTCCCACTGAAACGGATGCCCCGAATAGACCCCATGCTGGGTTATCAGCAACCGCCCCTTATTTACAATTAATGCACAAACCACTTGCTTCATGGTATAAAATTACAAAAGCTTTTGTAATACTTGCCCAATCAATAGATTATATTTGCAAATTATGACAAAAAATGACCTGTTTTTATTACTTGATTCATGGGATAACCTAAACTGGGTGAAATCGAATGCAGAAGGCTATACCGGATATATTCCCCTGTTGATGGATATTGCATTGAATGGAACAAACCGGTTAAGCTGGCGTGCAGCATGGATTGCCGAAAAAATTAATGAAAAACACCCTGGAATACTTCAACCCTGGATCAACAGTATTACAAATTCATTAAATGGGATGAACCATATTGGCAAAAAAAGGCAATTCCTTAAACTATTATGCTTATACCCCATTTCCACTGAGCATTATCCGTTTTTATTAGATTATTGTCTCCAAATACTTGATACAATGAGCGAACCACCGGCAAACAAAGCATATTCGATGCAGATTTTGTATAATATTTCGGAATATGAACCCGGATTGAAAGAGGAGTTACTCGATATTATGGAATATCTGCTGGAAACCGAACAATCGGCAGGAACCCTTGCAAAAGCACGAATAATTGCAGGAAAACTTTCCAAAGAGGTGAGAAGGAAGGGATGAAATCACCATGATCAGCAAAACACAAACCGGAATGCCCGCCTGAACATACGGGCAGGAATAACGTTCCTCATGGTGATTCCCCGCCAGAACGATTTTGTCGGGCTGGCATCTGACCATTAAAAATCAAGACAATTTATACAGATGAAAGGTGGTTGTGGTTGTTTTCAATGTAACTGTAGTTTTCAAGTAGGTCAAAAGGTGGGGACATTTGGTTATTGGTGAAATTGTTGATTTGGTATATCCAGTTATCAGGTGTGCATATACAGGGATATAGAGCCATCTTTTCCGGTTTCGGAGAATTTTTAATCTGAAGGTTCTTTCAAAAATAAATTTTGCTATTTTTGCGCCGTCTTTCAAAAAAGAGACAATTAATGATTGACCTATGGTGTAACTGGCAACACGTCTGATTTTGGTTCAGAAGAGTCTAGGTTCGAGCCCTAGTAGGTCAACAAAACAATGTCCTGTGGTGTAATTGGCAACACGTCTGACTCTGGATCAGAAGAGTCCAGGTTCGACCCCTGGCAGGACAACAAAATTTTTTAAAACCGCTTTTAGGCGGTTTTTTTTTGATATATTACAGGCAGAGGGAGAAGGTTATCCCAATAAACGAAGTGATATCGGGAACCCCTGGCAGGACATCAGAAATTGAACAACTACGAGAAAGATCGTGATGTTTTTTTCGTTCTTGCCCTTAGCAATATCTATTAGAAAAACCTTACATTTGAACCTGACAAATAAATAAATGATATGGGAAATGAATACAGGTCAAAAGAAATGAAACGCCGTGATTTTATTCGGACAAGCACCGTAGCTGCAACTTCAGCTATGTTTATACCTTTATTTGGAACCAAATCATTCGGAATTCTCCCTGCTAATCAGGCAAAAATTTCCATTCCTGAAGTAACGCTCAATAATGGCTTAAAAATGCCAGTACTGGGATTTGGGACTAATACCCTGACCGGCGATGTGGGTGAGCGTTGTGTGTCCGATGCCATATCGGTGGGGTACCGGCTTATCGATACTGCTCATGTTTACGGAAACGAGGAAGCGGTTGGGGCCGGGATTAAAAAAAGTGGAATTAACCCAAAAGAACTTTTTGTAACTTCAAAACTATGGGTTGACGATTCGGGCTATAAAAGCACAAAAAAGGCATTTTATACCTCGCTGAACAAACTTGGACTTGATTATCTGGATATGTATCTTATCCACCGTCCGCGGGGTGATGTGAAAGGTTCATGGAAAGCCATGGAAGAAATTTATGGAACAGGAAAAATCAGGGCAATAGGATTGAGCAATTTTGAACCTGACCAGCTGAGAGAGTTGTTATCCTATGCTAAAATCAAGCCCGTGATCAACCAAATCGAAACCCATGTTTTCTTTCAGCAGCCCGATGCGTTTGAGTCTCTAAAGAAAACTGAAATACAGATGCAGGCCTGGTCGCCATTTGCCGCCGGACGAAATGCAATTTTCACCAATCCTACCCTGGCTGTTTTGGGCAAAAAATACAATAAAAGCATTGCCCAGGTTTGCCTGAGGTGGCACTACCAGAGAGGAATTGTGGCCATCCCACGATCTTCTCAAAAAGTGCATATAATTGAAAATCTGAACATTTTCGACTTTGAGCTGGATCATTCGGATATGCAAACCATAGCCACGCTCGACCTGAATAAAACGCAATTTCCTGAATGGGGATAAAAAAGGTTGTGTCGGATTACAATACTTCTCTGACTATTTAAATATACCAAGCCGATAATTTTTAAAACTGGTATTAACATAAGGCTGAAAGAGCTTGTCTGACCGTGACGCTTATTACGATTTGAAAAACTTTAACCACTGATCAGATATGGTTCATTACTGCCGAAATTAAAATGATAAGAAATGCCAGAAAAACAGAAAGCATACCTACTGATTGTTGTAACTTTTTCATTTTATCCATTTCGGAAGATGTACCGGTTTTGTTCATTATCTGGAACCGTGGGAGTAATATTTCAAAATTGATGATGGCCAGCAAGGCCAGGAAAGCAACCAGAACATGCTTGACAAACATAAAAATCTGCCAGGTATTGCTGAAATTGATGATGCTGACATAGAACGGACTGACGATCTTCAACGGAATGCCTGTAATAAACAGCACGGCAAGGGAAATATAAACCACCAGACGCGCCTTTTTCATAAATTGTTTCATAAACGTGCCGGCAACAGCCGGGGCAAGAGTTTTCTGAACTGTGTCACGCAGCAGGACAACATTAACGAACAGGGTCCCAAACCAGGCGATAGTGGCCAGCAGGTGGAGCAAATCGAGGAGTGATTTAACAATAAGATTATCCATAAAACATAAAATTATCAGAATTACCGGTAAAATTAGGCGAAAAAAGAAATTAATGACACTATTACCTATAGGGGTAAATACTTAAACAGAATAAATCGATCAACTACTGTCAAAGAAATTTCTTAATTCATTTGGTTTCCGCCAGGTGATGTTTTTGCTGTCGGTCACCTGCTCAATATGCCAGAAAGCTTCGTTTTACTACCCAAAATAATTTATTAAACAATAAAGATATATCAGTACATTCCATTTAAAAAAACAACTCTTATTAAAGAAAATTCTGATATCGTTGAAGCTATATAGGCTATATACGACTTCAATGCCGGGAACTTAAACCGGAAGGTTGGTGGTTTGGCGGAAGCAATGCAGGCTTTCAATATCCCAAAAGGTACGTTGATTGTTTTCGGCGACATTAAATATCATTCTGACTTGCCCCAGGGGATAACTGTTATTCAGGCCCATGAGTGGCTGAGGTCGGCATAAATGCCGACGCAATTTTAAAAATATCTTATTTTATTTTACCGTCATTAAAGTACAATAAAAAAATGCTGTTTTACTTTCAAGTCTCTAATCTCAAACCCAATTTCACTCAGATATCCTTTCTTTTTATAATAACACATAACATGTTTTCTCCTTCTTTCCGAAGCCTGGTGAAACTGCCAACGGGTACTAGGTGAACCGGAAAGAATTTTTTCCCACTTCATCCCCTGTTTTCATCACTTCGGTAAATTCATTACCGGCTGCAAGGTGCCCTCGCCCTATCTTCACAATTATTTTAAGCAATTCAGCCAAATTTTAAAATACGGAGATATGGAAACAATCAGAAAACTTATTTTTCTGTCAGGTCTGGCCTTGCTGGCCGGTTGTGCAGGCATCCCCAACGGGCAGGAGCAGATCATCAGAAAAGTAAAAATTGAAGCCGTTCAGCAGGCCGACACCCTGGAGGTAAAGTCTTTCTCTGGGATAATCAGAGAGGCCAATGAAGTTAATCTGGCATTCAGGGTGGCAGGCCCTATTCAGAAAATTTATGTAAAAGCAGGCGATTATGTACGGGCCGGCCAACCGGTAGCGCAGATCGATACCCGCGATTACGAAGTGCAATTGCAGGTTGCGCAGGCTCAATACGACCAGGTGAGCGCTGAGGCTGGGCGTGTGGTCGAACTTCACAACCGGAATAGTGTGGCTGGCAACGACTTCGACAAGGCCGTTGCCGGTGAAAGAATGGTGGCCGCACAACTGAAAAATGCCAAAGACCAGTTGAAAGATACCCGGCTGTTGTCGCCGGTATCGGGGTATATCCAGAAGGTGAATTTTATGGAAAACGAACTGGTGGATGCCGGAATGCCCCTGGCAACCCTGATCGATGTGGGCCATTACCAGGTAGAGGTTGATATTCCGGTTTCACTCTATATTGAGCGCGATGCCATTGTGTCCTTCGCGGGTATCCAACCAGCGGTTTCGGATGAAAGCTTTCCACTGCAACTGCTCAGTTACAGCAAAAAAGCCGACAACAACCAGCTCTATAAACTTCAGTTGCAGCTCAATCCGTACAGCCTTCCCAAACTGGCACCAGGTATGGACATTGGGGTAAATATTACCCTACGCAGCGGAGTGGAACCCATGGCTTGTGTACCGCTTAATGCCCTTTTCAACGAGGAAGGTAAATCCTTTGTATGGGTGTATCTGCCAGACGAAGGAATTGTCAGAAAGCATGAAGTAGTAATCGGGAAACTTACTGGTGACGGGCGCATACGTATTGAGCATGGGCTTCGAAAAGGTGAAAAAATTGTGGTAGCAGGGGTAAATCAACTCATAAACAACCAGAAAGTTGTGCCCCTTTTGCCGGTTTCGGAAACCAATATCGGAGGGCTGATGTAATGTGCCTTGCTGAAATGACTTTCCGGAGAAAAGCCATTATCTGGTTTCTTTTGGCTTGCATGGTTGTGGGAGGTATTCTCGCCTTCTATAGAATAAGCAAACTGGAAGACCCTGAACTGGTGGTGATGATGTCGCAGATAGTAACCCTCTACCCCGGCGCTACAGCCCATGAGGTGGAGATGCAGGTGACCAACATTATAGAAGAAGAACTGAGTACACTTGGAGATGTGGAAACCATCAGGTCAAAGTCCATGTCCAACGTTTCCATAGTTTCGGTCATGCTCGAATTATCGGTGCCTCAGGATGAAATTGAACAGCGGTGGGATTTTCTGCGCCGGCGCATGAATGAGGTCGTAACAAAGCTTCCGCCAGGCGCCCAAACACCTGTGGTGTTCGACGATTTCGGTGATGTTTATGGCATGTTTTACGCCATGACCGCTGATGGTTATTCTTATAAGGAAATGAACAGGATGGCGCATTATATCAAAAGGGAAATGCTGGCCGTAAAGGGTGTTGCACGGGTTGACATTTATGGTGAACAGAACCCTGTTACCGAAATAGTATTAACACCTTCGAAAATGGGTGAACTGGGTGTATATCCCTTCCAGGTTTTGGCTGCTGTATTGGAACAGAATTCAACCGTATATCCGGGCAACCTGGAAACCGGCAAACAGATGCTTAGTCTGTCGGTAAATGGAAAAATATCCAGCACCTCAGATGTTGCAGGCGTGCTTATCAAAGGTCTCGATGGAAGTATGTTCAAGCTGTCGGATTTGGCCGAAGTGATCGAAACCTACCCAGAACCAGGCCGGAACACCATGCACCTGAACAATAAAAAGGCAATCGGCATTTCACTTTCGATGGAATCGGGCGAAAACATTTTGGAAGTGGGAAGTCGTGTCGAAAAAAGGCTGGCCGAAATTCAGAAAAATATTCCGGCCGGGTATGCATTCGAAAAGGTATTTTTTCAGCCCGATTTGGTCAAAGGAGCCATAAATGGATTTATGATTAATCTGTTAGCCTCCGTCTTAATCGTTATTATCGTGCTGATGATATCAATGGGTTTCCGTAGCGGGTTTATCATCGGCACAGGGCTGATATTCACCATTCTGGCTACTTTCCCCATTTTGCTTGCTGCAGGAGGAACCCTTCAGCGGATTTCGTTAGGTGCCTTTATTGTAGCGATGGGGATGCTGGTCGATAATGCCATTGTAGTCCTTGATGGTATCCTGGTCGATTTTAAGAAGGGCGCCGACCGTAAGCTGGCGCTCATCAATCCGGCCAAACGGACGGCCTGGCCATTGTTTGGCGCAACATTTATCGCTGTGGCCGCATTTCTTCCTGTCTATCTTTCGAAAGACGCAGCCGGCACCTATGCCCGCGATCTTTTCGTGGTACTTTGTATTTCATTGTTTATAAGCTGGGCGCTGGCCATGACACATGTACCCCTGTTTGCCGCAAAATTGCTGACCGTAAATAAAAAGAACGACAACCGCGAACTTTTCAGCAGCTTGGGATACCGGAAATTCAGGAAAATTCTGGAAAAACTGCTGCATTACAAAACAGTGACCCTCATCGTATCTGCAGTGTTGCTGGCATTGGCAGCATTCAATTTTCAGCGAATCAAAAAAACATTCTTCCCCGACTTTAATTACAATCAGGTTTATATCGAATATAAGCTTCCGGCCGGAACTAGCCCCCAGAAACTGAATGAAGACCTGCATCGGATTACAGCCCATCTTCTGTCGCTGAAAGAAGTTCAGCAGGTGGTTGCTAGCCACGGGCAGACACCTACGCGTTATTGTCTGGTGCGGCCAATGGGCGAAGCTGCCGACAACTATGGCGAATTGATTGTTAATTTTGAAGACTACGGAACCATGACCCGTATGAAGCCTGTGTTGAGCGATTATATTCACGATAATTATCCCGATGCCACCTCCCGCATCCGCAAATACAATCTTTCCATCAAAGCAACGCACACTGTGGAAGTGGAATTTACGGGGCCCGATCCGGCAGTTCTCAAAAATTTGAGCCGCCAGGCACAGGAAATCTTCCGGAATAATCCATACGCCGATCCATACACTATCGAAGATGACTGGGAACCTATGGGACAAGCACTCGAAGCAAAATTTATACAACAGGCCGCCTTGCGTGCCGGTACCAAACGTTCCGATTTGAGCAACGCCCTGCTGGCCGCTACAGATGGACTGCCAATCGGTGAATATTTTGAAGGACAGGCCAGAGTGGGCATTGTAATGAAAGTGAGGGACAATAAAGGTAAACGGTTGCAGAACCTCGAGGATATTTCGGTTTGGAACATGATGCCCGATTTGTCGGGTATCAACGAAAAAACCGTTCAGGATATGCTCCTTGGGATAAAAACGGTTGACGAACTGACAAAAGAATTGGTTAGCCCGGTACCATTGAGCGCCATAACCGAAGGGATAGACCTTAGCTGGCATGAGCAAGTTGTAAGGCGGGTAAACGGACAGCGCGCCATACAGGTGCAATGCGAACCCATTGACGGATACGCTCCGGCCCTGGTGCGCAAAACAATGCTCAGAGAGATTGCCGCTATTCCCCTTCCCGACGGATACAGTGCAAAATGGGTTGGCGAGCATGAGCTTCAGGGAGATGCACTGCGCAATATTTTCAGCTACCTGCCCATATCCGTTATGCTGATTCTGCTCACCCTCATCCTGCTATTTAACGATTTCAGGAAACCGTTGATCGTGCTGAGCTGCATCCCCATGGCATTTATCGGTATTGTTCCGGGAATGATCCTGGCCGGGCAGCCATTTACCTTTATGGCCATTATAGGCTCTTTCGGGCTGATGGGAATGATCGTGAAAAATGCCATTGTGCTGATAGATGAGGCAGAAACACTGATCGCCTCCGGGGCAGAGAAATACCACGCCCTGATTAATGCCACCATTTCGCGTACACGCCCGGTTTTGCTGGCTTCGTTCACAACTATCCTTGGTATGATACCGCTTCTGACCGATCCCATGTATGCAAGTATGGCAGTTGCCATCATCAGTGGTTTGCTGGTAGGTACAATCATCACCCTGATGTTTGTCCCAATTCTTTATGCCGTATTTTACAAGGTGAAACCCGTTGAATTTCAGATAAAAAGTTCAGATCAGCCATTATGAAGACTATGAAGTATACATCGCTATTTATTGTATGGATGGCCTGGCTTCAAGGAGCTGGGCAGGAAACCATGACCCTGCAGCAATCCCGGGAGCTGGCACTTCGGAAAAATGAGAACCTGAAAGTTGCCGGCAAACAACTCGAAAAAGCCGAAACACTGAAGGCCATAGCACGAACCTACATATTGCCCAGTTTCTCTGCTACCGGCATGGGCATATATCAGAGTAAGGATTTTGAAATGGAGCTTATTTTACCTACACAAAAGCCTAATCTAATGACCGGTGAACTGGAGCCCAACCTGCTTATCGACCCTTCTACAGGCTTTCCGGTTGTGGGGCGTGATGGGAACCCAATATTCAACATGTACGCCTGGCTTCCGTTGAATGTGAGCCTGAGCGGGGCGTATATGGCCGGAATTGCTATGGAACAGCCCATTTATGCAGGCGGAAAAATCAGCACTGGCAACAAAATGGCCGATATCGGTATCGAAATGGCTGTCGAAAACCTGACACTTCAGCAGATGAACACCCTCGAAGAAGCAGATAAGGCCTACTGGACTTACATTTCAGTATTGGAAAAGGTGAAGCTGGCAATTCAGGCCGTGAACATGCTCGACGAAATTGTTCAAAAGGCCCGGAATGCGCATGAGATAGGCCTGACCAACCGGAACGACCTGCTGAAAGCGCAGGTGGGATACAATAATGCACGGCTCAATCTTCAGAAGGCACAAAACGGACTTGAACTCAGCCGCATGGAACTTTGCCGTGTTACCGGGCTCAATCTCGATACCAAAATAACTGCGTTGGATACTTTAATTCAGATGAATAGTCTGACAGACATTTTTTTAGGAAATGAGACGGTTGAACAAAGGCCAGAATACAGGTTATTGAAGAAAAACATCACCCTGAAGGAGCAAAACATTAGGCTTACCAAAGCCGATTTCATGCCTGTGGCAGGGATACAGGCAGGGTACAACCATATTGGGGGAATTGAATTCAGTGGAACCGATTTTTCAAATACCAGCCTGAATGTGCTGGCTTCGGTGAAAATTCCATTGTTCCATTGGGGTGAAGGGATGAAAAAGATCAATGCTGCCAAAATCGACAAGGAGATTTCGCA
The DNA here is from genome assembly GCA_037447215.1 of Bacteroidales bacterium. Taxonomy (GTDB): domain Bacteria; phylum Bacteroidota; class Bacteroidia; order Bacteroidales; family Prolixibacteraceae; genus UBA1413. The sequence goes on from JBBIHB010000020.1 coordinate 50,326, forward strand.
GATTGAAATAGAAAAGAACCAACAACTGTTGCAGCTCGAAATGGAACAGGCACGGCTGAACCTTCAACTGGCCATAGAACGCATCAGGATGAACGAAAATGCCCTCGAACAAGCCGAAGAAAACCTGAGGCTGTCGCGCGATAATTACGAAGTGGGCATGGAAACCGTTATCGGGTACCTGATGGCGCAAACACAGTGGCAACAAGCCCGGAGTGAGCTGATTGATTCGAAAACCGATTTCAAAATAAAGGAAACAACCTGGTTAAAAGTAACCGGCAGGTTAAAATAAATGCGGTAAATTTGCAGAAAATGGTACAATTCAAAGAGCGAATGAACAGCGACCTCATTTTTATAAGCCGGTTATCATCCTACAAAGGCAGGTCAGTCCTGTTCCGTATTGGCGTGGTTAGCGCTGTTGCACTCGCTTTTATGCTGTTTGCCGACTTTATGGCTACCGAAGAGGGAATTGTAATTCCCATCAATCAGTACATCAAGGTCATCATCGTTTTCAATATTCTTTCGGAGGTTAACGTCCTGCTCGACAATGTATTTGAACGCAATATCCCAATTCCGTCGCGTATAAAACTGAGGGTGTTGCTGCATATTGTTGCAAGCCTGGCTGTCGGGTTTGTGGCACTGTTCTATTTCGAAGCCAATATAAACAATGTGGCAGTGTTAAACCAACCAGTTACCTGGCTGATGTTTGCCTTTGGATTGATTTTCGTTTTCAGCCTCATTATGGTCTCCCTCAGTCTGCGGTTTGTTGCCAAATGGATGTCCACACAGCAGGAAGTGGAAGAACTCAGGCAGTTACAGATGAAAAATGATTATAATGCACTACAGGACCAGTTAAACCCGCATTTTCTGTTTAATAACCTGAGTGTGCTGAAATCGATGATCCGTTATGATACCGATGCGGCGGTAGCTTTTACGCAAAACTTCACCGACACTTATCGGTACGTTCTTCAAAGCCGCGACCGCACAACGGTAAAGCTGGCCGAAGAACTCGAATTTATCCGGTCGTATGTCGGACTTCACATCCAGCGAATGGGTGAAGCGCTAAAGGTGAATTATGACATTGATCCTTTGCTCGAAAGTCGGCTGATACCACCACTTTCGCTGCAACTGCTGGTCGAAAATGCCATCAAGCATAACATTGCTTCCAAAGAAGAGCCGCTTGAAATCAGGATAAGTACCGCAGGAAAATCGATTTGTGTTGAAAATTCTTATCAGCCTAAAGAAAGCTCCTATTCTTCCTCGAAAGGTCTTAAAAACCTGACAGCGAGGTACGAATACCTGACCGAATGTAAGGTCAGCATAATTCAGGAAGATAAAATATTTAAAGTAGGATTGCCACTTTTATAAAATTACGGCATGAAAGTACTGATCATCGAAGATGAACAACCCAACGCATGGATGCTTGCCGGAATGCTGCAACACCTTAGGCCCGGATGGGAAATTTCAGCCATTCTGGAAACCGTAAAGAAGAGTGTTGCTTTTCTGCAATCCCATCCGCACCCCCACCTGATCCTGATGGATATCCAGTTGAGCGATGGAATTTGCTTTTCGATCTTTGAACAGGTAGAAGTGAAAAGCAGTATCATCTTCACCACGGCATTCGACAACTATGCCATTCAGGCTTTTAAGGTAAACAGTATCGACTATCTGCTGAAACCTGTGAAAGAGGGTGAACTTGAAAAAGCTTTGGTTAAGCTTGAGCATTTCAGGCAACCGATAGGGCAACCGATGGATTATTCGGAAATTATGCAGGCTATTCGGAATGGCAAAAAAGAATATCGCAAGCGGTTCCTCATCGCAGCCGGCAATAAATATTACAAGCTCAACACCAGCGACATAGCCTGTTTTGTCAGCGAAAGCAAAATAACCACGGCTATTACTTTTTCAGGAGAGCAGCATGTGGTTGACTTTTCTCTCGACCGGCTGGAAGAGGAACTTGATCCCGATCTTTATTTCAGGGCCGACCGCAAAACCATTATACACATTGAACTGGTATCGCGTTTCGAGGATTATTTCGGCAGTAAACTTATTGTGAAATTGAAAAGTCCGGTAAACGACAAAATTTCGGTAAGCCGACTCAAGGCTTCGGCCTTTAGGGTTTGGGTGGGGAAGTAAATTATTCTTTTAGCGGCAGTTTGCAGTAAGCAGACATGAAAAGGGAGCGGCAGTAGGGAGCAAGCAGAACACCGGATACCAAACACCGAATACCGAATGAAATAGGTACAGTGCACTATAATCTTTGTAGCTCACGAACCACACATTTTTCATTTAGGTGCAGTACACCGAAATCTTTTTACTCAAAAAATGGAAAAATCCTTTAAACACGGTACAACTCATTGTTTACCTGTTGTAAACAAATCTGAAAAAAGGGGACAGGTAATCATTTCTCTTACATTTCAAAAAAAACCATTCCCCATCCAGGGAATGGCATACAAAAATTAAAATCTATGGAAGTATTTTTTAAGGTTACTTCCAGACCAAAATCTTAAGGCTTACTTTTTTGCAACCAGGTATTCGAAATAATTGTTTTCGGTTACCAGAACCGCACTGTACTCGCCGGCATTCAGTTTCGAGAAATCGAAAGCATAATTAACTGCAAATTGCGGGTCGAGATGTTTCTCAAAAATTACGTTGTTGTTGCTATAAACAAGGAGCCTGGTATCTTCTTGTGTAAAATTCAACCACGACAGTTCGAGACGGTCTCCCTTCAACGCGAAAAAAGGCTCCATCTCTTTTCTCTGCTTTACCACTTCCACAAGGCCATTGCTGATCCTTAATGAGTTTTCCATTTTTTCGTCATTGACTTTTACCGTTAAGATATAGTCTCCATCGCCCAACAACGAAAAATTGTAGTATTTCGCATAGGTGGTTTCCGGAGTAACCGTACGTTTGTAATATACAACAGCACCTTTGTCGTTTTTCACTTCAACTTCAAATTTGCACTTTTCCTCATTGGTAGCGTAAACCTTAGTCTTGTTTTTTCCTGCGGGTACGATGCTCACATTCAGGTTACCCGAGGCTAATACTGCACCCGATACTAAAACAAGTGCTGCACCCATTAACATTGATTTAATACTTTTCATGACTTTTTAATTTAATTGTTTAACAAAATTTGACTTAAATAATCTGTTCTATTTTCTGCTTATATAAATTACATGACAAAACTAATGTGCCTGAAAAGCAGATGCAAATTTTTGCGATGAATAGCGGCTAAAACGGGATGTTCACCGGTTTCAATTGCAAAAAACAACTTTCAGAACTTTGAATTTTGCAGTTATAACTACATTATCAGTCTTTTAGCATCCAACCAAGTAGCTCCTTCATAAATTGATAATTGTCTTTACCTTTCCAAACAAGGACACTACCATCCGGCATCTGGAATTCAACCCCGCCGATGAATAACCCAACCATGGTGTCGCCGAATGCAGCCAATTTGCCCCCATTATCGAGCTTTACATAAGCTCCGTGAATATGTCCGCCTTCTGCATTCATTACACTTAGCGGTATTCCTCCTGTTAAAACACGGCTGCCGCTGTAAGGTAATTCATATCTTCCATTGATAAACTCCCCAACAAAACTTATGGCACCCGAATTGCGCACCATGGGGAGATCGCTGCCGAACTCCATCCCAAACGGCCTGACAATTTCATTGGCACCAAAAGTTTGCATATTCATGCGCCGGTCTTCGTCGGTGAAGAAGACAAGACGGCCTCCTCTTTGTACGAAATTGACGATTGCCCTAATCTCTTTTTCTGAACGGGTCTTTTTATCCGTAGCTCCCGATAAGGTTGACAGGACAATCAATACATCTGTTTTTTTCAGCATTTTGCTGTCAACCTCCTGGTCTTCATTGATAATAAGCTTAGCTCCCAACTGATTTTCTAACACATCCCGGTAATGTGTAAAAATATCAGGGCTAACTTTCAAGTATTCCGATTTTTCTTCCAAAGAAATATCAAGGAGTACCATTTTGTTTTGTGCGCTGGTTTCTGAATAATTCAAGCCCACAAAAAGGAAAAGTATCAATAGTGCATTCTTCATGTTTTTATCGTTATGTATTAATTTCATTTTTTTGGTAAATGGCATGTTTTTTTTAGAATCCTTGCCTCTCACCTGTAACTGGCATACTTGAATAATGTATGTGAACAATTTTCCATACGTTTTCAAATTTCCTCATTACCATGGTTTCCCTGCCCCTTGATTGCATAGGTGTTGGATTTTCACCGGCAAATGTGGCATCGAATACCCAATAGAACACCACAACTGCCATATCACCGTAGAGTTGAACTGATTCATCATAACTTTTCAAATCGCGAGTGGCAAACCTGCCCCCAAACATTCCATATATTCCGGACTTTATTTCTTCCCATCCCTTTTCGTGCCCACGTGGATGGATAAAACTGGACTGCGGAGTTGTAAGCCAGAAAGTGCTTGCAAAAACAGTATCTGCCTTATTGATGGACATTTTATAATTCTCAAGCACCTGCATTATTGACTGGACATCCCCCTGAAGCGTTAGGGCATTATCTGTCCTTGGTGAACTGTAACCCGAAATAAACGCCCACAAAAACCACAAAATCAAAATTAACTTCTTCATTTCAAAATTATTATTTGTCAAAAACTCCGTTCACTTCATTTCCAACAACCATTATTTTGTTGAAGTCGGGCAGGTGCACAATTTCGGGACGAAGGGCAGTGCCAAAATCGATGTAAACCAATTTTTCGCTCTTTGATTCATTTCTGATAACATGGGCACCTTTTTCACCAGCCGGGAAACCAATTGCATCGCCGGCTTTTACCTGCAAATCCCCATCAATGGTCCGGATAACCCCGGTTCCGCTGATGATGTAAAAAACCTCTTCATTGGCTTCGTGATAATGGTAACCATAGGTATAGTTTCCAGGTTCAACTTCAACAAAGCTGGCGCGGCATTTTGTCGTTTCAGCATCGGGGATAATGCTTTTTACGGTAAATTCATTCCCATCCCGGTCAATTTTCAGACCTTCCGACGTGTGGACATTTTTAACGGTTAAATTTTTCATGATAAATTATTTTTTAATGTTTATTTGCTTCAAAGTTCAGGTATCTTTTTAGATTGTGCAAGCAGGTTAGTAACCTGTTCTGGTGGTTAGAATTACTGATTAACAATTAGTTAACCAAATAAAAATATTTCAGAAAAGTTAATTCCATGTAAACTCATAATATTCTGAAACGAATCTTACTCCCTTAAAGAGATTAATAATTAAATTTGAAGTCTTAATACTGAATACCATGCGTCAATTAGATCCTTTATATCCCACATGCCCCATCCGGAATATTTTGGACCGGATGAGCGATAAATGGTCGTTGTTAATCCTGAGTACTCTAAACCAGAATGGTGTTATGAGGTACAAAGATTTAAATGCATCCATCCCTGATATTTCACAGAAAATGCTTTCGGGTACGTTAAAACGCCTCGAAGCCGATAAACTGATCAACCGGAAAATGTACGGTGAGATTCCGCCTCGCGTTGAATATTCACTTACCCCAACCGGTAAAAAACTGATGCCTGCTGTAGGCATGATGGTTGACTGGGCTTTGGAGCACTTTGACGAGATCACGCAATAAATTCTGTTCTAAAGATGGCCTAAATCCCTGTTGGCCCGAATTTGTATTATGTAATATTTTGTATTTTATTTCAGCCAAAGGTAAATTATAGATTGTGCTAATATGGTTATCGAGACTTAAACAGTGGTGTTTTTTTATATCAATTGACAAAAGGATTCCCATTCAGAAGATTGAATTAATTTTCCCTTGATTCACATCGTTCCAGATTAATACCTGTGTGGAATACAGTAATAACAACAATTGAACCTGCCGTACCATCAACATAATAGTGTACCGTATATGGGAAAGTGTTTAAGACAGCTGTTCTTTCATCATTGAACCGAAAGATGGAGGCTTTTGGGAATTGCCTGATAAAACAAACCTTCTCCCTTACTTCAGCTACAAACCTTTTACCAAGCCCGTTTTGTTGATTGTTATACCATATTACCGCTTCCCTGATATCTTGTTTTGCCTGTGGAAGTATCAAGGATTTAACCTCACATAACCTTTTCAATCTCATCCAAAGCAGATTCGAAATCAACAGCAGAACCCGGATTTTTACTGTATTCATCCATGCGTTGTCTGGCCAGTTGTTTATGCCATTCAGGTATAATGAATTCTTCCTGTTCAATTACTTTATTTTTTTATTTATCTATTCCACTCGTTTATGGGAATAAAAACACCGGTTGTCTGACCTTTGCTGTCTGAAATATATTGTACGTTCATAATCGCTTTACTTTTAACTCATTTATTTTAAAGTCAATACCCTATTTCAAATATACTAAGATATAAAGCATCTCAGCACTCTGTTATATGGTTATATTCATGCTGAAATATATATACTGAGAAGATAGATCATTGAAAAATTTGATGATTTCATATTCTGGGGTCCATGGAATAGAATTCTGGAATCATTCAGCCACCTTCACACACAACATGCGGCTTTGATCGCGAATCAGCAGTTTTCCGCCAGAAAGGGCTATAGGTGCCCAATTCATGGTTCCGAACCTTGCACTCATACCTTCTCCTGCAGCTTGTTCGGCTAACAGCTCAGACGATGCCAATGGTTTAAACTCCCCCGGATCTGGTTCAATAAGATAGAGTTTCTTTGCCCCGTCGGTCGCCAGGATCAACCCGTCAACCAGGATCATGCTCCCCTTGTTAAAGTCAGGGTTTCGCCGGGTTTTCCACATAATTTCACCTTCCATGTTCATGCATACCAGTCCTTCCCTGCGGTTATTGGTGCCATACTGGGCATAGAAATAGCCATTGTGAAGCACAGGCGGTTTGGTCTGGTCGCCGAATTCCACTGTTTTGAACAGTTCTTTCGCGGTATAACTTCCATCGGCATTCTTTTCAACCTGAATCATTAAAGCACCGTATTCATATCCTCCCACCACCAGAATTTTGTTGTTGCCTGCATCCACAGCAGGGGGCACCGAAATATGACATTCCCACCCGGAAAAATTCCAGAGGATTTTGCCGGTAAGGGGTTCAATTCCGGTGATATTACCAGGCGTTTTTGGTAATTCGGGCCGACCGACAGGGTTGGTTGACGAAGTAACCATTACAATATGGTCGGTTCCGTCGATTTTTACAACCGAAGGGCTGACATACGTTTCATTGCCCAGGTTAGGCGTTTTCCAGATCACTTCGCCGTTAAATTTATTGTATGCTACCACCCCCGCATCGGGTGCCATGGAAGCTATCACCAGCAAATCGCCATAAATAAGAGGGCACTGTGAAATGGCCCAAATCGGAAAGTTTCCGCGACCACCAAATCCTCCCCTTCCTCCGGCTGATTCATCAATAGGGTCGTTTCCTGGATCTCCGCCAAAATCGGTCCATACATTTTTTTCCCAGACCGGTTTTTGTGTGTTGATGTCGA
>JBBIHB010000021.1:0-34254 GCA_037447215.1 Bacteroidales bacterium
CAGTCAGGTGGTTTTCGTTCAACGACCATTGGTTGGGTAATACAGTTTCGGCAGGACGGCGTGCTACATTCCCCACTCCGCCACCAAATCTTACGGCATCAACAGAAATGGTTTCACCAGATTGTCCATCGAGACTGATGTAGACCCCCTGTTCCTTGCCTTGGACATGTTCGTCAGAGAAACGAAAAGTCCCCAGATAAATCCAGGTTCCTCCCCCAATTTTCTGATTGACCAAAAAATCAGTTTTGCCCGAAAGGTGGCAAACAGTATATTTAACCTGACTTCTTCGGTTTTCTCCTGGCTGCCATGTAACATAAACGGCATAATCGCCTGAAAGTAAACCGGGAAGGTAACCAATAACCTCTTGCCTGGATTGAAGGGTTTGGAATTGCAATGAACTGCCCATTTCAAAGGGATTCTCGCCAGGGGAAAGGGTATCCTTCAGCATGAAGCCTTTATGCAATATTTTATGTTCAATTCCATACGGTAAAATCAACTTGGCTCCTTCTGTCGACCGGTCATTATCCACTATCATTTCCCGGATTTGAGTATCACGTTCAACTGGCAGGAAAACGTTTGCTCCACTGTTTTCGAGCATGGGAACAAGGTATGGCAATACAAAACTGCGGGTAAAAAGCTCTTCAACTGTACCGAACAACCTTGCCCTTTGCCACTCCCACCGATCGAGTTTAGACTCATAATACCAGCCATGGCTCGGCCAAAGCGCAATATTGTTTGATGAAAGTCCGGAACTGAAAGTTTCGCCAATTGCACGTTGAACAATAGGGATGCGAATCGATTTTGTGTCAGGGATACGATTTTTGTCCAATTTTCCTTTTATTTTAAAGGAATTTGGTATCAACTCTTGCAATAATTTTCCATCGGTATAAAACTCAAAGCTGAAAGCCCTGAAACGCCGAGGCAGGATTTCACGGATAGAATTCTCGAGATTGTTTAGCGTTGATTCACGAATTGGAAGGTATGACAATGACCTGCTGAAATATAACCGGATGGCTTTCTTGTCATCGAATACAAAAACAGAATCTATAGTGATTTTTCCTATATGATTCCAATGGGTGAAAATATTATCCCAGCTTTCGAGCTGCGACTTGATACACCTCATGTGCCTTTCTTGAACTCGTGATTGGGCATTGATTAGTTTGGAAAAACCAGTCAAGATAAAGATGCAAAGAATAAAAACTAATAAAACATGATTTTTTAAACGACTCATAGCAGCAAAGTTTGATTTCTCCTCAAAATTAGGGTGAAAATGCAAAAAGTAAGAGGAAATCTATATTTTAATATGATATTATTGCAACTTATTATCCTTCATCAAACTCATCTCAATAAATACTAAATTAGTAGTAACCAATTGAAACCTATGAAAAAAATATTCTTCATGGTTAATTTCATTTTGTTTTTAAATTCATATGCCAAAAATGTAATTACCCTCGAATCTTTTCTGAAAAAAATGACCCACTGTGAAAACCTGAGCAGGCTTCCTTCACCCGTTTATACTCTAAAACAATTAAGCAGTTACGACAGGGAAACTACCCAACCCGGCGACAGCGCCTGATTTGTCAACTGGGACCGTTCTATGTTTATCCGGATAGAACAAAATCAGGGGCCGGAAAGAGTATGTCAAGTTCGATGCAGATGGGCCAAGGGCTGTGGTCAGGTAGTGGATGACTTTTGCCGGAGAAAATTCCGGAAGGGGCATTATGCGCATCTATTTCGACGGGGAAGCAATCCGTTCATCGAATGGACAGCGTTTGACATTCTTAGCGGAGAATTGCTCACAGGATTTCCGCTTGCGCAATCAGTATCTGAATTGACACGTTACGAACACCGGGGGCACAACCTATACCTTCCGTTTCCTTACGCTAAACACTGAAAGATCACATATGAAAGTGAAAACATTAAAAATGCTGGCGCTAAAACAAGAGGAGAAGCAGTATATTACAACATTAATTACCGGACTTATACCCCGCAAACACGGGTCAAAACTTTTTCCACTGCAAAGCTGCATCAGCTTGCCCCGATTATTGATCAGACAGACAATCTACTAGTATCATACAACAGGAAAATCCTGAATGATAAAACGATTGTACTTAATTCTGAAGGGACAATCATTCCAGGGAAACCACTTTCGGTTAACATACCAGGCAGCAAGGCCATCCGAAAAATTGTTGTCAAAATCAATCCTGAATTGGAACCACAGATATTCCGGCATTTGGTTATCGAAATGTTATCCGATGGAAAAAAAAAACGGTGTGGACGCCATTAGGCGATTTTTTCGGAACCGGTTATCAACTAAGACCTTCAGACAACTGGTACGCATCTGTTAAAAGCGATGGGACCTTTGAATGTTACTGGGCCATACCTTTCAGAAAACAGGCTGAAATCAGGTTGATCAACTTTGATGAAATAAAAACACCTGCTGTAATATTAGAAATATCTGCCTCACCATGGCAATGGAATAACCGGTCGATGTATTCGGCTGTTCATGGCACCAGTTCACCTACTTGCAAACCGGCGAAAGAAAAAACAATGAAGGAGGTGGCGGGAATTTCGATATTAACTATGTTCCTTTAACGGGCAAAGGTATTTATACCGGTGATGCTATTGCATTGCTTAACACTGAATATGCCTGGTGGGGCAAAGGCGATGAAAAGATATATGTAGATAACGAATCCTTTCCTTCGCATATTGGCACAGGTACCGAAGATTATTACGGTTACGCCTGGTGCCGTCCCGAAGGATTCACCCATCACCCTATTAATGGTCAACCCGATGGAAGCGGCAACTTTTGGCCAGGCTTTACGGTTAATATACGTCAGCGCGGTCTCGACGGAATTCCTTTCAACAATTCGATTCAGGTAGATATGGAAATGTGGCATTGGACAAAAGCAACCATCAATTTTGCACCGGTAGCCTGGTTTTATATGTTGCCGGGCAGTTCATCCAATATTAACCCTGATATGCAAAGAAACTTCGCACCGGCTGCCATGCACCGAAGCGATATTATCACTCCGATAGTAAGTAACGGAGTTATTGAAGGAGAAAAAATGAAATTATTGAAGGTATCGGGTGGCAATATCAGTGATCAGAATTCTGACCGCTGGGGTTGGAGCCAAAACGTTCAGCTTTTCTGGACAGGCGGTAAACCAAACGACAATTTAGAATTGGCATTTTTAATCGATAAAGATTTTTATGCCCATGTAACTGCACATTTTACTGTAGTTCCCGATTACGGAACTTTTCATGCTCACGTTCAATGGCAGGCCCACTCCCGGCGTCTTTAACCTGTACCATAAAGAAGTAAGTACCAAGTAAATTTCCCTCGGACGATTAAGGATGCTAAAAGGGGAAAATCATCTTGTTGCATCAATTACTAACCTAAGCCCATCGGAAGGAAAAGCCTCTTTTGGCCTTGATTTGCTCAGGATGAGCAAATAAAATCCAATCATTGTTTTTTTATGAATAACCCTTACTTTAGTGGCGTAACCAATTCGATTCACTATGGTTAGAATTTTAGCATTCGCGACAATTTTGATATTCTTTTCCATCATAGGCTTAGGTCAGCAAAAAACAAATGCCCTTCAACAGTGGTACGACAACAAATATTCGATGTTTATCCATTTCGGGGTCTATTCGGAGCTTGGCGGGGTATGGAACGGAAATCCGGTAACTCAGGGATACAGCGAACAGATACAGATGTGGGGAGGAATTATGTCGGATGTGTATGAAGAATATGCTTCGACATTTAATCCTGAAAAATGGGATGCCGACTCTATTGCTTTACTGGCAAAAGCAGCCGGGATGCGTTCTATCGTAATAACAACGAAGCACCATGATGGATTTTGCCTGTACCATTCGGCACATACCCGGTTCAATATTGTGGAAGCTACCCCTCTGAAAAGAGATATCCTGAAAGAACTGTCGGAAGCCTGTGCCAACCATGGATTAAAAATGGGGCTTTACTTTTCGCTGATTGACTGGACCCTTCATCCATGGACTACACACAATGCCAATCCAATATCTTTGGCACATCACGATTTCAACAAAAACCAGATTACAGAACTTCTTACCAACTATGGTCCGATTTCGGAGCTTTGGTTCGATATGGGGTCACTAACCCACCAGCAAAGTAAAGAACTTTATGAACTGGTGAAGAGACTACAACCCGATTGCATGGTGAGTGGACGACTTGGTAATAACCAATATGATTTTTGTGTGATGGGCGACAACGAATATCCCGATTACAAGATTGATGCCCCATGGCAAACACCAGCCTCAATCTTTAATGAAACATGGGGTTACCGTTCGTGGCAAAAGCGAGAAGACGTTGAAGGCAAAACCCGTGAAAAACTTCGCAGCCTTTTAAAAGTAGTAAGCCGGGGTGGAAATTATCTGCTGAATATTGGCCCCCGTGGTGATGGCTCTGTGGTTCCATTCGAAGAACAGGTGCTTACCGGAATCGGAAAATGGCTTGAGAAAAACGGAGAGGCCATTTATGGAACAACCGCCAATCCTTTCCCTGAATTCTATACATGGGGAGAAGTTACTGCCAAACAAAACACGGTTTACCTGATACTTTCGGGCGAGCAAACCGGCAACATCGAACTTCCGGTCCTTTCCGGTAAAATAATTTCGGCGCATGTGATTGGAGAATCCACTTCAAAGATCGATTTCCGTAACCGTGGGCAATCGGTATCCCTTACAATTCCTCCGTCACTCTGGTTAGGTAATGAAATAAGAGTAATTGCTGTTAAGTTTTTGGGAGATTTTGTTCCTGTACAGGCAGAAATTCTGGATACACGATCCACCTGGTTTGGGTTTGGCAATGCAATTAAGCATTTCAGCTATGCCTGTATCGACTATTATAACAACCACCGCAGCGTTATTAAACAGTCGTGGAACTTTACTGCCCCGAGCGGCGAAATTATTCCCGAAATTATCTATACTGCCAGTGAAGCCGGAAAAAAAATTAAGCTCATCTGGAACAAGGAACCTGAAATCATTGAACTAATTGACGGCGAACCGATTACGATTGGAGAATCGTCAGAAATCATCTGGAAAGAGCGATACACTACCGGCCCCATCCGAAGCAATTTCGAACGGTTACATGGCACGGTTGACCAGCCAATAAACCCGGCAGAAGCCTGGGGTCGCAACCTGAAATGGGAAAAGCAAGAAAACTGGATCAGTAATAAGGAAGAAAAATTCGGAAGCCGGCCGCGTGAATCGCTTTACGTATTGCAAGATATTGAGGCCAAAAATGCCAGCGATCTGCTGGTTGGATTTTACAGTGGCGATGGGATACAGGTGTGGCTTAATGGTGAAATGCTGGCCATGCACAATAACCCCCGCCACAGCCGTATGAACCACGATCTTGTATTGTTACCCCTTAACCCAGGCAAGAATCAGTTGCTTGTTAAATTTTACAATCGCTTTGGCTATGAATCGGCCTATAAAATCGATAAACAACCCGTCCAGGTGATCTATAGGAAAAAAATTAGTGCGAGGCAATTTAACCGCAGAGAACTGAACACCCTTGAAATGAAACTTCACAAGCCGGAAACACCACACGATCCCATACGGTTAAACAACATCAGATTTGAATTATGAATATTACAATACTTGACGGATATACCCTGAACCCCGGAGACCTGAGTTGGCAACAATTTGAAGAACTGGGGAACCTTACTGTACATAACCGTACGTCTGCCGATAATACTGTGGAACGGGCCAAAGGTGCTGATGTTATCTTTACCAATAAAGTAGTGATCAACAAGGATATAATTGGCCAATTACCATCGCTGAAATTTATTGGCGTGCTGGCTACCGGCTTCAATGTGGTTGACGTTGAGGCAGCACGCGAAGCAGGTATTGTGGTTTGCAACATTCCGGCTTATAGCACCAACTCAGTGGCACAAATGGTATTTGCCCATATCCTGAATTTTACGCACAAGGTAGGGCTTCATGCACAACAGGTCAGAGAGGGGACATGGAGCCGCCACCACGATTTCTGTTTCTGGAGCAGCCCCCAAACCGAACTGGCAGGAAAAACCCTTGGAATTATAGGCTTTGGCCGAATTGGACAGCAGGTTGCCAGAATTGGAGATGCATTCGGGATGAAAACCATATTTCACAACCGGAGCTTTAAAAAGGGAATTCCTCAACACTTCAGGCCTGTAACCCTTGAAGAAGTATTCAGGGAAAGTGACTTTTTAAGCATTAATTGCCCACTTACCACTGAAAATACCGGCTTTGTAAACTCAGCCACCATTGAACTGATGAAACCTAATGCTTTCCTGATTAATACGGGCCGCGGCCCACTGATCAACGAACATGATTTAGCCGAAGCACTAAACCAGGGGATAATTGCAGGGGCCGGTCTCGATGTACTTTCAACTGAGCCACCATTACCGGATAATCCGCTCTTAACCGCAAAAAATTGCTTTATTACACCCCACATCGCATGGGCTACCTTTGAGGCAAGACAAAGACTATTGCAGATTGCAATAGATAACCTGAAGGCGTTTGCAAATGGGGAACCTATTCATGTTGTAAATGGATAAAGTGGTTCGGAAACCGCTTCACCCATGAAACCCATCCCAAAAAGATGAGGCCACCCGAACCGGATAACCTCATTTTTATATAAATTTATTTTTTTGTTCTTTACGACAGGAAGCTCAATAAAATACCAGCTGCCACTGCGCTTCCAATCACCCCGGCAACATTGGGGCCCATAGCATGCATAAGCAAATAGTTGGTTTTATCGTATTGTAAACCTACCACCTGAGAAACCCGGGCACTGTCGGGCACTGCTGAAACACCGGAGTTTCCGATCAATGGATTTATTTTATTGCCCTCCTTAAGGAACAAATTGAACAATTTCACAAAAAGAACCCCGGCTGTGGTGGCAATAATAAACGAAAAAGCACCTAAAAGGAATATTTTTACCGATTGTGGGGTTAGAAATGTGGTAGCTTGAGTAGATGCCCCCACGGTCAAACCAAGCAAAATAGTAACAATATCAATCAGCGAACCTTTTGCCGTATCGGCCAACCGTTTAGTTACCCCACTCTCTTTAAGCAGGTTGCCAAAGAACAACATTCCCAGCAATGGCAAACCACTAGGTACAAGGAAAGTAGTAAGCAGCAACCCTGCAATCGGAAAGAAAATCTTTTCCTGTTTGGAAACGGCTCGTGGGGGTTTCATGCGGATAACCCTTTCTTTTTTGGTGGTCAGTAATTTCATGATAGGTGGCTGAATAACCGGTACAAGGGCCATATACGAATAAGCAGAAATGGCAATTGCGCCCATAAGGTCGGGTGCCAGTTTCGATGAAAGGAATATAGCAGTGGGGCCATCGGCACCTCCGATGATTCCGATAGCTCCTGCTTCGGCAGGCGTAAAGCCCAAAGCCAGTGCAATGGCATAGGCTCCGAAAATACCAAACTGTGCCGCAGCTCCAATAAGTATAAGTTTCGGGTTCGAAATCAACGCTGAAAAGTCGGTCATAGCTCCGATACCCAGGAAAATCAAAGGCGGATATACGCCCTGCATTACACCGAAATAAAGATAATTGAGCACACTGCCGGTCTCATAAATCCCTAATTTCAATCCCGGTGTAAAGGCAATGTTTCCTATCAGAATACCAAAACCAATGGGAACCAGCAACATAGGCTCAAACTCTTTGGCAATGGCCAGATAAATAAAAATCAAGCCAATTACAATCATAATCAGGTGCCCCGATGTCAGATTAGTAAAAGCCGTGTAGGATAGGAACTGAGTAATCTGTTCAACAACAAAATTGAAAAACCCTCCTGATTCACCCATGACCTTACTCTCCTATTATAATCAAGACATCGCCTTCCATTACTGAATCACCTTTGTGTTTCAGGATCGAAGTAACTTTTCCTGCTTTATCGGCTTCAATGTTGTTTTCCATTTTCATGGCTTCCAGAACAAGCAGTCGTTGGCCCATTTTAACCACGTCGCCTTCTTTTACCAGCATCTCGAGGATCACACCTGGCAGGGGCGATTTCACAGCACCCGTACCTTTCGGGCCAGAGGGACTGCTGGTTTTAGCTACTGATGGATGTGCATCAGTGGATGGGACAGCAGCAGCCCGAACCAGTTTAGGCGTTTTTGTTGGTTTGATGTCTTTGTTGACCTCAACATAATATTTGGTACCATTTACCTCTATTTCAGCAACATTATCCTCGATATGCAATATTTCTGTTTCGTATTTGTTGCCGTTTATTGTGAATTTAAACCGTTTCATATTGAATTAATTAGGAAATTTCCTTAAACCATAAATCTTCGAACTCCAGGGCGAATAAACCCTCGACACCTTATTTATTGTAAGGACCGTATTTTCGGCATCATGCAATTCGCTTGAATACAAATACAGGGTCATGGCAATAGCTGCATTTACTTCGCCCGATACCTGAAACTCCTCCCCTGTATCAGCTTTTGATGTTTCTTTTTCATCGCCGCGTCCGAGCCTCGCCCGGGTAAGTGCCCGGGCTATTTTCTGCTTGTTGATGTCCATAGCCAATACCCTGCTCATATTTTTGAAAAAAACAAACAGCAAAGCAAGGGCAAAGAATACTACGGCCATAGCAACAACTGCCATTCCCCCTCCCGACGGGTCGATTTCAACAAATTTATCGGCAGCCAAAGGATGAAATTCTGTATCGTTATTGCCTCCCGGAGTCGATTTTGGAAGGTTCACCCATACGTCACCGCCGTCAACTGTCCTGCCGTAGGTAACATCGGGAATCATTGAGTAGGGAATGGTCACTGAATCGATCAATGTTCTTCCGTTGGCATCGAACAAAGCAATGGTTTTTCCTTCCCTGAGGACAAAATTCAGGTGCCTGATTCCATGCGAAGGTTGATTGTTTGCCCAGAATACCAGGTAACTCCGTGGTTGTAAAAGGGTAATTGACTGCCCACGTGGAATCCTGTATTTTGTTGGGTTCGAAATATCATCGGTCAGGTATAGCCCGCCAATATCTATCGGATTATAAGCGCTGTTAAAAATTTCGATCCATGGGCTATGCTGTCCGAAATCATCCACATAATTGGTATTGTTTTCAACAAGGATTTCGTTGATCCTCAGGTCTATGGCGTTTTGTGCCCGGATAGCATAAACTCCGCAAAACAAAAAAAACAGAACAGCAACTTTAAATTTAATCTCTAAAAATCGCATAATCTCCGGTTTTACAATGGAAGATTTGAATGCTTCTTGGGCGGGTTAACGTCTTTTTTTGTTGCAAGCGACATTAATGCCCTGATAATCCTGAACCTGGTATTGCGTGGTTCAATTACATCATCGATATAACCATACTTTGCGGCATTATAAGGATTGGCAAAGGAATCTTTGTACTCTTCTTCTGCCCGAGTTATAAATGCCTGCTGGTCAGCAGGGTCTTCTATCTTTTTGATTTCTTTACTTTTAAGTACTTCTATAGCTCCTTTTGGCCCCATCACCG
The DNA here is from genome assembly GCA_037447215.1 of Bacteroidales bacterium. GTDB lineage: Bacteria > Bacteroidota > Bacteroidia > Bacteroidales > Prolixibacteraceae > UBA1413. The sequence continues at coordinate 9,513 of JBBIHB010000021.1, forward strand.
CGATCTCGGCAGTTGGCCAGGCATAATTGATGTCGCCACGCAAATGCTTCGAACTCATCACACAATAGGCTCCACCGTATGCTTTGCGTAATATGATGGTAATTTTGGGCACGGTTGCTTCGCCGTATGCATACAACAATTTTGCACCATGAATAATGATACCACCATATTCCTGAGCAGTTCCAGGAAGGAAGCCCGGTACATCTTCAAGTGTAATCAACGGAATATTGAAAGCATCGCAGAAACGTACAAACCTTGCCGCCTTACGCGATGCATTGATATCGAGAACCCCGGCAAGGTAGGCAGGCTGATTGGCCACTATCCCTACCGAAATGCCGTTAAACCTTGCAAATCCAATAACAATGTTGGGTGCATAATAACGGTGTACTTCCATAAATTCGCCATAATCCACAATCGAATGGATTATGTCTTTCACATCATAAGGTTTGTTCGGATTATCCGGGATTATTTCATTTAGTGAATCTTCGAGCCGGTCAATCGGGTCATCGCAAGGCGCAAGGGGTGGATCTTCGAGATTGTTTTGCGGCATATACGACAACATTTTCCGGATTAAGGCCAAACCTTCCTGCTCATCATCAGAGATAAAATGGGTTACCCCCGATTTTGAACCATGTACCATCGGTCCACCTAACTGATCGTCGGTAACATCTTCGCCGGTTACTGTTTTCACAACTTTTGGCCCTGTCAGGAACATATAGGATGTAGATTTGCTCATCACAATAAAATCAGTAAGCGCAGGCGAATAAACAGCGCCACCGGCACAAGGACCGAAAATGGCCGAAATCTGAGGTATCATACCCGAAGCAAGGATGTTACGTTGAAAAATTTCAGCATAACCGGCAAGAGAAGTTACCCCCTCCTGGATACGTGCACCACCCGAATCGTTAATGCCGATTACAGGCGCACCCACTTTCATGGCCATGTCCATCACCTTACATATCTTCTGTGCAAAAGTTTCGGAAAGCGAACCCCCAAACACGGTGAAATCCTGGGCATAAACATACACCAATCGTCCATCGATGGTACCATAACCGGTAACAACACCATCGCCAAGAAATTTGGACTTTTCCAACCCGAAATTGGTACAACGATGTGTTACAAACATATCAAACTCTTCGAAACTGCCTTCATCTAAAAGCATCTCAATGCGTTCCCTTGCTGTCATTTTCCCTTTTTCGTGCTGTGCATCAATCCGCTTCTGCCCGCCTCCCAATTTGGCTTCAGTGCGAAGATCAATCAGCTGTCGAATTTTATCCTGGTTATTCATATTTAGATATAAAATGTTATCTTATTATTCAGCGCAGAATTCGGTTAAAACACCAAAAGTTGATTTTGGATGAAGAAATGCAATATTAAGTCCTTCCGCCCCTTTTCGTGGCGCTTTATCAATCAGGGTTACCCCATTTTCTTCGACATCCCGAAGGGCATTGGCTACATTATCAACAGCAAAAGCCAGGTGGTGGATTCCTTGCCCTTTTTTGTATATAAATTTACCGATAGGGCCTTCAGGGTCGGTCGATTCTAGCAATTCGATCTTGGTTTGTCCCACCTGAAAAAATGCTGTTTTTACTTTTTGGTCGGGTACTTCTTCAATGGCATAGCATTTCAAACCGAAGACTTTTTCATAAAATGGAATGGCTTGCTCAAGATTTTCAACAGCAATTCCAATATGTTCTATATGCGAAATTTTCATGATAATAAATTATAATTATATTATTAATCTGAAAAAAAAAGGCAGATTTTAAGGCCTGCCTTTTTACCTGTATTTCATTTATTCCTGGTCATCCCAAACATAATGGAAGTGAGGCCCGAACCTTTCAAAGGCTGCTTTTTCGAGTTCTTCACGCACACTCGGATGCGCAATTGAAATGATCAACTTCGCCCTGTCCTGCAAGGTACGGCCATATAGGTTTACGGCGCCGTATTCGGTAACCAGCCAGTGAATATTGGCCCGGGTACTTACAACACCTGACCCTGGAGTTAATATAGGCGATATTTTACTGATTCCTTTGGGAGTAATTGATGGAATAGCAATAATTGGTTTTCCCTGTTCACTTAGTGATGCGCCCCTTAGAAAGTCTATTTGACCCCCAACTCCAGAAAAGAATTTTGTCCCAATTGAATCAGCACAAACCTGACCGGTTATATCAACCTGGATGGCAGAATTAATTGCCGTTACTTTTGGGTTTTTTGCAATTACAGCTACCCTGTTGGTATATTTGACATCCATCATGGCAACCCCGGGGTTATCGTGTATAAATTCATACAGTTTGTTTGATCCCATTAAGAATGTGGCCACCATTTTTCCTTTGTCAATTTCTTTTTTACGTCCGTTGACTACCCCACTTTCGACCAACGGGAGGATACCATCAGAAAACATCTCGGAATGTACCCCTAAATCTTTATGGTTACCGAGCATAGAAAGCACTGCATTGGGAATAGCCCCGATACCCATCTGTAGGGTAGCTCCATCCTCCACCAGTGCGGCAACGTGTTTACCAATCTGATATTCGGTTTCACTGATTGGGGGCATTGCCGGTGCATAAAGGGGCGAATCATCCTGGACATAAATATCAATATCCTCAACTTTGATCATTGCATCACCAAAAGCACGCGGTACATTTTTATTCACTATGGCTATAACACATTTTGCTTTTTCGACTGCTGCAAGGGTTGCATCAACCGATGTACCAAGTGAGCAATAGCCATGCTTGTCAGGGGTGGATACCTGAATAAAGGCCACATCAACTTTCAGATAACCATCACGGATAAGTCGCTGTGTTTCATGAAGAAATACTGGAATATAATCGGCATAACCTTCCTGAGTCTGTTTACGGACATTGCTGCCGACAAAAAAAGATTCCAACTGGAAAATACCCTCAAACTCCTTATCAGCATAAGGAGCGGGCCCTTCGGTATGTATATGCTGGATGCGGACATTGCGAAATTCCTTGTTACGCCCCCTGGCCACAAGGGCATTAATCAGGGGATGGGGTGTAACAGCTACACTGTGCATATGAATGCGGTCGCCCGATTTAACAACTTTTACAGCCTCATCGGCAGTAACAAATTTTATTTGCTTCATAATAAAACAACGTTATTCAATTTCCACTGCAAAGATAGGAATATAAATCGCGACCGTGAATTTATAAAAGACTAATCGCATGAACCAAAATCATTGTAAAGAATTTGTTAACTTACAGAAAGGCAGGCATTAATACCATACTTTCAGGTCTTATAAATGCTCAAATGGTATTCTTAAATCGGGTAGTAAGTGTAAAACCAAAAAGCCCGGCCGGAGCCGGGCTTTTGTATTTTTTAAAAAAGGGGAAAGCAGTATGGACGCTTTTTTGAAGATGATTGATGATTTACAAACCCCTAAACACAAAACCAATCATATATACAGAAGTTGCTTTCCCCTGAGAATATCTTTAAAATAAATTTATAACTTTTCCATACATTCTTTCTCATAATTACTAATATCATGCCATATTATTAAATCATTAATAATCAGTATTATGATCAAAAATTTATTAACTATTTTTTCCCATTATGGGAATACATGATTCATTTTGGAAAAACAATAAGTATTTAGAACGTCGAAACAAAGATAGCACCTTTCTATTATATTTGCATCAAAAAGTTGTGAAAAAAAATATAAAAAAATCATTTTATCCAAATGTAACTATTTCAGATATAGGCGCTGAAGGAAAATCATTAACAAAAATCAACAACCTGATAGTTTTCACATCGAATGCAATACCAGGTGATGTGGTTGATCTACAAGTATTTAAAAAGAAAAAACGATACGAAGAAGCAAAAGCAACTCATTTTCATCATTTATCGGAACTAAGAACCGAACCTTATTGTGAACATTTCGGAATTTGCGGTGGCTGTAAATGGCAAAACTTACTCTATGAAGAACAATTGAAGTATAAGCAGAAACAGGTAGAAGATCAATTTGTACGGATAGGAAAAATTACAATTCCGGAATTTTTTCCCATTTTGGGAAGCCAAAAAACAATATTTTACAGAAATAAGCTTGAATATACATTCTCAAACAAACGTTGGTTAACAGAAAAAGAAGTAAGCAGCGAAAAAGTAGTAGAAAACCGTAAAGCCTTAGGGTTTCATATTCCTGGCCTTTTCGATAAAGTTATGTCAGTTAACAAATGCTGGTTACAGCCCGAACCCTCAAATTCTATCAGGAATTTTATCTTCAACTTAACTGAAAATAATGATTATCAGTTCTTCGATATCAAACAGCAAACCGGTTTATTACGGACTCTGATTATTCGTACTACATCGATAAACCAGGTAATGGTTATCGTAACTTTTTTTTATGATGATAAGGAAAAAATAAATTCTCTGTTGAATGCTTTGAAGGAAAAGTTTCCTGAAATAAATTCAATTATGTATGTAATCAACCAGAAAGGTAACGACACCATAAATGATCAAAAAGTTCATCTATTTTCGGGAGTTGACCATATCTGGGAAGAAATGGAAGGGCTCAGGTTTAAGATCAGTCCGAAAAGTTTTTACCAAACCAATTCTGAACAAGCTTATGAGCTTTATAAAGTAGTAAGGAATTTTACTAGGCTAACCAGTACCGAAAATGTTTATGACCTATATACCGGAACTGGGACCATTGCAAACTTTATTGCCCGGGATTGCCGGCAGGTTATTGGAATTGAATACGTGCCACAGGCCATTGAAGATGCCAGAATAAATTCAGAGGTTAATCAGATAACAAATACCCATTTTTTCGCAGGCGATATCAGAAAAATTATGACCGGTACTTTTGTCAAAGAGCATGGCAAACCTGATATCATTATAACCGACCCGCCACGTTCGGGTATGCATAAAGACGCTGTGCAAGCCATTTTGGATGCTGCCCCCGAAAAAGTGGTTTATATAAGTTGCAATCCGGCCACGCAGGCCCGGGATATCAACCTTATGATCGACTATTACAGGGTCGAAAAAGTCCAACCCGTTGATATGTTTCCTCATACACACCATATTGAAAATGTGGTTTTGTTGAAAAAGAAATAATAACCCTGTTACATTTCCGGGTTTCTGCAAAGCCCTTTTTGTTATTTTTGCTTTGCAAAGCATTAAGAAAGGGGGATTTTCTGAATGGGCAAACAAGGGGATGCAAGCTATATGCCGGGATATTTTACCATGAATTTATTTTTCATCCGTATAAATTGTTTGTTTTTTAATGGTCGGATGGAATTCGCCAAAAAAAAATATTCATTTTCGGTTGGTATGAATATTTTTCTTATGTCTCATTTCATGATTTTTATTCTTTGTACTCCCATTTTTTCCAATATTGTATCAGCAGGTAATAATAACGCCTTATTATATGCTGACCCGATAGTTCCTAAAATTTGTGAGGGAGACGAATTTATTATTCAGGTTTATGACATTCCTTCAAACTCAAAAGTTGATTCATTACATTTCATAAAAGATTCTGATACCTTAAAATTTATTGCTCCTGCTTTTAAGGGTACTGATACGCTAATATTAACAGTAAAGAGTGATACACTTGGCCTAACTGGAAATATAAGCATATTTAATTTTGTCAAACTGGGAAATCAGCCCGGTGCAGTTACACAAAAAAAAATTCTTCCGATCCGGATTGTTCCAAAAATTAAGATTACTGAACATCCTATAGATCGTTATGTTTGCCAAGGAGAACTTGTTACTTTCTCCGTTAAAGCCTCGAATTACGACAACGTTAGATGGCAATTGCTTACACCTAGAAATATTCAATGGAATTATTATGGATTTGCCCAGAACCCAGATTTATCAATTCCTGCCGATAAACAAAATAATGATAAATTCAGATTCAGGGCTGAATTAATCAATGAAGGAGTTTGTAAAGCATATTCTGATCCAGCAATATTGTTGATTGACACCATAAGTCCTTCGGTAATATGTCCTGAAGACACTGTGATAAGGATAGATGATACTTCATGTACATATAGCTTTGCCATAAGGCCAAGACCAATAAAAATAGATGAGTTTTGTGGATATAATGAAATTACTACACATAGGAGCGACAATAAGCAAGCAAATGAACCATACCCACTTGGAATAACTTCAGTAACTTTTCAAGTACCTGACAAAAGCAGAAATATTGGTTCGTGCAGATACAACATTACTATTCAGAATAATTCAACTGTAAAAATTCCATGTCAGCCTAATGAAACCCTTTACCTGGATAAAACATGCAGAGCTCGAATAAAGGACCGGCCATTAAATATTTTACCGCCATGTACCACATCCCCAATTCAGGTGTTATATACCGGGAATATAAATTACACAGTACAAGGAAGTTATGATATAGAATATTATGCTCAACATGATAAAGTAGAAAAATGTATTACTCGTGTATCCGTTTTAGATACTTTTAGATATCAATTGGCTTATCAACCTTCAGATATTTTTGCTGATGCCGATCCAGGGAAATGTACCAAAACTATTTTGCAAGACCCACCACGTATCCGAAACATTTGCACCACAGGAAGGGAAACCATCAGAATGATTACCGACTGGCCAGAAAACAACGAATTTCTGATCGGTGAAACTATAATTAAATGGGGAATTACAAGGCACAATGGACTAACGGATACAATTACACAAAAGGTTATTGTTAATGATGTTTCGCAACCTACTGTGATTTGCCCCGGTCCGGTTGAAGTAGTCCTCGATCCGGGCGAATGTAACAGATGGGTAAGAATTGACCATCTCGACAAAGGAAATGCTTGTGGAAAAGTTGAAACCACAAACAATATAACAGGTACGCAGGATGCTTCAGCAGAATATCCTGCAGGAGTTACAAATATTACCTGGACTGTTACCCATAATAATGCATTTTTTAGGAGTTGCCAGCAAGAAATCAGGGTAAAAACAAGACCTTCTGCAAATGATGATTTTGGTAAAACTTCGCAAAACGAAAGCATAACGATCAACGTATTGGACAACGACATAGAATGCTATCAAACCAACCTTTTAACCGTTTCGATTGCACCAGGAGGTAATCCAAATAACGGCTCTGTGCTGGTTGATGGACTGAAAAATATTGGTTATACGCCAAATAGTGGATTTTTCGGAACAGATAGCTTTTTATATGTTATCGAAAATTCTTTTGGCTTTACAAGCGAAGCAAAGGTATTTGTTCATATTACCGAAGTACCTGAAATAATCTGCTCAATAAATTCAAAAAATGATGCATCGGGTTTTGATGCAAATGATGGGGAAGCAACCGTCGGGACAAGTGGAGGTGTACCACCTTTTTATTATGCCTGGAACAATGGCCAAACTTCGTCAACTGCAACTAACCTTAGGGCTGGCAAATATGAGGTTATAGTGTCCGATAGCAAAGGACAGTCAACTTCATGCTTTGTAATTATTGGTCAACCAGAAAAACTGCAATGCCAGATCACCCAAAAAGTCAACCCGTCGGAATATGGTTTAGATAACGGGGCAGCAGGAGTAACTGTAACCGGAGGGATTTCACCCTATTTTTTTACATGGAACAACGGCTTTACTGAAGAAAATATATTTAACCTGACGGCAGGCATATATAGTGTTACTATAACTGATTCGAACGGTTACCAGACACAATGCGAAGTTGAACTGACACAACCTGATCCACCCTATCAACCCTGTGTGTTTCTGATCCCGAATGGGTTCTCACCGAATGGTGATGGAATAGGCGACAGATTTTATATCCGGTGTATAGAAGAATATCCAAACTCCTCACTTCAAGTGTTTAACCGATATGGGCAGTTGTTATTCCATAAAAACAATTATGGCAATTCGAGTGTTTGGGGACAATCCGAAGCTTTCTGGGATGGAAGGCCCAATAAAGGTATAAAAGCATATAACGCGATTCTTCCGTCGGGGACCTATTATTATATTTTTGACCCTGGTAACGGGTCAAAAGCATTTACCGGAATCATTTACCTGAATACAAACAAAGAAGCAATGAATTAATAGTGAAACAGCATTTTAAGCATATTATAACTTTTTTGTTTTTTTCGATGGGTTATATAATATCATCGTCCCAATCGGATTATACATTTTCAACTTCACAATTCAATATTCAGCTTGCAAATCCGGCTTATGCGGGCTCATGGTCGGGGACAGGATACCTTATGACCATAAAAAAGAACTGGATAGGTATTGAAAACAGTCCCTCAACACAGGTTTTCACTTTTCAGCAGCAGCATTATAAACAGAACGCAGGATGGGGTTTGCATGTATTAAATGATAGAACCGGCTTCGAACGCAGGCTTGCCCTGCTTGGTGACTACAGCTACCGGATTGAAACCAATTGGCGTAACTATCTCTATTTAGGATTAAGATTTGGGATTAATAGTTACTTAAACAATTTGCAGCGTTACATAACCTACGATCCTGATTTTGAATCAGACCCGGCATTCAGAGGAATGGTTAACCGTTACCTCGTACCCAATTTTGGCATTGGCTTTCTGTTGCAATCCGATACCTATCAATTCAGTTTTTCAGTGCCAAGGATAATCCAGCTTGAATATGACAGTGATGTTTCCGATCTCAATACCTTTACTGATTTCAGGAATTACATTTTCAGCGGAAGCATGGTTTACAGATTGAGTTATCATGTTTTTTTGAAACCTTCGTTACGCCTCCTTATAACCCGTGGCGTACCACTGGAAATCAATCCGTCAATCGATGTGCTTATCCACCCGAAAATGTGGATCGGAAGTTTTTACAGGTTTAATGAATCATCTGGCCTCCTTATTCAATGGATCTTTGATAAAAACATGCGGTTGGGGTATTGTTATGAATTTCCTGTTACTAAACTTGCACGATACCAATTCGGAACTCATGAGGTTATGTTTTCATATGAAATGAACTTCACCCGGAACAACAGGTACAATTTCAGGTTTTATTAGGAAAATAGGTTTAGGTGAACATATCGAAACTGATTTATGAACCTTATCAGAGCTGGAACATAACCGGTGCCGCTACGAAGCAAGCCATTCTGTAATTCGACGGCAATGTTAACGATGGTTTAAACGCCGGCAAACAAACAAAAGATACTTTACTTCATGCTCAAAACAGATTGAGGATAATATCCGGTATATTCGGTGACCTGAAGCCGCTTGACCTGATCAAATCCCACAGGCACGAAATGGGAACTCCTCTCAGGATCAGATCAGATAAAAATTTGTATGAATTCTGGCAGAAGAAAATTGTCCACGAAATCAATAAATCACTTGTAGAGAGTGGAACGAATATTTTGCTGAACCTAGCCTCTAAGGTGTATTTCAGCAGCATCGATCAGATAAAACTGAAAGGCAAATCATTCAGCATCAATATCTGGTATTATTCCAATGGGGGGCATAAAGATTATTTCATTTTATGCAAAAAAAGCAAGGAGTATGATAGTTAGCATTGTTTTGGGAAACAAGATATTACATCCAGAACAATTGAATATAATTGATCTGGATGGTTATCACTTTGCACCTTCGTTGAGTTCAGGTTACAGCCTTATTTTCCTGCGCGATCACAAAAATTACCTTTAATCGGAAAGCAGAAATGAAAAATCCCTGTCCAAATGAGAATTTTCGTTTAGACCAGAATAATTCCTCACCTGAACAGGGATTAACCCCTGGTAAATACTGCTATCTAAAACGGGAGATCATCCGGTTGCCCGTCGAGAGGCTCCGGAAGCATGTCATCAATGGAAGGTGGTGGTATGTATTCACCTGAAGGTTCGTTCAACAGTACCTTTGATACTTTCCATGCATTAAGATTGTGGTAATATTTACCATTGAATTCCCTTGACTCCACATCAAACGAAACTTCAACCTCATCGCCGGTTTCCATTCCGCTTAGTAAGGATGCTTTATCGTTAAAAAGCGTAAAACAAACGTTCTTTGGGAACTGATCGGAAGTTTCAATTACAAAATCCTGTTTTTTCCAGGCATTTCCAGCCCGTGAAACACCTGATTCCGGGTTTAGAACCTTTAAAAGTTTTCCTTTTAATACCAAACTCATAATGATTAGATTTAAAAGGGCCATTTTACCAGGCCTTAAGTCAATATCCTATTTTTCTGTTACAATATCGATTAATTCAACATCAAAGATCAGAACGGAATTGGGGCCAATATCACCACCGGCTCCCCTTTCACCATAAGCAAGATTACCGGGTAAATAAATTTTCCATTTCGAGCCAACTGGCATAAGCTGCAAGGCTTCAACCCATCCCGGGATAACCTGTCCAACAGGGAATTCAACCGGCTCGCCACGGTCAACTGAAGAGTCGAAAACTTTTCCATCGATGGTAGTACCATGATAATGTACTTTCACCACATCATCTGCACCAGGTTTCGGCCCGGTTCCTTCTGTAATAACCTCATACTGAAGACCGCTTTCGGTGGTTACCACACCTGATTTTGCCTTGTTTTTTTCGAGGAATGCATTGCCTTCTTCCAGGTTTTTCTGGGCAGTGCGGCTATTGGCACTCTCAAAATACCTTCCGACAATTTCATTGGCTTCGTCAGCACCCATGAGGGTTGAATCACCTTTCAGAAACTGAAGGAAAGCCTGAGCCATAATGGTTACATCAATATCCGAACCTCCCGGAAAATTTTCCAGACCTTGCTTATTTTGCTGTCCGATAAGAATCCCTAAAGCATAACTGGTTGAATCGAGATCGGTTTTCAAGCTAACCTTTTTACCGGAAAAACCTTGCTGACAACTGGCAGCGGAAAATGCAACAATGGTTGCCAATAATAATAACGATTTGATTTTCATGTTTGTACTAAATGATAATTTATTAATAATACCTTAAAAAAATTTTTATAACCACCTGATTTTTACAGTAAATTGAAGGTGCGAAGATAAATGAATTTTTGTTATCACCCCGAAAAATTTTTTGTTCCCCTGAGCATTTCCCTTTTCCCTGGTGGACCCGGCAATTTTTCAACATAAAATCCTGTTTTTGTCAAAATACGCCTTATTTCACCCTTTGCTGAATAGGTAACCAGTATACCCCGGTCTGCCATTATTTCATATAATTTATTGAAAATATCAGTTTTCCACATTTCGGGTTGTTTATCTGGCCCGAATGCATCGAAAAAAACCAGGTTTATATCAGGGAGCAATGAAAAATCAAATTCTGTCAGATCTGCCTCAATCTTATTTATATTAAACCATTGGGTTATTGCCTGAATCTTATTCCATGCGGCTTTGTGAATCATTTCGGACAACGCTGTAGAATTAATCCAAGGATGGTTTCCATAATTTAGTAACATGACAATATCGGTTTTTAGAGGATATTTTTCAATGGTATAATAACTTACTTTCATGTTCATTTTGGCCGCCTCTATGGCTGTAAGAATTGAATTTAATCCTGTTCCAAAACCAATTTCAAAAATATTAACCGAATCACTCTCCTCAACCGCTTGTAAACCATTTTGGATAAAAACATGCATCGATTCGGCAATGGCGCCATTTACCGAATGATAATGTTCATTCATCCCTGGCAGATAAATTGTTTTTGAACCATCAGCAGTTGTTATTACTTCAAGTCTTTCCATCCAATGAAACCATCAAATAAAAACAAAATTATAATTTTACCCGCCAATATAAAATGCGGTAATGTTTATAAAATTATATAACGAAAATCCCAACCCGCGCGATATCAACAAAGTTGTTGACGTATTGCAGCAGGGAGGTATAATTATTTATCCAACTGATACAGTTTATGGCTTAGGATGCGATATTACCAACACCAAAGCGGTTGAAAAGGTAGCACGAATAAAAGGGATAAACATTGAAAAGTCGAATTTTTCTTTTATATGCAGCGACCTGAGTCATTTATCCACCTATGCCAGGCCCATTTCCAACCATGTTTTCAAAATAATCAAGAAAAATATTCCCGGGCCATTTACATTCATCCTCGAAGCCAGCAGCAACGTGCCCCGCTACTTTAAAGGCAAGAAAAAGACAGTGGGAATCAGGGTCCCCGACAACAACATCATCCGCGAAATAGTTCGTGAACTGGGAAACCCCATCCTCTCGACGTCTATTCGCGACGAGGATGAAATTATTGAATATACCACCGATCCTGATCTCATTTATGAGAAGTTTAAAGATATTGCCGATCTGGTCATCGATGGCGGGTATGGGGAACTTGTTCCATCCACTGTGGTTGACTTTACTCCATCTGAACCGGTAATAATACGTCAGGGGAAAGGACAATTGATCGAATTTTAGGGTAAATCAATTTTTATTGTTTCCAGAACGAGGGTGAAAAAATCACGAGAACTGTAAACAATTCCAAACGCCCGAGTAACATCAGAAAGGACAAAAACCATTTACCGGCCGGGTGAATATGCAGAAAAGATTCAGCAGGCCCCACGCTCCCTAACCCCGGCCCTATATTACCCAAAGCAGTGGCAACTGCTCCCATTGAAGTGCTGAGGTCGGGTTCAAATAGGGTAAATACGATTGTGCTCACAAAAAAAACTATCATGTAAAACATGAAAAACGCCAGAACATTGGTCACAATTTTCGAATCGACAGAATGTTTATTAAACCTGACCGGAATAACTGCATTGGGGTGGATAATCCTTCTCAATTCGTAATAACTGTTTTTCAACAATACTACAATCCGCATGATTTTAATACTGCCACCGGTTGATCCGGCAGAACCACCAAAAAAGAAAAGTGCAAATAAAAGTATGGTCAGAATAGGCGCCCATGAAAGGTAATCAACAGTAGCATAACCTGTTGTGGTAATCATGGAAACCACCTGAAAAAGTGAATCCCTAAATGCTTGTTCTGCATCCAAAGTTGTAGTGATGAGTAGGCCACTGAAAATCATTATAGTAAAACCAATGATGAACAAAAGGTAATATTTGAACTCTTCATCTTTGTATAACCTTGAAAATCGTCCACTTAGAACTAGGAATGTAAGCGAAAAGTTGGTTCCGGCAACCATCATAAAGAATATGATTACATATTGAATGTATGCCGAATCCCAGTGTGCAATGGATGCCTGTTTGGTCGAGAAACCTCCTGTTGCCATAGTGGTTAGTGAATGGCAAACACTGTCAAACCACGACATTCCACCTAATCGGAGAAGGATTGTTTCAAGAATTGTAAATGCAAGATAAATAGCCCATAACATACGGGCAGTATGGTGTATTTTCGGACTTATTTTATCAGGGGTTGGTCCGGGAACTTCGGCAATGAAAAGCTGCATACCCCCAATTCCAAAAATCGGCATCACCGAAAGGGTTAGTACTATAATACCCATACCGCCCAACCATTGGGTAAGGCTTCGCCAGAAAAGGATCCCATGAGGCATTTCCTCTATATTCTCCAGAATAGATGAACCTGTGGTCGTAAATCCCGAAATGGTTTCAAAAAAAGCATTGGTATAATCAGGAATTGCTCCGCTCAGTATATAAGGCAAACTTCCGAAGAACGAAAAAACAGTCCATACAAGGGTAACCGAAAGGAAACCTTCGCGTTTGGTAATGCTACGTGAAGCATTCGAAGTGTATGCAATTGCTGCTATTCCGGGTGCAAAACAAATCAATGATGAATACAAAAAAGCGGGTGCATCTCCTTCGTTATAGTATAATGCCACGCCCAATGCAATCAGCATGGATACACCCTCAACAATCAATAACAAACCCAATATCCTGAGTATGATCTTCAAATTCATTCGAACTCCGGATTAATGATATTACTTGAAAAATTTTTCAAGTTTTTTTATCCCCGAAGGCAAAGTGAACACAACCACTTTATCACCTTCTATAATTTGTGTTGTGCCATCGGCAATAAATCCCTGATTATCTCTGACGACGCCCCCGATTTTTGCCTCCTGCGGAAATTCGAGGTCCTTTACCAGCTTCTGTGTGATTCGCGCCCCAGGTTTTGCAACAAATTCAAATACTTCGGCATCAGAAGCCGTTAAGCATTTAACTGTTGAAATTTCGGCATTCAAGGTAAACCGGTATATATAACTTGCAGCAATAAGTTTTTTATTGATCAGGGTTCCAATATCCATGCCTTCGGCAATTCCCATAAAAGCGAAGTTTTCAACCTCAGCAACAGTTCGTTTTATGCCAAACGATTTCGCCAGGTGGCACGAAAGCATATTGATTTCTGAACTCCCGGTAGTTGCAATGAAAGCATCCATTTTTTCGAGCCCTTCCTCTTTTAGAAGGTCCATATTCCTTCCATCGCCATTAATAACCAGGATATTTTCAAAACGATCGGCCAGCAAAGCACACCTTTCCCTATCCTCTTCTATTACTTTAATCCGGTACTGGTCTCCGAGTTTCTCAATGGTTTTCTGTGCTATCCGGCTTCCGCCCAGAAACATGATGTTTTTTATTTCGTACAGTTCTTTTCCGGCAAGCTCAAAAACCATGTGCTGAGCAGAGCGGTTGGTGACAAAGAAAACAATATCTCCGTTGCGGATATAATCTTTCCCCTGAGGGATGATGGTTTCCCTGTCGCGCTTTATGGCAACAGCTATAATATTTTTAATCCTTAATGCAAGTTCTTCGAGGGTATGGTTAACAATTGGGGCATTGCTGCGTATTTTTATAGCCAGAAGTACCAGCTTTCCACCCGAAAACTCGATCATCTGACGGGTTCCGGTAAGTTTCACAGAGGAAACAATTTCCTTTGCGGCTAGGCTTTCCGGATAAATCAGTTCGTGAATGCCCATATTTCTTAACTTTTCACGGTAGCGGTCCTGAAGATATTCAGAGTTATTAATCCTTGCAATGGTTCGTCCAACCCCCAGATAATTTGCCATGGTGCAAGCCAAAACGTTGCGCTCTTCCAACGGTGTTACGGCAATAAACAGATCGGCTTTGTTCAAACCTGTTTGTTTCAGGTCGTTAAAGGAATGAGCTGAACCATTAACGGTGAGCAAATCGACATCGCGACTGATTTGATTCAATTTTTCGGGATCATCATCCAATAATACAATGTCGTGATTTTCCCGGCTGAGCATTCTTGCCAGATGGGTTCCCACCTCACCGGCGCCTGCAATGACTACTTTCATACTTGTAAGTAAAAAACAGCACAAAATAACATATAAAACCGATACCTTGTTAATAAAAATGAATGCGAAAGCACCGAAATTATTTACAAGCTATCAATATTCTGTTATCAGTCAGAAATCTGATTTTTTCAGAAATTCGTCAGGAATGCACCTGAAATTCCTACAACATAGATATTTTCCAATCCAGTATTTCCACGTTTTGAATTAGTTATTAAAGTAGTTTTTTCAGAGTTTTTACTATAACTAAAAGAATTGCTGAAATCGATAATATAATCGAAATAAATTTTATCAGGTATTTGCCATCGATCGGGGGCATATAAAATAATTCTTCCCATAAAAAATATCAGGTTCCCTGATATTAAAATATAATTGTCCTCATAAAACGAGTCTGAAGTCAGGATTGTCGGTGGTTTCAGCCTTCGGGCTTTTACAACATTTGTAACCGGGTTTAATTCTGATATATCATATCCCACATTATCAGGAACAACCAGATAATTTCTCCGGCCAGAAATCAAATGGATTATTGGCTCTCTATGGTTATAAACTATCATTTCATTCCGCATATTCTGGACGTATCTGATTATGGCACTGCTAAATATAAAAGCCACCACCAATCCCAACGCAGCAAACAAAAATGTCTTTTTTCGTGATTCAATGAACAAGATTATAACAATTAACAGCACTGATGTGATCATCAGTGAAATCCAATTGAAATTAAATCCGGAATAAACAGCAAATGGTAATTCCTCAATGAACTTCAACAATGTGTAAACAATTGACACCGCAAATCCTGCAATTTTTGTAAAAAGAGCTGATAAAACCGGTATAAAAGAAAACAACAGAATTAAAGCAGCCAGAACAATCAATATAAAAGCGGCAGGAATAACCACAAAATTGCTGATCCAGAACCAAACAGGAAATTGCTTGAAATAGAACGCCGAAATAGCAAAAGTGCCGATTTGAGCAGCAACCGAAACTGTAAAAAGAGACCACGCTTTTCTGAGGATGAAATGTTTGAAATCAGCCAGTTTCTCAAGTTTGGGTTGAAAATATATTATTCCCAGTACAGCTGAATAAGATAGCTGAAAGCCAACCTCGAACAGCAATGAGGGATTAACCAAAAGAAGAATCATGGCCGAAGCAGCCAGAGTATTGTAAATATTCGCGGGCCTTCGCAGGCTATCACCGATCTGGACAAGCGAAAACATAAAAGCCGCCCTCTGTACCGAAGGTGAAAGTCCGGTTATATAAGCATAACTCCAGAGCAATATGATAGCCAATAACATATAACCAACCCTACCCCATTTCGATCTTTTCATAAACGAAAATAAAAGCCGGAAAGCTAAAAAGATGATCCCCACATGCAATCCCGATACAGCCAGCACATGCATAGCCCCTGAGTTGGCAAATGTTTGCCTGACCTCCGGATCGAGCGATTTACGATATCCTAACGTCAGTGCCGAAAGAATCGCAAATTCATCTCCTAATAGTCCATTTTTCCTGTAAATCTCAAGAAGGTTGTCTCTTACCTTTTCGGCCACAACCCTCAAACCCGGAGAACTGCTGACTTCTGTCTTTTCCCAGCTTGCATCGGGGAGCCAAACCTGACGGTATATTCCCCTCCGGTTAATATACGACTTGTAATCAAATGAGTATGGATTTTTGTCATTGGTTATGAGTTGTGGAGCCCTGAAGAAAATAATTTGATCACCAGGTTTCAATATCCCTGCCGAATCGGTTTTCGCAAAATAGGCTATTATGTTTTCATTGGCTTTCAATACTGTATCATCAATTGCCTGAAATTTTAAAGCCATCTCAACCCTGTAAGATTTTGGCCGTTCATCAGGGGATTCAAGCACGGTGGCCATATAAAATTCCGCCTCAGAAAAATGGGGTTCAGACTTATGAAAGTTATAAATAGCCAGGCCGGATACAAAAAAGAATATATTGAATGCTAAACCCGATAGTTCGTTTCTCCGAAATCCTCCTTTTAATCCAATTAACCAGGCAATCATAAACATAAGTAATACGGACCAAAAAAGATAAACAGAAGGGATTCCGGTTAGTAAGCCCGATAAAAATATGCCGGCTGCATAAGGAATTACAGCTCTGAAAAATGGTGTCCGCCGAAGAAAACTACCGATCATACCATTACTGTGTGTCAATCGGGAGCTAAAATATCAAAAAACATTCAATATCAGCTCAGTGGAGCTTTAATTTTGTAGTGGGGTTGTATTTTCCCTTTCGATATATTAATGAGTTTACCTCTCAGGATTTTCCGGCGAAGGGGAGATAAATAATCAATAAACATGATCCCTTCGAGGTGGTCATATTCATGTTGAATAACCCTTGCTACAAATCCTTGATAAACCTCTTCTACCTCATTGAAGTTTTCATCGGAATACCTGATCCGCACCATATCAGGGCGAGTTACATTTTCCCTTATTTCAGGAAGGCTCAGGCACCCTTCTTCCATAGACCAGGGTTCACCGAAACGTTCGATCAGAACCGGATTTATAAAAGTTTTTCTGAAATCATTCAGGGTTGGGTCTTCATCCGCTCCAGCACTGGCATCAATTACGAATACCCTGATGGAGAGGCCCACCTGAGGCGCTGCCAACCCTACCCCATCGGCATGATACATAGTTTCCCATAAATTTGCGAGAATTTCAGGCAGGTTCGGATAATCGGGACCAATGGGTTCAGCAACCTTTCGGAGCACCGGATCGCCATATACTGTTACAGAATATATCATTGCAGATGTTTTTTTTGTTCGAGCCACGACTGAAGGATAATGGTAGCGCTAACCCCATCGACCAGACCTTTGTTTTGCCTGTTGTGCTTCTTCAAACCAGCATCTAACATGGCCTGATGTGCCAGTATTGATGTAAAACGCTCATCGGCAAGTTCGAAAGGAATCAACGGATATTTCTTTGAAAAAGCTTTTATAAAAGGATTAATGTACCTTAAAGCTTCCGATGGCTCATTATTCAACTTAACAGGATAACCAATTACAACCCTGTCAACTTTTTGCTGGTCAAAATACTTTTCAAGGAAAGCCCATATTTCAGAAACATGCACGGTATCGAGCCGGGTTGCAATCATACAAAAGGGATCGGTTACAGCCAATCCCACCCTTTTTCTACCGTAATCAATAGCGAGTACCCTTCCCAATCCCTACTATTCTTAATTAATTCTGGCTGCAAAATTATTAAAAATACTTGATTTTGTTTTGGCACAGCCTTTGCAAAAACAGTGAAAGTTAAATCAGTGTATTGGATCCACGTCTGGAACATTAATTATAAGTTATAAGCCATGAAAACACTATCTTTAAAACTGTTGCCTACCATTGCAGCTATGGTCGCAGTGATCGCATCAGCCGATCAACCGGCAAGTGGTTCCCAAAATGATACCCGCGGATATCAAAATGATAAAAAACAATCAGTACAGCTTGAAAAAAGGAGTGATTACCGTGAAAATGTGCGCTACCGTGGCGAGGATCGCCCGGTAAACCGTGAAATCAACCGTAGGGAAATTGAATACCGTCCGGTAAAAAGGGCAAATCCCCCAAAAACAGTTTATACAAACCAAAGCCCGGTGAAAGTTAAAGTTCAAAATTATTTCAACGGAAACAGGTATTATAATTATACTCCGAAATACAGTCATGCCGTTAGAGATTTTCATAACACACCTGTGGTATTTCACGCCAAAGTGAATAAGTTCTACTTCCATAACGATCATTTCTATCTTTACCACAAGGGAATCGGGTATGTCTGGATCGAAAATCCATTTGGAATGGTTTTCAGCAAATTACCACAAAGTACCATTATGGTGCACATCAACGGAAAGCCCTATTACCGTTACGGGAATGTGTTCTTTGTTCATAGTCCATACGGATTCGAAGTTGTTCAGCTTCCGGTCAGATATTACAAAGCCAGGCCGGTAATACATATATCTGCAAATTTCTGACCATTAAACAAAGTTCATTCTGAAAGAATTTTTACAATGAAAAAGGCCGTTCCGGAATGGAACGGCCTTCATTTTTTATCTTTGTACACAATTAACTTTTTTCAAACTTCATTGTCATGGTAGGTTGGTCACAAACAGCCGAAGGCCCAAAATACTGAATAGGCCCCGGATAAACAAAACAGGTTTCAACAGCCCATTTTTCGCGGTTGGCTGCAAAATAATTAAAAGGTGCACCTGCCAGGTCAACAAGGGCCTTCTGAATTACCGGTTTCATATGCCCATGACGGCGTTCCATATTCATAATCATGGTAACTGGAACTCCGCCTGCAATCCATTCTTCAGCAGGGGCGGTCAGATTTCGGACCGAAGCCATATATCCGGTTTTTCCCTTCCCTATCAGCACCGATGCTGTAACTCCCAATGAATAGCAATAATCGGCATCGAAATTTGATGGCGCAGCACAACGGCCTTCATAACCAAAGAAATGGTATTGAGTACTGAATTTTCCCTTATAGGTTCCTTCTTTCTTCATTTCGGCAAGCCTCACCTTCACCATATCGCCCAATAGGGTTTCTGTTTGAATCAGTGAAACCTGCACGTTACCATGAGGATCACGGTCGGCGGTAAGCTGTTTTGCAATGCCAGCCGGTAAGAAGCGGAAAAGTGAAGATGATTCCGGCGATAATTTTCCAGCTACGTATTCCCTGCGTGCTTCGTCATCGGCAATGGCTTTAAATTCAGCCTCAGTAACCGAACCTTCGGCAAGAAGGTCATTTAATTCACTGATCAGAACTTTCATTTCAGGAATAAATTCAATCAAGCCTTCGGGTATGAGTGCCACTCCAAAATTGTTTCCGGCAGCAGCGCGTTTGGCCACTACATCAGCTATATATTCCACAATTTCGTGGAGCGTCTGTTTTTTCTCGGCTACTTCTTCCGATATCAGGCAGACATTTGGCTGGGTCTGCAAAGCACACTCCAATCCGATGTGTGAAGCCGAACGGCCCATCAGTTTTATAAAGTGCCAGTATTTTTTTGCTGAATTGGAATCCCGTTCAATATTTCCTATCAGTTCGGAATAGACTTTTGTAGCTGTATCGAACCCAAACGAGGTTTCAATCATCTCATTTTTCAGGTCACCATCAATGGTCTTCGGGCAACCAATTACCTGAACCCCTGCGTTAATGGTTTTATAATATTCGGCTAATACACATGCATTGGTATTGCTGTCGTCACCGCCAATGATAACCAATGCTTTAATGTTCAGTTTTTTAAGAATTTCAAGCCCCTTATCGAACTGTATGGTTTCTTCAAGCTTAGTTCTTCCTGAACCAATAATATCGAATCCACCGGTATTTCTAAAGCCATCGAGGTATTCGGCAGTGATTTCCATATATTTATGGTCAACCAAACCACCTGGCCCACCTAATAATCCATACAATTTACTTTCAGGATTCAGTTTTTTGATACCATCGAAGATTCCGGCTATCACATTATGGCCACCTGGCGCCTGCCCTCCCGAGAGGATAACTCCCACATTTACGGCATCGGAAATGGTTGCTCCGCTTCCTTCTTCAAAAGTAATCAATGGCATTCCATAAGTATTGGGGAATAGCTTTGCAATATCTTCCTGATCCGCCACCGATTGGGTTGCTTCTCCGGTAATAACTTTAACAGCTCCCCTTAATGATTTTGGAAACTTAGGCTGATACTTAGCCCTTTCCTGCTGCAATGGACTGATAATCATATTAAATTTTCTTTTTTAGTTTTCAATAATGAACTGCTAAGTTAGCGCAAAAAAATCAGTTGGTCAGAGCCAGGATATTCTGCCAGAGTTATTTAAAGTAAAGTTAAACCTATATTCTTTACTTCAGTGGGAAAATATTCCGTTGAGCCAGATGGTCAATCAGCACTTCAACATTTTCGGCGTTGTGCTCTGGATTTAAGGAAAACAATGGATTTTCGGGTACTTCGAAAGGCATATCAAATCCCGGAAGAAATTGTGTTTCACCTTTGTCGGCCTTTTCATATAACTCAGGTTTGTTTTTTCTGCAAAATTCCAAAGAGGCATTCATGTAAACCAGCATAAAACGGTTTTCACCAATAATCTGGGCTGCTTGTTTCCGGAGGCTTTCATCGGGTGAAATAAAAGAACAAACCGCAATAATTCCCTGATCGTTGAGTAATCGGCATACATGAGCCACACGCCTGATATGCTCTGCCCTGTCGGCAGGCGAATAATCAAGTTCCCTGTTTAATCCCGAACGAACAGAACTTCCATCGAGACTGACAACAATCGCTCCTTTGTTGAAAAGCTGCCTTTCGAGGGCGAAAGCAAGTTCGTTTTTGCCTGAACCATGCAAACCTGTTATCCAAATTGTCGTCCCTTTCTGGTTGTACCTGTTTTCCCGTTCATGATCGGAAATCAGTGACCGGCCTTCGGCAATTGAAATTTTGTCCAGATCAGAAATCCTTGAAGGTAAACGGGAAGTATCCATCCTGTCAATGATCATTCCCACAGCACAAGTATTATGGGTTACCGGATCGATGAGTACAAACGAACCGGTTTGACGATTTCGACGGTAGGGATCAAAAAACAATGCTTTTGTTGTAGTTATCACCACCCTACCAATATCGTTCAGATGAAATTTTTCAATCTCCGATTTCTGAAGGGTATTCACATCAACCCTATACCTGATTTCGTCAATGCGTGCTTTTGTTGACAAAGTGGTGTGCTTAATGTAAAACTGCGTTGAAAGGTCAGTTGGTTTCTCATCCATCCAAACCAGCATGGCTTCAAAATGACGCTCAATCCGAGGCATATTATCGTGGTGCACCAGCATATCGCCCCGCGAAATATCGATCTCATCAGCAAGTGTTACTGCTACCGACTGAGGAGGAAAAGCGTAATCACGCTCGCCTTCATAAGTTACAACCGACCTGACTACCGACGATTTCATTGATGGAAGGACAGTAACCTTATCGCCTTTGCGTATGATCCCCGAGGCCACTTTAGCGGCAAATCCCCTGAATTCATTGTCGGGCCGCAGTACATATTGAACCGGATAGCGCAGATCGGTAAAATTCCGATCGCTGCTGATGTGAACATTTTCGAGGTGTTCGAGTACGCTTCGTCCATGGTACCAGGGCATTTTTTCCGAAGGTTCCACTACATTTTCACCTTTGAGTGCTGAAAGTGGTATAAACTGTATGTCTGGTATTTCAAGTTGAGTCACAAAGTTCCTGTAGTCTTCGCAAATATCATCGAAAACTTTTTGCGAATAATCCACCAGGTCCATCTTGTTCACTGCCAGCACCACGTGCCTGATCCCCAGCAGCGAAACCAAAAAGGTGTGCCTGCGGGTCTGGGTTATAATTCCCTTTGTGGCATCTACAAGGACAATGGCAAGGTTTGCAGTGGATGCCCCGGTGACCATATTGCGGGTATATTGCTCGTGTCCCGGCGTATCGGCAATAATAAACTTACGGCGCGAAGTTGAAAAATAGCGGTATGCCACATCAATTGTAATTCCCTGTTCGCGCTCGGCTTTCAACCCATCTGTCAACAAAGCATAATCGATTTCGTCACCCGCATGGCCTTCGCGTTTGCTGTCGCGTTCGAGTGCCTGCAACTGATCTTCATATATTTTCTTACTATCGAAAAGTAGTCTTCCGATCAGTGTCGATTTTCCATCATCGACTGAACCAGCAGTTAAAAACCGCAACAAGTCTTTATTCTGATCTTGATTCAGAAAAGCAAGGATATCAATGGAAGGGACTGTATGAGTTGTCATTTTTATTGTTGTTTTTGTTGTTTACGTAGTTGTAGTTGATATGATTGTAATTTCCAATTATTTTCAACATAAGTAAAAATTTTGATATTTTTATTCCTAAAATATTTGTCCTTTAAGATATTTCTCTCCAACCTGATCCCTATTTATCACATCTAAAATTCAGACTGTCTTGTGGATTCTTATAGAGATGAATTACAGTATATCAAGTGCTTATTATAGTCAGCTTTATATCTTCGACGTCTATAACCTTCAACATTATTATCTGTTGCTGTTTGACTTGACCTCCTTATTTGTAATCCAGTTTCAAAACGGTCTGTAATAGGTAGTTTCATACTCAAGTGGTATAAATCGACAGCTAGATTAAAAACCAACTGAAATATTTGCAGATCTTTATAACTTTTCATCTTTCAACCTAACCAAATTCTTCATGACTTAACAACATTGATAACCTTGAAAACAATGACATCTATTTCAATTTCAAAAATATCCTTCCCTTTTTTTCTGCTCCATGCTGGCTTCCTGGTCAAAATCGATAACCCGGGTAGTACGTTCCGATTTGGTAACGGTCATCATTTCTTCTACAATCTTCTCAATGGTATCGGCCTCTGAATCAACCGCGCCGGTAAGGGGGTAACACCCCAACGTGCGGAAACGGACTTTCCTCATTACTGCCTTTTTCCTGAGTTCTTCGGGCATCCTGTCGTCATCGATCATAATCAGATTGGAATCTACTTCCACAATCGGACGTTCTTTGGCAAAATAGAGGGGAACAATCGGAATATTCTCGAGCCTGATGTATTGCCAGATATCCAGTTCAGTCCAGTTTGACAAAGGAAATACCCTGATGGATTCGCCTTTGTGCACCCTTGCATTGTATATATCCCAAAGTTCAGGCCTCTGATTTTTAGGGTCCCACTGGTGATAACGGTCACGAAAAGAAAAAATCCTTTCTTTAGCGCGTGATTTTTCTTCGTCACGCCTCGCTCCTCCAAAAGCCGCATCGAATTTATATTTGCTGAGTCCATAAAGTAAAGCCTGGGTTTTCATAATATCAGTATGTACTTTACTGCCATGCGTAAATGGGCCAACACCGGCCTTAATTCCTTCCAGGTTTGTCTGTACAATAAGATCCCAGCCCTTTTCCCGTGCATAATTATCCCTGAACTCAACCATCTCTCTGAATTTCCATTTGGTATCGACGTGCATCAACGGAAAAGGTACTTTGCCCGGATAAAAAGCTTTTTCAGCAAGACGCACCATTACGGATGAATCTTTTCCGATGGAATAAAGCATAACAGGGTTCTGGAACTCAGCCGCTACTTCTCGGATAATATGTATAGCTTCGGCTTCAAGTTCCTGAAGATTTGTCAATGAATAATCTTTCATAACTAATTTAAAAGGATTCCCGATTTCACTCAGTCGGCAAATATATAATTTTTTCAGTAATGTTACTACTAACGGTCATTACCCCATGTTTTAATACGAAAAATATGATACCCGACATTTTTACGTTTAACGTGATTCCCTTGAAACAGGGGTGTTTTTTTGGTTTTTATTTCATGCATTCGATTCTCGAAGGGTTTCAATTTTGAAATTTGTGTTTATGGTTAAACATTTTTGATAACATGTCTTACAGATGTTTATAATGTATTGCCTTTTTGTTTGAATAGTTATCCTGAATGTACCGATCTATGGAAAAAGCAAAGGGATATGGTTACGAAAGATGATTTAAGAAAAATTGACAAAGAAGAACCGGTCATTCTGGCCTATGACCTTCTGCTCAAGGTCAATGCATTGACGGCACAGGTGCGCATGCACCTGGCCAGGATCGGTAGGCTCAAAACGCCAAAGAACAGTGGTAACAATT
>JBBIHB010000021.1:34273-51549 GCA_037447215.1 Bacteroidales bacterium
CTCCCCCCATCCCATGACCTGTACCGGATGAAAAACCAAAGTCTTCGTGAGGAAAGCGGCAAAAAACCGGCGGGCAGCCTGGGCAGATGCGTTTGTAGCTGTGGGCATATCCGTAATAGGGATTATCCACCGTGTGTAACCGCCCCTGGTCAATACGGGAACAACCTGGTCCCCATTATTGATTATTTATGGTCTCTGCAATATATACCATACAGACGTTGTCGGAGCTGATAAAGAACATAATCAATATTTCCATAAGCGAGGGAACCATATATAATTTACTAGACATGGCAGCCAATATGGTACTCCCCATATATGAAAAAAACGAAAGCAACAGGTATTCAATTTCCTGTTTTATGCCGATGCCCCCAGTGAAAATAACGCTTCGTAGCGGACGATCCGCAACCTGAAAGTAAAGCAGAAAATTTCAGGGGGTTTCCGCTCTGACCGTGGTGCAGAAATATTTGCAGTATTGCGTCCGGTCATCGACACAAGGATCAAAAAAGGTGGGAACCTTCAAGGATCGCAAAGGTTTGCCATCAATGTGGCTGCATGTAAAAATGAACCCTATTCAAAAAAGAGGTATTAATTTTTGAGACATGAGAAGTTGCCCGGGAATTAAATTCCACTTAGAATACATATTGCAGCATTTACATTAAAACTGTAAAATCCGGTAAAATAAATACCTCGTGACCTTATTGCCGTATTTTTCTTCAAAAACGCCAGAAAAATGGGACTACAATAAGGGTAACAATAAATGCAAGTAAATTTAAAGGTAATCCCAGCCTTACGTAATCGTTGAATTTATAATTTCCGATACCTTGCACAATAAGATTGGTCTGATAACCAATTGGTGTTGAAAAACTGGCAGATGCTGCCACCGCAATGGCAACAAACAAAGGTTTCGGATCGATTCCCATTTGGTTTGCCGCCGATAAAGCGATTGGGAAAATAATGGCAGCAGCAGCATTGTTTGTAATAATTTCGGTAAAAATTGTTGTAATAAGATATACTGCAGCCAATACCCCAATGGGGCCAAACGATTTGGAAAAATTAATAGTGGTTCGGGCCAGGGCATCGGCTGCGCCGGAATTCTGCATGGCTTTGCTGATGGCTAATGACATTGCAATGGTTATCAGGATATCCCAGCTCACCACTTTTGTATATTGCTGTGCAGGAAGAATCTTCAACCATACCATGAGGATAGCAGCCAATGCAGCAAAATAAAACATATCGAAATTGATATTATGGGGCGTATAGATATACTTCCCGAAAGTCGCACCTGCAATCATAAAAAGCAAAATAATCAAAGATATCCATCGTTTCAGGTTACCGTTGCTCGAAGTATGTTCGCCTATATAAGAAGTCAGATAAAAAATTTTGGATTCCCCCCAGTTCCTGATAAACTTATCATCGGTTAAAAGAACAAGGTTATCTCCGATTTTAAGTTTCAAATGCCCAAGATTGGAAGTCAGCCTCTCCCCGTTCCGGTGAATTGCAAGTACTGCAGCTTTATAATGTTCTACAAAATTGAAATCTCTGATGGTTTGGCCAATACCTGGGAAACGGGGGGCAATAACTGTTTCGTATTGCCTGAGTTCCGATTTTGGGATAAGGCCTTTGAGTTCATCAACGCCCCTGAGTTTTACACTATCCAATGCAAGTATCTGATTCAAACTGTCGGACTTACCTGCTACCAGCAATATATCATTTTCCTGGATAATAATCCCTTCTCCGTTTGGAACGAGAGCAAAACCTTCGCGTTCAACCGAATGAAGGATAAGGTTTTTCAATTCCCTGATCCTGCCAGTTCTAAACCTTTGCCCTATTAATGGACTATTTTTAGTTACTATGAGATCGTAAAAATATTCCCTGAAATCGCGTGAAGGCTTGTTGAATTTTATTTTTTTGCCCGGCAGTAACCAATTCCCGAAAATGGCTACATAAATGGTTCCGATAATTAAAACCGGCACACCTATTTTCGCCAGTTCGAACATGCTGAAACCGTTCATACCATTATCAATCATCAAACCATGAACGACCAGATTTGTGGAAGTACCAATCAGGGTACACATCCCTCCGAAAATAGTGGCATAAGAAAGTGGTATAAGAAATTTCTGAGAAGACAAGTTTAGTTTTTCGGCCCATTTTTTAATCATCGGGCCAAATATGATTACAATAGGTGTATTATTCAGAAAGGCCGATAGCACCGATACGGGAAGCATAATCCTTGGCAACATAAAAGGAATCCTTCCACGTCGCTTTGGAAGGAAAAATTGCGCAAAACGGTTAAGTACCCCTGTTTGCCTGACCCCTTCACTTACCAGGAAAAGGACCGCAACGGTCAGCATACCAATATTGGCAAATCCTGCAACGGTTTCTTTGGCAGATATGATCCCCAAAGCCATCAAAATCGAAGCTGTTGTGAATAATATCAGGCCTGGCCTCAGCATTTCCTTTGCCAATGCTGCAATCATTAATGCAATGAGGCCAACCACAATAAATCCATCCAGCGTCATATTTAATCAGGCTTACTCAAATCCCAACTATGGATTTTAAAGTTTTGAGGGCAAAATAACCAGTAATTCTTCAAATTTCCTAATGTTGAATTAATGAAAACATGATGTTTGATGCTTTTTTAAGGAAAAATGAAAATATAGCATGAAAGGATTTGGGGGTAAAGAAAATTGTTCTACTTTTGCACCCGCGTTTGAAAAACAAACGATAACTTGAGGATGACTCAGTAGCTCAGCTGGTAGAGCACATCCCTTTTAAGGATGGGGTCCTGGGTTCGAATCCCAGCTGAGTCACCGCATCAAACCGCAATCAGCTTATAGATAGTTGGTTGCGGTTTTTAATTTTAATTTATCAGACTTGATTATCTTTGACGCTCATTTTGGAATTGAATGATATCAGTAGAAAAAATATCGCTGAATTTTGGCGGTTTCGAACTTTTTAAGGAAATCAGTTTTCTGGTAAACCAACGCGACAGGATCGGGTTAACAGGAAAAAACGGCGCCGGAAAAACTACCCTTCTAAAAATAATGGCAGGGCAACTTCAGCCTTCGTCTGGAAGGGTTTCGATGCCAAAAGATTTTACGATCGGATACCTCCCCCAGCAAATGGCGGTCAACGATAACCGCTCTGTTATTGAAGAAACCAAACTTGCTTTTGAACCGCTCCTTAAACTGCATCACGAAATTGGTGAACTCAATCACCAGATTGAAGTAAGGGAAGATTACCACAACAATGAGTACCTGCAACTAATCGACTTAGTCCATGAAAAAAGTGACAGGTACAGGATACTTGGGGGCGATAATTATGAGGCTGAGATGGAACAAACCCTGATTGGCCTTGGCTTTGAACGTACCGATTTCGACCGTCCTACTTCCGAATTCAGCGGTGGTTGGCGAATGAGGATCGAAATTGCAAAGCTATTGCTAAAAAAACCGGATATTTTCCTGCTCGACGAGCCCACTAACCACCTCGATATCGAATCGATCCAATGGCTCGAAGATTTCCTTAAAAATTACAGGGGAGCTGTAATCCTGGTTTCGCACGATAAAGCATTTCTCGACAATATAACCAACCGTACCATTGAAATTTCGATAGGAAGAATTTCGGACCAGAAAATGAATTATACCACATTTTCGATCTGGAAAAAAGAACAGCGCGAACAGCAAATGGCCTCCTATCGGAACCAACAAAAAATGATTGATGATACTGAAAAGTTTATTGAACGCTTCCGTTATAAAGCATCAAAGGCAGTGCAGGTGCAGTCGAGGGTAAAAGCGCTGAACCGGATCGACAGGATTGAAGTGGAAGAAGAGGATAATTCAAGGATCAATCTCAGGTTTCCGCCTTCGCCACGCTCGGGGAATTTAGTAATCGAGGCACGGAATATTTCAAAAAACTATGGTTCACTGAAAGTTCTCGACGATATTGACCTTGATGTTGTGAAAGGCGAGCGGATAGCATTTGTTGGCAGAAACGGAGAAGGAAAAACCACTCTGGCTCGGATCATTATGGGAGAACTCGATCACCAAGGAGTTATGAAACTTGGTCACAACGTAAAAATTGGATACTTTGCCCAGAACCAAGCCCAATTACTCGATGAAAGCCTGACAGTATTAGAAACCATAGATCGAATTGCCACAGGTGATGTCAGAACCAAAATCAGGGATATTTTAGGGGCATTTCTTTTTCCCGGCGAAGATGTGGAAAAGAAAGTAAGCGTTCTTTCGGGAGGCGAGCGATCACGCCTTGCTATGATCAGGCTTTTGCTCGAACCTGTAAATTTCCTTGTACTCGATGAACCAACCAACCACCTCGATATGCGTTCGAAAGAAATCCTGAAACAAGCCCTGGTTAATTTCGACGGAACGATCCTCGTAGTATCGCACGACCGTGAATTTCTCGATGGGCTTGTAACATGTGTATATGAATTCAGGAATAAGAAAATAAAACAGCACCTTGGCGGCATTTACGATTTCCTGCAATCAAAAAAACTGGATTCGTTGAAGCAACTCGAAGCCAATCAACCCATTTCTGTAAGTGAAACTGCGGTTAAAGGCAAAGGAGATGGAAATAATTCCGGAAACGGGGAAATATCTTTCGAGGAACGAAAACACATCAATAAGACCATTTCACGCCTTGAAAAAATTATTGAACTCACCGAGAAGAAAATTTCCGATATGGAAAAACAGATAGCCGGGATGGATGAAATTCTCGCAAAACCTGAAAGCATAAAAACTGAAGAGTTTTTCGTTAAATACGAAAACCTTAAAAATGAATTGTCTTCGGTTTTAACAGAATGGGAACAACAACATACCGAACTTGAAGAATGGATGGCAAAAAAAACATTGTAATGTGGGAACATTCAACATATAAAGAAGATTTTGTATTTGGCACCCGTGCAGTAATTGAGGCACTAAGAGCTGGTAAAAGCATCGATAAAATATTGATTAAAAATGGTTTAAAAAATGAATTATTTGGTGAGTTGTACCAGTTGATCAAAGAGAACAAAATACCATTTCAGTATGTTCCTGTCGAGAAAATTAACCGGATAACCAGAAAAAACCATCAGGGGGTAATTGCTCTGATATCTTCGATTGATTTTTACCGGATTGAAGATATTTTACCATCAATTTTTGAAAAGGGTCAGGATCCCTTGCTGCTAATACTCGATCAGGTAACCGATGTACGGAACTTTGGAGCAATTGCCAGGTCGGCCGAATGTGCCGGGGTACATGCCATTATTATCCCCGAAAAAGGAGCTGCCCGCATTGGGGCCGATGCCGTTAAAACATCAGCAGGCGCATTAAATATTGTTCCCGTATGCCGATCTTCGAATTTGAACCTGATAGTGGATTTTCTGAAAAATTCAGGGATTAAAATTGTGGCTGCAACCGAAAAAGCATCCGAAATTTATACCAACTCAAATATGCTTGGACCACTCGCCATCATATTAGGTTCTGAAGAATCGGGTATTTCAAACCAATTATTGCGTTTGTCTGATGATCAGGTCAGGATACCGATAGTAGGAAAAATCGAATCGCTTAACGTATCGGTCGCTGCATCGCTCATGGTTTATGAAGCAATCAGGCAAAGAAATATTGTTCAGGAATAAATAGGCAGCGACCTCTTAAATGTCTCTTCGAGAGAAATAAAAGTTTCGGTGCTCGAAACCCCGGATATTTTCTGAATATGTTCACTTAGAATACTTTTCAGGTGCTCGTTGTCTTTGGCATAAACCTTTATAAATATTGCATATTGCCCTGTTGTATAATGACATTCAACAATCTCGGGTATTTCTTTGAGTTTTAAAACCACATCGCTATAAATTCCGCCCTTTTCGAGGAAAATCCCTATGTAGGTGCAGGTGCGGTAATCCACCTTATTAGGATTTACATAATAGCCAGAGCCAATAATGACCTGCAAATCGACCATCCGGTTTACACGCTGATGTACAGCAGCTCGCGAAATTCCAACTTCGCTGGCTACATCCTTGAATGGGATCCTTGCATTACGACTGATAATATTTAGAATTTTCAGGTCAACATCATCCAGATTATTTCTTAATGTCATGATTTAATACAATTTTCCACCAAATGTATGTAAAAAGTATTCAATCAAAAAACATTCGATGATTTTTTGTCAAAATTCTGATAAGTACCAAAAGCCATAATAAACCTAATTGGCAGAATACCCAATCAGGATTTCCAATAAATTTTATTGGTTTCAATTTCAAATATTGTCCAAATGTTATCATTTTTCAGAAATAGTATATTTTTAATATTTTTATTAGCTTTTTAATGATATTTTGATCTTTTAGTGCCAATATTATTTACAAAAATCTATTTATTCATCTGAAATGGATACAAACATTAACCGAAAAACCTGATAGTTCATTTTATTGGCACTGATATTCGAGTACATACCCGGAATCATATTCCTGGCAGCAAACCATCGCCCCGATGACCCTGCACTTTCGTCAGGAGATACTGCCTGGATGTTCACTGCTACAGCGATGGTTTTGCTTATGACACCCGGTCTGGCATTTTTCTAAATGGGCACGATCCAACCCCAAAATGTTATTTCCACCCTGCTTCAAAGCTTTTTTACAATGGGAATTGTAATCATTTTGTGGATTTTTATCGTTCTAAGTATTGCATTCGGCGATTCAGTCAGTACGAAAACTATAGATTATTTGAAAATCCATTCACCTTTTTTTATGTTCAGGGATGTTGTACCAGGTAAACTACCCGATCTGGGCCCGACTTTTCCGTTAGCATTCTCCACCATGTTCCAGTTAAAATTTGCCATCATTACGCCTGCCCTCATTACCGGATCATTTGCAGGCAGGGTATGGTTTATATCGTAAATTTTGTTCGTTGTCTTATCATCCCTGATTGAATATGCCCCGCTTGCCCACTTGACGTATCACCAGAATGGATTTCTGCGTTACTGGGTCGTGCTCGATTTTGCACGAAGACCGTTGTACACATATCGGCAGGTTTTGATGCCTTGTCAGGGGCACTTTACTTGGGACGCAGGAAAAAGCTATAAGGAAGAAATAAAACCGGTAAACATACCATTTTCGTACTTCTGGGAGCAGGATTTCTATGGTTTGGCTGGTCCGGTTTTAATGCCGGTTCAGCACTGGCAGCCGACCCTGTAGCTGCACTATCCCTTATGAATACAAATACAGCTTTGGCAGCTGCTATGCTTACCTGGATATTTTACAATGCTGCAAAAAGTAAAAAACCGTCGGGAATGGGAGCAGCAAAAGGCCTGGTTGTTGGCATTGTGGCCATCACCCCGGCATAAGGTTTTTTAAAATTGGGTTCAAGTATTTTCATCAGGATAATGCAACCTTTCTCAGCAATTACGCCATTATCCTGCGTACCCGCTCTACTTTCGACCACGCCCTTGATGTATTTCATCGTATATATTGTTTTATTTTTAAATGGTCCGATGCCAGCCCGTCTGAAACGTTCTGGCGGGGAATCCCTAGGAGAAATGTTATTCCTGCCCGTATGTTCAGGCAGGCATAACGGATTGTGTTCCTGAAATCATGAAATTTCATGCATACGGAATGCGAGGGATCACAGGCATGATTACCACAACAGTTTTTAACAACGAATTCTCATTAATTCATGGTGAAATCACCACATTCGTGTTTCAGCTACTGGTATTGGCAATAGTTGGTGCTTTTACATTCGGTGGTTCCGGGAAATTAAATTAATTAACCGATATTATTATTATCCCGTCAGGATTCGCCTATAAATGAAATGATTGGGCTCGATATCCTACAACACAATAAAGAGTTTTCTTAATCAATCAGAAAATGAAAATAACCGCTGTTTCCGGCCATTTTTTATTTTGTGCTAATTTGTCACGATATCTCGACCTGGCGTTTAAATTCCATTTCAAGTGAAATAAAGGTTTCTGTCCGTGCAATGCCCTCAATCTCTTGAAGCTGATCATCGATCAATTTCTTAAGATGCTTGTTGGTTTTGGTTTGTACCTTGATAAAAATTGCATATTGCCCCGTTGTGTAATGACACTCAACAATTTCAGGAATTTTCACCAGTTCCTGCACAACTTTGCGGTGATACTTTGCTTTATCGAGATAAATACCCATGTACGCTGTTGTATTGTATCCAAGTTTCTGAGGATTCAGGATAAACTCGCTTCCCGATACAACCCCAATATTAAGCAAACGTTGAACACGTTGGTGAATAGCTGCACCTGAAACGCCGCACTCGCGGGCAACTTCAAGAAATGGGATACGGGCATTTTTGGTAATCAGCTTCAATATTTTTTCATCGAGGGCATCTATATCGGCTATCGGCTCCAAAAACTCATCTTTAATCATAAAAGTAGATTTTTAAATTACTTACAAATTGTTTTGCAAATCTACAAAATTATTACAGATTTTCAGGATTACACAGAAAATTACAGTCGATTGTGACAATTTGATATATCATAACAACTGACCAAAAGTATGGTTGAATTAATAGAATGTTCTCTTTCACTATTAATTCTTCAATTGATCTACTGCCAGCTTAATATCGTTTCCTGAAGGAGCCTGAAAAACTTTTAAACCAAACTCTGAAATTACCGCAAATACATGGTCAAAAATATCGGACTGAAGATTTTCATAATTTACCCATGCCGTTTCCTTACTGAATACATAAATTTCAATAGGCAATCCTTTATCGGTAGGCTGCAATTGCCTGACTAGAAAAGTCATATCCTGCCTGATTTTAGAATTATTGCTTAGGTAATTTTCAAGATATTTTCTGAAAATCCCAATATTTGTCTGCCTTCGGCCACTGATCATATCTTCGTCGGTAATATTATGTTTCAGGTTATATGCTTTTATTTCCTCTTCCTTTTTTTCCACATAATTTCTGATTAATTCAAATTTTGCAAACTTTCTTAACATATCTGCGTCACAAAACCTTATGGTTGTTACATCAATAAATATGGCTCGTTTGATCCGCCGGCCACCTGATTCTTCCATGCCTTTCCAGTTATTGAATGACTCTGAAACCAGTGCGTATGTTGGAATTGTGGTAATAGTCCGGTCCCAGTTTTGTACTTTTACAGTATTCAGAGTAATGTCAATTACGGTTCCGTCGGCACGATGGCCGGGCATTTCAATCCAATCGCCTATTTTAAGCATATCATTTGCCGATAGCTGAATTGATGCAACAAAACCAAGAATGGTATCCTTAAAGACGAGCAACAATACGGCGGCCATAGCTCCTAAACCAGCAATCATAACCGTCGGGTCGCGTTCGAGAATAATAGAAATGATAAGAATGCCCGAAAGGAAATAGATCAGTATCTTTAACAATTGAATATAACCTTTTATACTCCGGTGATGCGAATAAGCGGTTGTCTGATAAATATCATTTGCAGCATTGAGCGACGTGTTGATAATATATATGATCACTATTATCATGTAAACTTTTACCCATTTCATGATGAAATCGCCCAGTTGCAAATAGTAATCTTTTGATAATTCCTGAAGCGTTTCAGGCGATAATCCCGAAAGCGGGGTATTAATTTCCGTACCTGCAAACTGCACACTGTGATATAAAATAAAGGCAGGAATGAGATGGGCAAGACTATTGAATACTTTTCGTTTTATTAAAATATCATCCCATTCGGTTTTTGTTTTACGGGCGATCTTTCGTGCAATTCTTAATATTATATATCGCGAAATCACCATTGCTATCCATGAAACAATAATTAATGCGCCAATAGATAAAATTGCTGAAGCAGGTTTGGCAAGTGATTGTGTTAGTTCAAAACTTCTCAGATATTCCAGTAAAAATTTATATACCAGTTGTATCATTATATTACCCTATAATTCTATTTTTAGGGTCAAATTTACAAAATATGATTGTCATGGGTCATGTAATACTGTTCCTTTCAGGTTTGTTGATGCCAATTTTAACTTTGTCGCAGGTTAATTACCCGGATTTTTTTACTGAAAAAACCTTTAGATTTGACTTTATTGTTGCCGGGAATCAAAAACAAATAGAGGTATTTCCGCAGCAAATGCTTGAGGCTGGATTGTGGGCAGGATCGAAAACTTTCCTTATTGATGAACTCAATTATGGCACATACCGGTACAGGCTATTCGATGCTATTTCGGGTGAATTGATCTTTTCAAGGGGATTCGCAAATCTTTTTCAGGAATGGCAGACCACTTCCGAAGCAAAATTGATTAATCGGGCATTTTATCAGGCTGTCTTTTTCCCTTTTCCAAAAAACAAGGTGAACCTTTCAGTCGAACACCGGAATAGGGATGGAATTTTTGAAGCTGTCCATGAAACCGTAATCGATCCAAAAGATTATTTTATCCGGAAAGAGAATTTTAAAGAACCCGATCTGACACCCATAATCGTCAATGGTGATCCTTCAGTTAAAGTTGACCTGGTTTTTTTATCGGAGGGTTATGTCACAAATGAAAGGGAAAAATTCATAAAAGATGCACAGGAAATGTGTAACTATCTTTTTTCGGTAAGTCCATTTGATCAAAACCGGAGCAATTTTAATGTTTCGGCTTTATGGACACCTTCGCTGGAAAGCGGGACTGATATTCCGGGTAAAAATATTTACAGGAACACCCATTTCAATTCAACATTTTACACATTCGACCTCGACAGATACCTGACAACCAACGATATGCGTTCAATTTATGATGCCCTTTCAGGAGTGGCCTGGGATCATTTTTTTGTTTTGGTCAACAGCCCACAGTATGGTGGTGGGGGATTTTATAATTTCCTCGGCATAGGGACTACTGATCACCACCTTTCGAAAAAGGTAATGGTACATGAATTTGGCCATTCGTTTGCAGGTTTAGGCGACGAGTATTACGACTCGCAGGTGGCTTACGAGAATTTTTACAACCTTGAGGTAGAACCATGGGAGCCGAACATCACAACATTGGTTGATTTCGGTTCGAAATGGGAAGATATGCTTATACCCGATATTCCTATACCTACCCCCCGGATTGAAAAATATTCACGAATGGTAGGTGTTTTCGAAGGAGGCGGCTATATGTCGAAAAGGATTTTCAGCCCGGTAATGGATTGCCGGATGAAAAGCAATACACCCGAAGAATTCTGCCCGGTTTGCCAGCGGGCTATTCAACGGGTGATTGATATGTATTGTAAATAAAAAGTTTACCGGTAACCGAAAACATACCGGATCGACAAAGCAACTTCATCGCTCATTCCAAGTGGTCTGCCCAGAATATTCAGTCCGGGTTTATAATCGAGGCTTATATTAAATGGAATCTCGGTAATATTGTATTCGATACCAATTATGCCATCGATTCCGATTACCGAATAATTGTCGTCCCGGTTATTTTTGTAGTTGTGGTTCCAGGCACCGATATGGGCGCCAAATCCGTAATACCAGTATAGCCCGGTAACTCCGAAAGCCTGTGCATGTTTTTCATAGAGCCCGGTAACCAGAAATCCGTTCCAACGTGTAGTTAACAATCCTTCGAGGGCGCTTTCCGAAGAAATAAAGTGTTTTATGGTTAATCCGTTTGAAAGCCCGCCCCGGATTCCTATACCGGTTTTATAATCCTGAGCATTGACAGAAATTATAATTACAAACAGAGTTGCAAGTGTAAGGAATGATTTTTTCATATTCAATTATGTTTTAAGATATTGTAAATACTCCTTTTCAATCCCTGAAACGTTTGGTAAGATCATGGTAACATTCTATCCTCCTATCACGCAGGAAAGGCCACCAACGACGCACCTGTTCGCTACGTTCTATACTGACATCACAAACCATAACCCGCTCCTTGTCCGATTCAGCTTTATTAATTATCTCTCCCTGAGGCCCACAAATAAAACTGTTGCCCCAGAACTCAATACCACCGGTCTGGCCTGAAGGATCGGGTTCGAGTCCAGTACGGTTTACAGCAATAACCGGCAACCCATTTGCAACAGCATGGCCACGCTGTATAGTTATCCATGCATCAAGTTGTCGTTGTTTTTCATCTTCAGTATCGCTGCTCTCCCACCCTATTGCGGTGGGATAAATAAGAATTTCACCTCCGGCCAGTGCCATCAACCGTGCTGCTTCGGGATACCACTGATCCCAGCATACCAAAACGCCAAGTTTCCCCAATGATGTTGTAATTGGATTAAAACCCAGGTCACCCGGTGTAAAGTAAAATTTCTCGTAATAAGCCGGATCGTCAGGTATATGCATTTTCCGGTAAGTGCCTGCAATGGTTCCATCATTTTCGAATACAACCGCAGTGTTGTGATATACCCCGGCAGTTCTTTTTTCAAAAAGAGATGTTACGAGCACAACGCCGCAATCTTTGGCAATCCCGCCATAAAACTCAGTTGATTCACCCGGAACTGAAACGGCAAGATCAAATCGATCTACATTTTCTGTCTGACAAAAATAAAGCGTATCGTGCAACTCCTGAAGTACCACCAGTTCAGCACCTCTTTCAGCACTTTCACGGATACTTTGTTTGAGCCGCAACCGGTTTCCCGATATGTCGGATGTGTTTGACTGTTGTACAAGCCCTGCCCTTATAACTGATTTTTTCATGCCAAAAATCCTTTAGGTATTTGCATGGTTATGCAATGCAACGAACCATTTTGTCTGATCAAAGGTAAACAATTGATACCAACTACTTCTCTCCCCGGAAAAATACCTTCAATAATTTTTATAGCCTCTACATCCTCCTGAACTCCGTAAACCGGTACCAGCACAGCCCCGTTTATGATCAGGAAATTGGCATAAGTTGCACCCATCCTTTGTCCTTCTTCATTGAATAAGGGTGATACCATAGGTAATGGAATGAGATGGTAAGGATGCCCATTTTGGTCTTTAAATGTTTTCAACTGAACTTCCATTCGGGATAGTTCTTCAAAATGTGCATCTTCCTGATTGGAACATTGCACATAAGCAATTGTTTTTTCGTCACAAAAACGGGCAAGTGTATCTATATGGCTATCTGTATCGTCCCCTTCAAGATGGCCATAATCAAGCCACAAAAACCGGTTAACCCCTAACAATTCCTGAAGTTTATCCTCAATATCCGATTTTGAATACCATGGATTGCGGTTCGGGTTCAACAGACATGCCGAAGTTGTAAGGATAGTCCCTTGTCCGTCAGTTTCAATGCTTCCTCCTTCCAGAATAAAATCGTTGCAATCGATATAACCCGTTTCAGGGCTGAATAGCCCCTTTCTGAAAAGCCCCACGGAAATTTGATTATCAAGACATGCATTGTATTTATCACCCCAACCGTTAAACCCAAAATCAAGAACAGTTGGATGACCATTATTTAATATGGATAAAGGACCATGATCGCGTGCCCATGTATCATTGTAAGGCAATTCAACAATCCTGATTGATTTTTTCTGTTCTTCGGAAAAATTATTCCCTACTCTCACTTTATCACGGCAAACTATTATAAGCTTTTCCCTTTTTACTATTTCAGAGGCAATGGCAATAAAAACCTGTTCGGCATCATCAAGTAAACCAGCCCAATCGGTACCTTTATCGGGCCAGGTAACCATTACACCATCCTGCTCAGACCACTCGGCAGGAAATAAAATTGAACTCTCTCCGACCATAATAAATGAGTTTCTCAGTTTTTAAACTCAAGGTTGTAAATTTCATCGATTATTTCAGCAAGTTTGAGGTCTTTCAGGGTAACTTTCCCCTGATTGTGGGTGGTGAGGGTTATGGTAACTTTCCGATATTTGTGCAAGAGGATATCAGGATGATGATCATTCAATTCAGCGGCATCGGCTACTTTATTGATGAAATAAATGGCATCCTTAAAACCGGAAAAATCAAATTCCCTGCTGATCATTTCTTTGTTTCCGTTCCAATCCATATCAGTATAAATTAGTTAATACATAATTTTATCAATATGTTATTGCCCAAAAACATAGGAGATAATATTGGCCCCCATCTGCAGGGCAATAAGCCTGATTTCTTCGGGATTGTTGTGCACTTCCTGATCATCCCATCCATCGCCCAGGTCGCTTTCGTAAGTATACAGGCATACCAGCCTGTTGTTTATAAATATCCCAAAAGCCTGAGGTGGTTTATTATCGTGTTCATGAATTTTGGGCAATCCTTCGGGAAAATTGAATTTCTGGCTGAAAATGGGATAAGTTGGCGGAAGTTCAATGAATTCTTTTTCGGGAAACACCTTTTTCATTTCACGCCTGATATAGGGATCAAGTCCATAATTGTCGTCGATATGCAGAAACCCACCAGCTTCGAGATACCTACGGAGGTTGCGCGCATCGCTGTCCGAAAAAACCACGTTGCCATGTCCAGTGAGGTGTACAAACGGATAATTAAAGATATCAAGGCTACCTACTTCTACGGTAGCTGGTTCGGGATGTATATTGGTTTTAAGCTCAAAATTGCAAAACCTGATCAGATTGGGAAGAGCAGTAGGATCAGAATACCAATCACCGCCACCGCCATATTTGGCCAATGCAATCTTAACTGAAGTATTCTGTGCGTACATAACTGTATTAGCGAACAATAACAGAATTATCAATTTCCACATACCAAAATCAACTTAACATTATTCAATTTAATTGAACGAATCAACCAGCTCATTCATTGTGATGAGTTTAACCCCCATGCTGTCCCACGCTGAAAAAGGAAAAGGAATAGCCGGCAACTCTTTTATGGCATTTTTAACCACATAAACATTGGGAATCCTCTCAACCAAACCTCTTACAGCATAATCGACACAAACATTGGTGGTTACTCCATAAACCACAACGATCTGAGGCTTTAACAATTCAACGATGGAAGAAGTCGCAGAATTTCCCGAAAATGCATCGAAAGCGTCTTTAAGTATGACAATATTGCTTGAATTACTTAATTCTGTGTTCAATGCCTCATAGTCGTATCTGACATTCCAATGGAACACAACAGGGTCATCAGGACGGGTTTCTCTGATAAATTCAGCGCCAGGTGTCCCGGCCAGGCAATGGGGTGGAAAGGTATTCACCATATCGGGCTCCGGATCAATTTCAGCGCTATAAATATAATGGTAATCGGCTGTGTTGACCACCTGAATATGATGCAAGCGGGCTAGTTTTGTAATCTCTGCCCACACAGGCTTAATCAGTTCCGCACCGTGGACATATAATTTCCCCCAGGGTTCAACGAAATCATTCTGTGTATCAACATTCCAGAAAATCATTGAATTTTTATCCATCTGGTATATTTTTTATCAAAGGTAGAAAAAATCAGAAAACAATTGGCATGGATCGGGATTGTCTCATTTTGGGAAGAGATATTTCGGGTTGGGAACAATTCGCCAAAATTCAATATAGATATATTACTGATTTTTAATTACTTAAATGCAATGGCACTGGATTTGATAGCAATTAAAGACAAAAAAAGACGCTATTATGAAAAACCAAGGTTTACATCACCTTTACAAGTTTAAAAAATCAATTGGGAGTAAATACGCTCTGAAATCCAACAGTATAAAATCGAATAACATTACCTTAACAAATTTTTAACAAAAAAATTTGGTGCGATTGGTCAAAATATCATTAATTGTGACTGGATTTATAATCGACAATTCTGAAAAATTTAATCATGGATTGAACAAAAAGTTATTTCGTTTTTTTTATGTTTAAACAAGGGACTATGAATAAAAATATCTACATCGAATGGGAATATGATCCTAATATATCTGAAATAAAAAATTACGGCACTTCTTTCAGGGAATCCAACCGATGCTGTGGTGATTACCCCTGCTATTATATCTTCAAATCAAAGCAAAGAAATTATTAAAACTCCAAAAAAATAAAATTCAGGGACTATGAAAAATTTTCTACTTACAACAAAAAAAACGTATCCAAAAGCAGTGGCGTTTCTGATAACGGCCCTG
Source organism: Bacteroidales bacterium (assembly GCA_037447215.1). Taxonomy (GTDB): domain Bacteria; phylum Bacteroidota; class Bacteroidia; order Bacteroidales; family Prolixibacteraceae; genus UBA1413. Next base: position 50,220 of record JBBIHB010000021.1, read on the forward strand.
ATTCTGTTTGGGTACAGCATCAAAACCGATGCACAGGACTGTACCATTGTGTACGGTAGCTACCCTTGCCCTTCTTCTACAGAAGTATGTGCAACCACAAAGGTTAACGGAGTGTTTGGTTCTAATATTAGCTGGACAACTCCGGAATTCAAACTGAATTGCCAGACAACTATACCTGGTCAGCAATATTCTTTTGTAATGGAATTTGACCTGCCAGCATCACAGACTGCCTGTTGGACCTATAACCGTGCTGCCCGTATCGGCCAGAACAACCTAAGGCTCTGGCAAAGTACCGGAACCGGAAATCCATTCTTTATTCCACCTATGCAGTATATCCAAACACCTGCAATAATCAATATGGTTTTGATCAATCCACAAAACAGGGCTATCAGTTGGACACTCTCTCTTATTAACGCCAGTAACAATACAATTTGGACAAATACTATCCCTACCGCAAGTTCAGGTACTTTTACCATGAACATCCCGAATACGGTCGAACCTGGATCTTATTACCTGAAATACGAATTCAGTGGAAATGGAAACAACAGCATCGAAGTTGACCGGTTATATCACAATGCATTTTTTGTTGATTTGGCTTGTGGAGGTGGCATAAACTTTACAGTTTCATCAAACAAACAACCGGGCGATTTTTTCCCGATTGGTCAGGAAACCATAGTTTATACTGCTACTCATACACCGTTAAATGGAACTTCTTCCACATTAAGTTGCTCATTTAATGTGAAGGTTAATGGAATCAGTTCTGCAAGTCTGAGCAGCCAGCCCACCTCCTGTGGCCATAATAATGGTTCGTTAACCATTTCAGCCACTTCCTCTTCACCGTATCCTGTTTGGCTTTATAGTTTCGATGATGGGTCAAACTGGAAATCTTTTATACCCGGAGTTGCAATTACAGGATTACAGGCTGGATTATATGATGTAAAAGTAAAAGATAATTCAATCGGATGCGAATATCTTGATGATTTATCTGTTACAATTGCAAATACCCCTGATACTGAAAAACCAGTTATCAGTAATGTACCAACAAACATAAAACTTAACAACGAACAAGGACTTTGTAGTGCCGCAGCAAATTGGACAGAACCCAATGCTACTGATAATTGCAGTGTTACAAGTTTTACAAGCACTCATACTTCCGGTTCTGTTTTTCAGGTTGGAGTAACTACTGTAACCTATACTGCAAAAGATGCAGCAGGAAACGAACAAACCGCTTCATTTACAGTTACAGTTACCGACAATGAAAACCCAACCATTACCCCACCGGCTGATGTTACTGTTTCGGCCGATGCCGGCCTTTGCTCTGCTTCAGGGG
>JBBIHB010000022.1:0-51509 GCA_037447215.1 Bacteroidales bacterium
ACGCCCGCTCGATTATTATGGTGTTTCACTTTATCCCAAACATAACCACCCCGACAGGGCATGGTCTGTAACCACACTTCGCACAGTAATGGATTTTACACGAAGCGCCAATCGCGAAAAAGGGGGTTGGTTTGTAGGCGAATTACAAGCTGGATTGGGAACAATTTCTTTACTGATAAGTGATCCGGTTACTGCCGATGATCATCGGATTTGGGCATGGTCGGCCATTGCCAAAGGCGCAAAAGGCGTAAACATTTATGCCTATTACCCCATGTCGTCCGGTTACGAAGCAGGTGGTTACGGATTGATCAATCTTGACGGAACACTTACCGACCGTTCGGTGAAAGCAGGCCAGATTGCTGCCGTGGTTGACGAAAACCAGCAATTATTACTTAGCTCAACTCCGGTCAAAGCCGAAGTTGGAATAGTGTATAATCCGCTCACACAGATGGTGGGAGGGATGCAACGGCGCGATTATCCGGCAGCGCTTACCAATTCTCTGATAGGCTACTTCCAGTCGTTTGCCAACCACAACATCCCGGTCGATTTTATTCATCGTGAGCACATCGAGAATAATGACCTTTCGCAATATAAGCTGGTGATTATACCCTATCCGATCATGTTTACCCGGAAAGCTGCAGAAGGATTGAGAAAATTTGTTGCCAACGGGGGCTATGTAATGGCCGAAGCACGGATGGCCTGGAACGATGATAGAGGTTATGCATCGGAAATCATTCCGGGGCTTGGACTTCATGATATTTTCGGCGTCAGGGAAGATGAGGTAAGAATGAGAGAAAACCTGAACCTTACAATAACCGGTTTGAAACATCCTGCATTGGTTGGACTTAAGCCGGGAGATTTATTGAAGGGATCGCTCTATTCACAGTCGGCAAAACCACTCGAAGGAAGTTCTGTCCAGGTTTTAGCAACAACCGAACAGGGACAGCCTGCTATTGTGAATTCGGTTTATGGTAAAGGTGAAGCCATGTTGGTCGGGTCATACCTGGGAATGGCAAACTTTCCGGATGTCAATCCTGCTAACGACCGGTTTTTTATAAACCTGACAAACTGGGCCGGAATCAAACAGCCGTTTACCACTTCGCTCGACGGCAGAACTTCGGCACAGGTTGAGGTCAGGTTGCAGGAAAACAGAAATGGCCAGCTTTTATTTATTATCAATCACAGCGATTCTGCAGAAGAACTGGTCGTGAACCTGAAGGTTGAAAAAAATCGATATTACAAACTCAGAGAAATAATAGCAGGAAATCAGGTTACACTGGAGTCGGTAAACAATACCCTGAAAATTGAGACGAATATTAACAGAAAACAGGTTCAGGTATGGGAAATTACCCCGGAGTAAATGTTTTGTTAGACCTTGCGGTTTTCTGTATCAATCACTTTTTGAATTATGACAACTATTGGGATTGACCTTGGCGCAACCAAACTTGCAACAGCAATTTTTGGTCAGAATGGATCGATTGTTTATCGTTGCGTTGAAAAAACAAAAAATCTGGCAGGGGAGGAGGTGGGTCAGCTTATTGTAAATGAAATCAGAAAGACACTGGAATCAGCAAAACTTTTGGGTGTAAATCCGGAAGGGGTTGGCTTATGTGTTCCTGGAATTTACTACGCTTCAACAGGTTGCGTATGGGCACCCAACATTTCGGGATGGGAAAATTATCCATTACTCAATAGGCTTGAAATCAATTTTTCTGGATCGGGGCTCCGTTTCAGGATTGAAAGCGACCGTACTTGCTATATACTTGGTGAAACATGGCAGGGAGTAGCCAAAGGTTCGCAAAATGCAATTTTCATGGCAGTAGGAACTGGCATTGGCGCCGGAATTTTATGTGATGGACACATCATCAGGGGGCATGGCGATATTGCCGGAGCCATTGGCTGGATGGCATTAACCGAAAAATTTTATGAAAAATACCACGCCTGCGGATGTTTCGAATACCACGCTTCGGGGTCAGGATTAGAGAAAACTTATCATGATTTTACAGGCAACAAATTGAACGATTGCAAGTTGCTGTTTGAAGCTTATGAGCAGGGGCGTCCGGATGCAGAGGCGATTGTCAGTAAAGCCATAAAATTCTGGGGAATGGCTTCGGCAAACCTCGTGAGTATATTCAACCCCGAAATCCTTATATTCGGCGGCGGATTGTTCGGACCAGCCTCCCGGTATCTTAATGAAATAAAGCGGGAAGCCGGATTGTGGGCTCAACCCATCAGTATGAAACAGGTTCGTTTTGAAGTGTCGGTGCTGAAAGGCAATGCAGGTTTGATCGGGGCCGGAAGGCTTCCATACTTAAGCGAGTTTTAATTTCAGGTTAAATATAACTTTTATGTACATAAAAAAACAGGTTCTCTGGGCATCATTTATGGCAATGCTGATATTCGGGATTGTTATGGCCATACTGGGTGCAGTTTTGCCCTCGGTAATTTCGAAGTTTGATATATCATTGGCCAATGCAGGATCGCTTTTTCTGCTCATGAGCCTTGGGATGCTTATTGGTTCTCTTTTTTTCGGGCCAGTGGTTGACCGTTTCGGCTATAAATGGCTTTTGGTGATTTGCACGGCATTGGTTTTTGCAGGTATCGAAGGTATAGCATTTGCCCCCTCGATGATGGTTTTGAAGATTGCATTGTTGCTTACTGGCTTTGCCGGAGGTGCCATAAATGGGGGAGCAAATGCTTTGGTGGCCGATATAAGCAAAGAAAACAGGGGCTCAGGCCTAAGTTTTCTCGGCGTATTTTTCGGAATCGGAGCATTTAGTGTACCCTTTCTCATCGGATCGTTACTTGGCATTTTTGATTATGAGAACCTGATTGCTACTGCAGGTTTGCTGATTCTTATTCCTTTGTTATTTTTTCTGGCGATTAAATTTCCCGCATCAAAGCACAACCAGGGGTTTCCACTCGCTGAAGGAATTGGTTTACTGAAAGAATCAAACCTGCTTCTTTTGGGTATAATGCTTTTTGTACAGAGTGGCCTCGAAATGGTTATCAGTGGCTGGTCGGCTACCTATCTTTCCGAAGTTCTGCATGTGGGTTCACGCGAGGCTGTATTTCTGTTGTCGGTTTACTGGCTTTCGCTGATGATTGCACGGCTTTTACTTGGAAATCTACTGAAAACGGTTGCCCGCGAAAAAATCTTAACATTTGCTTATATGATTGCCATTGCCGGCGCTGTTTTGATGATTGTTTCAAAGGGCAAAGTAATGGCTGTAGCAGGTTTAGGCCTTATAGGTTTTGGATTTGCTGCAGTTTTTCCTTTGGTTCTTGCATTTGTTGGCGATGCTTATTCCAAACTTTCTGGAACTGCGTTTAGCCTTGTGCTTGCCCTGGGATTGGTTGGAGGGATGTTATTCCCCTATATTACAGGAATCCTGGCCGAAGTTGTCGGATTAAGGTACGCTTTTTTCATTGCGCCTGTGAGCCTTTTAGTGTCATTTATTATTTTCAGAGTGCTGAATACCAAAAAATTACAATAACAAATTTTAAAAATTTTTTCAATTATGCTTGCAAAACAATGGCTATCCAATGCCCGCGAGGTAATGGATAAAATAGAAGCCACCCAGATGGAAAATATCAGGGAAGCTGCCGAAATTATGGCCACTACAATTGAATCGGGCAGATGGGTTCATACCTTTGGCTGCGGACACGCCACCATACCGGTCGAAGAAATGTACCCCCGGATTGGGGGATTTGTCGGATTTCATCCTATGATCGAACTTCCACTCTCATTTTTTACCCATATTATGGGCGAAATGGGGGTGCACCAGTTTGTATTCCTCGAAAGGGTAGAAGGTTACGGAAAAGAGATCATGAAAAGTTATACTTTCGATGAGCGCGATTCAATTTGGCTTTTTTCGCACTCCGGGATCAACAATGTAAACATCGATGTGGCTTTAGAAGCCAAGCGTATGGGGATGAAAGTGATTGTTACCGGTTCCGAAGCCGCCTTTAAAGGGGTAACCACACGTCATTCAACAGGAAAACAGATTTTTGAAATTGCCGATGTGGTTATTGATACCTGTGTTCCGAAAATCGATGCATCGGTTAACCTTAAGGGCCATCAGGATAAAATAGGGCCGCTATCAACCATGGGTTTTGTAACTTCAGTTTGGATGACCATCTGTACGGTTGCCGAGATGTTGGCCGATAGGGGAGTTAAACTTTACATACATCCTTCGCATAACGTACCAGGCGATACAACAGCCCGTGAAAGGCTCGATGCAGCCCTGGCCGAATACAAACGTAGAGTGGCTGGAGTATAAATATTATAATGTTCAGAATCAATCAGAAATTGATTTCCGATATTTTCTGGCATTATTTGGACCACGAGTTTTAAACTGCTATTTTCGCAACCTGCCACCAATCAGTTGTTGTTTGGGTTGCACATAATTTCAAAAAATAATGGTTTTGTTATGATAAAAAGATTTTTTGCTTTTTTTATTCTCGTCGCAATGCTGGTTTTTCCGGCTAAAGCCGACGAAGGTATGTGGATACCTGCGCTGATTCATAAGTTGAATATCAACGATATGCAGAAAACCGGACTGAAGCTTTCAGCCGAAGATATTTACAGCATCAACAACAACAGTCTGAAAGATGCCATAGTTTCAATAGGCGGTTGCACTGCCGAAATGATTTCGCCCGAGGGACTGATGCTTACCAATCACCATTGTGCTTTTGGCGATATTCAAAGGCATTCATCCGTTGAGAACGATTATCTTCAAAATGGCTTCTGGGCCAGGACAAAAGCCGATGAGCTTCCAAATCCCCAGAAAATTGCCCGTTTTTTAATCAGTACCGAAGAAGTTACCGAAAAAGTTCTTGCAGAGGTAAAACCGGGTTTGGGTTTCGAAGAACGAAACCGTCTGATCAGCCAGGCATCTGCAAAGCTCGAGCGGGAAGCAACCCAAGGTACCCATTATCAGGCACAGGTAAGAAGCTTTTTCGAGCAAAACAGGTATTTTCTGTTTGTTTATGAAACATTCCGTGATGTCAGGCTGGTAGGGGTTCCGCCACAGGCACTCGGAAAATTTGGCGGCGACACCGACAACTGGAGCTGGCCGCGGCACACTGCCGACTTTGCCCTTTACCGTGTTTATTGCGGCCCCGACGGTAAACCTGCCCCCTATTCAAAAGAAAATATTCCACTGAAACCCCGTCATTTTCTTCCAATCTCATTGAGAGGTGTTCAGGATGGCGATTACGCCATGGTAATGGGTTACCCGGGAACTACAAACCGTTACCGGACTTCGGTCGAAGTTGAATTTACAATGAATGTTACCAATGCCATAAGAATCGATGTACGCGAAAAGAAACTCGATATTATAAAAGCATACATGGAAACTGGCCCAAAGGCCCGAATTCAATATGCTAACAAATATGCCGGTTCGTCCAATTATTACAAATACAGCATTGGGCAGAACCTGGGTTTGAATAACCTGAATGTAATCGAAAAAAAGCTTGATCAGGAAAAAGAATTTGAAAAATGGGTTGCTGCCTCACCTGCACGCAAGGCCAAATATGAAAAGGCCCTCGAAATGATCAGGAGCGCTTTTGTTGACATTGAAGATGAAATAGCTCAGGATTACCTGTCGGAGGCACTTTTACGCGGTCCCGAAATTTTTATGTTTGCCTATCGCTCGCGTGCTTTGTACAACCTTCTGGAGAAACCTGCCGAGAACAGTGAAAGGATTGCCCAGGTATCCAATAATATTCAGGAATCACTTGAGGGTTTTTTCAAGGATTACGATGCCGGAACCGATCAGAAACTGGCCGGACGATTGATGCAACTGTATGCTGAAAGGACACCTGCCAGGTTCCATCCCAAATTTTTCGGCACCATAAAATCAAAATTTAAAGGTGATTTCGATAAATATGCCGCTCAGATGTTTTCCAAAACCATTTTTGCTGACCAGAGCAAATTATCGGCATTCCTGAAAAACCCATCAAAAAAAGTACTTGATAAAGACCCTGCATTTATTGCAGCCGGTGATGTTTTTGATATGCTCCGCATAATTGGCGAAGAAACCCAGAAAACGGCTGCATCGCTCGAAGAGGGCCGCCACCTTTGGGTAGCCGGTTTGATGGAAATGTACCCTGATAGGGTATTCTATCCCGATGCCAATTCGACCATGAGACTTACGTACGGAACAGTGGGAAGTTATGAGCCGCGAGATGGGGTCATATATAAGGAGATTACCACTGTGCAGGGATATATCGAAAAAGAAATGCCCGGCGACGATGAGTTTGATGTCCCTCCACTAATGAAAGAGCTGATACTTGCACGAGATTTCGGTAGATATGCCGATGAAAACGGTAACCTGGTAACCTGCTTTATCAGCAACAACGACATTACCGGAGGTAATTCAGGAAGTCCGGTTATTAATGCCAACGGCGAGTTGATTGGTTGTGCATTTGATGGCAACTGGGAAGCCATGAGTGGCGATCTGGCCTTTGAGCCCGAAATCCAGCGTACCATCAGTGTCGATATCCGGTTCGTGTTGTGGGTGATCGATAAATATGCCGGCGCAACTCACCTTATAGATGAAATGACGATTGTGGAATAGTTTGGATAGGTTTCCCGCAATGCACGCCAGGAGCGCTTAGAAAAATAAATAATTTCATAGCGTACTTAGCGATCTTTGCGGGAAATTTTTAATCTGCATATGTCAAAACCAGTTATTACAATATATACCGATGGGGCTGCACGGGGTAATCCGGGGACAGGGGGTTACGGTGTGATTCTCATGTCGGGGAATTTCCGCAAAGAGCTTTCGGGAGGGTACAAACTCACCACAAACAACCGGATGGAATTACTTGCAGTTATTGTTGCCCTCGAAGCGCTGAAAATCGAAGGATCGAAGGTGAATATATTTACCGATTCACGCTATGTGGCCGATGCAGTGAACAAAGGTTGGGTATTCAACTGGGTTAGGAAACGTTTTAAAGGAAAGAAAAATCCGGACCTTTGGCTGCGGTTTCTTGAAGTTTACCGGAAACATGATGTTAAGTTTACCTGGATTAAAGGCCACAACGAAAATCCTTATAACGAACATTGTGACCAGCTTGCCGTGCAGGCATCCATGAAGACCAATCTGCCTGAAGATGCAGGATATGACCCCGAAATTGGTTAGTCCCTCTGGGTAACATTTCCACCCGAAGATGATGATGTATTGGTTTTGAATGGGGTTCCGTAGTAGAAAATATTTCCTCCGCTTGATGCATGAGCGGTTAATTCTTTCATGGAAGTCACCCAAGCGTTGGCCCCACTCGAAACTTTAATATCTGAAATTTCGGCATGAAACTCTTCAGCCTTAAGATTGGCTCCCGATGAGGTCCTGGCAATCAGTTCTCTGGCATTTCCGCTTAGGAATACATTTGCGCCCGAACTGACTGATACATCAATATTCTTACCTTGGAGCTCCATTCTGAAATTACTTCCGGCCGATGCGCGAATGGATAATTGATCAACCACAACAGGTCCGGATGTAAAAATGTTGCTCCCCGCGGTTCCCTGAATTCCACGCAGATTGTTTGTGGTAATCACCACCTTTTTCGACGAAGCGCTCCAGATATTGGCCAAAGCCCTTATTTCAAGTGTCCCACCGATAACTTTGGTTTCAATCAGTTTTTGAAGGTTGCCGTCGGCAACCACTACCACACTCGTTGTATCGCCCTGTAGAAAATATACATTCATCCCGCTGGTAACTTTTACATCCGAAAAATTACCCACGTCGCGCAGTTGTTCAACAACTTCGCCATCGCCCCTCACCGATGGCCCCAAAAAAAGGCACGATGAGAGTGAAAGCAGAATAAAAACCGAAATTAATATTTTAACAATAAGGCGCATCTCCCACAATAAATATACAACCTAAAAGTACGGTACCAGAATTCCAAAGGTTAGCTGTTTTCGACGAATGAGTCGGTTTTACCGGCAAGCGGATGATTTTGACAAAAAAGCCGATACAACTTTGTACCGGCTTATAAAAAAAAATCACACAAATGTTGTTCTACCTTACAGGTGGCCTGAAACCTTTTCTATGTTCCAACATTCCTCTACGTTTGTCAAACATCAGGCGCTGCTCTTCAGTTAACTGTGCCCTGACTTCCTGATGCCGGGCAGCCCTTATCTTTGCCATTTCGAGCCTGGTTTTCGAAATTTGCGACAAACTGGTTTCAATAGCCTTCATGTCGGGTTTATCGGCCGTAACCAGGGTTTGGTGTTTTGCCATGAGTTCACTCAACTGGTCCTGAAATGGTTTAAGTTTTTTTTCCGTTTCAATTCTCAAGGCCCGAAACTTTTTTTTCTGATCGTCGGTTAATCTCGTCTCGGAGTTCCTTTGTTGCATAAATGCTTCCCTTCTTTCGGAAATATTTCTTTCACCCCTGAACCTTTCTGTCCTCTGGGCATTCAATGGATTGGTTAAGCCAATCAGGGTAAAAATTGTAATTGCTGCAATTAATGTTCTCATGATTTCCTGTTTTTTAATCTGTTGATACTGAAAATTTTAATTCTGTTTTCTCAGTTTTGACATTGATGGTTAAAAATGGTTTAAAAGGTGGGATTAATCTTACGTGCACAATTAGAAAAAATTAACAACCTTAGGGCAATTATAACCGCACCTGAAATGTTTTAGAATTGTTAGTTTTGCCGAATTATTAAACAGGATTCATCATGAAAGTCAGAAAGTATTATATTGTTTTGGGATTAACAATGGCCGTTGGACTTGCCTTGTTAAGCTTTAAACTCGATAACCGTAATTTTGAAATTGCCAAAAACCTTGATATCTACTATACATTGTTTCGCGAATTAAATGCATTTTATGTGGATGAAATCAACCCGAATACCCTGGTGAAAACCAGCATCGAAAAAATGCTCGAATCGTTGGACCCTTACACCAATTACATATCGGAAACCGATATGGAAGATTTCCGGTTTATGACAACAGGAGAATATGCCGGGATTGGGGCCCTGATCAGCAAACAAAAAGGGAATATTATAATTTCGGAACCCTATGAAGGATTCCCTGCCCAGAAATTTGGCCTGCGTGCCGGAGATATCATCCTTGAGGTGGAAGGAAAATCGACTTCAGACATGACAACCGAAGATGTGAGTAACCTTTTAAAAGGGCCAGCCATGAGGCCGGTAAAGATTAAAATTAAAAGAACTACAGAAAACAGGACATTTGAAGTGGATGTAGTTCGTGAAAAAATTACCATAGATGCAGTTCCCTACTATGGTATGGTAGATAATAAAACAGCCTATATCAAACTGGCGAATTTTACGCAGAATTGCGGAGACGATGTAAAGAAAGCTTATCTTGAATTGAAAAATAAACACAATCCCGAGTCGCTGATCCTCGACCTAAGGTCAAATCCAGGAGGTTTGCTAATTGAAGCCGTTAAAATTATGAACCTTTTCGTACCCAAAGGAACCGAAATTGTGAGTACACGGGGAAAAGTAAAAGAGTGGGACAATACCTATAATGCCATGCAATACCCGGTTGACACCACCGTGCGCATAGCAGTTCTGATCAACCGGGCATCGGCTTCGGCATCGGAGATCATTGCCGGTGCCATGCAGGACCTCGACCGGGGACTTGTAATCGGCACCCGCAGTTTTGGCAAGGGATTGGTGCAAACTACCCGTGACCTCAGTTATAATGCTAAATTAAAGGTTACCACAGCCAAATATTATATTCCCAGTGGGCGGTGCATACAAACCCTCGACTATTCGCACCGCAACGAAGACGGAAGCGTTGGGCAGGTTCCCGATTCACTGGTTACACAATTTACAACCCTGAAAGGGCGCAAAGTATTCGATGGAGGAGGCATTGTCCCCGATGTTAAGGTAGAACAGGAAAGTTTGAGCACCCTTGCCATTGAACTGATTACCCGTTTCCATATCTTCGATTTTGCTACTATTTATGCTGCAAAAACGCCTTTAATTCCTCAGCCGGAAGATTTCAGGATTACCGATGATATTTTCAGGGAATTTACCCAATATGTAAAGCAGAGCGATTTCAGGTATGATTCCGAAACTGAAGAGGCTTTTGCCGAGCTGGTGAAAACTGCCAAAAACGAAAAATATTTCGATCTGGCTAGCGAAGATTTTAAAGCCCTCGAAGCAAAGCTGAAACCCGACTTTGATAAAGACATTCTGCTGTTCAGTACCGAAATCGGGGAATTGCTGCGCGATGAAATTGTGTCGAGGTATTACTACCAGAAAGGCGCCATTAGGGCAACCCTCAGTACCGATCCAGATGTACAGAAAGCACAAGAAGTGTTAAACCAGGGTAATATTTTTGCAGGCTATTTCAAGCCGGGTACAGTTATTTCGGCCAATTGATAACCACAATTATTTTTTTATGTTTATTGTTTAATTATTTTTTTTACTACCGGATTGTCTTTATCCGCAATAGTAATCTCTACCAAATATATACCCGTATTTATTAAGACCCAAATTATTGGTCGGGTTCTGTACCGTTGGGTAGGTTTCGTAAATTTTAATGCCGTGCAGATTGTAAAAAATAACCCGTGTTATTACAAATGGCGATGTTAAGGAAAGTTTGTTAACAACTACCGGATTTGGAAATAGACGCACTGGTTTAATCCCCTATTCTTTGGTCACTTTTTTCTAAAGAGTTAAGGTTCATATCCGGATAATTGGGGGGTGGGTTTTCTTGCATTTTCATCAAAGGTGCATCAGGATTAGGACAGGAAACAAATATTCGATTTCATTGAACATTATACGCCCGGTTTTGTTTATCTGATTAAAAAAATATTTAAACAAAAACCGAAATGAAATATCTGTTTTTTTTACTAACGCTCATAATGCTATCGTGCATCACACAGAAGGTTCCGGATACGGATATAATTGAGTTTACAACAAATGCAGGAGGAAAAGGCAACAACCTTATACTGGAGTTTGTGAAAGGACCTGCACACAACTTTCCTAGTATGGCAGTGTGGGCCGAGGATATGGAAGGAAACTATATTGAAACTTTGTATGTCACCCAATATGTGGCAACCGGACGTTACGGTCATGGCGAACTTTCGCCAGGGCGCTGGAGCAATCAGCCCGGCGAAGCCCGACGACCAGCTACCCTGCCCTATTGGGCCCACAAGCGGGGAATCAAAGCGCCAGACGGGCTGTATATTCCCTCGCCCAAAAATCCTGTTGCCGATGCATTAACATCAGCTACCCCAAAAGGGAATTTCAGATTAAACACTGTACTTTCCGAAAATAAATCCGGAAAATTCCGTATTCTGCTCGAAATAAACCAGCCTTGGGATTCAAATAAATTCTGGACCAATGATAAATTCCCTGGCGACCTTAATTATTTCACGTCCCTTCAGCCTTCATTGATTTACGCAGGAACCATTGATCCATCGAACAGGGATGAAGCAGTATTCCTGAATCCCATCGGGCATGGACACCCTTCAGGCGCAACAGGACAGCTTTTCACCGATTTAACCACCCTGACCACAGCAAAAGAGATAATCCACTCTGTTAAAATCCTCATAAAGTAACCCGAAAATGAAAACCAGAATATTTATTTTCCTCTTAATTTTTTTAATAACCCTTTCATATGGATATGCACAGCAGGCTACCGTCAGGGGACGTGTTTTTGATGCAGTAAGCAATGAGCCACTACCTTTTGTTAACCTGGTGGTGGCCGGTATAACTACCGGAACCGTTACCGACCTGAACGGAAATTTCCAGTTAACCGGATTGAACCCCGGCTTTATCCGGATTCAGGCATCATTTATCGGGTATAAACAAGCCATTTCGCCCGAAATTGAAGTAAGCAGCGCCCGTGTTGCCACAGTAGAAATACCCATGCAGGCAACCAATCAGCAGATTGAAGAAGTGCGTGTAACCGCTTCGCCTTTTCGTAAAACAGATGAAAGCCCTGTATCGCTTCGTACAATTGGTATCGGTGAAATTGAAAACAGCCCTGGAGCCAACCGTGATGTCAGCCGGGTTATTCAATCGTTTCCCGGAGTGCAAAGTACCCCGGCTTTCCGCAACGACATTATCATCCGTGGCGGGGGACCTTCCGAAAGCCGTTTCTACTTGGATGGTGTTGAAGTACCCAATATCAACCACTTTGCCACACAAGGTGCCTCGGGCGGACCGGTGGGCATTCTCAATGCCGATTTCCTTCGCGAAGTAAACTACTATTCAGGCGCATTCCCGGCCAACCGCGGAAATGCGCTTAGTGGAGTTCTGGAATTTTTCCAGGTTGACGGAAACCAGGACAAACTTAAATTCAGGGGTACGGTAGGAGCATCGGAACTTTCGGCAACCCTCGACGGCCCGCTTAGTGAAAAAACAACCTTCATTGTTTCCACCCGCCGTTCTTACCTCGAATTTCTTTTTGGACTGCTCGAGTTGCCGTTCCTACCTACATTCAATGATTTTCAGTTTAAGGTACGCACCCGTTTCGATCAGAAAAATGAATTAACCCTTGTTGGACTTGGGGCAATTGATCTTTTTGACCTGAACCTTAACATAAAAGACCCCGACGATCAGCAAAAATATATCCTGAGCCAGATACCTGTCAATGAGCAGTGGACCTACACTTTTGGGGCGGTTTACAAACATTTCAGGGAAAACAGTTTTCAAACTCTCGTCCTGAGCCGCAATCACCTCAATAACGAGGCATACAAATATCTGGAGAATGACGACAGTTCGGAAGATAACAGGATTTATGGCTTTGTATCTGAAGAGATTGAAAACAAATTCAGGTTCGAAAACAATACCCGTCTTGAAGGGTTCAGGTTAAATTTCGGGGTTAACACCGAATTAGCCACTTATACCAATAACGCCACGGGGAAACGGTTTTATGAAGGACAAGTGGTTGATATCAGCTACAACACCCGTCTGAACCTTTTTAAATGGGGCGCTTTTGCCCAGGCAAGCAAGAATTTCTTCGATGAACGGTTAACCCTATCAATTGGGTTAAGAAGTGATGCCAATAACTATTCGGATCAGATGAATAACCTTTTAAATCAATTGTCGCCCCGTATCTCGGCATCCTGGGAATTTTCACCCAACTGGAGTATTAATTTCAATACTGGCCGTTACTATCAGCTTCCGGCTTATACGACATTAGGCTACAAAATAGGCAACGAGTTTATCAATAAAAAGAATGGATTGAAATACATTTCGGTCGATCATATTATTGGTGGTTTTGAATACCGACCCAAATCCAACATATTATTTTCGACAGAACTTTTCTGGAAAAATTATGGGAATTACCCATTCTCGGTAAACGATTCCATAAGTCTGGCCAATAAAGGTGCCGATTTTGGCGTTATTGGCGACGAGGAAGTAACATCTACTTCGAAAGGAAGGGCTTACGGTGCGGAGTTTCAGACACGTATAAATACCAGCAACGGCTTTAACCTGAATCTGTCCTATACCCTGGTAAGAAGCGAATTCACCGACTGGCGCAATATTCTGCTCCCTTCGAGCTGGGATAGCAAGCACCTGGTAGTGCTTACCTCGACAAAAGACCTGAAACGGAACTGGAGGGTAGGTACACGCTGGCGTTTTGTAGGAGGCCTCCCCTACACACCCTGGTACCTTGATAAAAGCTCAAGGGTTGATGCATGGAATATCCTCGGTGCTCCTTATCTAGATTTCAACAGGATTAATTCTGAACGGTTCAGGCCTTTCCACCAGCTCGACCTCAGGGTTGATAAAGCCTATTATCTGAACCGCCTCACTGCGAAATTTTATATTGATATCCAGAATTTTTACAATTACAAATCCGATCAGTTGGACATTATTGTGAGGGAAGAAGATTCTGACGGAAATTTCCTCCTATCAGATAATGGTCAGCGTTATCAACTCCGATCGGTAAGGAATACCACAGGAAATGTTCTGCCCACCATTGGGATAATTATAGAATTTTAGCGAACTATGACATTTACTTGTAATTTCATATCAGGGATTGGATTTGGTTGGTGGCTGCTCCATCAACCAAACCCAATCCATAAAACATAAATAATTGTCATTCAGAGCAAAACAATTTGAATCGAAGAATCTCAACGGTTAATTTTAAAATTTCACAATAAGATTTTGTTATTAATCATCAGACCCGATTACCTTAGTGGTTAAAATTTACCTTTAATGCTGTGCATTTTTCTTGAAAATACTGATCCATACTTTTGCCTGGCAGCCGAAGAATATCTGCTGAAAAACCACTCAGCAGATATTTTTATGCTTTGGCAAAGCTTTGATACAGTTGTAGTAGGCAAACACCAGAATGCTATGGGCGAAATAAACTATCGTCATATCAGGGAGAAGGGAATTAAAGTTGCCCGTCGTATTTCGGGAGGTGGAACAGTTTTTCACGACCTGGGGAATGTAAATTTCACATTTATTAAAAACGTATCAGGTACTCATGAGATCAGCTTCAAAAGGTATACACAACCGATAGTTGATGCTCTCGCTGCAATGGGAATAACAACGGTTACATCGGGCAGGAACGACCTCCTGGTGGATAACCGGAAGATTTCGGGAAATGCAGAGCATGTTTATAAAAACCGGGTATTGCACCATGGAACATTATTATACAACTCCGATCTGAAGAACCTGGGGAATTCTATCAGGGTGGTTCCCGGAAAATACACAAGCAAAGCCGTGCAATCGAACCGGAACAAAGTGGTTAATATTTCAGAATTCCTTCAACATCCGTCCCCGGTCGAAGATTTTATACGTATGATACTCCATTTTCAGCTTGAATCGTCAGCCATTAACCAGCTTTATTCCATTTCAGAACAAGAATCAGAAATCATCAGAAAGCTTTCATCAGAAAAATTTGAAACCTGCGAATGGCAGTTTGGTTATTCTCCAGCATATCAATTTTCGAACAGCGGAACATGGAAAGGCAAAGATCTTGTAATACAACTTAATGCTGAAAAGGGAAAAATACAGAAATTAAGACTTGACGGTGATGTCTACGATAAACCTTCAAAAAACTTTCTTGAGCAAAATATTAAAAACACCTATCACAATTTTGAAGCCCTTTTGTTGCTTCACATGCAATTGGGAATAGAATACGATGAGGATTTGATTTATATGTGGTTTTGAAATCATTTAATATTTAAATTGCTACCGGCTAACCAGGTTATTAATTTATTGTTTTAACCGGGCCAAATGAAAGATAATAAAATGATTGTAGAATTTCCTGCATCTATTTTTGAAAATATGATAAGGAGAGTAAAAAATATTTCAGACTACTGTTTTTCCGGTAATTCTTTCAAAGCAAGTCCATCGGGGCGCATCTCCCAATATTTGCCTACCATTTCGCGATCCCAGTGATTGGAAACATTTTCGATATCGTAAATAATTTTCACCATTTCATCGCTGAGGAACACCGATTTACCTACCGGTAGTTTCAGGGTGATATCCACTTTCTGGTCGCGCCACTGTCCATCCTTGCCTGTAAGGAACCACGGTTCGAATATCAGAAGTGAATCTATTACCTGATGGTTGTAAATTATTTCCTGAATATTCGTATTGGCCTCGGTCTGCGATTTTCCCCTCGATCGTTTTCTGAATACCAGGACAATATCATCGGTATTCGATTTTTCGATATCGAACCTTGGTTTCCCGAGCAATACATTTTTACCGTCAACCATTACTGCCTTAAACCGGTCGAGGTCCCAATCTGCTTCTGGATATTTCGCATAACGGTCTTCGGAAAGCTGAAGATAAAGCGAGGGACATGTTTCACAATAAATGGTTTCACTATTGGTAAGCGTGGACTGGCTTTTATAATTTCCTGCCTCGCCCGCTGTTACAACCAGGAGCGTTACCAGGGCAATCAACCAAACACCGGTCATACCAAGACCGATGGCCGTGTTATTGGTTTTGTAACTGAATATCAGCTTGGTTCCTATAAAAAACATGGCCAATAAAGGAAGTCCAACCAGAAAGGTTATAGAGAGTATCCCCAATGTTAAAGCAGCAGGTGAAACAAAATGTCCCAGAAATCCTGAAATCTGAATATCGGGGGACCAACTGAGCGGCCAGCTCCCAACAAGCGATTGACCAATGATGGCTGTAGATATTAAACTTACCAGGCCAAGGAATCCCGTTACCATAAAAAATGCCCCGAACAGAACAGCAATAATCCTGAGTAACGATTTTCCAATATCGTACGAAGTGTCTTTTTCCCTTCTTCCAGCATCGGCTTCTTTTCGATATATTTTTGTTTCAGAAGCTGCCATTGCAGGTTTTTCAACTGGTTGGGTTTCATCCTCAATTACTGGTTCATTGGTTGTACTTTGGTCACGAAACGAACGCTCGATATTGCTCACATTGACTTCCTCTCCACGCATTTCGAGTTTCTGAACTGTTGTAACTGCCCTCGGTACGGCTATCCAAAGAATAATATAAGCCAACAAACCTACCCCATTTGCAAAAAACAGGAGTACAAACAGAATCCTGAGGATTACTGGATCCATCTTAAAGTAGGAACCCAAACCGCCGCAAACACCAGCTATTACCCGGCTATCTGGACTACGGTACAGCCGCCGTTTACGCCTGGCTGCAACAGAAAGTGACCCTTCCCCGGTATCCTGATCTTCAAAATCTTCAGGCGATCCCATCGTTGAAATTACCTCTTCAACCATTTCAACTGTCACAACTTTTGTATCTTCCTGTGTCTTATCAGCAAACAATTCGGCTATGCGGCTTTCTATATCGGCAATAATTTCGCGGGCTTCATTACTGTTTCCAAAATGTCTTTTCAGCTTTAATAAATATCCCTGAAGTTTTTCGTATGCATCCTCTTCAATATGGAATATTGTACTGCTTATATTTATAGTGAATGTTTTTTTCATGACTTTTACAGTGTTTAATTGTTCATTTATAATGATTTATGGACTTTAATTTTTGAAACGGCATCGACGAGTTCACTCCATGACTCTTCAAGTTCTGAGAGAAACTTCCGTCCCTGTTCGGTAAGTTCGTAGTATTTGCGGGGTGGCCCCTGGTTCGATTCCTCCCATCGGTAGGTAAGCAGCCCGTCGTTTTTTAAGCGGGTCAGCAGCGGATAAAGAGTTCCTTCCACAACAATCATTTTTCCTTCTTTCAATTCCTGAATGATGTCACTGGCATAAAGTGGCTTGCCGTCGAGTACCAGCAAAATGCAGTACTCCAGCACGCCTTTACGCATCTGGGCTTTGGTGTTTTCAATTTTCATGACATGTTTTCCTTTCTATCGGTCTGGAACTGGTCCGGTAACCGTTTATTGTTTCTGAAATTCCATTGTACTTAATTGTTTTCATGGCTTTTACAATATTATATCATTTCCTTATTCTGTTTCTTTTTATCTGACTATTTCCTTATCAATGCGTTACACATCGCAAAGAACTTTTTTTAAAACTATACCTTTAGATACCCTGAATCGGGTACTGCAAATATATATACATTTAATGGTACTATGCAACACATAGTAATAAATTTTTATATTTTTTTTCTACCTGACATTTTTAAACAAAAAAGGAGCCCGCAGGCTCCCTTTTTAAGAGGTAATATGAATTGATTAATTGAAGATGTAACGGATTCCGAATTGGGCTGACCAAACATCTGCTGTACTTGCCCTTCTGCTCAGTGTTTCAGTAATTTTTATAATCTCTCCATTAACTACGCCTAAAGTGTTTAATCTATAAACCGGTTTTCCTGTTGCATCAACCTGTCTGTAATTAAGAGGTTGCGTTGAGTTAACAACATAACCTACGCCCCATTTATCGTTGAAAAAATTTCCAATGTTTAATACATTAGCAATTAATTGTATCGCATTTCTTTTTCCACCTGCATTTACATAAAATTCCTGGGTAAAATTAAAGTCGGTCCTCCAAACCCATGGTAAAATTGCTCCATTTCTTTCAGAATATTTTCCACGTATTGAGCTGAGGTATGCATCCTGTTTAATGTAAGCCTCCCAATCGGCACTCTGCTGCTCTGCTGTATAAATAGAAGATGCCCCCGTTGGAGTATATGCCTGAAAAATCATTTCTGACGGATTATTTGATACATAAATCAGATCGTTTCTGTTTCCATCCCCATTGATATCGGCAGATGCGATATAGCTAAAACGACCCTGATTCCTACCTTCCATGAAAATACCTATCTGGGTTGATCCAAAATTTAAATACTCTTTCCGATATGAAAGAGCTAATATTGCCCTATGCCGTTGATCGTTTGACGAAAATGCAAGCGGTGCATTATTCGGGTCGATTGAAATCGGGTTATTGTTATATGATCCTGCAGCAATAGAACCCGGATCAACTGTATTTTTCGATATCCCGAAAGCATAAGCAGCCTTACCAAAGAAACCTTTTGCCATAGGTTTTTCCAGGCTAACGGCAAATGAATGGCTATAACCATTATTCGAATTATCAAGCGTAATTGCATTAACAACATTAGTATTGATCCTGGTACTGGCATAAACAGGCCTTTGGTCGGCACCTTCAAGTTTTCTTGTTGGAGCTGGTAAATTCGCATTAAAATAACCAATTCCATTGATCTCTTTACTATAAACGTACTCGACAGTTCCAATCAAATCTAAAGGTATTCTTATATCTGTGGCAATATTTGACCTCCATATCTGGGGAAACTTAAATCCGGGGTCAGTTACTGCCAGCTCATATGAAGCAGGCAGACTTGGGTTTGAAGGAATATATTTTTTAGGATCAGGATTAAATGGACGGTTTCTTGTATTATCAGTCTGATCAAAACCAGTAAGCACGCCATTATTTCCGATTTGGTTCGAAATCCATACAAATGCCGGTCGGCCAGTAAAAATACCTGAACCACCCCTAATCTGAACATCCCTTTCGCCGGTTACATCGTAATTAAACCCAAAACGTGGTGAAATCAGGACATTGGGGTCTGGTAATTTTGCCGTATTAATTTTATAATCTGAGCCATCACGGTTTCTAAATGTTTGACCTTCAACAGTTGTATTTAAATAACCGGTATCTTCAAAAAATGGTATATCAATCCTTATGCCGGCAGTTACCTTAATTTTATCATTCATGGTGAACTGGTCTTGAAAATATGCCCCAGCATAAGTCACCTTTGTGGGTTGGATAGGTTCTGCCCCCCCAGGTAAAGCCGAATATCTTAACTGAAATCTTCTCAGCGTAACATCAGAAGTTGCTCTCGAAGGATTGGCAAGGTAACCGTTGGCATCATTGTAAAAATCATTAAGGCTGTTATATACATATACACTTTGTGAACCAGGAAAAAATACATTTTCAAAATTGAACCGTTCAATATTGAAACCTCCGGTTAAAAGGTGTTTTCCTGTAAGGAAAGATAAGTTATTTTGTAACTGGAATGTTGTATATTTCAGCCTGTTGTTTGGGGTAAATGGTTCAAAACCAAATGAAATGTAAGTCGTAGAAGCATTCTGTATCTCAACTAAAGGGAAAAAATCGCCTCTCGACCCCCTGTCTTCGTTTTGAAAAGTGTATCCCAAAATCAAATTATTTGATAATTTTCCAAAAGTTGAATTCAATTCACCAATTACAGAATGAATTTTTTCATATTGAATGTAGTTGGTATTTTGATAGTTAAGTGCAGTAGTATTGGTTCTACGGTTACCAAAACCCAACGAAGAACTGTTACTTGCCAAAACATCGGTTTTTGAATCGAGCCAGTTATACCTGATGCTAAATTTATGGTTTTCACTTATGTTATAATCTATTTTTAATAAAGCCTTGTTGCTCATCGCCTCGTTGTTATAACCTTCATAAGGTCCGGTTTCGTAGTTGAATTTTTCTTTCAGAAACTTACTCAGGTTATCCAAATCGGAACGAAGTACACGTGTAACATTTCCACCGACAGTTTGGGTCCCGTTGTTTGCAATGAACTCGGTGCCAGGACGGGCTTCCCTTTCAAATTCAACATTGGCAAAAAAGAATAATTTATTTTTTATAATCGGCCCGCCCAAACTGGCTCCATATTGATTCACACTGAAATTATCAGATTTAACGTCTTTACCATACGCTTTTGTTCCTAAAAGATTTTCATTACGGTTTGTATAAAATGCCGAACCAGTAAATTCGTTGGTACCACTGCGTGTAATAGCATTAACGCCAGCACCGACAAATCCTGCCTGCCTGACATCATAAGGCGCAATGTTCACCTGTATTTCTTCAATTGCATCCAAGGAGATTGGTGCCGATCCTGTCCTGCCGCCGGGTTGATCGGCAAGTCCAAAACTATTGTTAAAAATTGAACCATCAATGGTAATATTGTTAAATCTGGCATCCTGTCCAACAAATGACCTTCCAGAAGCCTGAGGGGTTAGCCTGGTAAAGTCATTGATTGACCTACTGATGGTAGGAAGGGCATTCATGGCCTCCCTTGTAATTGAAGTGGCTGCACCTGTCCTGCCTGAGCTGAACACAGCGCTTCGTCTTCCTTCTACAATCACTTCGCCAACTTCGACTGCTTCGGTTGTTAATGTAACAACAAAACTGACTGTTGTACCCAGGCTTAGGTTTACATTATCCACAGAATAAGTTGAATACCCAACAAATGATACACTAATTTTGTATGGACCACCCGAACGCATACCCTGAATAGAAAAAATCCCTTCAATATTCGTTATTGTCCCATACTGGGTACCTGAAGGAATGTGTAGAGCTACAACTGCAGCTCCTGGCAATGTTTCATTACTTTCCGACACAACCCTGCCGGTAATCCCTGAAGTAGTGACCTGCGAAAATGCCGCTGTTACACTCAGAAACAGCACGAGCATCATTACTGATAACTTGCTTACTTGTTTGTTCATACAATTTTTCATTTTTAAAATTTGTTTGCAAAAGTAATTTTTTGATTCTCTTTTTAAATTATTTTAACATTATCTTATCCTCAAATATTTTCCATATTATATTAACATGCTCAAAATAAATCATTTATCGAACCGTAAAAAGTAATATAACCTGTTTTTACCATAAACCAGTTGTTTTATTCGGTCGCCCATAAATTTACTGATTTATAAATACTTACCCAATGATCCCATTAATTCGGAAGTTTAACTTATCAACAAGTTATCAAGACTTTGATTGTTGATAACTAAATGAGGTTTGTTCAAAATTCAATATGGGTTTCGGGTTATTGATGCCGCAAAATCCGGTCATCCATCCGTTTTTAAGTATAACATTTGTAATATACAAATGAAAAAGAGTACTTTTGAAACTGAAAATTGATGGTTATGGAAAAGTTCACAACCCGCCAGAATAAAGTCTCACGCCTTATTCAGAAGGAACTGGCCGAATTGTTTATTAAGGAACTGCGATCGGAGTTTAATGGGCTTCTTATCAGCGTTACAGTTGTAAGGGTTACAACCGATTTGTCGCTTGCCCGTTGTTACCTCAGCATTTACCCAACCGATAAAACCAGCGATACCCTGAAACACATCAAAGCAATGGCAAAACCCATCAGGGGTATAATTGGGAACAAGGTTGCCAAACAATTACGGATTATTCCCGAACTTGAATTTTATGTTGATGATAGTCTCGATTACCTCGATAAAATTGATAAACTGCTAAAAAGTTGAACTTATCTTTTTTCATAGCCCGAAGGTACCTGATTTCAAAAAAAAAACAGAACATCATTAATGTAATATCGGGTATTTCAGTGGTTGGGGTGGCCACAGGTACGTTTGCCCTGGTAGTAGTGCTTTCAGTTTTTAATGGTTTCAATGATCTGATCAGGTCATACTTCAGCAAACTAGATCCCGACCTGAAGATTACTGCTTCGGAAGGTAAACTTTTCGATCCGGCCAATCTGACCGATAGTTTGTTTATTGGCATAGATGAGATTGAAGGCTATTCGTCAGTGATTGAAGAGAATGCTTTGCTCCGCTATAGTAACCGGCAATTTATCGCCACTATAAAAGGAGTACCCGAAAATTTTTCCAGGGTAACCGGGATCGATGAAATTATCAACGAAGGTTCATTTACTCTCCAAAAGGATGGAATTTATTTTGCGGTTCCGGGGCAGGGAGTTGCCGGCCAGCTGGGAATATCCATTAATTTTACGGAACCCATACATATCTATGTACCTAAAAAAGGAATCCGTGTTTCGATGAACCTTGCCTCGGCACTGAACCATGACTACATTTTCCCATCAGGAATATTTACGCTGCTCGAAGAAGTTGATTCCAGGATCGTATTTGTACCATTCGATTTTGCACGTGAATTGTTTGAAACCGAAAACAGAGTAAGCGCTATTGAGGTCAGGATCAAGGAAGAAACAAATGTTCCCAAAATCCAGAAATTTCTTCAGCAAAAAGCCGGTGCAGGTTTTCAAGTTAAAAACAAGTATCAGCAACATGATATGCTGTTTAAAACCATGAAAACTGAAAAATGGGCAACCTACCTGATACTCGTTTTTATCCTGATTATTGCATCTTTCAATATACTCGGAAGTATATCCATGCTCATTATCGACAAAAAAGAGGATATTGCCATCCTGAGAAGCATGGGGGCATCAACGAAACTGACCAGGCAGATTTTCCTTTTCGAAGGATGGCTCATTTCGGCAATAGGAGTAGTTACAGGACTTGTATTGGGTATTCTGGTCTGTCTGGTCCAGATACATTTCGAACTATTGACGCTTCCTGGCCACGGCTCATTCGTAATCACGGCCTATCCGGTTAAAATCAATATTCACGATTTGTTTCTGATTTCACTGGTTGTTCTCATGATAGGTTTTATTACATCGTGGTATCCGGTGCGATATATTTCGGAGAAGTTTCTTGAAGTTAACCCTGCTGCAAAATAAAGATATCAAAATGAAAGCTTAACTATGATTTTTGTATGCTAGTGTATTGTATTAAGTTTCTACTTTCGTAAGAAAAAAATTGAAGGATATGAAAGCCTTGGTAAAAATCAAACCTGAGAAAGGGATATGGATGGAAGAGGTTCCAACACCACGTGTAGGACCAAACGATGTTTTGATTAAGATCAGCAAATCAGCCATTTGTGGAACCGATCTTCATATCTACAAATGGGACGAATGGGCACAGCAAGCCATTAAAACCCCTGTTATAATCGGACATGAGTACATGGGGTTTGTGGTTGAAACCGGTGAAGAGGTTGAAGGTGTACAGGTGGGCGACCGGGTTACGGTCGAAGGCCATATTTCGTGTGGCTACTGCCGGAATTGCCGTCGTGGCCGCCAGCACATCTGCGATAACACCATTGGAATTGGAGTAAGCCGGGATGGAGGTTTTGCCGAATACCTATCAGTTCCGGCCAAAAATGTACTTCATGTAAACGACCGGATACCCGATGAAATAATGGCAATTATGGATCCGCTGGGCAATGCCACCCATACCGCACTTTCGTTTCCATTACTTGGCGAAGATGTATTGATTACCGGGATCGGCGGCCCAATCGGGGCTATGGCTGCTGCCATCTGCAAATTTGCCGGGGCACGCAACGTAGTAGGCACCGATCTGAGCCCTTACCGGCGCGAACTAGCAAGGGGCGTGGGCGCAACACTTGTAATTGACCCTACCCGCGAAACACTGAAAGAGAAAATGGCTACGCTACATATGGTGGGAGGTTTCGATGTTGGCCTCGAATGTTCGGGCGCGCCCGCTGCATTTAACGATATGGTTAACAACATGTATAACGGGGGTAAAATAGCTTTACTCGGATTGTTACCCTCATCAACACAGGTTAACTGGGGAAAACTGATCTTTAAAGGACTTACCCTAAAGGGTATTTATGGGCGCGAAATGTATGAAACCTGGTACCAGATGGAGATGATGCTGCTTACCGGCCTCGATATTTCGAAGGTAATTACTCACAGGTTTCCGGCTGACAAGTTTCAGGATGCTTTCGAAATTATGGAAGAAGGGAATTGCGGAAAAATCATCCTCGACTGGAATTAAACCGATTAATGCTTTGAAAAAAGGGCTCGTAACAAAATCGACTGGAAGCTGGTACACAGTAAAAGATGATCAAGATATCCGTTACGATTGCATAATCAAAGGTAACCTGCGGATAAAAGGGATTAAAACTACAAATCCTTTGGCTGTGGGCGACTGGGTTGAATTTGAACACCTTATTAAAGAGAGCAACGATCAGAAAAAAAATATCGGGATAATTTACCGGGTACTCGAACGGAAAAATTATATTATTCGCCGTTCGCAAAACTTGTCGAAACAAGCCCACATTATTGCCGCCAACATCGATCTGGCCTTTCTGATTGTTACCATCAATTATCCGGTTACCACCACAACATTTATCGATCGGTTCTTGGCTTCAGCAGAAGCCTATAGGATTCCAGTAGTGCTTGTTTTTAATAAAATAGATATATACTCTCAGGAACAACTGGAAATAGTTGATGCCCTGATCAGAATTTATCATAAAATCGGATACCGTTGCCTTCAGGTTTCAGCAACCGAAAATATTGGAATTGAAGAACTTAAACTTATAATGAAAAATAAGATAAGTGTTTTTAATGGACACAGTGGGGTTGGAAAATCTACCATAATCAACACCATTCAGCCCGGACTGAATCTATCGACCCGCAAAATTTCCGATTATCATGAAACCGGAAAACACACTACAACCTTTTCCGAATTGTTTGAACTCGATTTTGGTGCCTATATTATAGATACACCAGGAATTAAAGCATTTGGCATGCTCGAAATGGAACCCTGGGAAATCTCGCACTATTTTCCTGAAATTTTTAAGTTATCGGAAAATTGCCTGTACAATAATTGCTCGCACACGCATGAACCTGGTTGTGCAGTAAAAGAAGCATTTGAAAATGGTGAAATTGCCGAATCGCGATTTATCAGTTATCTTGGTTTACTTGAAATCGACCAGAAATACAGACCGGCATATTGAAAGTTATTGCATGATTCCCAGTCTTTGGAATAAATGTTCCACGTGGAAAAAATTGAAATTCGAAAATTCGTTTGCCAAGATTAATCCTAAATTGAACACAGTTACAGTATTATAAAACAAATTCAACTTATAATTGATTAATTATGTTATGCTGATCTGAAATTGCTATAATTCAATTTATTACATTTTCAATTTACGAATTTAATTAATTTCAATTATGAAATTTCAGACTTTTCTTCCCAATGTTTCAGAATTATAGTCGCTTTATGGTTGCCTATTTCTTCTTTCAGCTCATCGAAACTAAGACATCTGATATTTTTGACCGATTTGAATTTTTTCAAAAGTTTTTGTGCAGTTGCCCGCCCAATCCCATCAATTTTCTCCAGCTCATTTTGAATAAAATCCTTTGAACGTTTTTTGCGATGAAATGTAATACCAAATCTGTGGGCTTCGTCGCGCAACTGCTGAATCAATTTCAGTGATTCAGATTTTTTGTTGAAGTAAACCGGAACCTGATCTTCAGGAAAATAAATCTCTTCGAGCTTTTTTGCAATCCCAATTATTGAAATGGACCCGCGAAGCGACAATTTATCAAGGGCAGCCGTAGCTGCCGATAGTTGCCCCTTTCCACCATCAATGATAACCAATTGCGGTAAGGGTTGCCCCTCTTCAATTTGACGCCTGTACCTCCTTAAAACAATTTCTTCCATCGAAGCAAAATCATTGGGGCCACTAACCGTTTTAATATTGTAATGCCTGTACTCGCGTTTAGCAGGCTTTCCGTTGATAAAAACAACACATGCCGCAACAGGATTGCTGCCTTGTAGGTTACTATTATCAAAACATTCTATTCGCTCAGGAAATGAGATAAGGTTTAAATCTTTCTGTAATCTCTCCAGAATTCTGATACCGGGCTTAACTACAGGCTGTGAAAGTGCTTCCTGTTTTTCTTTATCCAATCGGTAATAACGGGCATTCCGCAGTGATAAATCGATTAGTTTTTTCTTGTCGCCACGCTGCGGAACAGTGAATTTAATATCCTTTAAATTGGTTTCAGTGCGGAAAGGAATCAGGATTTCTTTTGAATTACTATAAATTTTTTGTTTTATATCAACGATAGCAATCATGAGTAAATCGTGATCATTCTCTTCAAGCATTTTCCTGATTTCCATCGTATAGGTTTGAACAATTGCACCTCGTACAATTTTCAGGTAATTAACAACGGCCAATATATTATCCGAATCGATGGTAAAAACATCCACATCGGTTATTGAAGTATTGACAATGGTTGAACGGCTTTTGTACTTTTCGAGCGCCGATAATTTTTCTTTTATCAGCTGAGCGTCTTCAAATTTATATTGTTTCGAAAAGTTAATCATTATGCCTTTTAATTGGCGAATAACTCCTGAAATATTACCTTTAAGAATATCCCGGATTTCATTAATCCCATTATTATATTCTTCTTCGGTAATTAAATTTTCGCATGGTCCTTTACAATTTCCAATATGGTATTCGAGGCACAATTTGAATTTTCGTTTTTCAACATTTTCTCTGGATAAATTGTAATTGCATGTCCTTAATTTATATGTTTTCCTGAACAGGTCGATAAGGGTTGAAAATGCCAGCCATGATGTGTAAGGCCCAAAATAATCTGAACCATCCCTAATAAGCTGCCGCGTTTTGAAAACCCTGGGAAAAGGCTCCTTTTTTATGCAAATCCATGGATAGGTTTTATCATCTTTTAACCGTATATTATATCGGGGTTGATATTTTTTTATCAGGTTGTTTTCGAGCAACAAGGCATCTTCTTCCGAATTTACGACCATGTGCTTTATATCTGATATATTTCGAACCAATAGAGCTGTTTTGCGGTTTTCGGGATTTTTGGTAAAATAGGATGAAACTCTTTTTTTTATATTTTTAGCCTTGCCGATATAAATTATTGTACCCCTATCATCGTAGTACTGATAAATACCGGGCTCCTCGGGTAAAACAGAAATAATCTGTTTCAGGTAATCAAGGCTTTTATTTGCTAATCTGATATCCAATTCAGAATATTATTTTATTAATAAGAGACCAAAATGTGAGCATCAAATTCTTTTAACTTATCTTTTACCGGGGTTTGTATAAATGATAAATCACAAATAAAGCTGAAATAGATTTTCCTTACTTTGAGTTTTTGAACCAGTTGCAATGCAGCCATTGCTGTTCCTCCCGTAGCAAGGAGGTCGTCGTGTATCAATACAATATCATCATAACATAAAGCATCTTCGTGCATTTCAATTTTGTCGGTGCCATATTCCAGTTCATAAGCCATCGATACGGTTTTGGCCGGAAGTTTTCCACTTTTCCGGATGGGCACAAAACCAGCTTTCAGATGATAAGCTAAAGCCCCTCCAACAATAAAACCGCGCGATTCGAGGGAAACAACTTTAGTTATTCCCTTATCCCTGAAAATATCCGTAATTGAATCAACTACAAAAGCAAATGCATCGGGATTTTTAAGCATGGTAGTAATATCTTTAAAACTGATACCCGCTTGAGGAAAGTCTGGTATTTCTCGTATTGTGTTTTTTAATTCCATGTTTTTTTAAAATTTGTTCCACGTGGAACAATTATCGTCCCATCATGATTAATAAAACATTTATGTCGGCAGGCGATACACCAGGAATCCGACTTGCCTGTCCAATTGTTCTTGGTTGTATTATTGCAAGTTTTTGCCTCGCTTCGGTTGACAAAGATAATAAATTATGATAATCGAACCTGTTTTCGATATCAATGTTTTCAAGTCGTTTTAGTTTATCGGCCAATTGCCTTTCACGGTTTATATATCCTTCATATTTCACAACAATTTCTGCCGATTCAAGAATTTCATCCTTCCGGTTAACAGGGAGGGTTGCCAGAAATTTCATAAAGGGATTAATATGTTTTGCCAAATCATGGATAGTAATTTGCGGACGAAGCAAAATATCGATTAATTTAACGGGTTGTTTTAGCTCTGCGGTATCTTTTCTAATTAATAAATTGTTGATATACTGAGGTTTAATGCTAAACCTTTCAAGAAAATCAATGATTTCAACCCTGAATTTCAGTTTCTCATTCAACAAATCAATCCGATCACTTTTTGCCAACCCCAAATTATAAGCCCGGTATGTTAATCTTTCATCGGCATTATCCTGCCGCAATAAAATCCGGTATTCCGCCCTGCTTGTAAACATTCGGTAGGGTTCATCAACACCTTTGGATACCAGGTCGTCAATCAATACGCCGATGTATGCCTCATCACGTTTTAATATAAATTTCTCCTCAGGCTTATGTACTTTCAAATGCGCATTTATTCCTGCTATAATTCCTTGTGCACCAGCTTCTTCATAACCTGTCGTACCATTAATCTGACCCGCAATATAAAGGTTTTTGATCCGTTTTGTTTCCAATGTATGAAAAAGTTGTGTAGGGTCAAAATAATCATATTCAATTGCATAACCTGGCCGGTAGATTTTTGAATTTTCGAAACCAGGTATCCTGCGAAGAGCTTTCAATTGAATATCCCATGGAAGTGATGATGAAAAACCGTTCAGATAAAATTCATTTGTTTTTTCTCCTTCGGGTTCGAGAAACAACTGATGTTTGCCTTTTTCGGAAAATGTTACCAGTTTTGATTCAATACTTGGACAATATCGTGGACCTGTGCTTTGAATGGTCCCATTGTACATGGGCGAATCTTCAAATCCCGATTCGAGCAACGAATGAACTTCACGATTTGTATGGGTGATCCAGCAAGACCTTCTTTTTAAATCGGATTTTATTTCCGGCAAATATGAAAATTTATAAAATCCTTCTTCTGTTTTTTGTTCAGTTAACTTCCTGAAATCAATACTCCGTCCATCAATCCTGACTGGCGTACCTGTTTTTAACCTGCCAGTACGAAATCCAATTTCTTTTAATTGCTCGGTAATATTATAACTTGCCCCCTCCCCTATCCGGCCGCCTTCCATTTTTGAACGGCCAATATGCATCAAACCATTCAAAAAAGTTCCATTTGTCAGAATTACGGTTTTGGATTTGAATTCGATCCCTATACGTGTTTTTACACCTTTTACAATGCCTCCTTCAATGATTAAACTAATCACAGAATCTTGCCAAAGATCCAGCTTTTCGATTCCTTCTAAAGTAGTTCTCCATAATTCGGAAAACCTCATTCTGTCAATCTGGGCCCTAGGGCTCCACATGGCAGGACCTTTTGATCGGTTTAGCAAACGGAATTGTATGGTTGTTTTATCAGAAATGATCCCTGCATAACCTCCCATAGCATCAATTTCCCGGACAATCTGACCCTTTGCAATTCCACCCATTGCCGGATTACAGGACATTTGTCCATATTTGGTCATATCCATTGTTATGAGTAAAGTAAGCGAACCCAGATTTGCTGCGGCAGCAGCAGCTTCACAACCTGCATGTCCCCCACCAACAACAATTACATCATATTCCGGTAATAAATCCATCATTCATCAAGTAAGGTTTTTAAGTATAAATTTTCCTTCTCCCTAATTATCATCTCTGATTCTTTATCCTTATCATCGTAACCTAAAAGATGCAGAATCCCATGAAAAATTACCCTGTATAATTCAACATCGATTTTTTCATTGTATTTAATTGCATTTTCCCTTATTCGATCAATACTGATCAACAAATCACCTGAAATTACTTTTTTTTCATTGTAATTAAATGTAATGATATCGGTATAAAAATCATGATCGAGAAATTTTCTGTTAATATCAAGAATAAATTTATCGCTGCACATTACAATAGAGATATTGCCCATCTTAAAATTTTCATTTTCAATAATTCTATTTACATAATTTGATATTTTCCTTTTTTCCAGTTTTATTGATGGAATATCTTCAAAAACAAAATTAACAAGGTGCATTTAAACTAATTTTAAGTTCAATAATTTTTCCATGCTCTTTAAAAATCACTTCATCGCATAAGTTCTTTATGATATATAACCCACGTCCACCTTCGTCTAAAATATGTTCTTTACAAGTA
This sequence comes from Bacteroidales bacterium, assembly GCA_037447215.1. Taxonomy (GTDB): domain Bacteria; phylum Bacteroidota; class Bacteroidia; order Bacteroidales; family Prolixibacteraceae; genus UBA1413. The sequence continues at coordinate 29,971 of JBBIHB010000022.1, forward strand.
GGATTCTTCAGATTCATATAATCAAAACCCTCTCCTTCATCGAAAATTTTGAAATAAAGAAATTTTTTGCAACTGAAAACCTTTATTGTAACATTCTTCGATTTATCGAGTTTATTGCCATGAATAATTGCGTTGGTTACAGCCTCTTTAACAGAAAGCAGTGCCTTTGAAAAATAATCCGTCGAAAGTCCATAAAAATTAAAAATATTTTCAATAAATGCATCAACTTCAGCAAGATTGACTGTATCCGAATTGATATTTAATTCTTTCTGGTTACGGGGCATCGTTGTTAAATTTTTCTACATAGTTTTTAAATTTATCCTGATAAAAATTATTCAGCTTCAAGTTGTTCCTTTGAATATTTTCAATGGTTATATTTCTTTCCTGGTCAAATTCAAAGAACTTTGCAGGATTACTGTAAAACTGATCATCGGCAGTATTCGATTCCCTTTTATTATCCTGATCACGTTCCATTTCCGAACGTTCAGCTTCAAGTAGCCTCGTCATGATTTCATTTTGCCTTCTTAATAAATTAGGATTTACATTTTTATTCATCAAATCACGTCGGTTCTGTTCGAGAATCCTGTCAATTTCCTGTATATGCTTTCGGGCATCTTCCCCAATACTACCGCTATTCATCAATTCTCTCAACATTTGTTGCATCATTTCATGCATCATGAGCGACTCGCTCATTTCTTTGCTCATGGGCTGATTCCCATTTTTCATCTGATCAATCATATTCTGTAGCTGTTGCCGCAGATTTTCCGATTGTTCTTTTAACATGCCCATTTGTTTCCCCCCTTGTCCCGTTTGCGGATCGCCATCACCATCCTGAGCATTGTTCATCATATCCTCGATTTGTTGCAAAACTTCACTCAACATTAAGGCAAGATTGTTTGCTGCAGTGATAACCAATTGCTGATTTGTAAGCGATTGAGAATTTTGTCCTTCATTCATAAGCTCAGATGAACGGTTCAGGTTTATCGACATGGACATCAATTCGTTGTTGATAACATTACCAATCTGTGGTGCCCTTTGTGACAATGCATACAATGAATCCCTTATAATTTCACTTTGTGAAACAAGTTCCCTTTGCTTCCGGGTTAAAGCAATTATGGCAGGATCGTTTCCGGCCGAAGTACTTACTCCTCTTAATACATCCTCCTGATCGAATGATAATACCAACAGGTTTTTTAAAATCTGTTTCAGGTTTTGAATGTTTTCCATATTTTGCTGCATCGTATTGGTATTTAACATCTGTTGCATGTTAAAAGCCATATTTTTTAATTTTTCGGATGTATCCTGCATGCTTCGTGATGAATTTCGGCGGTTATTCTGTTGCAGTTCTTTCAACGAATTACGCATGTTTTCTTTTATATCATTAAATTCGTTTTTGAAATCATCTAATATCATCGGTCGTTTAAGGTCGTTGTTTTCTTCTATAATATTCTGGAGTTGTTGCTCAATGTCTTCTATCTGCTGATGATCGCCAATCATTTCTTTTTGTAAATCATCGGGATTTTTATTTTCAACAGCATCCCTTGCCATATCGGCCTGCTTTTCCTGCATTTCTTTCACCTGATCAATGATGTCCTGAAAATTCTGTTCAATCTTCATTTTTTTCAGCATCTCTAAATTTCTATCGAGTTGTTCCGATAAATCGTCAAATGATAAGTCCATTTGCCGCGACAATTCATTCAGCCTTTTTTCATTGAACTCTTTAGCCAGTTCGGTGAATTCTTCCAACAGTTTTTTCAGTTCATCTGTCAGCACATCATCAAGCAATTCCTGTATTCGTTGTTGTTTCTGTAAAATATCACTCGTTTGTTCATTGAATGTATTACTGAAATTGTTCAGGTTTTTATATGATTTGTTTATTTCATCCAAAATCTGTTCAAGATTGTTCTTTTTTTCCAGCAACTGCTCGGCCATCCTTGATTTTTCCCAATCCGAAATATTACTGTTCAGATTTTTTATTTGAAGTTCTTTGAGATCATTTCTTAGTTCGTTTGTAATTTGCTGGCTTTCATTTATTAAGTCTTCAATTTTAATAAACTCTTCCGACTGTTTTCCTGTCAGTTCAGTTCTGTCGGGGAATACAAAAGAAAAACTTTCGGATGTGGTGGTTTTGGGTCCGTTTATTCCATCATTGTCGGTTACCGAAAAATAATAACTTATTGTTTTATTTTTTATATTATAATCTTGTAAATCAACCGAGTAATAGAATTCTTGTGGCATAAAATATCGGTTGAAAGGAATTGAAACAGATGAATCCTCCAATTTTATATTCAAATGAAACCTAAGATCGGAAAATCCATAATCGTCATAAATATTTCCCTTAAAATAAAACCTTGAATATCGGGTTGAATCAGAAATCTGTACAATTTTAATTTCCGGATAATTGTCTTCTATTACATCTATACGGAAATTCATTACATTCCTGTATTCGGTTTTATCGTTTTTTACCAATATTTCATACATTGATGGTTGTGTAAACCTCATTCCGGCAATGAAACTGTTCCTGCCTTCTTTTTCTGCGAAAATGCTATCCTTTCCATTGATTACTACTATCATTGAATCGGTATCAAAAACATCAAAATTCCAGTTTACCATACTTCCCTTCGGAATTTGCATATCTCCAATATTTTCCATTTTTATTGAAGGAAGAGAAGTATAACCAGGGGGTGTAATTTCGGTTGTAAATCTGTTAATAACCGGAACTGGAATTATATCTAGTAAAAAATACTCCGATTTATATTTTAAATCGCTGAAATAAAAATTTATGGGATTAATGAGCGAAATCAATTCATACTCAAAAATATTGTCATCAACAGGGCTCATCAGATAGTTGTTTCCTCCAATATTCAGGTACATAACCCCGGGAATATCCTCTCCTTCGCAATTTAACCTGATGGTAAAGGAATTTCCTTTCTGTACGCCTTTCACGGCATTTTCCCATTTAAAAACATAGGGGGCAGGCTTAACAAACTGCTGATTGTAATGAATAATCCTGTTTCCCGATTCTATAAACAAATTATTATTTAAACTATGAATAGCAATTACAAGTATGAAACTTCCAAAAAAATATAAGAGAAGTGTTTGTAGGTATTTCATACTAACTGCCTTAGAAAAATCGAATACCTTTAACTCATTGATTTTCTGATTAATTGCAGCTTGCCGGATGTCAATTGAATAAATTGAATCACTGTTTTCATGAAGCTCAAGTACGTTGATCAATCTATCCCTTATATCGGGCATATAACCTTTTATCAGGTGAGAGGCCTTCCTGTAATTCAAATTTTTTATTATCCCGGCTGCCTGTAATCCAGTAAAAAAAACATACCTTAAAAATATCAGCAAAAGAAACAAAACAGAAGTGATAAACATGACCCTCCTCCATTCAGAAGGCATATATAGTTGATATTCAAGTATATTAATAAAAATGAAAAGAAGTAGAAATAGCAAAAGAAATAATATCAAACCTCTCAAAAAGTGGTATAAATGATATCTTTTTCTGAAAGCTTCAATCTTTTTAACAAATATGTTGAAATCGTTTGTCATCATATAAATTTAAAAACCAGCATTTCAATACATTATAACAAATTTAATATGCTTTTGATTGTTCAAAATTACCTTAAAAAAATGAAAATATCTGGGAATAAAAAAAATTGCACATTTCAGAAAAAATATTAAATAGAAGACGATTTACAATTTCCAAATGAAAACACAACAAATATTCAATCAATATTTCAACCATTTTTAAACTGTTAATTTCCTTAAAAAACCTTTATCAAAAACAATTAACAGGAGTTGAAATATTTTTTATAGTATTGTTTTACTGAACTTTAGCAATAGACAAGTGTTAATAATCTATCAGTATTTATGTAGAATGATCATTCAAAAAAATTGAATAAAAGAAATCAACATATATGAACAGGATAATATAATCGTCATTCTTTTTACTTTTACATTAAAAATATATTTAATGATATTTCCTTTTAAAATATTGCTTGTTGAAGACAATACGCTCAATCAGAAAATTGTTGCATTTTATCTTAAAAAAGAGCAACATGAAGTAACCATTGCTACAACCGGCGAGGAGGCAGTTGCATTATTTCAGCCTGGAATTTTCGATGTGGTTTTAATGGACCTTATGTTGCCCGGAATAGACGGTTTTGAAACAACACGACAAATTAAAGCAAAGGAAAATAATCAACCCAATGTTATAAAAGCAAAAATTATTGCACTTACTGCCAATACTTTAGATAATGACAGGGAACGCTGTCTGCAACAAGGTATGGATGAATACCTGGCAAAACCTTTTGATATGATTAAGCTAAATTCAATCCTCAGAAAGTTGAAACTATAGTAATATTTTAGTGTAAGTATGACTGATTTACTTGATTTACGAGGAAAAAATTATTCCGAAAAAGATAAGGATTTCGATAACCAGTTGCGTCCCCTTTCGTTTATTGAGTTTAGTGGGCAAAATCAAACGGTTGAAAACCTTCGTATTTTTGTTAAAGCAGCCCGTATGAGAGGCGAAGCATTGGATCATGTTTTGCTTCATGGCCCACCTGGATTGGGAAAAACCACTCTTTCTAATATAATTGCCCACGAAATGGGGGTGAATATTAAAGTAACATCGGGGCCTGTGCTCGATAAACCAGGTGACCTTGCAGGCTTGTTGACCAACCTTGATGCAAAGGACATACTTTTTATAGACGAAATACACCGCTTATCTCCTGTTGTTGAAGAATACCTCTATTCGGCAATGGAGGATTTCAGAATTGATATTCTGATTGATAAAGGTCCATCTGCACGTTCCATACAGCTTGAACTCAATCCTTTTACCCTTGTGGGGGCCACAACCCGTTCGGGGTTGTTAACTTCTCCCCTGAGGGCAAGGTTTGGGATCAAATTTCATCTTGAATATTACGATGTAAAAGTATTGACCAAAATTGTAAAACGATCAGCGTCTATTTTAAATGTGCATATTAACGATGATGCAGCAGTTGAAATTGCTTCGCGTAGCAGGGGCACTCCACGTATTGTAAATGCTTTGCTTAGGCGTGTACGCGATTTTGCCCAGGTAAAAGGGAGCGGAAACATCGATATGCAAATCACAAAATATGCTCTCGAAGCGTTGAATATCGACAAATATGGGTTAGATGATATGGACAACCGGATATTATTGACCATTATCGACAAATTCAGGGGCGGTCCGGTGGGTATTTCAACAATAGCAACCGCTGTAGGCGAAGATGCAGGTACAATTGAAGAAGTGTATGAGCCCTACCTTATAAAAGAAGGTTTTATGAAACGCACACCAAGGGGACGCGAAGTAACCGAGTTAGCTTATAAACATTTGGGAAGGGCAAGGTATGGCGACTCCCCTACCCTTTTTTAAACCATCAGAAATCTATTTTTAACTCAAATAATTTAGGCCAAAGTTTGCCGGTTACATAATAATGGCCGTTTTGTGGATTAAATGCAATTCCATTCAGAACATCAATCCGCTCAAGATGGGTTTGGTGCATAATACTGAGGATTCCATCAAGTTCAACATAACCCAGAATCCTTCCGGTTTCAGCTTCGATACGTATCACCTGGTTTGTGGTCCATACATTTGCCCATATTGAACCATCCATATACTCCAGTTCGTTTATGTATTGCCAGGGTCGTTGGTTATCTGCCACCTGGATTCGTTTTTCAACCGAAAAATTTTCAGGATTAAGCCATGTAAGTGTTCCGGTACCGTCGCTCATAATCAGTGAACGTCCATCATTGGTAAGCCCCCACCCTTCTTTCGATTCATATCGGAAACTGTCAATAACGGCAAAGTCTGATAATCGATACACAAAACCAATCTGGGTCTTGTAAGTAAGTTGATACAATTTATCATTTAGGATTGTAATGCCTTCGCCAAAATATTTTTCGTCGAGCATCTTTGATTGAAGAATACGTCCAGTGGTATATTCAGTTTTATAAATGCCCGATTTGCCGTGTTCACCTGTCCCTTCGAAAAGAAAACCATTGTGAAATTCGAGACCTTGAGTAAAATGTTCTGTATTATGAGGATGTTCCTTAATAAGTTGATAGGAATATTTAGTGGGGGGTATATCGCTTACAACAGTGAAATTCTGGATGCGGGTATTGGTATTTCCATCTTTTTTTTCGGCAACAATGCGCAGGGTGTTTTGCCCCAGGTAGGATAATTTTTCAATTTTGTAGTTAAAAATTAGCTGATCGGAAGTGGCAACCAGTTCATTATTAAGAAAAAGGCTCACATGTTTGAGTTCTCCGTCGTGTATTTTTGTAGAAACAGTCAATTCCAGTGTCTGTCCGGTTTTATAATTGTTTGCTTTTGGAATAAATGTAACAGTGCTCACAGGTTTGCGTGACCGCTGAGTTTTGCTGGTACAGCATTGCAGGGTAATAAAAAGTACCAGCAGAATCGAAGCCGGATATAGAATATTTCTCATATAATGGTGCATTTTCACAATTAAATAAATACAGGATACAAAGATAGAAAACCCTGATTTTTGAATACATATTTTTTAATCGGGTATGTAATTCAATTATATCTTTGCCCGAAAATCATTATTTTGAATCCGTTTCGAAAACTTATCGGAGACACAGCCATATATGGGGTAAGCAGTATTGTAGGCCGTTTTCTGAACTGGTGGCTGGTACCCTATTATTCGGTACTTTTTCTACCTGGTGAATATGGTGTAGTGACCAACCTTCTTGCATATGAAGCTTTCCTGCTCATTATATTGACCTATGGTATGGAAACGGGGTATTTCAGATTTGCTTCGCGGAGCAAAGAGCCCGAAAAAGTTTATTCTACTTCGCAGATGCCACTTTTTATAACCTCTACCATATTTCTTACTTTTGTATTGATTTTTGCCCGGCCCATTGCTTCAAGTATTGGTTATACCGATCATCCGGAATATATTAGGATACTGGCTGCGGTGGTAGCCATTGATGCTTTCACATCGATACCTTTTGCCAAGCTCAGGCTCGACAACCGTCCCATTAAATTTGCCACCGTTAAAATGATCAACATTGGGCTGAATATTGGGTTTAACCTCTTTTTTCTGTCGCTATGCCCGTTAATTCTGCGACATTTTCCCGATAATCCGGTTAAGTATGTTTATTCGGCCGAAATAGGAGTGGGTTATGTTTTTATTTCATATTTACTGGCTTCTATTTCCACATTGTTGCTGCTCTACAGGGAAATTTTCAGCATGAGGTGGAAAATAGACAAACCGCTCGTAAGAAAAATGTTGAGCTATTCATTTCCAATACTGATTATTGGGGTGGCGGGTATGATTAACCAGAACATCGATAAAATACTGATCCCATTCCTGGTCGCCGAAGATCAGAATCCGATGTACCAGGTTGGGATATATGGGGCAAATTATAAGCTTGCTGTGCTGATGAATGTGTTTATCCAGGCATTCCGTTATGCTTTTGAGCCGTTCTTTTTTGCACGAAGTTCATCATCGGCTACCGACGACCCGAAACTGTATGCTTTAGTGATGAAATATTTCGTCATTTTCGGGATGATAATATTCCTGGGCATGACCCTTTTTATTGACATCGTTAAACTTGTAATAGATAAGGGGTACCACGAAGGCTTGAAAATAGTACCCCTTGTATTGCTGGCCAACCTCTTTTTCGGCATATTTTTCAATCTTTCTATCTGGTACAAAATTAAAGACCTGACCCGTTACGGCGCTTACATAGCCCTTATTGGTGCGGCTATAACCCTTGTTCTCAATTTTATGCTGATCCCTGTTTTGGGTTATATGGGTTCGGCCATATCAGTATTGGTTTGTTTCTTTGTAATGATGGTTATTACCTATGTGTGGGGACAGAAATATTATTTTGTACCGTACGACCTGAAAAGGATATCAACCTATTTTGTGTTGGGTGTTGTGCTGTTTTTTTCATCGGGAATGATAAAAGGGTTACCTTCAATGATTCAATTTTTCATCAATATACTTTTTATGGCCTTCTTCCTGTTAACAGTCTATAAGCTTGAAAAATCTGAAATTATGCAAATCTTAAAGCGGAAAAAAGGGTAAAGAACTAAAATATATTAATTTTGCCCCAATACTGGTAAATTTCACGATTTTAACATGGATGATGTAATTATTGCACTTGCCAGCGACCATGCGGGTTTTGACCGTAAACAGGCAATTATCCGATACTTTACAGAAAAGGGGATCAGATTTCACGATCTGGGATGTTATACTGATGAGAGTTGTGATTATCCCCATTTTGCCCATCTGATAGCTGAAGCCATCAGCAACGGCGAATATCCGTTTGGGATTACCTTTTGCGGGACCGGCCAGGGGATAAGCATAACAGCCAACAAACATCAGAAAATTAGGTCAGCTTTGTGCTGGAACACCGAAATAGCCAAACTGGCAAAAGAACACAACAATGCCAATATTTGTGCAATTCCGGGACGGTTTGTAACCAACGAAGAGGCCATTGCCATTGTTGAAGCTTACTTGAATGCCCAGTTTGAAGGAGGGAGGCACCAGCGGCGGATTGATAAAATGCCGGTACAAAATTGTTGTTAATAAGGATTTTAAAATTGTATGATGGGTATCCATGAGAAAATATTACGCGAAAAATCGTTGATTTCTTTAGACAGGATACACCGTGCAACCCTGAGCCATAATATTTCGAAATACGATGCGACTGTTGTGCGCTCAAAAAGCCGTTATTCCCGCTATGATGAAGCCCGCCAGTATGCATCCGGCATAAAGAAAGCGGCGCTTTCCAACCTGGCCGAAAACCTTGAACTTTTTGAAAAGAACAATACTGCCCGGGGAGCTGAGGTATTTTGGGCCGAAACCGGGGAGGATGCAATGTCCCTTATCCGGCACATCTTTTTTGAAAATAACACCAGGATGGTGATGAAAAGCAAATCGATGGTTACAGAAGAGGTTCGTTTTAATGAACATGCAGAATTATGGGGTATTGAAACGGTAGAGACCGAACAGGGTGGGTTTATTGTGCTGGAAGCAGGAGAAAAACCTTATCATATTCTTACCCCGGCTAAGCACAAATCGAAAGAAGACGTGGCCATACTTTTTAATGAAAAATTCGGGACGGCTCCAGGGGCATCATCTGCAGAGTTAAGAGCTTTTGTCAGGGATAAATTGCGCGAAAAGTATGCAACTGCCGATGCCGGTGTCACCAGGGCCAATTTCCTGGTGGCCGATTGTGACAGGGTTGCCCTCACTGAAAACGAAAGAAATATACTGATGACAGTTGACAGTCCGCAAATACATATCGTTCTTGATGGCATTGAAAGGCTAATTCCTTCAATCAGTCATTTGCCTTTTTTCCGGCAAAGGCACGGGGTGCATGGAACAGGACAGAATATTTCGGTATACAACACCTTGTTTATCGGAACTAAATCGGCCAATGAAACCGAAGGACCCGAAAAAATGTATGTGATACTGATCAATAATGGCAGGAGCAAGCTTTTGGCCGAAAAGGAAGATTGGCTGGCCATTAAATGTTCCCACTGCGGAGCATGCCTTAACGCTTGTCCGGGATATAAGAATGTGGGTGGATATACCTATGCTTATACTTATACAGGTACTATAAGATCGGCTCTAACGCCATTTTACAGCGGTTTTAAGGAGTTTGGGCACATGAGCCTTGCCAGCACCCTTTGTGGCCGCTGCACCGAAGTATGCCCAGTAAAAATCACTCTCCACGGGCTTTTGTTGCTCAACCGGAGAAGGAAAGTTGAAGAAATTGGCGATAAACCGACATGGTATGCCGGAACGAAAGCCTTAGGGCATGCTTTTTCAAAACGCCGCCGTCTGGATTGGTCAAGTGGAAGATGGAAAAGAAGGTTTGCAAAACTAAGTCCCAATATCCTTGGTGGACAAAAATATGTGCCACAATTTGCCGATTATTCGTTCAGTAAATTATATAAAAATCATAAATCGCGTGTCCCTTCTTCAGTTGGGTTAAATCATAAATTATAATGTAAAATTATGTTGTCGAATACTTGTAAATACGCATTGAGGGCTTTAATCTACCTTTCGAAATATTCGAAAGAAGACAGCCGTATCGGGATTAAAAAAATCTCTGAAGACCTGAAAATTTCCTCTCCTTTTCTGGGTAAAATACTGCAAAACCTGGTAAAACAGAAACTTTTGGTATCAACCAAAGGCCCCAATGGGGGTTTCAACCTTGGCAAAAAACCAGAAAATATTTCCCTTATGGATATTGTAATTAATGTGGATGGTGAAGAATATTTTACCAACTGCCTTATAGGGCTTTATCCATGTAACCAGCACGATCCCGCCAAACCTTATTGTGCCGTTCACTTCAAATATGAGGAACTGCGGCAGGAAACTGTAAAATTTTACCGTGGAACCACCCTGAAAGATGTATCGGAAGACATTGAAAAATTTGAGGACCTGGTAAGGTTATAAATGGCCGGAATTTATATTCATATTCCGTTTTGCAGGAAAAAATGTTTTTATTGCGACTTTTATAAAACAACAGCAGTGGTAAAAAAACCGCTGTTTTTGCAATCGCTCCAAAACGAGATGCTTAGTCAGAAAGATTACCTCGGGGGCGAAACTATTGGTACAATTTACTTTGGTGGCGGTACACCCTCTGTATTATCAATCAATGAATTATCAAAGATCATTTCCGATTTAAGCAAACGTTTCCTGATTTTATCCGATGCTGAAGTTACCCTCGAAGCCAATCCTGATGATCTGACACTGGATTACCTCAAAGAACTCAGACAGGTTGGTTTCAACCGGCTGAGTATGGGCATTCAGTCTTTTTCGGATAAAGACCTGAAAGCAATGAACCGCCGTCACGCAGCGTTCCAGGCCATACATTCGGTTTACGAAGCGGTTGAAGCGGGCTTTTCCGACATCAGCATCGATCTGATTTATGGGTTGCCCGGACTTACCATGATGCAATGGGAGAAAAACCTGAAGCGGGCGGTTTCGCTGCCGGTAAACCATATTTCGGCTTATCACCTCACCTACCACGAAGGCACCAAATTTTACGATTGGCTGAAAGACGGCCAACTCCGAGAATTGCCCGAGAATGAAAGCCTGGCGCAGTTTGAATTGCTGATGCACATTACAAACCTTTCCGGTTTCGAGCAATACGAGATATCAAACTTTGCCAGGAACAAAGCCTATTCGAAGCATAACAGCAGCTATTGGAACGGCAGCAAATATCTGGGGATGGGGCCATCGGCGCATTCATACGATGGGAATTCGCGACAATGGAATGTGGCAAGCCTCGAAAAATATCTGAAAGCCATTGCTGCGGGCGAACCTCCTTACGAACGCGAAGAGTTGACTCTTTCCGATAAACTGAACGATTATCTCATTACCCGGATGCGCACCCGTTGGGGAATTTCTTTGAATTATATTAACGATAATTTTGGAGAAGTTTATTTTAATAGTATAATCCAATCGGCACAAACATTTGTTCATTCGGGCCAGTTACAACAAAACGGCGAAAATATTTCACTCACCCGAAAGGGGATAATGATCTCGGATGAGATTATGCTGGCTTTGGTGGTGGAAAAATAGTGCTGTTTAATGACAACTCCGAACAAAGGTGAGGGGTGGGAGGTGACAACTTTTTCTCTATAAACATTCCACTCCTGACGGAGCTTTTTCAGATGCCTTCACCTGAATTTTACTGTTCCACCAAATAAATTCCATTGTTTGTTCCTACCCATGCAGTATTGCGGCAGTCGAATGCAATACAATTGATAAAATCATCAGGAAAAGATTCTGGTTCCAACCATTCTGCTCCATTGTAAACCTGAAGGTTTTTTATTGTTCCGCTACCAAATTGTGCCACCCATAAATAGTTTCGGTGATCTGTGGTAAGTAAATATGGATAATATCCGTAAGGGTTAACATTTTCTGGCACAAGGTTTTCCGTTTTTATCCCATCGTAAACAAATATATGGGTTCTGCTGGGCAGTGTACTTGATAAACTATAATCATCAATACCAAACAATACATTATTGCGGTCCACTGTCATATTCATCAGGTAATAACCTTTTATGGGCAGTAAATCCCATCTTTCTCCGGTAATTTTTACTACCTTTTGCTGAATTGCGGTTCCCCCAGTGGCAACATAAACATTGTTTCCATTGATGGCAATGCTTTTCACCAGGTTATCGGGCAGGTCCGAATTTTCGGGGGTATAAAATTTGAACATGCCGTTTTTATAATATCCCAAACCACCTATTTGGTGAGCCGATGAATTAAACCATACGCCACCATCATTGTCACAGGCAACATTTCGTATAAAATCGGTTCGTGGAAGACCGTGCGATTCTTTGGTAAAGTATGTGATATGTCCGTTTTTCAGATTTGCCAGACCCGAAGAACGTGTCCCAAACCATAGCGTTGCATCTGTTTTGTTCCAGGCCATAGAAATAACTTCCGAAGTAGCCTCATTAACAGTTGCCTGACCGGTTTTCACCTCTGTTATAGTACTTCCGGAAGCATAAAACCAATGGCCTGAACGAACTATTGTTAATGCTTTTATATTTGTGTCCGGATAAAGGTGACCCGAAATTTAAAAGTTTACCTCTTCATTCAGTAAGGCAATTTCATCAATCTCGCCGGTTTTACAGCACAGCAACAGGACAAGTAAACCAATAAGCGACCAGTTTCTTAGCATCATTTTTCGGTTTTTTTATCTTATTGACGGAAAACCGGAGCAAAAGGTTGCTTTTGGGATTATAATTTATCAGTAAGTTGTGTCTATATTGAACAGATATAGTATTACTGATTATATTTGTAGATTATGAAACATGACCAAATTCTATTAATCATATTTTTACTGATAGTACTACTTGATATTTTAAAAAACCGGAGGATTTTAACATCGAAAAAGATTATTGCAGCAGCAATTATTTCGTACCTCTCCCTTTTTGCATTTTTATGGGTTTTTTCACTAACACCGGTAAAAACAGGCTGGTTAATTGCCATTACAATATTAGGGTTTTATCCAAATTTTTATTATTGGAAATACCGTTCCAGCCATGAAGAAAAAAAGGTTGAATGGATAATATTAGTATTTGTTTTGGCTTTTATTGCTTATCTCTTGTTACGAAATATGATATAGCACAGACTTAAAACACTTTCACCCCCGCAACCCAGGTAGCCTCAATTTTTACATCAAGTATCTGCTGAAGAGTGGCGTTCATCAGATCGGTATCGAGTATCACAAAGTCGGCCCATTTGCCCGGTTCGATACTTCCTTTCAGGTTTTCTTCAAACGAAGCTTTGGCCGCCCAAATGGTCATAGAGCGCAATGTTTGTTCGCGGGTCAGTGCATTTTCCATCTGAAAGCCACCAACAGGCGTTCCATCGGGGTGTGTGCGGTACATGGATTTTCCGGTGGAATACTTTGATTAGACCGGTTAATATTACCGGACCTACATACCTGCCAATTAGAAATATGTTGTAAAACATATTTTGGCAAGTATATGTAATTCAGGTATATAAGTGGGGGGGGGGGCAAATATTGCTGATAATGGTTATCGATAAAATAAATGTATTTGCTTATGTTTGTTTTTGAAAAAACAACGCCCGGGCAAAACCCCCGGAGCTATAATTATAAGGACGAAACCATAATGGCAACAAAGGTATTAACCAAAGGCAAGTAAGGCAAGGCAGCAGGTAAAACACCCGTTGGCGGGCTGGGCTTTTGGGCTGTTGCAACGGTAAAAGAAAACAACACAACATATTATCAAGGGTCAAAAAAGCAACCCAGCCCTTTAAAAGAACCGGGTTGCAGAAGTGTTTTATAAATCAGGAGTGGGAAGTTAGCGCTTCCCGTTCCACAAAACGTTACAAAATTATGAAAAAAGTTAGTCTTTTATTGATGTTACTGGCGGTGTTAACGGTTTTTAACGGCTGCCAGAAAGATTAAACTGTCTTAGTTGACGAACAACCACAAGAAGTGGTTAAACCCGAAGTGTATGCTGAAAACGGGTACATGGTGTTTCCAAATTCAAGTATTCTAAACTTGTACATTGAAGAATTGAAAGGTTACGATAAGAGAGGAGACCATTCAAACCTAAATGTAAAAGGCTTCATTTCACTTGAAGACAATAATAAAACTTTATTAAAAAGTACAAATGGATCAACTGAAAATGAAAAAGAAAATGATGGTGATGATGAAATTGTACATGATCCGTTCTTAGTCAAATTGCTAAATTCAGAACGTGAAATTCAAGTGGGTGAATTTTATTATCGAATAACAAATCTTGGAATGTTTAGGTGTTTACCTGAAAAACGAAGTTATATTGATAGCCTAATAACTAAAAATGAATTTGATTGGTTAAATATCAGTCAGATAGAAGTCGATTCATTTATTGAAATAGCCGACGGGATTGAATTATTTTTACCGGAGAATTTATTTTATAGGAATACAAATGCTCATGAATCGTCATTTAATGAATTCATTAAAAGCGCAAATATCCAATTTGCTAACATGAATCAGTGTAACGAGTCTAGTAAAACATGGGCAGGAGAACTATTTGCGGGGGTTTTAGGATATAGTGTAAACTGTGAAAATAACTTTTCCTCTGATAGACGCGTAAAAACAGTTTTTTGGGCACAAAATTGGTTCTTTTATTCATCTGTTGGGATTAAAACCAAAATGCAAAAAAGATCTCTTGGGATTTGGTGGGCTGAGAATGCTCAACAATTAGAATTGGGTTGGGAGAAAATTGAATACAAAGTAAATCTGAATATTAATTCTGATTATTATAACCTGGCCATTTCATTCGATGTTTTAAATACTAATTTCGCTGGTTTGAAGTGGAAGAATATAATTAATGATATTGTAAATGATTTTAAATTTTCTACAGGCAGATTTCCAACCGGTTATGACCTTCATAAAGAATTATGCAATAGGCAATTTAAGGAATGGACAATACGAACGATTAAATCATATAACAACCAATATGCCGATTTAATATGGTACACCACAAAAGCAAAACAAGGAGATATTATTAATAAACTGAAAGGACAAACAGTAAAAATTGGTCTGGAACAACTTTACAGTTATTTAAATCAAAATTTCAGCAATAACGACCCTACCAATGTTATAAATGATTTTAATAGGGTTCCCTTAAATTAGTCGATTACCATTATTAACGAGGACCTTCAAATCACTCGATTTATTCTTCCAAATTCTTCTGCTATGGTAGCTTATAATGATAATAAAATCGAAAAGCTTCTCGATTATAGCGAAGGTGCATTGGCAATTGGGTATAGCAATTATGGGGGTGAATCATTTTTTAATTTCAGGTTATATAAAGCTCCAGAAACTTATACGATTGAACCAGGATCAAGTATTTTTGGATTGGCTAAATATTCCAATTCCTGGAGGGGAAGCAGAATTGTTAAATGAAATCAGAATGAAAAATATGAAACCTATATCAGTAATCATGTTTTGTTGTGGATTATTAATTTGCAATAATGCATTGTCTAACGATCAAATTGCCGATAAACGTGTGAATAAAATTAATATACTTAATCCGGGGTACGAATCGGAATTCAGGTTGCATAATTTTGTAACATGGGGATATAAGGTGGAGGTAAAAATGTGGGGCCGTTTCACGGGTCTTGGCTCGACTTATTTATCAAACGAACGGGCCTATTATGTCCAGCTGGTACCTGCTCTGGAAACCCATATAAGATATTATCATAATTTATTAAAAAGAAAAGAGAACAACAGGAATGTTTCATATAATAGTGGGAACTATTTTGCAGCAGGTCTATATGCCGCTCAAGCCGTTATTAATATGATAGAGAAAAACAGTAATCCACCTTCAGAATTAATGTATGGACCTTTTGGGGGGTATGGAATCAGACGTGCATTGTCGGACCGGATTATTTTTGATGGAAATTGCCGGATGCAGCTAAACAATTCTAAAAGCATTTCTTTTAAGCCAATGATTGTATTGGGGTTAACTTTGGGATACCGACTTTAAATGCAATTAAGAAATACCGGATATTAATGGAATGCCGTGAGTAAGACAATGGATAAATTACACTTATGCAAAATAGCTTTCAGTGTTTTGTATAGAACGACATTGATTTACCGGTATTTCTATAAAATTTATCAGGCTAATAAAATAACGTATTTCATTATAAGTCTGTTTTTGGGCTGCGAAAGCTTTGCCGAAAAGCCGCAAAGTACTACAAATTTTGTGGTATGGGGAAATATCGGGCATGCTTACCAGCAAGGGGCTGTGGCTTTTGGCCTTGGACGCGAGTGGTGGTTTTCGCCGGTTGTTTCGGTTGAGTTTTCGGCCAAACGGGGTGTAGCTTCATACAGCCATAAGAAACTCACTGAAAATAACCTTGACGCCCAAATTGTGAGCGCCCGTATAAATTTCGAAATGGCTAGCTTATCCCCCAGGGTTAACATTCCGGTTGGAAACGAAACCGGTAATTATATTTTTGCAGGGGTACCGCTTAATGCCTATTTTTTGCAAACCACCGGAAATATGCGATATGGTTCGGCAACACGCTATACCGCAAAAAATAATATGGGACCGCTTTTCTCATCGGGTTTAGAGGTAGGGTTTTCCGGGTGCATTTTCGAGGGTATTAATGTAAGGGCCTATTTGGGAGGGTCTTACCTCAATTTCCGGAAAAGCATTGAAAAGCTCGATTTTGTAGCAAAAGGCGCCCCCGAAAACTTCAGCGCCCAGATAAGGGGCACAAAGTTTGGGATTACCTTTTGTTTTTAATCTTTTTCGGTTAGGCAGGCTAAAAATTTTACAAAGTGGTTGATTTTGGGTTGTCTTACAAATTCTGAGTTAAGAAATTTGGCTGTTGATACCATTAGTAACAGCCAGATTTTTAAAACACCTTCTCCCCCGCAACCCAGGTAGCCTCAATTTTTGCCTCAAGTATCTGCTGAAGGGTAGCGTTCATCAGGTCGGTGTCTAAAATAACAAAATCGGCCCATTTGCCGGGTTCGAGGCTGCCTTTCAGGTTTTCTTCAAACGAAGCTTTGGCTGCCCAGATGGTCATTGAGCGTAATGTTTGTTCGCGATCCAGGGCATTTTCCATCTGAAAACCTCCCACAGGGGTTCCATCGGAGTGGGTGCGGAATACAGATGAGAAGAATGTATTAAGCGGGTAAATATCTTCTACCGGGAAGTCGGTGCCATTTGGCAGCCATCCCAATTGTTGCAGCAACTGCTGGTAGGCATACGCCCCTTTTATTCGCTTGTTGCCAACACGGTAAATCGCCCAGTCCATATCGCTGGTGGCATGGGTTGCCTGTATGGAAGGAACCACCGAGTATTTTGCAAATTGCCCGAAATCATCGGGATGCACAATCTGTGCATGTTCAATACGCCAGCGGCGGTCGTTATCGCCTTTCAGATATTTGCCGTAGGTGTTCAGTAATATGCGGTTGGCAGCATCGCCTATGCAGTGGGTAGCCACCTGGTAGTTGCTTTGGTATGCAAGCTGGCATATTTCGTCGAAAAACTGCTGTGGCGCCATTTGCAGCCCGCTATTACCTTGGTCGTCGGAGTAAGGTTCGAGAAGCAACGCCCCCCTCGACCCTAAAGCTCCATCGGCATATATTTTTATGGTGTTCACCATCAGCCGGTCGGTTTGGTAGCGGCCTTTTTTCACAAAGTATTCAAAGTTTTCTTCGGTAGGGTCGAGCATGGCATTTATGCGCATTTTGAGTTCCCCGTTGCGGTGAAGGCTGTCCATCATCAGCACCACTTCTTTGGGCAGTCCGCAGTCGGTTACCGAGGTTAAGCCGGCGGCAAAACAATTCTTCTGTGCTGCCTGCAGGGCTTTGGCTTTCATTTCGGGGGTAGGTTCAGGTATTTTCGAAGCAACCAGTCCCATCGCGTTATCAATCAGTATTCCGGAGGGTTGGCCGTTTTTCAGGATAACTTCGCCGCCCTCCACTTTTGTAGTTGCGGTAATTCCAGCCAGTTGGAGCGCTTTCGAATTGCACCAGGCGGCGTGCCCGTCAACACGGATCAGGTAAACTGCCACATCGGGAAAAAGTTCGTCGAGGCGGGATTTGTCGGGGAACTCTTTTTCGGGCCAGTTGTTCTGGTCCCATCCGCGGCCTTGTATCCAGTCGCCACCAAATTGAGTTTGGTATTCCTGAAGAATAGTATAAATCTCCTCCTGGCTGCGGGTTCCTGCCAGGTTGGCCCGTTGCAACAGGTTCATGCCATAGCCGTAGAAATGGGCGTGGGCATCGTTAAAACCCGGGTAAACATATCGCCCGCTGTAATCGTGAACCTCCGAAGCCTGATATCTTGAACGAATATGTTCGTTTGTTCCGGTGGCTACAATTTTACCGTCTTTCACGGCAAAACTTTCCACCACACTAAAGTCATCATCAACGGTATAAACGTGCACGTTTCTTACAATCAGGTCAACCGGAGTTTTCGAGCAGGATGTGATCATAATATTTAAACAGATTATGGCTGGAATAAAAAATAATTTTCGCATGACGATGGAAATAAAAATGTAGATGCAAATCTAAACAATATTCTCACCGAAACCATACTGTCGCCGCTATGCGGCTTGTCTGCCTTGTGATTGCCCGTTAAATAACTACCATATTATCGCCGCTATGCGGCTGAAAACAGAACTATAGATAGCCGAGTAACGGCGATCCAGATAGCTATCGGGATGGTAGAAAATGCGGGCGTTCCGCTCACCCCCGGCATTGGAGCCGCATTGCGGCGGCAGTATGGTTTCCGGTCTGGTGTCTCAAATCTATCCTCTTTTGTTTGATTCCATACCATAGCTATCCCCCTGTTAATGTTTTGTTGAAAAATAACCCATACATGAACCGGAGAAAACACATTCATTCCCATATCTTTAAAGCTTTTAATAAAAATCAAACCAATGAAGAATATTCCCGTTTTAACGGTTACCGGCCGGACACTTGCCGAAGGTTACGAAGCTGCTCTGCTTGCCTTATATGAAAAAGGTACCCGTTTCCGCACAGCATCGACTGTACTCTTAACCTCACCATTCTTGAGCCTGAAACGGATCCAATGATCCACATGGCTTTCCCGGGAGGGATTGACGACCTCAAAGAGTATGTGCTGGAACTGAAAGGCTACAAAGACCACTGGATGAAAAATATGAACGATCCGGCAGATACCCGTTGGGAATATACCTACCACAGCCGATTAAAGCGATATGGCATCTGGAAAGAACTGCAAAATGGCCAATCGGTTGAAGCCGGACCTTTTAAGGTAGATCAGATTGAAGAAGTTATCAATAAGCTATCGAAGCAGCCATTTACACGCCAGGCACAAATGATTACCTGGATGCCCAACATCGATAACGATTGCTACGACCCACCCTGCCTACAGTCGATCTGGTACCGGATTCTGGAAGATGAAGAAGGAATATACTGGCTTAATTGTAATGTCAGATTCCGAAGCAACGATGCCTGGGGCGCCAGTTTTATGAATATGTTCGGCTATATCCAGTTCAGCAAGGAGGTTATAGCTGCCGGTATTGCTGAACGAACAGGAAAAACCGTCAGGTTAGGCAGGTTGAACTGGCAGGCCGATTCTTATCATATCTATGGAAAAGATATCCAGGTGGCCAAAGAGCGCCTGTTCGACCGGGTAAACGATATGGCTTTCGACGAACGCACTATGCCTTTTAACGACCCTTTTATCCGCGATATGTATGACCAGGCAGGGGAAGCAGTGATCAGGAAGATCAAAGAGATTGATGATAGAAAATGAGGCATTGTCCAAGCTGGAGGTGGATTAACCAACTGGAGTCCATCAGTTGACGATTGGTACGTCAGCCGACGGATTGCAGGATGTCAGTTATAAAGATGGAAAAAAATCCGATTCATTGAGCCGCATGTCGACTTCAAGGCAAGCGAACAAAAGGGAACATCGGCAATCATCAGCAGGGAATAAATATTATCAATATGTAAAGAAATCATATCCGATTAGCAAGATTTTCTGGTATGATTCCCTGGAAATAACTTCAGAAAAGTTAATATATATGCCAGATATATTGTATATATCGTATATCTGTTTTACTTTTGCGCAAAAAATTATGAACGTATTGTCTGTCAAGAAAAGAAAAATCATTGATCTACCGGAAGATACTTTCAGGTCACTTTCAATACTTGCTTCGGCAAACGGTACTAACCTGAAATCATATATCGAAACCCTTTTAAACAACGAGGCCAAAATCCTGAAAGAAGAACTCATTTACAAAGAGTTACTATCTGATCCCGAGACACAGGAAATACTAAAGGCAGAAGAAAAACGGTCATTTGAAAACTGGCTAGGAGTATGAATACTGAGTATTCCAGACAGTTTGTTAAAGAAGCCCAAAAGCTAACCGGAAAATATAAAGCATCGCTGCAAAGTATTGTTGTTGAAATAAAAAATGCGACTGAAATAAAAGAGATCAAAAATTGCACTAAATTGGTTGGTTTCGAAAATTCATTACGCATAAGGTTTGGCGATTATCGCATAATCCTGAGATATGATAACCCAAATACAGTGGTATTAGAATTGCTTTTATCACGGGGCGATATTTATAAAAAAGCCAACGAAATTAATTTGAAAAGGAAAGATCAGGAATATTGACCTCAAAAAATTTTTGCTGAAGGATTGAACTGTCCGAAAACAGATTAATTCAGGCGGGACTTCTTTTCGTGAAAAGGAAAGCGCCACAATCCTGACCTCCGATTGCAAAGCGGGCGAATATTGTGAAATGTCTGAAATCTGATGTCTTAAAATCAAAAACCGGATCCCTTAAAAACCAAATTCAGCAACTGCTCCACCACAATCAGCAAAACCATTGCAACCGGATATACCGTGGCACATGCAATGGGGTGGGCGTTGGTATCGGTCATCGAATCGGCAGGGGCAAGGGTTTGTGAGCTGGTCATGCCACCGGAAATAGCACCGAAAAGGTTGAACAGGTTCATTTTGAACAGGTATTTTCCTGCATACAGTGCCAGCAACATTGGCAGAATGGTAATGTTTGCACCCATCAGGAAAAGTTCGACACCATATTGTTCGAGGGTGCTTGCAATTTCGGCGCCGGCGCTGGTTCCCACGGCCTCCAGGAAAAGGATAAACATCTGCCCGTGCAGGTTATTTGCTGCCCCCGACTTGGTACTGATCAGCGGTCCTGTGCGCCCAAGCGACTGAACACCAGTGCTACCAACAGTAAAACGCCTGTGAGTTCAAACTGAAATCGAAGCGGGAAATGGAAATTTGGAAAAGTCCTACCAATACCCTGGCAATAATCCCGCTTGAAACAGGAAGCAAATCGGTAATGGAAAGGCGTATGTTATCGTCGCTGAAAATCCGGGCTACATGGGGTATATTGGCTTTTCTGCTGGCTACAATCAGCTTATCTCCCATCTGTAGTTTCGAATTTGGTGTGGGGTAGATGCCGGTTACTGCAAGGCGGATGCGGGTAAAA
>JBBIHB010000023.1:0-49359 GCA_037447215.1 Bacteroidales bacterium
CCGGCAGGCTGGTGGTGGTAACCAGTCCAAGCAGGGCCAGCGCCAGAAAAACCATGCCGACCGCAATCGGGCGTTCAATCAGAAACCTGACCATCTGATGTTTTTATTTGTTGTGGCTAAGATAATATGTTTTGTTTAATAATAGATTTATAATGGACAAAAAGACGCAAGATTAAAAGACGCAAGACTCAGGATGCAGTTTGCTATTTTACAAGCTAAAAACCTTATAATTAGTAATTTGATTGTACTATTCAGGATTATTTTTTGCCGTAATAATTTGCAGATATCGGTCTTTTTTTTCAGGTGAAAAGGGTAATCCGGTAAATAACACTTCATTATTCTTATTGCATAGAAATGTTAATCGATTTGGGTCACTTCCAAGTTGATTTACTATTCGGAAACGTTGGTTAATATCCAGGAAAACCGGAAAATAAAAGTTCGAATTTGCGTTTTCTCTTTCAAAATCATCTAATGTTGCTCCAATAAAAATGAAAAAACTAACCTGCGAGAATTCAGGATTTTCTTTTATAAAACTTTTCCAAAGTGTAATGTATTCCCAGCCTGGATCGCAATATAGGTTAAGGTAGGTTACAATTTTAAAATCAGAAGTATCGTTGGGCAATGAATACCCGGTGTTTATATTGTAGGTTCTACTGCATTTTTAGTGGAAAAATATATAAATTGGTGAATAGCCTGTAATTCGGTGTTGGGTTAAAATATCAATCACAAAATAGAGAAGTATTGCGACTATTGATATCCGGCCATAAACCACCTTTCTTAACATCATTTAACAAAGCGATATTCAATGCTATTCTTTCCACTATATTTGCAGTAGAGCCATTATTTTAAAGAAAAAAATGAATGTGATTTTGTGGTAATTGAAAACAAGAAATGCAAATTTCTTATTCAGGTGTGCGAAGAAGTTACTGGCGACAATAAAAAAAGGGAAATAAACGGTTTATCCGAAGCAATGGATTTTTTCAATATAAAAGAAGGGTACATGGTAACCTTAACACAAACCGATATTCTTAAAATACAAAACAGTACCATTCATATTATTAGTTTAGAACAATTTTACAAAACAGTGAAGGTATAAGTTTTTGTACAACCTGCCTGCCCCTCGAATGCAATATCGGTTAAGTTGTTCAGAGTTTGTACTCATTCATATTCATTAGGGTTAAATTTCTTTTGACTAACTCTATCGTACCTCCACCACCGACTCGTGCGCCAGGTTCAGGTTGTTGCTGATAATAACGGTGTCGCCGGGTTCTAGGCGGGCACCATCGGCTGCCTGCACGGCATAGGAGTGCTCATTTTCGCCCAACAGGTTTAGGTAGGTCCAGAAAGCTACCCCGCTGCCGGTATAGCGGAATAGTACTTCGCGGTTCTGCCGCAGTACCACAGCCTGTTTGGGAACCACCAGTTGACCGGAGGTTACTCTCTTGATACTCACTTTCACGTTCATCCCTTCGAGGTACCCGCCGGGGTTGACCACTTCGGCCCTGAGCCAGGCAAGCCCATTTGGATCAATTCGGGGGTTAATTTCAGTAATTCGCCCGAGGGAAGTAACAGGCATTGCAATGGGGGTAACTTCCACTTCGTGGCCCAAACTTACCAGGCCTACCTCAGTT
The DNA here is from genome assembly GCA_037447215.1 of Bacteroidales bacterium. GTDB lineage: Bacteria > Bacteroidota > Bacteroidia > Bacteroidales > Prolixibacteraceae > UBA1413. The sequence goes on from JBBIHB010000023.1 coordinate 1,632, forward strand.
TCGAGCAGCGAAAATTCAATGGCAAACAACCGGTCGTTTATCAGGTTGCACAATGGTTTACTCTGGTCGGCCCTTTCATAAGCCCGTTGTGTAATCCCTTCGATAATTCCTTCGAAAGGGGCGGTTAGTTTAAGGTTGCGCAATTGATTTTCGGCTTCCCTGAAATTAAGTACCGCTTGCTGGAATCCCGATCGGATTTCGGCAATATTAAGGTGCTCAGGCAGTATTTTCAGGCTGTCGGCAGCCGTATAACCCATCCCAATAAGCCGGTCGAGGCGGTCGATGCGTACCCTTTCGAGTTCCACCTTACTACGTTCGAAAGTCAGTTCAGCCTCATGGGGCATTAAATACGCTATAACCTGGCCAGCCAAAACTTTTTCTCCATTGCGCACCTTTATGGAAGCAATAATACCGGGCGATCTGAAATACAATTCGGCTTTCCTTACCGCAGTTAACTTGCCGTTCGACAAAATTTCTCGGTAAAAATCCTGTTTTCTGATGATCATGGTGTCAACCAGGTTTTTGTCGGGGGGCAACACATCTTTGTTGAGTGTGGCATTTTCGCTGGTGGTTTGGGAACAAGATATCACTACAAACGAAAAAAGGGTAAGAAAGCAGTGAAGAGCTATTAGCTTCACAAATTGATCATGCTTAAAGGTGCAGGTCAGTTTCATCGGGAAATAATTTTTTGGCTAACTTACATAAAATATTCTGAAATACAATACAATGAGACATAAACAGCTGAATTTCCGGGATATGGATACTATCTTCCCGCCTTCAGCATGTAAACCCCTTTGCGGTATTTTTTTGTTTTGGAGTTGATAACCCGTTTATAATCGCCTTTTTTCTTTTTTATTTCGCGGAGCAACAAAGCATTCACTTTTCGTTTAACGGTTTCAAAATCGAATTCCGACTCGTCGGAGAAAAGGGTCCGGTTCCCATTAATGATATGCCGTGTGATATGATCCACATGCAAACCGCTTTTCCGGGCGGTTGCATCGGAAAGAATAGCCCTGATCGACAAACGAATATCCATAATCTGTCAGTTTATAAAAGCTCCTGGTTTTAAAAGTTTCATTTAAGCAGCACGAACTCAGCCTGGTCAAAAATAGAAATAAAAAAAATCGGAACAAAAAGCTATTTTTGTAGAAAAACCTGAATAATTCATGATGAAGTTCAGAAATCATATCCTGATTGTTTCCCTCATGCTGATACTGGCATCCTGCGGACATAGTCCCGAATCGAAAAGGTTTGCTGTTTGGGATTTTTCCTATATGCAGCAGGTAAAAAAATCGTTGAAGAGGGGAGGTGTTGCTTACCGGCCGGCCTACCAAAGCTTGATACAGAGAGCTGCTGAGGCAATGGAACGGGGGCCTTATTCGGTTACTTTTAAGAATATAATTTCACCCGGGGGCACCAAACATGATTATATGAGCATGGGGCCATACTGGTGGCCCGACCCTTCGAAACCCGACGGATTGCCATACATCAGGCGCGATGGTGAGGTGAACCCCGAAAGCGGTATCGATAAAGAGCAGCTCAGTGGCTTGATTGATGATGTAAGGACTTTGTCGTTGGCCTGGTATTTCTCTGGCGATAAGGATTATGCCCGGAAAGCCGCAGAACTGCTCAGGGTTTGGTTTCTCGATGAAGAAACCCTGATGAACCCGCACCTCGAATTTGGCCAAACCATTCCCGGAAGAATCACCGGACGGGGAATCGGCATTATCGATACCAAATCGTTTAGCACCCTGGTGGATGCTATTGTTTTGCTCGAATCGTCGGGGGCGCTGCGTAAACACGAGGAAGAGGAAATCAGGGCCTGGTTCGGTGAATATTTCAATTGGCTCACCACCAGCCAGCACGGCAAAGATGAGGATGTTTACCCTAACAATCATTCGGTAGCCTTCGATGTGCAGGTAACCAGTGTTGCAAGGTACATCGTGAAAGATGAATATGTCAAAGCGAAAATTTTGGCTGTTCCGGCAGTCAGGATTGATAAAATGATTCGCGCTGACGGCCGTCAACCCGAAGAGTTGATCCGAACGAAAGCTTATGGTTATTCAGTTGACAATCTGGGAAATTTTTTCGATTTGGGTGAAATCGGACTAAAAATGGACATCGATATTTTTGGTTATTCAAATCACGAAGGTGGATCGCTCCAAAAGGCGCTCGAATTTGTGGCGGGTTACCTGGGGCGCCAGGACGAATGGCCCTGGAAACAGACTGCCGATTGGGAACAAACCGAAAATAATATAGGGTTGCTGCTCAGGAGGGCCGCCCGTTATTTTAATAACCCCGAATATAAAATTATGTGGGAACAGGCATTTGCCCAGAAAATGGGAAACCATTGGAGTGTATTGGTAATACCTGGATTATAGGGAAATTTGCTACCGTCGTTTTGATTGATTTGCCATGTTTTGTTCTGTACGGATAAGGTTAATCTCCCCAATCTGTGCTGATCTGGAAAATGCTTCTGATGAGGAAAGTGAAATGGTCTGCGGCTCATAACCTGAAAGGCTGAATACCAGATAACACCCACCCGGATCGGTGGCTGCAATACAAAAACTTCCATCGTTTGGTTATGGTTCCTGCCACCAGCGATGAATTGAATTCAGCGGTGAATCTTGTACCATCTTTGCGGATATAGTTGGCCAAAGAGATTTTTACCTCTTTGTCTCCTTGCATCATTTGCCTGTATTGGGTGGTAAGCCTTTCCTTATCTTCGGGTGCAATAATCCGGGTGGGTTCCATCAGATTAAGCGCTTCGAGGCTGTAGCCTACCATTTCGATAAATGCCCTGTTGACATATATGAACCTGAAATCCTGCACAATGGCCATTCCTTCAAGCGAACCTCCGATAAATGCCCTGATAATTGTTTCGTGCTCTTCAGGTTCAGAAAGGATCAGATTGTTTTCCGCGATTGTCCTGGCAAAGGAATTTTTTTCTGCAGTCAGTTATTCTTCGGAAATTATTTTGTATTTCAATTCATCTGGTTGCATCTTTTTCCGATATATTTGTGTCGCCAAAATTAACGGTTCTCCCGGTTTTATTCTCCGATATAAAGCGGGCAATTGAATCAATCTTTACCACAAAGCGCTTTCATAATCTTGTAATCCATAGCATTCGATAATTATCTGATAAATTCAAAACATTCATTTTTTTACTTTACAGAACTATGTAAAAGTACCCGAAATGGAAATGATCAAAAATTTTAAAAACTTGATTGAACGGTTTTAGGGGATGAATACCCAATAGGGCATGGTAAACCAAACTTTTTTGTAAATTTTCATTTTTCTTTTAAACTTTTTTGTTGGATAAATCATCTAATGGATTATTTTGAAAAATTTAAAAACCAGAAAGAATATTCTACTATGAAAAAACTAAACTTCTTCTCTATCATGATGCTTTTAATGGTTCCCACCGCAATAGCCCAGCAGGCACTTTGGGGAGGCCAGGCAATTGTATCCCCCGAAGTAAGCAACAACCAGACAGTAACCTTCCGTTTTATGGCACCCGATGCCAAAGAAGTAAAACTTTCGGGCGATTGGATGCCGTCCGAAGGATGGACGCCAGGTTCGGTTGCTATGGTTAAAGATGAAAAGGGTTTGTGGACTTATATTACTGGAAACCTTGAATCGGATTTGTACAGCTACTGGTTTATGGTGGATGGGGTTCGAAATACCGATCCGAATAATGTTTATCTGATCAGAGATGTGGCCAGCATTTTCAATGTTTTCATAGTAGGTGGAGGAAAAGGCGACCTTTACAAGGTAAACAATGTACCGCATGGTTCGATAACCCGTCGTTGGTACAATTCGCTGGGCAACAATATGATGCGCAGGATTACTATTTATACGCCTCCTGGATACGAAAACGGCAGCGAAAAGTACCCGGTGCTTTACCTGTTGCATGGTATGGGAGGTGATGAAGAAGCATGGATTGCCTTAGGAAGGACTGCCCAGATTCTGGATAACCTGATTGCACAAGGAAAAGCCAAACCTATGATTGTAGTCATGCCCAACGGGAATGTGGCCCAGGAAGCTGCACCGGGAGAATCGAGCCTTGGGCTTGTAAAACCCACTATGCAGCTTCCCAATACCATGGACGGAAGGTATGAAGAAACTTTTATGGATATTGTAAAGTTTGTGGAAAGCAACTACAGGGTAAAAGCTGAAAAACAGTGGCGCGCCATTGCCGGTCTTTCTATGGGTGGTTACCATACCCTGCACATTTCTCGTTATTATACGAACACATTCGATTATATGGGCTTATTCTCGGCAGCAATAATGCCTAACCAGAATACACAATCGAAAGTTTATGACAACTTCGATGAAACCCTCAAAGCTCAGATGGGCAACGGCTATAAGCTTTATTGGATAGCTATTGGCAAAACAGATTTTCTGTTTAAGAACAATATTGAATTCAGGGAAAAACTCGATGCCATGAAAATGCCCTATATTTACCGTGAATCCGAAGGGGGCCACACCTGGACCAACTGGAGGGTTTATCTTTCGGAATTTGTACCCATGTTATTCAAATAAAATATGAAGATGAGAAATCTTACATTTATACTGGTTTTTTGTGTGGCTGTTGCCATGCAATCTGTCAGGGCACAGGAGGTTGTTCTGAAAAACAACGATTTAACTATTTCAAAACTCGAAGACAATATGTGGGTGGTCGAAACTTCCGACAATACCACCATGTATATCATTGAGGGCAAACAGAAATCGATGCTGATTGATACCGGAACACGGGCACAGCAGCTTGACGAAGTGATACGGAAAATTACCGGTAAACCGTTGGTGGTGGTACTTACACATGCACATGGCGACCATGCCGGGAATATCCATTTTTTTGACGAAGTTTGGCTCCATCCTGCTGATACGGTACTGCTCAGAAAAGATTACAAGGGAAAAGTTCATTTTATGAAAGAAGGGCATATATTCGACCTCGGCGGTACACGCATCGAAGTGGTACATGCACCGGGCCATACTCCCGGATCGGTTCTTTTTCTCGACTGGGATAAAGGCAATTGTTATTCGGGCGATGCTATCGGTTCCGGAGGGGTATGGCTTCACTTGAAGCCCTCATCGCCCATGAAGATTTATATCAATACCTGTACCAGGATTGAAGCTTTGATGGACAGAGGAATTTCCAAAATCTATTGTGGCCATTACCCTTATGTAAAAAGAGCTTTTGGTAAACCGTATGTTTCGGCCATGCGGCAACTGGCCGAAACGATCGATAATGGTACAGTCAAAGATATCCGGCCATCCAAGTTCAAAATACCTGGTTTCAGTGGCGATAATCCCATGGAAGCCAGCCAGGGGGATGTAACCATAGTTTACGATCCGGCATTTATAAAGTAATTCAAATCAAAAATAAAATAACGATGAGAATAAATAATTTCAGGACTTTAGTATCGGCAATTTTATTGATGGCAACATTCTTGTTTCCTGTTGTTGTTACCGCTCAGTTCGGGCAGCGTGGTCCAATATCACCCGAAATTCATCCGGATAATTCTGTTACTTTCAGATTACTTGCCCGGGCTGCCCAAAAAGTCGAAATCACCGGTAGCTGGTTGTCAGGTTGGGGAACTACTCTTCCAATGGTAAAGAACGATACTGGCTTGTGGTCGATAACCATCAATCCGCTTCTTCCCGAAATGTACACTTATACATTTCATTCCGATGGTGTGCGCATCCTCGATCCGGCCAATCCGTTAATAGTCCGTGATGGCGTTCGCAATGAAAGCATGTTTGTTGTGCCGGGTGGAAAAGGCTCTTTGTATAGTCCGGCGAAAGTTCCGCAAGGTACATTGTCAAAAGTATGGTATCCTTCGCAAACGCTGGGCATGGACAGGCGAATGTACGTTTATACACCCCCGGGCTATAATTCATCTAAGGAAAATTATCCTGTTTTGTACCTGCTCCATGGCGGAGGAGGCGACGAAGATGCATGGACAACCCTGGGCCGCGCACCACATATTCTCGATAACCTGATTGCTGCAGGAAAAGCTAAACCCATGATTGTGGTCATGACTAACGGCAATCCGGGACAAGCTGCTGCCCGCGGTGCAGCACCAATTTCAGCCGATATAGTCCAGCAAAACCCGGGAGCTATGGGGCAAGGGAAATTTGAAGAAAGTTTGGTCAAAGATGTCGTTCCGTTCATTGAAAAGAATTACAGGGTAATCTCAGCCAAAGACAGCCGGGCAGTCTCGGGATTATCAATGGGAGGAATGCAAACCATGAATCTGGCCAATACCTATCCTGAAATGTTTTCGTGGTATGGCGTTATGAGCATGGGACTGGTGGACCGTACCCGCTTTGGTGGAAATGACGACCCTGAAACCCGTAAAAGGAACCTGGAAAACCTTAAGAAAAGTGGGGTTAAGCTCTATTGGGTAGCATGTGGGAAAACCGATTTTCTTTATCAAAGTGCACTCGACCTGATTAAATATTTTGACGGGAACGATTTTAAGTACAAATATTTCGAAAGCGAGGGGGGTCACACCTGGCCTGAATGGAGGCTTTATCTTTCGGAACTGGCCCCTTTATTATTCAAAGAATAAGCATTCTGTTATTGTTGGAGCATTCGCTATAATGGTCAATCATTTTTTCTTTCATTGTCTTTTAGTTTTCAGGATTAAGTAATTGACTTGTTTTTACAGCAAATATTAATACCAGGTACTGAATATTTGCTTTCGAATGAAAATCAAGATTTTATTATTATAACCTGTTTTGTTGCAATTTCACCTGTTTCTTTCCCCGCAAAACCATCTGTCATCATCTTAACCGTTATTGGTGGCGATACCGATGATGAACAAAGTATGGTCAGGTTGCGGTTGTATGACAATCTGTTCGATTAAATTGACTTTTCACCACCAGCCACCTCGTGAATGGGAATGACGCCAAACCCGAAAATTTGCACAACATGATTGAAGCGTATGCAAAAGTCTATCCGAAGCTGAAACTCCATCCGCATGGATATCCCGATCCTGAAACGATAAGATGTCTGGTTAAAAATGGACAGGGAAATCAGTTTAATTTTGGCGATGGATAGGATACCGAAGTTTCCAATCATATCATTCAGATGGTCGTAATGCTTCAGTACCTTAAAATTGCAGTTTGGGGCGGTTTGTACGAACTGGCACAAGCACTCTGGAAAGTACAACATACACGCAGTACTTTACGAACTTACATCATTATAGCCGTAAAATACAGGTTCATCCCATTGGTGACCAGGTTAAACACCGCGATTGGATTACCGGGAATTTCAAGGATTTGAAGTTTTTTGCCAATGGTTTTGTTTTTATTGTAAATTTAGGGATTCGTGAGATATCATCATTAATGGCATGTATATGACCTGCTACCAATCGTTGCAGAACGGCGATTGGAAAATACAAATATTCATGGACATTGGCCTCTGACTAGTTCCTGTCAATTGCACACGTATGGCACCGATTGCATGAAGGAAGGAGATACTCCATCATTTCTTGGGTTGATTGCAAATGGATATAATATTCCGGAAATACCTGAAAGGGGTGGATGGGGAGGAAGGTTCAGGTTGCTTAACAATAGCCTTTATATTGATGCACAGGATTTTCTGGATGGAGCCCTCAATGATGACATTTTATTTCGAGGTGAAGGTCTGCTTTTCAGCACGATTTAAGGGCACTTGTCAGGTGGTGTATCGAACCCTTCGGGAATGCGAAACATAATCCGGAAGTTGTTGTAAATAAAAAAGCAAGTAACGAGCCCATTTTTATCAATTCAGAAGCTTGTGCTAAGTTGATATTGGAAGCATCTGAAAGTTATGATCCGGATGGTGATAAACATTCATTTAACTGGTTCTAATATGATGAAATCTGCAGGGCCGATGGTACTTTTATTATACTATAAAAAGGTAATATGAGATGCAGGGTAATTTTGAAAACTTCAGGAGAAGCTTCTCCTTATTCTTGAAGTTAAGGATAACGGAATTCCTGCTCTTATGTCGTACCGGAAGATTGTAGTGCAGGTTTTATTATATCTGCAATTTTATTCATTTGTTTTTAACCTTTGGCTACCTTTGCAGTCAAACAAACCTGTAAACATTTTACGTTTATTTTAGGTTAATAAATAGAAAAGCTCAATGGCATTGAATTCCAAAAAGTTAATCAGGGTAACAATTACATTAATTCTGATTATTGTTGTACTTGGGATAATTTTATATCCCAAATTTAAACCTATGTTTAATAAGCCTTCAGCCGATGCAGGAACTGCCATGCGGGGCCCCGGAATGAGGGGTGGGGGTGGGCAGCCTCTGTTTGCAAGTGGGTTTGTGGTGGTTCCTACTCAAATGAATGAACTGATATACAGCACAGGATCGTTAATCCCCGATGAAGAAGTTGAATTATCATTTGAGACTTCGGGAAAGGTTGTAGGGATTTATTTCAATGAAGGGGCCAGAGTGAAAAAAAACGATTTGTTGGCAAAAATAAACGACAGGCCATTGCAGGCTCAACTGTTGAAATTACGGGCTCAACGCAAACTCACCGAAGAGAGGGAGTTCCGGCAACGGCAGTTGCTCGACCGCGACGCAATAAGCCGGGAAAGTTACGACCAGGTAGCAACCGAATTACAGGCACTTGAAGCTGATATTTTGCTGGTGCAGGCTCGGATTTCGGAAACCGAATTGAGAGCCCCTTTCGACGGGATTGTAGGATTGAGGATGGTCAGTGAAGGTGCTTTTGCCACCACGCAGACCAAAATTGTAAGACTGGTAAAAATCAGTCCGTTGAAAATCGAGTTTTCCATACCTGAAAGATACGCCGGAGAAGTTTCGCCTGGTTTCCCCATCAATTTTGTAATCGACGGAATTCAGCGGACTTTTACTGCGAAGGTATATGCTGTCGATCCTAAAATAGATGTAAATACCCGGACGATTGTGGCAAGGGCGCTCTATCCCAACCTCAACGAGGAGCTGAAACCAGGGCGTTTTGCCAGTGTAAGGGCGTTATTGTCGCAGATCGACAATGCGGTTTCGATCCCTACTGAAGCTGTAATTCCCGAAATGGACGGTGAAAAAGTATTTGTTATACGAAATGGAAAAGCCGAGCAGGTGAGGGTTACTACTGGCCTGCGCACTGAATCGAGAATACAGATCAGGACTGGTCTCAGCTTTGGCGATACTTTGCTTACTACTGCTATTCTTCAGTTAAGGCATGGTATCCCTGTTCAGCTCGATACCCTGGTTACCAATCAAAATGTTGAAAATATTGTACAATGAGTCTATCATCAATCAGTATAAGGCGTCCGGTATTGGCCACTGTATTTTCGTTGGTCATACTCCTGTTTGGCGCCATCGGGATGACCTATCTTGGGGTAAGGGAGTTTCCCAGTGTTGATCCGCCAATTATTTCGGTCGATACTTCCTATCCAGGGGCAAACTCCGATGTTATAGAAACCCAGATTACCGAACCACTTGAGCAATCCATCAATGGAATTCCGGGGATTCGCACACTTACCAGCCGCAGTAGCCAGGGCCGAAGCAGCATAACGGTAGAGTTCGAACTTACAGTTGATCTGGAGGCTGCAGCAAACGATGTTCGCGATAAAGTTTCACAGGCACAAAGATTTTTGCCGCGCGACTGTGACCCGCCTACCGTTTCGAAAGCTGATGCCGATGCAAGCCCGATTATGATGGTTGGGGTGAAAAGTCCAAAACGCACTTTACTCGAATTGTCTGAAATAGCTGATCTCACTTTCAAAGAGCAATTGCAAACCATTTCGGGTGTCAGTGCCGTTATGATTTGGGGCGAAAAGCGTTATTCCATGCGTATATGGCTCGATCCGGCCAAGCTGGCAGGTTACCAGATGACTCCCCTCGATGTCAGGAATGCCATTCTACGCGAGAATGTTGAGTTGCCAGCCGGGCGCATCGAGGGTACAGCGACCGAGTTAACCATCCGTACACTTGGGTTAATGTCAACACCGGAAGAGTTCAACAGCCTGATCCTCCGGCAAACCGGCGACCAGATTGTAAGGGTCCGGGATATCGGACGTGCGGAACTGGGACCCGAAGACCTCCGTGGTATTTCCAAGATGAATGGCGTACCCTTGATATCGACCGTAATTATACCACAGCCGGGAGCCAATCATATCGATATTGTGGATGAAGTTTACCGCAGGCTTGAATACATTAAAAAAGACCTTGCCGAAGACATTGAAGTTGTTATCGGTTTCGATAATACCAAATACATCCGTCAGTCTATCAAAGAGGTACAGAGTACGATTTACCTCGCCTTTTTTCTGGTTGTTGTCATCATTTTCGCATTTCTCCGGGACTGGAGAACAACAATTATCCCTATCCTTGTCATCCCGGTATCTTTGATCGGTTCATTTTTCATTATGTACCTTGCCGGGTTTACCATCAATGTTCTCACCCTTCTGGCGATAGTACTCTCCATTGGCCTTGTGGTTGACGATGCCATTGTAATGATGGAAAACATCTATGTGAAAATTGAGCATGGCATGACCCCACTCGAAGCCGGATTAAAGGGTTCAAATGAGATTTTTTTTGCAATTATTTCCACTACAATTACATTGGTTGCGGTATTTTTCCCCATTGTTTTTCTCGAAGGGATGACAGGAAGGCTTTTTCGCGAATTCAGTATCGTTATTGCCGGAGCGGTGGCTATTTCGTCGTTTGTGGCGCTCACTTTTACCCCGATGCTATCGACCAAATTGCTGAAGACAAGGCATTCGAGAGGAAAAGTTTACAATTTCACCGAAAAATTCTTCATTGCGTTGAATCGTATTTATCAGAATTCACTCGATTCGTTCCTGAAAAAAAGTTACATTTCGATAATCATACTCGCATCGGCATTTGTAATCATATATTTACTCTGGAAAAGCATCCCTGCCGAAATGGCCCCGCTCGAGGACCGGTCGCAATTAAGTGTTAATGTTACCACTCAGGAAGGCGCCACCTATGAGTTTACTGTCAGCTATCTGGAGGAGGTGGCAGAGCATGTTCAGAATACCATTCGTGAATACGATAACGTTACCTTTATGATCAGGGGTGGGGGTGGTTTTGTACGTGTTTTGCTGGTCGAACCCAACCAGCGTCAGCGTTCGCAGCAGGAAATTGCCAACCAGCTAACCGCTGAACTCAGGAAAATGACCCGTGCCAGGGCTAATGTTATTCAGCAGTCAACTTTCGGTGGACGAAGGGCCGGACTTCCTATTCAATATGTGCTTCAGGCACCCAACATCAATAAATTGAGGGAAATTCTTCCGGTATTTATGGCAGAGGTTAACAGTAATCCTACTTTTGTTATGGCCGACGTAAACCTGAAGTTTACCAAACCAGAACTTCAGATTGTAATCAACCGCGATAAAGCAAACCTGCTTGGCGTTTCGACACAAAATATAGGACAAACGCTTCAGTTGGCATTGAGCGGACAACGATTCGGGTATTTTATTATGAATGGAAAGCAGTACCAGATTCTGGGCGAACTTGCCCGCGAAGACCGGAATAAACCCCTCGACCTGAAATCGCTCTATGTAAGAAATAATTTCGGGCAAATGGTTCAGCTCGATAATTTTGTTACCCTCCAGGAATCTACAGCCCCGCCACAACTGTTCCGATACAACAGGTTTGTGGCAGCTACGGTTTCATCGGGGCTTGCCGAAGGGAAAACCATCAGCCAGGGTTTGGAAGAAATGGATAAAATTGCCGCCAAAGTACTCGACGATTCGTTCAGGACTGCACTTGCCGGCGACTCCAAAGATTTTATGGAAAGTTCGTCGAGCCTAATGTTTGCTTTTCTGTTGGCCATTGTATTGATATTTCTTGTCCTATCGGCACAATTCGAAAGTTTTAAGGATCCCATAATCGTGATGATGACAGTTCCGCTCGCATTGACCGGAGCACTGTTTTTTATGTGGTACTCCAATATCACCATGAATATATTCAGTCAGATAGGTATTATTATGCTTATTGGCCTGGTTTCTAAAAACGGTATCCTGATCGTTGAATTTGCCAACCAGCGTAAGCTTGCCGGATACAGTAAATCAGATGCGATCAGGTATGCTTCGGCTGCCCGTTTCAGGCCTATCCTGATGACGAGTTTATCGACCATACTGGGAGTATTGCCGCTTGCGCTAGGCTGGGGCGAAGGCGCTCAAAGTCGCGTGGCAATGGGGATTGCGGTAGTTGGTGGGTTAACCATTTCAACCTTCCTCACCTTATATGTTGTTCCGGCTATTTACCTGTTTATTTCAAGTGAAACAAAAGAAATTTCCGATAAAGTTACTGTTCCTTATGAAAGTGTTGATGCATAATATGATGAGGTTATTTTTTCTGATAGTGATTGTTTTCGGTGGATTAACCTTGGTAGGGGCACAGGAAGTTTATGACCTGAGCCGTTGTATTTCAGCTAGCCTCGAACGCAACTATTCAATTCAGGTAATACGTAAACGCGAAGATATTGCGGACAATAACCTTACAAAAGGAAATGCAGGAATGTTGCCTGTCGTTACCACAACCAACAGGTTTGGCGGTACTGTTAACAATACCACACAGAACCTCAGAGATGGGGGCAGCAACGAATCAAAGGGAATACACAACACTTCCGCATCGGCTGGAATTAACCTGGGAATGACCATTTTCAGGGGATTTCAGGTTCAGGCAAACTATCAGAAACTGAACGAACTGAAACAAATGGGTGAACTCAATACACAGTTTTCGATCGAAAACCTGGTTGCCCGCATTGTATCGGAGTATAACTATTATATTCAGCAGCAAATCTTATATAAAAACCTCGCATATGCCGTATCTCTTTCGCGCGAACGGGTACGGATTGATGAGCAACGCTACCTGTTAGGTGCAGCATCAAAGCTTCAGCTTCTCCAGTCGTTGGTTTATCTGAATGCCGATAGTTCGCGGTATGCGAGGCAGAATGAGGTATTGCGGGCATCGCAGATCCGCCTCAATGAATTAATGGCTGCTGAAGACCTGGGGAGAAATATACAACTGAAAGATACACTGATTAATATAGATGAAAATCTGAAGTTTGATGAATTGCTTGCCCTTACACTCGATTTTAATACCAGCCTTCAGATTGCCGCAAAAAACCAGGTTATTACGGAGCTGGATTACAAAATAATTGAATCACGCAGTTATCCTTATGTGACCGCTTCAACAGGATACACCTATAACTATAGTGGATTCCAGACCGGGACCACCAGTAACCAGCATGTACGCGGAATGAATTATGGGCTCACATTTGGAATGGACATTTTTGACGGGTATAACCGCAGGCGCGAAAAAAGTAATGCACTTATTGAAATTGAAAACCGCAGGATACAGTTTCAGGATGTTGAACAAGAGGTTAGGGGAGATTTGCTGACTATTTATTATGCTTATGAGAATAATCTGCGATTGCTCAGGCTCGAAGAACAAAACCTTGAAGCTGCCCGAGAAAACCTTGAGATTGCACTCGAACGTTATAAACTAGGCAATCTCTCAGGCCTTGAGCTTCGTGAGGTACAGAAAAGCCTGCTCGATGCTGAAGAAAGGTTGATCTCTGTGAAATACCAGACCAAGCTGGCAGAGATATCACTCAAGCAAATCTCTGGAAGGATACTGGAGTATATTTAAGCTTCTTTTATATTTGCCGTATGAAAATCCTGACGGCTGATCAACTGTTCGGTTTAATGAATGATTTGGGAAAACAAGCTCAACCGTTTGTTTTCCTTATCGACGCTTTTGCAACCAAAGGAATTGTTGAAAAAAAAGACAGCAACACAAACCACATCTTATATAAAACCCGGTATTATACAAATTTCCATGATGAGGGTTATACAGGGAGCCTTAACCGGTGGTCCATATTCCCGGTTCCATTTCAATCATATTCAGATGGTTTTAATCAAGTTATGGAACATATTCAGCGGGGCGATTCTTTTTTGCTGAATTATACACAGCCAACATTTATTGATACCAATTTAACACTTACCCAACTGTTTCGTTTGAGCCATGCCCGGTACAAAGTCCACCTGAAGGATGAATTTACCTGCTTTTCGCCCGAAACCTTTATAACCATAAGCAAAGAGGGCATTATATCGTCGCACCCGATGAAGGGTACTGCCGGGGCTTCAGACATTTCAGCCGAATATTTTCTTTTAAACGACAGCAAGGAGATTGCTGAACACCACACCATAGTTGACCTCATCAGAAACGATTTAAGCCGTGTATCAAATGATGTAACTGTAAAACGGTTCCGATACACTGAAAGGATAAAAACCAACAAAGAAGACCTGATTCAGGTCAGTTCTGAAATAAATGGAAAGCTTTCTGAAAATTGGAATTCTGCTGTAGGGGATATTTTCAGGGAATTGTTGCCTGCAGGTTCGGTTACCGGAGCACCAAAAAGAAAAACAGTTGAAATTATCCGGAAAGCCGAAGGTTATGAAAGGGGATGGTACACCGGAATTTTCGGGATTTATGATGGAATATCGGTCGATAGCGCAGTCCTGATCCGCTATGTGGAAGAAAAAAACAGAAATCTGATTTTTAAAAGCGGTGGCGGGATTACTTTTCAGAGTGATTGCATGAGCGAATACAACGAAATGATTAAAAAGGTGTATGTCCCGATTGCTTGAAACAATAAATTTGACCAATGGCCTGCTTCAGAATCTGGAGTTCCATAACCGGCGATTCATTAATAGCTTCAATGAATGTTTCGGTTACGAACCTGATATAAGGCTGGAAGAGAAGATCATTATTCCTTCGGAATTTTCGTATGGGACATTCCGTTGCCGTATTATTTACGACGAGAAAGATTTTCAGGTTGAATTTCTTCCTTACCAATTCCGGAAAATTGAAAGCCTTCAAATGGTGGTTGATGATAAAATCGATTACCACCTGAAATTTGCTGACCGCAAGCGCCTTGAAGAATTATTCCAAAGAAAAGGCAATTGCGACGACATAATCATAATCTATAAGGGTTTGGTAACCGACAGCTTTGCCGCTAACCTGATTTTTTCTGATGGAGAAAATTGGTTCACACCTGACAAACCGCTCTTAAATGGAACCATGCGGACCAAACTTCTTTCACAGGGGATGATTACTGAAATAAGGATTAAAGATTCTGACATCCATAAATTCTTGTTTGCAGGATTGATTAATGCCTTTTTTTCATTCGATTTTATGCCGATAGTCCCCATTAATAAAATAAAAACCATTTGATTAAAATAATTTTCAATTTTAGTTGACCATTTCAATGTCGTTTAGTTAGCAAAAATAGCTGAAATGCCTCATTTTATTGATATTTTAGTGACAAATAGTTTTTTGAAAAGTTTGTCGTTTGCTCCATTCAAGTTAACTTTCCAAGGTATATAGGGGGAAACCCATGTGTTATCGAAAAAACGGATTATCGTGAAAATTTATCTGAAAATATTGTATATGAACTTGAAGATGAAGAGTTTAGGGGCTATTATAAAAATGGCCAAAAAAAATATTTTCACAGAATAGAAAATTGACATTCAATAACTTAATCATACTGATCATCATTTTTAAAGAGTTTCCTACAACGCGAGTTGGACCGTTTTTTCAAATCCGATTCCAATATTGATTTCAACCGTTCTCTGGCATGAGGGTCAATGTCCTACGATGTTAATGGACAAGATAACAATTGACAGCACACTTGCACCCTATACATCCAGCGAAATGGGTTTATTTATTGGCCACCTGGAAAAAGTGGAAGAAGGGGAATTGTTACTTTTGAACAGGGGATATCCCTGCTTTTGGTTGTTGTTCATGCTGATGGCCAAAGGAATATCCTTTTGTGTGCATTTAAAACAAGATTGGTGGCTTACGGTCAAAGACTTCACTGAAAGCCAGGAATGGGAACGCATGGTTACATTTTCGCTCCAGGAAAAAGACTATAAGAAACTGGCTGCCTATCCGCATATGTTGAACACAACAATCACCAGCAGGCTGATAAAATAGAGCTTCCCAACGGGGAAAAAGAAATATTGTGTGCCTTGCTGACAGATACATGAAAGTACATATACGAAGAATTTGAACAGCTATTCCAATGCAGGTGGGACGAGGAAGAAGCCTGTAAGTTATTGAAAAACAGGGATGAGGTTGTGAATTTTTCAGGCAAAACGGACAGGGCGGTAAGGCTTGATTTTCATGCAAAAGTGTTTTTGATGACCCTTTGTGCAGCTTATGCCCAACCTATAGAGGACAAGGTAATAGAAGAATACAAGGCAGACAAAGGGAGGGAGCATGGCCAAAAAACCAACCGGACCAATACCATATCGATGACACCGGGAATTTTGGTCGGGATCATTATCAAAAGATAGTATAAACAAGCATAGTAAGCCTTCGAGGAGATAGTTGAAAAAAACCGCGAAATAATTTGGCCAGACAGGAGTTTTCTGCGAAAGAAAATACCAAAAAGGTCATACCAAATGAATTACAAACGATTATGAACAGTTCATATCTAAACGACATTGATGAATGATTTGGCTTTTCATCGAATATTCAATCGCTTTGCATTTCATTGAGGCATTTAAAAAGGTGGTTAACCTATGGATGTGGGTACTTGTATTATTTGGGTATTCGGCGGTATGGTTGAATAAAATATGTCCCATCATGGCTTATGCCAATGAGGCAAATTATCTGTTTTATATTTTTCACCAGATTATTACAGTAATTATAGTGTATTACAACTTTGAATCTTAACTGGGGTTTTTGGCCAAAACTTTTACTGTTGTTTACCGGGACCTTTATTTTTATGTGTTTAATTTATGAGTTCCGGATACGCAGATAGGAATGGATCAGGCCTCTCTTTGGAATGAAAATCACGAAAATGGGAATACCGAAAGCGTAAAAGTTTAATGATTAGATAAATTGATTATTTTTATATTTCATAAAATGTCAATAAATGGAAAATGAGCTTACATCCGAAGGCCGTTGCATATACTGCAGCCAGATTTTTGGACAAAAGGAAATAGGAAAACATCTTTCCCATCATTTAGCCCAAAGGGAAAAAGGAAGTCCAGGCAAAACAACAGGTTTGTATTGTCATATCGAGGTACAAGCCGGTCCCTATTTTTTGCAGCTACTGGTCCTTGCTGATTCCAAAATGAAAGTAATCGACAGGTTTTTACGTGAAATCTGGCTCGAATGCTGCGATCACCTAAGCTCATTCGGACACAAGGATTTTAAAGTAAAAATATCGGATACAATCGGAGATGTTTTTAGCCCCCGTATAAAAATCTATCACGATTACGATTTTGGCACCACAACAAAGGTATTTTTAAAAGGATTGAAATATTACCAGGTGGTTGAAACCAAAAAAATTGTCCTGCTTTCGCGAAATGAACCTCTTCGGATAATATGCGGCAGGTGTAATGAAAAACCTGCTGTTGAGCTTTGCACGGTTTGTATTGACAATTATGATTATAGTTACTTTTGCGAACAATGCGCCGAAGGCCATGCCGAAGAATGCGAAGATTTTGAAGATTATGCCCGGATGCCTGTTGTGAACTCCCCTCGTATGGGGGTTTGTGGTTACACGGGTGGTAGTATTGATGTTGAATGTGATAGTTTCTATTCTGTAAGATGAATATTCCGAAGATTACCCTGAAACGTCAATTACTGACCCGTAAAAAACCCGATCCCGGCAAGTTTGTCTTTACGGGCAAACCTATGGTTGATGAGATAGAAATCTGGTTGTTCAGGTACAATCAGGATGAATGTGCCGAAGTCAATAATATAAAACCTGATGACATTCCATTGCTGACCGACCCGGAATCGAGGTATTGGCTGAATATTTACGGTTTGAACGATCAGGATAATATTGCCCGGATATGCAAAACACTCAATATTCATGACTTGGTTATCCAGGATATACTTGATGTTAATCAGCGACCGAAATATCAGGAATTTGACCATTTCAGTTTTCTTACTATTAAATCGACCGTACCAGCGAGCGAAAATCAGGTAACGGAGCAAATCAGTTTTGTGTTTGGAAAAAATTTTCTTGTTTCATTTCAGGAACGGAAATCGGATCATTTTGAACATTTGCGTTACCGATTGCGTGAAAACAAGGGTATCCTGCGTCAGCGTGGTTCCGATTATCTTTTGTTTACTCTGCTCGAAGCAATTCTCGATAATTATTTCAAAACACTGGAGACATTTTCTATTGAGGTTGAAGATTTAAGTTTCGGAATCATTAAAACCGATCCAAAACCCTCCGTTCTGATGGAAATCGAAGCCAATAAAAAATACATCCAGATAATCAGGAAAGCTATTATGCCGATCAAGGAATTTTCGGTTATCGTTGAAAGGGGCGATAGTAAACTCATTGAGAAAAGGCATCTTAAATATTATTTCGAAATTAAGGACCTGTGTTTTACCTTACTCGATAATTGCGACACCATTGCTTCATCACTCGAAAGCTGCAGCAACCTCTTTTTTTCTGTTCAAAACCAGAAAATGAACCAGGTAATGAAAACGCTTACAATTGTTGCCACTATATTTATCCCTCTTACATTTATTGTAGGTATTTATGGAATGAATTTTTCCTACATGCCCGAATTGGGTTGGAAATACGGATATGCAGCAATTTGGCTGCTTATGCTTATAATATTTTCAGGAATGATCTACGTATTCAGACGTAAAAAATGGATGTAATGAGTTTTGTTAGATTTAACCAGGTCTTATTCATCCTGTTGATATCAGTTTGTTTTTCATGATTTACAAGGGCTCAAACCATAGAGATTGTTATCCTTGATCGTCGTGAAAGATGAATTTCAGGCATACTGCAGAAACAAATACAAAAGTGGAACAGCATGGCGACAGCATAAGCTACCTGGCAACCGGGCATCTGAAACATAAACCCAATCCATTGTCGAAGATAAGTTATGAGGGGCTTCTCGATTACCATACGCCTCAGGCTTACCCAAGGAAACATTATGTGCATAAACCTTATGCCCGTGACTCGTAAGGAGACCGAACTTCTATTCAAACGCCCTTGCTGAAGGGGGTGTCGTGGAGCTTGAGCTTCAGGATATGTTCTGGGGAGATTATTACGGAAGTTGTACCGATAAATTCGGCATCCATTGGATGTTTAATTGCCCGGAAAAATTATGAATACAAACTGGAGTAATCGGTAAATAAAAATATAATATTTAGGTAATCAAGAGTGCAACATTCCGGTAAATAAGAATTCAATTTTCGGAAAGAAAAGGGGTACACCTTTTCTTTCCTAAGGCTGTTAAATTTGTTGTTGTATAAAACCATAAAATACAGCGATTTATGACTAAAAATGATTTAGACAACTTGATGATGTATCACGAGATTCATAATTTACTTCACTCTTTCAGGATTCTTCTTTATAAAATCTTCCCAGTTTTTAAATTCACTTTTTTGGGTGGGTTTCGAATGTTGAATAAAATGGCATATAGCAACCGCTACGGCATCGGTGGCGTCGAGTTCTTTGGGGAGGTCGGTCAGGTGAAAAATCTTCTGTAAAAAATAGGAAACCTGCTCCTTGCTGGCGCGCCCCATACCTGTAATCGACTGTTTTACCAACAGTGGGGCATACTCGAAAATCGGGAGTTTATGAAACAGTGCGGCTGCCATAATTACACCCTGCGCCCTACCAAGCTTCAGCATTGATTGTACGTTTTTGCCGTAAAATGGTGCCTCAATAGCCAGCAAATCGGGTTTGTATTCTTCAATGATCTGTAATGCCCGCCCATGAAGGTATTGTAAGCGTTGGTAATGACCATCAAATTTTCCGGGGCGCATAACACCCATGGTCAGGATTTTCGGAATATTTCCTGTTACCTGAACTAGTCCGTAGCCGGTTACTGTAGTACCGGGGTCGATTCCCAGAATGCGAAGTGATGCCTTTTTCATGTTGTCCGTTTAATAAAAAACTGCTGCCACAATATTCCGGCAACAATCAGAATAAGACCGGATAAGGTGGTAATGAATATTTTTTCGCCTAAAATCACCGTTATAAATATAAGCGAAATAAACGGTGCAATAAAAATCAGGCTGCCAGTACGAGCGTTGTTGGTGCTGAGTTGCATGGCTTTCATCCAGAGCAGGTAGGTAATGCCCACTTCGAAAAACCCTATATAGATGGCAGCCCATAACGACGTTCCAATTGGAAAATGGAACCCTGAAAAAAACGGAACGACCAGCAGCAGATAAATAAAGCCAAACAAGAAGCTCATAAATAGTTTTACCGACTCTTCGCGTGGGTCTTTTACATTCAGAATCCAATACAAAGCCCAGAAAACAGAACTTCCCACGGAAAGGAAAACCCCAGTGAAATTGGTGTTCCTGAAACCGTCAAAGCCACCCTGCGACGATAATACCACAATACCTGCAAAACTGACTCCCATAGCGGCAAAGCTCCGCAAGCCTATTTTCTGTCCGAGCATCGGTACCGAAAGCAACGCAAGGGTTATGGGCCATATCATGTTGAGGGGTTGTGCCAGTTGGGCCGGAAGCAGAGAGTAGGCTTTAAACAGGATAAGGTAATATCCGAAAGGATTTAACGCACCGGTAATTGCTGAACTGATAAGTTGTTTGCAAGTGGTTTTTTTCAGTTCTCCTGCTTTTCCTGTCAGCAGGAGATAAACAAAAAGAAATGTTGTTGAAATGCCGGCAGCAATAAATATAAGCTGTGAAAAATGGAGTTCACGCAAGCCCAGTTTAAAAGCAGATGCAACGGTTGACCAGATCAACACGGCCAACAGGGCATAAATCAGGCTTTTGTCAGGTTTTTCCATTGAATACTAAGGATATTGCTCCTTTATAT
Organism: Bacteroidales bacterium; assembly: GCA_037447215.1. GTDB lineage: Bacteria > Bacteroidota > Bacteroidia > Bacteroidales > Prolixibacteraceae > UBA1413. The sequence goes on from JBBIHB010000023.1 coordinate 22,478, forward strand.
GCAGGTTATTCCTGAAAAATTCATCTTCTTTATTCGGTTCAGGAGGCAAAACATTGAGGCTCCGGTATTTTTCCCTGGCCTGTTGTACAAAAATACTTCCGGGGTATTCAAACAAAATCCTTCGGTAAGCTTCTGCTGCTTTAACCGGATCGTTCAACCGGTGATTGTAGGTGTCGGCAAGCAGGTAAAGGGCATTGTCGCCGAGCAGGTCAAGTGCAAATTCCTTTACAATCCGCTCCAGCAGAGGTACGGCCAGTTCGGGTTCATCATTGGCCAGATGGATTTTTGCCTTTCTGAACAGCACATCATCTACAATGGAATGGTATGGGAAAAGCATATCAATACTGTCGAGGGTTGCAAGAGCTTCCCGGTTTTTATTCCTGAAAAACAAAAAGTCGGCACGAGAGAAATACTGCAAAGGCATGTCAATGCTATCCTGTGTAGTATTATTCGAAATGAAAAGCGAAAGTTCCATAGCATCGTTGGCTGTAAGTTTCGATGTACTGGCTTTCAAGACATCAAGTTGGGCCTTTGCCCAGGAAAAGTTGCCCATATAGTAACCCAGCCGTGCTTTTTTCAGTTTTACTTCATCGCCTAAGTTATTGTTACGGTTGGCATCAATTACCTGCGAATAGAGAAGAATGGATTCCCAGGGGTCGTCCATATAAAGATATACATCGGAAAGTTCGGTTTTTATTTCGCCGTTCTCGATGGGCCTTAGTCCTGGAATTTCAAGTGCTTTCTCAAGCACAGAAATGGCTTGTCGGGGATCTTCCAGATAAAATGCCAGCAAATGGGCATACTCCTTGATCAGGAAAACATTTCCGGGTATATACCCCATAGTTTCAAAGCCCTCTTTGAACCTTTCGGCCAGTTTTAGTCCATATTCCCGGTCTTCGGGCCCCTCGGTTATAAAATACTGGTAATCTGCATGTAACTTAAACATGAATGCATTACCCCAGGATGGGTTTTGCCTACCTTTCGAAAGGATATAATCGTAAGCAGCGCTTGCATCCTGATAACTTTGGTTGTTCAGGGCGGTTTGCGCCAGCATCAGTATTTGCTGCTCTTCGGCACCGGTTCGGCGGTCGAGTGCAATGGTCTGCCTGAGTGCAGCTGCAAATTGCCTTTCCTGGAGTAAAAACCAGATCAACAAGCGGTTATAAGCCAATACACCGGGTTCTGACTGGATACGACGTAATATGGTAGCTCTGAATTCATCACGTAACCCGTTTTCAATGTCGAGGTACATTGCCGAAGTGAGATTGCTTTGTACACGGGGAAGATTATTCTCGTCGATCTTTACCAGATAAAGCAATTCCTCGAGCATTTTTGTATAATTGCGTAAATATGTATATACATTGGCCAGTTCATTGTGGAAACCTTCGCCCGGAATAACTTTCCGTCCATGTTCATAAAGTCGTTGTGCCCATTCAAATTCGAGCCACTGGATAAACATATTCCCGGTGTTGATGAAATTCGCCCGGTTGGCTGGAGTGGTTTTTATAGCTTCCTCGTACTTGGCAACTGCTTCGGCATCCCGTTTCTGAAGTTTAAGCAGGTAGCCCCAGTGCACAACCAAATCGGGCTGAGGATCGCGGTTCCGCCGCATTTCCCTCCTGATCTCCTCTTCGGCTTCCAGGTAACGCTGCAACTCGGTTAAACTGGCAATGTAAAGCCTGAAATAGTAGCGGTTGTTACTGATCTGGTATATGTCTTTGAATAGGGGTGCTGCTTTTTCAAATTCGCGGGCATTGTAATATTGCGTGGCCAATTGTACCATATTCTGGTCGAGCCGGGCTTGTCCTGAAACTACGGTAACAGAAAAAATGATCAGTATATTAAGAAAGATATTTTTCATTTTTTGAATCAAGGATTTCTGCAAAAATAACACTCTCAGCTTAAGAACGGTTTAAATGTGGTGATATGTTTTTGAAAGCAGCCAAAAAGTTCAAAGTACAGCATTATTTGGACTTCAAAGTTCATTTTAATCAAATTTTATTATCGTTTTGATTGGCTTAGTGAATTGTTATTTGCGAAAAACCTGGCAGATTTCAGTTTATCGTTTTAAAATAAGATTTTAAAGTCTTAAATTTTCTCTTTTATAACAAGTATTGTATTTTTGCCTGAAATTTGTTTTAATGGCACACGAACTTCACGAAAGACAACGGTTGCCCCGATGGATGAAAATGAAAATGCCCAAGGGCGAAAACTACTCAAGGGTTAAAAACCTGGTTGAAAAGCATGGGCTTCATACAATATGCACCAGTGGCAATTGCCCCAATATTGGTGAATGCTGGAACCGGGGTACAGCAACTTTCATGATACTTGGTGATATTTGTACCCGCAGGTGTAAGTTTTGTGCTGTAAAGTCGGGGAAGCCATTGCCTCCTGATGATTTGGAACCTGAAAAACTGGCCGAAACTGTCAAAATAATGGGGGTTAAACATTGCGTAATTACTTCGGTTGACCGTGATGACCTCGACGACCAGGGGGCAGAAATCTGGTCGCGTACCATTACCGAGGTGAAACGTCTCAATCCGGATACCCGCATCGAGGTGCTGATACCCGACTTTCGTGGCAAAACAGAACTGATTCAGCAGGTTATAGATGCCAATCCCGATGTGATATCACATAACCTTGAAACCGTTGAACGGCTTACCCCGTTTGTACGGTTTGCCTCGAAATACCGCCGTAGCCTTGATGTGGTAAGGTATATTGCCTCGCAGGGCAGGATTGCCAAATCGGGGATTATGTTAGGGTTGGGCGAAACCCGAGATGAGGTGCTTCAGACCATGGACAACCTGCTCGAATCAGGTGCAAAGGTTATGACCATCGGGCAATACCTGGCGCCAACAGCCACTCATATGCCGGTAATAGAGTATTTTTCCCCCGAAGTTTTTGCCGAATACCGCAAAATAGGCCTTCAAAAAGGGTTTAAATTTGTTGAAAGCAGTCCGCTGGTAAGATCTTCATATCGGGCAGAAGATCATGTACATGCCTGATATGTTCAGATTTACCTTCTTTTTTTGTGGATTCTTCAATATGAATTTGATTGAATGGTTATGGAAAGTTTGCAATGTTAAAAAAAGATATTTTTATCTAAAATATATGCACCTGAAATTTGGCTGATATTTTATTCCTTATATTTTTGCATTCATCAAAGCAAGGTATAACAATGAAACCATTTATTAAAATATCAACTTCTTTGCAGGAATTAATCCGTGCAGGTGTTGTTATGCCACCATCCTTCATGGCTATGCAATAGCCTTCAGGCAGGTTCACAGAACAGGTACTGAAGGCCATCTCGACCAACTCCCGTTTTTTCAAAAATTATAATTTGATCAAGTAATCGTTGCAGCTTAATTGTAGTACCGGTTACTTAATTTTAACAGCCAATATTATAACATTTAGAAAGTATGTCGGCAAGTATAGTACGTGTAGCAGGCGATATTCTGAAAGAAAGTTCCCACCTGAATAACCTTGTGCATTTTCTGGATGGTCAAAAATCCACGCAATTAATTGTAATTTCCTCACTATATGAGATATATAGTATCGTTAGCCAGTCGTTGGGGCAGGTTTTCTATTCAGGTTATGAATCAGGTAACCTGTCAGAGAATCTTGACAACATCTGGAATGCCTTTGTTGGGGGTCAATTATCACCGAAATTCGAAAGTGAAAAAGTGAAACTTTCCGGTTTGTTAAAAGGCATTTTCCTTACCGGTGATTATTCCCCTGCCCTGAAAGATGCTGTGATCAGCCAGTGTGAGATTCTGACCGCCTTGATCTTTGAAGGAAAACTAATTAAAAATGGTGTGTTAGTAACATTTCTCCATCCGGACAGTATCGGGCTCACCGCTTCTGAAGATTTCGGAAATGCTACCTTGCTCGATGTCGATGTGCACAAAATACATGAACTGGATACCAATACCCGTTATATAGTTCCAGGCTCGTTCGGGATAACCCAGGGGGGTAAAATTGCCCGTGCCGGCAAATCGGCTGCCGATTATACGGCTGCTTTCCTGGTAGCTGCCACAGGTGCCAGTAGGCTTGTATTGTGGGGTGCCGGTAAAGAATTTTATTCAACCGACCATACAATCGTTCCCGATGCAGGGGTAATATCAAGGCTTACCTATGCTGAAGCCAGCGAATTGGCCTATTTTGACCACTATTCGCTCCATCCGCGAACGGTAGAACCATTGATCAGGAAGCATATACCCATACATGTGATCCATGCCGAAGGCCCCGGTTTTGAGCCGGTAACCATTATCAATACCGAAAACTTTGTTGCCCCGCAGGTAGTAAAAAGTGTGGCCTGCACCGATGACATTTCAATTCTCCGGCTGAATGGTCCGGGAGTTGGGTTAAAACCCGGGATTCTGGGTAAAATCACCGGGAAATTGGCCGAAGAATTGGTCAACATCAAATCGGTTATCACTTCGCAGGTCAGCATCAACATCCTCCTCGACAGTAAAAGCGGACCCCAGGCAAAAAGGGTTGCGGGTCAGTTGGGTTTTACGGCTGTTAACGAAATTGAATTGATCGAAGATGTATCGTTAATTGCGATAGTTGGACATGGTATGCAATCAAATTATGGAATTTCGGCCAAACTTTTCGGAGCGGTAGCCCAAAGCCGCATCAATGTAATGCTTAGTGGTTCAGGTGCATCCGATCTGGTAAGTTACCTGCTTGTTCATTCCTCCGATCGCGACAAAAGCGTGAAGGCCATTTACAATGCTTTTTTTAAATCTTAAAAACATAGAACATTATGACAGCACAGAATCTGAAATTCGAAACGCTCCAGCAACATGCCGGACAACAACCCGACCCAACCACCCATGCGAGGGCCTTGCCCATATATCAAACCACCTCGTATGTGTTCGACAATGCCAATCATGCGGCAAATCTGTTCGCATTGAAAGAGTTCGGGAATATTTACACCCGGATTATGAACCCTACTACCGATGTATTTGAGAAACGTGTAGCCGCACTTGAGGGAGGTGTGGCCGGACTTGCCCTGTCATCTGGCCATGCCGCCCAGTTTCTGACCTTTACCACCATCCTCGGACAGGGCGATAATTTTGTTTCATCACCTTACCTCTATGGAGGTTCCTATAACCAGTTTAAAGTTTCGTTTAAACGTTTGGGAATCGAAGCCCGTCTGGCTGAAAATGAAACAGTTGAGGCTTTTGAAAAATTGATTGATGAAAATACAAAAGCGATCTATTTCGAGTCGATCGGAAACCCGGGATTTGTAGTTCCCGATTTTGAAGCTTTTGGCGCACTGGCCCGCAAGTATGACCTTCCGTTGATTGTTGACAACACTTTTGCAGGTGCAGGCTTTCTGGTGCGCCCTATTGACTACGGGGCAAATATTGTTGTGGAGTCGGCAACCAAATGGATCGGAGGGCACGGAAACAGTATCGGTGGGATAATTATCGATGCCGGTACATACAACTGGGGCAACGGAAAGTTTCCTGGTTTCACCGAACCTTCGCCGGGTTACCATGGCCTGAAGTACTGGGATGTGTTTAATTTCGACAGTCCGTTTGGGAACATAGGTTTTATAATCAAGGCAAGGGTCGAAGGCCTGCGTGATTATGGCCCTTCAATTAGTCCGTTCAACTCCTTCCTGTTGGTGCAGGGCCTCGAAACCCTTTCGCTCCGCATGGAAAGGCATGTGCAGAACACCGTGGCTCTGGCCACCTGGCTCGAAAACCATCCCAAAGTGGAGAGTGTAAATTACCCGGGAATAAAGAGCAGCCCATGGTATGAAAATGCCCGGAAATATTTGCCCAAAGGATCGGGTGGTGTACTTTCGTTCGTAGTGAAAGGTGGCAAAGATAAAGCACAGGAGGTGGTCAATAACCTGAAACTGGTGAGCCACCTGGCCAATGTGGGCGATGCCAAAACGTTGATTATCCAGCCATCGGTAACCACACATTCGCAGTTACCCGAAGATGCCCAGATAGCTGCCGGTGTTTTCCCGGCGCAGCTCAGGGTCAGTGTGGGGCTCGAACATATCGACGACATTATTGCCGATTTTGAACAGGCGCTAAACAAAGTTGTTTAAATTATAAATTGTAAAATCATTGAAAACTATCCCGTTGTTGCGGGATAGTTTTTGCAATTTTTTCAAAAAAATGCCGGTAAATATTCCCGATCAGTTGCCAGCTATCGAGCTGCTGAAAAAAGAGAACATTTTTGTAATGGACGAAACCCGTGCCAGCCATCAGGATATTCGTCCACTTAAACTGGTAATTCTCAACCTGATGCCCCTTAAAATCACAACCGAGACTGATCTTTTGAGGCTATTGTCCAATTCACCACTGCAAATCGAAGTCGATTTCATGAAGATAAAAGGGCATACATCAAAAAATACTCCTGTGGAACATATGCGAACTTTTTATCAGGATTTTGAGCAGATTAGGAATAAAAAATTTGATGGAATGATTGTAACCGGGGCTCCGGTAGAACACCTCCCTTTCGAAAAGGTTACCTATTGGAAAGAGATGCAGGTAATATTGGACTGGGCCGCCAGTAATGTTTATTCAACGTTATTTATCTGCTGGGCTGCACAGGCTGCCCTCTATCATTATTACGGTATTCCAAAGTATCCAATACCACGGAAAATGTTCGGGGTATTCAGTCATAAACTCATCGACGACAAATTACCCATTTTCAGGGGTTTTGATGATGAATATTATGTGCCGCATTCACGCCACACCGAAATTAGGAGAAGTGATGTCGAGGGTGTTGCCGGTATGAGCATAATATCCGAATCGGACGAGTCGGGCGTAAATATGGTAGTTGGCAGGGGAGGTCGCCAGTTGTTTATCACAGGCCACCTCGAATATGCAAGATATACCCTCGATGGGGAGTACAAACGTGATCTGGCTAAAAACCTACCCATACACCTGCCGGTTAATTATTACCCAGGGGACAATCCTTCCAGGCCACCCCTCATCCGTTGGAAATCGGCCGCCAACCTGCTATTTGCCAATTGGCTGAATTACTATGTATATCAGGAAACACCCTACAACCTGGCAGAAATTCATTAATTGTTTGATTTTCTCGTCTTTATGTTGATTGTTTCCAAGACCATGGATTTTTATTGGTCATTCTCGCAGAAGTTTGCTATTTTTACCCTTGAAATCAAAAATTGATTACGATGAAAAAGAAAATAGCAGTAGTGCTTGCGGGATGCGGGGTTTACGACGGAGCCGAAATTCATGAAGCCACCCTCACATTACTTGCCATTGCTATGCAGGGCGCTCAATATCAGTGTTTTGCTCCTGATACCGATCAGGCGCATGTTGTAAATCACTTTACCGGGCAAGTGATGAATGAAAGCCGGAATGTACTGGTTGAAGCTGCACGTATAGCACGTGGAAATATAAAACCTCTTTCAGGATTCCATGCCGGTGATTACGATGCAATTGTTTTCCCCGGAGGTTTTGGGGTAGCCAAAAACCTATGCACATTTGCTTTCGACGGGGCTGATTGCCGGGTAAATACCGATGCCCGCAACGCGGTGCAAGCCATGCACAAAGCCGGAAAACCAATAGGGGCACTCTGTATTTCACCGGTGTTGATCGCAAAAATTCTGGGAAATGTTGAAGTTACCATAGGAAAAGATCAGGGTACAGCTGATGCTGTTGAACAGATGGGAGGCAAACATGCTGTTGCCGGTCATGGAGAAGTCGTTATAGACCAGGCTAATAAGCTGGTTACCACACCATGTTATATGCTCGACTCTACCATTGACCAGATTGCCGATGGCACTCAAAATTTAATTAAAGCCATATTGGCACTGTTGTAATATTCACAAAAGCTTGACTAAGCCTTATTGTTTACCATGCATTGTATTGATATCCATACCCACCAGATACCTGCCGGAAGTGGAAAATGGTTTGTAATGAACCGTTTTTCTGAAAACCACCTGGTTGAATTGCCACCGGGTGGTTATTATTCAGTGGGGCTTCATCCCTGGTTTATCGCAGGTAATGGGGTATACAAAAAGCAGATACAACAGGTTGAAGAACTGGTTTCGCGCGATGAGGTAATTGCCATTGGCGAATGTGGCCTCGATAAAGTGTGTAAAACCGAATTTCAGACACAACTCGATGTATTCCTCAGGCAATGCGAAATTGCCGAATCGGTGAAAAAACCTGTAATCATTCACAGCGTTAAGGCCTGGAACGACGTTTTTCACCTGAAACGTAAGTTTAAACCAACTGTACCCTGGATTTTACATGGCTACACCGGGAATGAGCTGATTACAAAGCAAATGCTGCAGCAGGATTTCTATTTTTCATTCGGACATGCACTGCTCGATGAAAAATCTTCCCTCCGAAAATCTTTTCCGTTAATCCCGATTGAAAGGATTTTTTTTGAAACCGACGAGGATGTCGCTTCCATAATTTCGGTTTATGAAACAGCTTCGCAATTGCTCGAAATGAAACAGGTAAAACTGATGGAAAAAATCTGGTGGAATTTCAGGCAGGTTTTTATCGGGCAATGAATTGGGCCGAACGCACCATATTATTACTCGGATATGAACGGTATGGAGCCCTTCAGCAGGCAAATGTGCTGGTTACCGGTCTTGGGGGCGTTGGGGCTTATGCTGCCGAAATGCTCGTAAGGGCAGGAGTTGGCAACCTTACCATTGTTGATGGCGATGATGTGGAATTAACTAACCTCAACAGGCAACTCCCTGCTTTGCTTGCCACGCTTGGAAAACCAAAAACAGAGGTACTGACTGAGAGGTTCCTGAATATCAATCCCGAATTGAACCTAACCGCCATGAATGAGTTTTTGCGCGATGAAAGAACTGTTGAACTGCTCAAAAGCCAGCACTTTGATTTTGTTGTCGATTGTATAGATACCCTTTCGCCTAAGGTATTCCTGATTTACCATGCGGTTCAAAGTGGCCTGAAGGTGGTCTCATCAATGGGCGCCGGTGGGAAAGTGGACCCTTCGAAAGTGAAAATTGCCGATATTTCGAAAAGCCATGATTGCAACCTGGCCCGTATGGTACGAAAACGCCTGCACAGATTGGGAGTGCGAAAAGGTGTAACGGTTGTCTTTTCGCCCGAAGAAGTTCCTGAAAAAGCAATCAGGCTTGAGCAGGGGCAAAACAAAAACAGCACAGTGGGCACAGTTTCGTATATGCCGGCAATTTTTGGTTGTTTTATTGCAAGTGAGGTAATCAGGGAGATAGCCGGAAGATATAGGATAAAGGATAAAGGTTAAAGAAACACAAATAAATTTTATGGCAGATTGGAAAGATAGACACGGAGTAGTTTTCAGCACCAACCCCGATTATAATTATGAAAGTGAAGAAAATGAAAGGTTGGAGACACTCCCTCCGAAACAGCAAAACCTTCGGGTACAACTGGACCGAAAACAGCGAAAAGGGAAATCGGTTACCCTGATTACCGGATTTATTGGAAAGGACGAAGACCTGCAACAACTAGCCAAACTGCTGAAATCCAAATGCGGGGTTGGTGGAACCGCTAAGGATGGTGAAATTCTTATTCAGGGCGATTTCGTAACGAAAGTGCTCGATATTTTGGTTCAATATGGATATAAAGCCAAAAGATCGGGAGGATAAGTTATGCAACTTAATGTAATCTGGTGTTTAATTGTCTTTTTGGCAATATCTTCATGTTCCCGTATATCGGTTGACGAGGTTTTCCTTTTTTCTTACTTCAAAGGGAATGGTGAGGATGGATTACACCTTGCCTGGAGCAAAGATGGCCATATTTTCACGGCTCTTAACAACAACCAGTCGATACTTTCCCCAACTGTTGGTGAAGATAAGCTTATGCGCGATCCATGCATTCTCCACGGGGCTGACGGTAAGTTTCATATGGTTTGGACGGTTAGCTGGAACGAACGGGGTATCGGATATGCAAGTTCCGAAGACCTGATAACCTGGTCAGAACAGAAATTTATACCGGTAATGACACATGAACCTAATGCCCGCAATTGCTGGGCGCCCGAAGTGTTTTACGATAAAGAAACCAAACAGTACCTGATATTCTGGTCAACTACCATAAAAGGCCTTTACCCCGAAACCGAAGCATCAGCCGACCAAGGATGGGATCACCGGATGTATTATGTTACTACACGCGATTTTGAAACCTTCAGCGAAACAAAAGAATTCTACAACCACGGGTTTAATGTTATTGATGGTTCGCTGGTGGAGTTTAACGGTACCTATTACCTGTTCCTGAAAGATGAAACCCGATTTCCACCACAAAAAAATATCAGGCTCGCAACGGCTGCGAAAGCCGAAGGGCCTTATTCACCTCCGTCTCAACCACTCAGCGGCGAATATTGGGCAGAAGGCCCGTCAGCAATTAGAGTAGGTGAGGAGTGGATCGTTTATTTCGATAAATATATGGATCGTCTGATGGGGGCCATCAGTTCGCCAGACCTGCAAAACTGGACAGACATCTCAGAAGAGGTTTTATTCCCTGAGGGTACCCGGCATGGAACCGTGTTTAAGGCAAACCGTGTAATACTCTATAAGCTCAAAACGAAATTTGGGTAGCATATATCAGGTTGATATTACATAATTTAGAAATTGCAATATTTCACGACAGCTATACCACCAACTCTGTAAAAAAATACCAGGTCATCATCCCCGATGCAATCAGTTTTAATAGCACTCCGGTGAGAAAGCCAACAAATGAACCGAATCCTGCTTTCAGGGCAAGACGCGAATCTTTTCCCGATAAAAGTTCACCAATCACTGCCCCGACAAATGGCCCGACAATAATTCCAAAAGGTGGAAAAAATATCAGACCTGCCAGCAAACCAATAATGCTTCCCCAAATCCCGGGCCGCGAAGCGCCGAATTTCTGCGCTCCCCAAACCGGAATGAAATAATCGAGCAAGGTAACAATAGCTGCAATTATGCCCCAGATAATCAGGAACTTCTCAGTGAGTTGATGTGAGGCGGTGAAATGCAACAGCAACAACGCCAGATAGCTGAGAGGAGGACCGGGCAAAACCGGTAAAATGCATCCGGCAAGTCCTAAAATCAACAGGAGGATTCCGGTAACAATTAGAAACAGCTCCATTTTAATTCCTTTTATTTGATTTGGGAAATTTCTCTGGTGAACCAAATTGCATCAGAAACATCGACAGGATTACCAGGGATAGCGATACCATTACAATCAGTAATTCGTTGAATTTACCAAAAACTGCTGTTTCGAGTTCATTGTGGTATGTAATTGACAAAAGCACCAGCAGGTTGTTCAGTGCATGGCCGATAATGGCAAGACCTATATTTCGCGTCTTCACCATTAGCCAGCCCAGAAGCAAACCCAATACGAAAGTTGCGGGAAACTGCCAGGGGTTGAGATGAAACAGGGCAAATAAAAGCCCTGAAACGGTAATGGCTGTAAACCTGGAATAATTCCGTTTAAGGCCATGCATTATTACGCCCCTGAAAATCAGTTCCTCCACAACAGGTGCTATGATTACCACTTTCATAAAGGCGCCCCAGAAACCGAAATCGTTTTCAAATATCTTGTTAAACAATTCCCAGAACCAGACAGGAGCCGGTAAAACCTGATCTACCCACCGGTTTAAATGGTTGAGCAGTTGATGCGCCCCAGTAAAAAACAGAATGAGGAACAAAATCAGCAATGGATTGAATTTTTTGAGTGGAAACACATCTTTTAATGGGTTTCCTGTATTTCTGAACCCATACCACAAAATAAAAACCGTTGAACCGATGCCAAGTATTATTTTCTTGATGGGATGGTAGAGATATTCGGTGTCGTGGTAATAATCAATCATGGCCAGGGGGAAATCCACAACGGTTTGTATAAAAATATAAAGTATTATCAGGTGAATGGCCTGAATGATGGTTGGATATTGTTTTACCTGAAACTGTTGCATCATCTGTAATTCATAAAATCATAAATATACAACAATTTTAACGCTGTCAAATGATTTATGGTTAATGCTCTTTCAGGTATTTTTCATAAAGATCGGGCCTGAGCATTTTGGTTCGTTCAATAGCTTGCTGATGCTTCCATTCATCAATAAGCTTGTCATTGCCGGTAAGCAGGATTTCGGGTACTTTCATCCCTTTATAGTCGGCCGGACGGGTATAAACCGGAGGGCTGAGCAAATTATCCTGAAACGAATCGGATAGGGCTGAGGTTTCATCGGAAATTGCGCCCGGCAACAACCTCACAATGCTATCGGTAATGACTGCAGCCGCCATTTCCCCGCCGGTGAGTACATAATCGCCAATCGAAATTTCGCGTGTAATGAAATTTTCCCTGATGCGGTGATCGATCCCTTTATAATGTCCACATAAAATGATCAGGTTTTTTTTGAGCGAAAGGCAGTTTGCTTCCTGTTGGCTGAATGGAATGCCATCGGGTGAGGTATAAATGATTTCGTCGTAATCGCGCTGGCTTTTCAGAAATTCAATGGCAGCTTCTACAGGTTGTATGGTCATTACCATTCCCGCCCCTTTACTGAAAGCATAATCGTCAACCCGGCGGTGCTTGTCGGTTGTAAAATCGCGCAGGTTGTGCAGGAGTATTTCGACCAGGTTTTTATCGCGAGCCCGTTTTACAATCGAATGGCTGAACGGACTTTCAAGCATTTCGGGCAAAACGGAAATGATATCGATACGCATTTTTAATTTTTTGGGCAAATTTATAAAATTCGCTGCAAAGCATCATGGGTTTGTTTGATCACAGCACATGATCACCCGCAGGTTGAAATCAGGTTTAAGGTTGGCTTATATTTTGAATAAATTTTTAAGTGAACAGGTTCGGGCTATTTTTCTCCACGATATGTATAAACTGCTTTTAATGCTTTTTCTATAGATAGGTAGTAAATATATATTGAAGTTGAGATTCTTTTCCGTCAGCTGACGGGGAGGAATCTTATAAAGTTAACCAGACAGCAGTGATTGCATATCAAAACCTATTGAAAAAAGCCATATTGGCATTTTATTTTATTTTAATATGCCAATATGGCATGATTTTATACTTTTTGACAAAATTAAAGAGTTTTTTGTCTGTTGGAACAGGTTTTGATTTTCCGTTGTCAGAAAAATAAAACAATTAACAATTAAAAAATTAGGAGGACAAAATTATGACACTTGTTAGATTGAATCATCCCGCTGTAACCCGCAACCTCGTTGAAGACCTTTTCAAATCGTTTGGTTTTAACGACACACGCGAAGAGTACAACGGCTGTGTACCGTCGAACGTAATTGAAAATGAGAAAGATTTCCGCCTTGAACTTTCCATACCCGGTTTTTCGAAAGAAGAAGTTAAAATCAGTGTTCAGAAAAATATTCTTACAGTAAAATCGGAAAAAAACACCGAAAGTGATGAAAACAGGAAATATCTGCGCCGTGGATTTGTTCCGCAGAATTTCGAAAAACGTTTCGAACTGTCGAAGTTTATCAACACCGATCAGACTTCGGCCAGTTTCAACAATGGGATTCTCGAAATAGTACTTCCCAAAAAAGAAGAAGTGGTTGAAAAAGCCAGTTTAGAAATTGAAATTAAATAATTCCGGATTAGCTCATAGTTGTTTGAGAAGCCGCTGATTAACAAAATGTCAGCGGCTTTCCTTATTAATGGATGTATAGCCCTTAATTTTCAGAAAGTATATGGCTTCCCGTGAACGTACCAGTGGATTTGAAAAGCAAATTTTTATACCGGAAAACAACCAGAAGTGGCTATATTGTGAGGATAATATTTTAAATGCCTGGTTTTCGTATTTATATGTTTTGTATTTTCGAAGCCTGAACCTTAAACGGAATATCATAAGCAAATATAAAGCTGGTTAACCTTTTGAAAATGCTTATAAATACTTAATACCGTTTAAATTATGATAGGTACGAAAATATATTGTCTTTTTTATTTGTTTGATAATGTGATATATAGAACAAAACATACATTGAAAAAGTGTATGGTAATATTGTAAAATTATTACAACATGAATTTACAACAACGTTTTAGAAAAGTTTAACAAACGATACTACGGAGTGACGCAGACAAATGAACCACCAACTTTTGACTCATATAGACAGTTTTAACGGACGACAAGAGTAAAGTTTGAAATAAAGTGGAGTTCAGCGACCACTTAAAAAAACGGGGCGACACTGAAAAGCCAAACGGGTAGGAAATTTTGACAACAAGTAAATTTCATAAAATGAGAACAATCAAAATCAGTTCAATCATCTTCTTAACTTTAATTTTAATGGCAAGTTGCGGTATCCATTCAGCAATGGTTGGTAACATAAATAATAATACCACCAATGTTGAATTGAGTGAGAATAACTTCAAAGTAATTGAAAAAGTCAGTGGAAAATCAACTGCAACTTATGTTTTGGGATTTGGTGGTCTTTCCAATAAAGCACTAATTGAAAAAGCTAAATCTAAAATGTTAGAAAAGGCTAATTTAATTGGTGGTTCAAAAGCAATAATAAACCTGACATCAGAGTCGCACACAAGTATTGTGTATCCTTTATTTTTTAAAAGGACAATTACCGTAAGCGGACACATTGTTGAGTTTACTGAATAGGAAAACCAGCCTATAACATTTTGTAAATTCAAAATCGGGTTCAGTGGGGTGAAGGCGGGGGAAACCCAGCCCTTTCATAGTGTCAAATGTTAACCCAATGGGATTACTTAATTTTTATAAAGGTCAATTTATTTTTCTTCCGCCTCTTTATTTGCCTGCTCCTCCCTTTCCTTTAATTTTTGTTCCTTAGTTTTAAATTCGCCTTTCAGAAAATCCTTGAAATTATTGGCTACGGTAAGGGCGGGCAGTTCGTCGAGCGAATCATCTAGGTTTGCCAGCCAGGCCAAAACAACCTCTTCCTCGGGGAAGATGATCAGAACAGCTCCCCCTCCGGTAACATTCCCTTTGGCTGCAAAAAATTTTTCGCTGGCATAGGTTTCCAGAAATAGAAGGCCATTTCCGCTCTGCAGTGTAATCTGCCCCACTTTTGGTTGTGTCAGCATCTGTTCCCTGACCTTTTCGCTCATATTTGTACCATACAGAAGCGCATTGCCCAGTTTAAGGATATCTTCAGCCGTAGAAAGGAAACCCTCGGATGGCAGTCCGTGCCTCAGGTCGCGGAAAGGTGCATGCACCACCTGGGCAATAAAATCACGGTCGTAAAAATTTGTCCGGTTTTTTATAGTAGCCAATGGATTATCAGGAACAGTATTCATCATTTCCAATGTATCGGTAACCCATTTTTTGATTATTTTGGAAAAGGGGTCACCGGTAACCTCTTCCATGAGGGCGCCCAATAGGTTAAAGCTGTATGGTGTTGGATAGTGATAAGCTCCTGGTGGGAAAAGCAGCGAATCGTTTTTAAATATTTCGATACCTCTACGTATCCCTGCATTTAGCCCCCTCCAATTCAATTCTTCTTCAGTAGGTGTCCTTATCCCTGAGGTATTATCCACAAGTGTCTGAATCCTGAGTGGGTATTTTTTTTCAGTAAACTCCGGGAAATAGTGTTGTACGGATGAATCGGGGTCAAGTTTTCCTGTTTCAACCATTTTATAATAAGTCAGCGATGTAAGTACCTGCGAAATGCCCCCTATCCTGTATTTGGTCAGCCGGGTAGCCGGAACTTCAAGGTCGGAGCTTGCCTGTCCGAAACCCTCGGAATATACCAGTTTCCCTTTAATGCTCACAGCCAGCGAAGAACCGGGCATAAAACTGCGCGTCATATAAAAAATTACTTCCCGCCTCGACTCTTTTATAACATCCAGATACGCTTTATCCACAATCCGAATGGGTTCTTTCTTATTATTACAGCCCAAGAAGAGTAATACAATGCCGGTAAAAAAAATCCATAACAAAATTTTGATCTTCATAATTCCAATTATTTTGAACACACTTTTTTTGCCGCTCAAAAATATGGAAACTGAAATATATTTTAAAGCGGATATTGTGTTTATCTATCGAAATGAATGATTAAATTTGGAAAAATTAAAATTTAAGACTGTAAAACGTAATATACGCAAACAATGAAAATGTACAATCACATATTGGTTTCGGCGCTGCTGTTCACAGCCATTATATTGATTCCTTCGTGTGCTGTTAATCCGGTTACAGGCAAGCGCCAGCTTATGCTGATGTCGGAGGCTCAGGAAATTGCCCTGGGCCGTGATTACGATCCCCAGGTACTTGCAACTTTTGGCGAGTACAGGGATGAAGCCCTTTACGCATTTATGGAAAAGGTTGGTACCGAAATGGGATTGATCTCACACCGGCAAAATCTAAAATATCACTTTAAAATTCTCGATACCCCGGTAATCAATGCTTTTGCAGTTCCGGGAGGTTATATTTATTTTACCCGTGGAATACTGGCCAAATTTAACAACGAGGCCGAATTTGTCGGTGTGATGGGACATGAAATGGGACATATTACTGCCCGTCATACCGCCGTCCAGCAAAGCAGGGCACAGCTTGGCCAGATTTTGCTTTTAGGCGGAATGATTGCTTCGGAAGAATTCAGGCAATTTGCAGGGGTAGCTATGCAGGGCATGCAATTGTTGTTCCTGAGTTTTAGCCGTGAAAATGAGAGGGAAGCTGACCGGCTCGGGGTTGAATACACAGCCAAAGTGAATTACGACGCTTATAAAATGGCTGATTTCTATCAGGTTCTTCAGAAAATGACAATGGAAAGCCATCAGGGTGGGGTGCCTACGTTCCTTTCCACTCACCCCGATCCAGGCGACCGGTATAACGCAGTTAAACGCGATGCCGGTGTCTGGCAGGAAAAACTCGGGGCAACTGATTGGAAAATTAATACCAACAATTACCTTAAATTGATTGATGGAATGGTTTATGGTGAAGACCCACGTCAAGGTTATGTAGAGGGTAATGTATTCTATCATCCCGAACTCAGGTTTAGGTTTTCGTTCCCGGCACAGTGGAAGCTCGAAAATTCGCCATTTCAGGTCAGTATTGCTCCCTCCGATGGAAAAGCTTTGATCCTCTTTTCGTTTGCAAACGGTAAAACCCTTGATGAGGCTGTGCAGAACACCATTTCACAATTGAAACTTAATGTTGCCGATTCACGCAGGGTTACTGTCAATGGGATGCCTGCCGTAGTAATTTCATCGCGGCTGGCCACACAGAACCAACAAACCGGGCAGCAGCAAAACCTCGCGGTATTATCCTATTATATCGATAATAATGGCAAATACTATGTATTTCATGGTGTTTCGGACGAAAATGATTTTTCTGCTTACCAGAAGCATTTTGAAGGAACCATGACCAACTTTTCGCGCCTCACCGATCAGGCAAAAATTAATGTAAAACCCCGGAGGGTCCAGGTCAGGGAAATAAAACGCACAGGTACTCTTACCGATGCTTTCCGAGACCTGGGTGTGCCACATGCCATGTTGCAAGAAATGGCATTGCTGAATAACCTTGAACTGACCGACAGGGTTGAAGCCGGAAGGTTAATCAAGATCGTGGGGGAATAGCATCAAAAACAAAGATTATCCTGATTAAATTTCTAAATCCACCCTCTGAGCCAGTAATAGGCCAAAGCTGCCAGTTCGCGGGCAATAATGATTTCATATTTCAGGTGCGTCCAAACCTGGTATCTGACCTGCATATTGTTTCCAACATCGGGGATCAATCCACGTCGCCCGCCAAGTTCCCTGTCAATAAATGAAAAATCGGCTTCCGAAGCATTTTCGAATGCCGGAATTGCGTTGATCTTTTCAAAACCTGCTTTCCGAAAACTTAAAACAGTACGGCGCATATTCTCAGGCGATGTAATCAGGAGGATAGATGTTGATTTGCTGATGTGTTTCAGGCATTCAATGGCCTGTGAACGGGTATTTGTCCCAATCGGTTCAAAACTTATTTGATCGGGATTTACTCCGCGGGTTATCAACTCATATTTAATGCAAACTGGAGTGCTGTTCCAGTCAGTAGTATCCCCTGGCATTACAATCAATACTTTACAGTCAGTGCATTTGTTGGCTGCCGAAGCGGCAAACCAACTCCGCATCAGGTTCGATTCACTGGGCATTCCACTGCCACCGAGCAGTACAATAATTTCTGGCTTGCGGGTTACTTCCGACAGGCTCGACCCTAACCAATAATAGCCCCAGAATGGCAACGAGGTAAAAGCCAAAAGAAGCATCAGAATAAAGAAAACCCCCATTACTGCCAGAAAATTTCTGAACAGAACGAAAATTTTCGATATTTTTGAATGATTTCTCATTTTATCACTTTTTGGTGCAAAAATGAGATGTAAATTTATGGAAAACTTGTAAATACAACGATTTTGGATATAAAAATCAAAAATAAACTGATTCAATTATTCAAACACCATTTTGGGATCGAAGCCGATATTTTCGACATGCTCCCATTGTCGGGTTCTTACCGCGAATATGCGAGGATAAAAGCAGGGGATATTTCGGTAATTGGGGCCTTTAATGCCGATGTAAAAGAGAATATTGCCTTTCTGACTTTTTCGGGGCAACTGGCGCAAGCGGGTGTACCTGTTCCCGAAATTTATTCAGTAAACAATGATCAAACCCTGTACTTACAGGAAGACCTGGGCTTTGTAACGCTTTTCGATTTTTTGAGCGAAGTGCGTAAAAATGAAGGTTTTTCGAGGACAATAACAGATGAGTACAGGAAGGTACTCGATGTTTTGCCCCGCATTCAGGTAACTGCCGGGCGCCTCATCGATTATTCGGTTTGTTACCCACGGGCTGCATTCGATAAACAGTCGATGTTATGGGATTTGAGCTATTTTAAATACTATTTTCTGAAACTTGCAAGGATACATTTCGATGAACAGCTTTTAGAGGATGATTTTCAGCGTTTTACAGAATATTTGTTGAGTGCCGACAGTAATCATTTTATGTATCGCGATTTTCAGTCGCGCAACATCATGCTGAAAAATGGCGGGGTGTATTTTATCGATTACCAGGGGGGCCGCAAGGGGGCATTGCAATACGACCTTGCTTCGTTGCTCTACGATGGGAAAGCCGATATTCCGCAACAAACCCGGAACGAATTGTTTGAGTATTATCTCGATCAACTGGAGAAAATCCTACCGGTTGACCGTTATGAATTTAAGCGTTTTTTCAGGGGGTTTGTTATCATTCGGATAATGCAGGCAATGGGGGCCTATGGGTTCAGGGGATTTTACGAAAAAAAGGAACACTTCCTGAAAAGTATTCCCTTTGCCCTTGATAACCTCGACTACCTCTTACAACGACTCGACCTGCCTGTGGAACTTCCGGAACTGACAAAGGTGCTGAAAGCCGTAACCGGATCAACTTTTTTGAGGTCTATAGGGCAGGTGCAACATAACCTCACTGTGCGGATCTCCAGTTTTTCCTATAAAAAAGGTATTCCTGCCGATCCTTCGGGTAATGGTGGCGGGTTTGTGTTCGATTGCAGGGCAATCAACAACCCGGGGCGGTATGCTGAATTTAAACCGTTAACCGGAAAAGATTTGCCTGTACATCAGTTTCTTGAAGAAAAATCGGAAATGAAACAATTTCTGGGTGCTGTTATGCAACTGGTCGATCAATCGGTGAAAAACTATATCGACCGCGGGTTCACGCACCTTTCGGTAAACTTTGGCTGCACCGGTGGAAGGCACCGTTCGGTATATGCAGCTGAGAAACTTGCTGAACATGTCAGGAACAATTTTCCTGTTAATGTTGTTTTGAGCCACAGTGAACAGTAAACTCGATTATGGGCAAGGTAGCATGCGAAATAAAGAAATTTAGAGAACCCGATCAACCGAAATATGAATGTAAAAAATGTGGGGTGAAAGTGAAAAGGGAAGATAAGGTATGTAAGCCCCGCAAACTGTGATTTTATCGATGATAGGGTTGATTGAGGCAATATGGGTTTAATGGTTTATGCAATTTTCATGACATATATTTCATCGGTTACGCAACCAATTTCCATGTTTTGTATCTTACGGGTATTCGTATGATAAACATTTTAATCAATGAACAGAGTTATGAAGACAAAATTTTTTGGAAAGATAGGCTCAATTCTTTTTGCTACAGTTGTTATAACTTCATGTATCGATCCGGATGTTGATCCAATAGGCTTCGGAGATGCCTATGTACTGGTTGAAATCAACGGTCGGGATACATTAAAAGGTCTGGGATTACATGCTTTCTCATATTCCGAATTTTCTTCGGTTTTTGTCAACCTTAGTTCTGATGAATCAAAGGTTTATACCCTTAAGCCCTATATGAACTACCATCAGGATTTTGTATGGAATACCCCGCGAAACCAATTTAAAAAAGAGCTGCCGGAGGCTGGCGACTATGTTTTCAATGCGACCTTCAAAACAGGGCAAACCTATACGTTTTACGACAGGTTGTACTCAACCATAGTATATCCGCCAAAAATTACCAAATGCCAATATGTTACTGCCAACGAAAGGGTTAATGTGGAATGGGAAACGGTGGCAAATGCCGATACATACAATGTTAAACTTTTGAATGCAAATGGGGATGTACTTTTTGTTTCGCAGGTATTAAACCGGATAACCGATAACTTTCTTTTCAATAAAAATTCGCAGGGGTGGCAGACTTCATCCTATCCTGCAAATGGTCAAGAACTTATGGTTGAGGTATCGGCCTACCTTGTCGAAGTTGGGGCCAGGAACACGGAACTTCAGAGTATTGGAAAATCGAGGTATCCTTTAGTCTGGGGAAATTAGAAAGGAAATGGTCTGGCAGAAAGAAATTATATTAAACCCATATCTGAGGGGATATCACCTGATAACCCGGGAAATCATTTCGAACCTTCCGATACTACCCGAATCGGGGTTGTTAAATATTTTTATAAAGCATACATCAGCAGGAATAACCCTGAATGAAAATGCTGACCCTACGGTGAGGTATGATTTTGAACGGTTTATGAACTTTCTGGTACCCGAAAACCACCCCTTATATGAACATACCGACGAAGGCCCTGATGATATGCCGGCCCATTTGAAGGCAAGCCTTGTTGGTCAATCTTTGACCATGCCAATAACCAACCATCGGCTGAACCTGGGAACCTGGCAAGGGATTTATTTATGCGAATTCAGGAATTACGGTGGAAGCCGCAAATTGGTACTCACTGTTTACAGTTAATGAACCTTAACAGTTTGATGTTTTTATTTTACAAATTTCAGGTCAACAAGTTTGCAGGCAACCACAACATCAGTTAGTTCAGCTAATCGGATAGATATGGGCCTGAATTTCTGGCCGCCGGTTAGGAGATATTCCTCTTTAATCCTGTCGGGCAGGTCGCTGTTTTCAATAACCGGCTCGTATTTCGACCCGAAATAAGAGGTAAGGCAGAATGTATCGGAAAGGATACCGATCCAGCATATTGTTTCCTTTTTATGTTTGAGCCTGAATAGCCATTGCTTCACGTCGTTATAATATTTCCATTCTTCATTTACACCTTTATGGTTTTCGGCAGCATATTTACGGATGGTCCCGAACCATTCATATTTTGTCCCATGTATTTGCCCGATAAGCTCTTCAGAGGGCTCAACAAATGGATTGGTAAGTACAAAATTTTCTTTATCACTCATAAAGCTTCGGAATTATTTTACAAAAATTGCAGGCACTTAGTTTGATACTAAGAAATTAAGGAAATAAAGCTAAATTGTTTTGAATAAAAAAAGCCGGGAATCCCCGGCTTTTTAATCAAAGATAAAATATTAGTTATATCCAGGATTTTGTTGAAGTTGCGGCGCTTTTTTCATTTCGTCGCGCGAGAGTGGTATCCAATAGAAGCGGTTATTATTAAATACCCTGGCATCGGATATGGCATTTTTGTCGAGGAACCATTCGAAATTGCCATTATCGAATTGTTTGATTTTCATTTCATAAACATTTTCGATAACATCCTGGGCAATCATCCATCGGCGGATATCAAACCAGCGGTGACCTTCGCCAAAGAATTCGATATTTCTTTCATGGCGCAGATATTCACGGGCTATGGCCTGATCTGTGGTAACTCTCGATGGTAAACCAGCCCTACGTCTGACCATGTTCATCGCATTGATACCATTTTGCAGGTCGGCACCCCCCAATTCGATGCAGGCTTCAGCATAATTCAACAGAATTTCAGCATACCTGAATTCAACCCAGGTGTTGGTATTGCGGAAGTGCTGGCCGATAGTGGCCGGATCCATCAGTTTTTTTAGATAATAACCGGTTTTGGTTCCGTTCCAGGCTTCAATCAATCCCCGACGGGTATCAATACCATGAATTCTAACCGTTCCATCGTTGTTGTAGAAACTACCGGTCTGAACCCTGTTATGCGGATCGTAACCTGCTGCATTGGAAGAGCGGGCCTGCCATGGAGCGCCATGGTAAAGCACTGTTGCATAGAAACGTGGTTCCCGACCGTTGTATGGGTTACGTAACGGATCTGCCTGAAGTTCGGCAGCAGTAGCTTTTCTTAAATTCTGGTCGCCGGGAGTATATTTATCCCACTGAAATTTGGTACCGTCGGCCATTTCAAAACTACGAACAGCAGGTTCGGTAGGGTTATTGTTCCCCCAGTTGTTATAACCATTAGGCCCGTTCCAAATATTTGGACGGTAAATATTTCCTCCGGTTATGGGGAACTGAATGCCCCAGATTATTTCCTTGTTCCAGGCGGCTTTCTGGTTGAAAATATTGAAAAAATTATCGGCATAAGCCATAATATCAGCATCTGAGAGGTTAGCCGGTGGTTCGACGGTTGAGCCAGCAAGTTCATAACTGCCAAATTTGCCATCCATAACATCTTTTGCAGCATTCCTGGCTTGTTGTAGTAATCCGGTTTGGCTTCCCGAAGGAAACGAAACCAGCGTATTGGAAGGTTCGTATCCTCCATTAGTAAGTTTGCTGGCACAGAATAACAGAACTCGTGATTTCAGCGCAGCAGCAGCACCACGTGAAGCTCTACCCTGTTCAACAGTTGCTGGAAGGTTTTCGATGGCTTTTGTAACATCGGCAAGGATAAAATCGAGAGTTTCTTTTATGGTCGATCTTTTTATGGTAAGAAAATCCTCACCCAGTTTAGAGGGTTGGTCCTTGATTACTGCACCTCCGTAAACCTGCAAAATTTGCCCATACATATAAGCCCTGATAAAGTATGCTTCGCCTTTCATTTGTTTTTTCAATGCCTCTTCAACAGCGTTACTCACAGGTACTTTGTCAATCCCATGAATGATTTTATTCACATTCTGGATGTTATTGTAAAGGCTATTCCAATGTAGGTAACCTCCCATGCCCACATTGGAAAATAGCCCAAGTTGGTCGGGGCTCATCGTCCCTTTCAGGAAAACATAGTTTCCGGGACGGTGGATGCATAGGGTCTGGTCGGTAGATGAGCTGAGAAGGTCTTCACGGCCGCCAAGAATTCCATTATCCGTATTTCCTCCCATACGGTCGTAACATTTTCCCAGAAACGACCTGACTACGTAAATATCCGAAAAAACCAGGTCTTCATTGAATGTATTTACCGCCTTTTGGTCAAGCACATCGGTACACGATATACCGGCAAACAGCAGACCTGTTATTACTATTATATAATTTAATATTCTTTTCATTTTATAACTTTTTTATGGTTAATAATTAGATTTAAAAAGTTATGTTGGCACCTATGGCATAAGTTCTCATTATTGGATATACCCCTGCCCCGTTACTTTCGGGGTCAAACTTTTTGGTTGCACTATAAAGTAATGCGACGTTGTTTCCCGAAAGATATACGTTCGCCCTCGAAATACCAAGACTGCTATAGTATTTTGTAGGGATACTGTAGTTGAGTACAATGTTCTTCAAACGGCAATATGCAGTATTGTCGAGCCAGTAGGTGCTCATATTTACAGCATGTGCCCAGTAGAAGTCGTTGCGGTTAAATGCCCTGGCGATGTTGGTATTTGTGTTTTCAGGTGTCCATCGGTTTTCATATGTCCACAGAAAATAGTTGCCTGCCTCGCCCCTGCGTTCATCGTAGTGATTGAATTTGTAAAATTTGCCTTGACCCTGTAAATGTACTGAAAGGGTAAAATTCTTGTATGTAGCATCAAGCGTAGCTCCATAAAAAGTTTCTGTGAAGTCAACCAATTCGACCAGAATACGGTCGTCACCTGTTATTTTCCCATCGCCCGATACATCCCTGAAAATTACATCACCAGGTTTGGCATTAGTCCAATGTGGATTTGAATCTAGTTGTGCCTTGTCCTTGAATATGCCGATTGCATCGTACATTAACCATGCACCGTATGATTTTCCTGTCTCGCGTTGCCATGGAACTGCCTTTGCAGGTTCATCCATGAAAACAACTTCATTTCGGTTAAAACTTAAATTTGCAGAAAAGTCAATGCGTAAGTCCCTGTTAATTGATTTATGCACACCAGCATCAACTTCGAATCCCCGGTTATCTACACGGGCAATGTTTTCCTGAGGAAGGGTTAAACCGGTGAAGTTGGGAACCGATGCATCACGGGGAGACAAAATATCAGTCCTTACATTATAAAAGAACTCTGCATTCAGGTGGAAGAGATCGTTTGCAAATTTTGAATCAAAACCAGCGTTGTAGGTGGTCTGTTTTTCCCAGGTAATTGCCGGATTGGAAACAATGGGTGGACCTACTGCAGTTTCGATTGCACCGGCGGTGCCAAATACCATTCCCGATGACAAATTGTACCTGTCCATAAACTGGAATGGATCACCCGGGTCCATACCCATCATCCCATAAGAAGCCCTTAATTTGAAATAATTAAAAAAAGCCAAATTGTTTTTCCAGAAATTTTCTTCCGATGCACGCCATCCGACAAGGAATCCCGGGAAATTACCCCAGCCGCCACCGGTCCGGAACTTAAGTGAACCGTCGCGACGGAAAACAAATTCAGCAAGGTATTTACCCTGGTAATCGTAAGTAGCACGGCCAATCCACGATTTACGGGCATAAATGGTCATTGTTCCGGTTATATTCTGGTCTCGTGAACTGCCTGCATCCATTGTCTGAATCAGAGGAGAGATATAATATTGCCTGAATGCATAAAGGCTGTTATAGTCACTGGTGTATTGTTCGAAACCAACAAAAGCGCTTACATTGTGATCGCCAAATGATCGGATGAAATTGGCATTGATCATAATGGTCTGGTTTATGGTTCGTTGATAATCCTCGTTGTTTTGAGGACTGCTCAACCCCCTGAGATTGGGTTTCAGAGTCATATCGGTTACAAAACCCGTAGAGGGGTCACGTGTTGCATTTGCCCAGTCGGGGAAGTAAAGGGTCCATGGTTGGAAGAACCTTTTGCGGTAGAAGTTGGTTAAGTCGTAGCTGAAACTTCCACCCAATGAAAGGCCTTGAACAAAAGGAATAGTAATGGTAGTATTGAATGTACTTAATAGCCTGTAGGTTTTCTGGTCATCTTTACCTGGTTCAAGTGTTGAGGTAACTACCGGATTGTCGCCATACTCAATATCGGGGCCGGGCTTTCCGTTAGGCCAGTACGACCATTGGGTAGGAACAAGACGGGTTGATTGCCCTACGATAGCATCAGCGCTTTTATGCGGGTAAATCCTGTTATTAAGGAAACCGGCCAATTCAACTCCGGTTTTTAACCAGTCGTTGATCTGGAAATCCATTTTTGTCCTTACATTATATTGTTTGTACTTTGTGCTGGATGCTTTGTACATAGCATCATCGTTTTTCAACCCTACTGAAACATAGTAATTCATACCCCTGCTTCCCCCATCAAGTGTAAACGAATGCCGGTTTGTTGTTGTCCATGTTTTAATCAGGTCACTATACCAATCGGTGTTGGGGTGTCCCCAAGGATCTTTGCCATTTCTGAACAATTCAATGTCTGCATCGGAATAGGTACGCGATTTTCCCTGTGCAACCTGGTATTCGGAAAGCATGGTGGCATATTGGGCAGCATCAGTTACCTTTGGAATAATGGAAGGTGTCATAAACCCTTCGAAGAACTGATAGTTCAACCTGGGTTTTCCATCCTGTCCCGATTTGGTAGTGATCAGGATTACCCCGTTTGCTGCCGAAGCCCCATAAATGGCCGCCGATGCATCTTTCAGAACCGAAAGGCTGGCAACGTCGTTGGGATCAATGTCGTCCATCGAACGTCCCGGAACACCATCGATAATAATTAAGGGGGCAGTATTGGATACATTTGTTGCACGACTGCCTCCTAAAGTGCTTCTTCCCCTGACCAGGATACGCGGAGAATGTTGTCCCGGTTCACCAGTTTGCTGTATTACTACAGAGCTAGGTAAACGGCCCGAAATGGCGTTCGAAACATTCACCGCCGGAATAGCTGACAATGTACTCCCATCAACAGAAGTAACGGCCCCAACCACATTGGCACGTTTCTGCCGGCCGTAACCTACAACCACAACTTCATCGATGTCGGTAAACCTCGCTACCATGGTTACATCAATGGTTGTTCTCCCCGAAATTGTTAATTCCTGCGGTTGCATACCAATGAATGTATAAACTAAAATGTCGGCATCAGCAGGTACCTGTAACGTGTAAGACCCGTTAATATCGGTAACACTACCTAATGTAGTCCCTTTCACTACGACCGCTACACCCGGTAAGGGTACACCAGCATTGTCGGTTACCTTTCCGGTAATGGTTCTTTGTTGTTGCGCCGCATCGGGCAGGCCTGAGGCGTAAACCCCTGTAAATACCGGCACCAACTAAAACAAGCACAACATTAACAAGCCAAAGGCTTTGCATACTGGATTTTGTTTTTTCATAGAATTAATTTTTTGGAATTAGTAATAATTCTACTTTGACAGATTAGAAAAAAGATTTAAAATATTAGGTTAAATATT
>JBBIHB010000024.1:0-47234 GCA_037447215.1 Bacteroidales bacterium
ATTGATCCTATTCTGAAAGAAGAGGGCATTCCGGAAGATTTCAGGTATCTGGCAGTCGCAGAGAGTGGGTTAAACCCCAAATCCGCTTCGCCGGCTGGTGCTGTAGGGCTCTGGCAATTTATGAAATCTGCAGCTTCCGATTATGGGCTTGAAGTAAATGCCGAAGTAGATGAGCGTTATCACATTGAAAAATCGACCAGGGCTGCCTGTCGTTACCTGGTCAAATCATACGAAAAATATAAAAACTGGGCACTGGTTGCTGCTTCTTACAATGCAGGCCCGGCTTCGGTCGATCGCCAGTTAGCCAGGCAGAAAGTAAACAACTATTTCGACCTGCTTATGAGTGAAGAAACAGAGCGTTATGTTTATCGCATCATAGCTCTAAAACTGATTCTTGAAGACCCTGAAAAATATGGCTTTCTCATAACCGACGACGAGAAATACCCAAAATGGAATACCCGAAAAGTGGAAATAACCGGTTCTGTTTCCAGCCTGGCCGATTTTGCAATCTCAGAGGGTACCAATTATAAAATGCTCAAATATTACAATCCCTGGCTGCGCGACAATGTATTGACAAACAAATCGGGCAAAAAATATGTTGTAGAGTTGCCTGCCGATGGAATTTAACATCAATAAACTATGAACTGAAGGCCTGAGTTTTGTTACCAGCAATGGGGTATTTAATTCAAAAAACAATGCTTAAGAACAGGGGTATCATATTGATCGCAATGATTTTGGCTATACTGCCGTGGAACAGTTTTGCACAGGTTTCAGGTATTGATATCGATCCGATCCTGATCAGGCTGAAAGCACAGGTAATCAGTCAGGCCGAC
The DNA here is from genome assembly GCA_037447215.1 of Bacteroidales bacterium. GTDB lineage: Bacteria > Bacteroidota > Bacteroidia > Bacteroidales > Prolixibacteraceae > UBA1413. The sequence goes on from JBBIHB010000024.1 coordinate 834, forward strand.
AGTATGCCCGTACCTTATGCCAACATCATCAATTACAGGAACCGGAGCGGGGCAAGCACCAATGTAAGCGGACATTTTTCGCTCGAAATGCTGAATATCGACACACTTGTGATTTCGGCAATGGGGTTCAAAACAAGATCAGTCCGTATCCCCCGCTATTTTTCTCCTGAAAATTCATTGCTTATAATACTCGAACCAGTCGTTTATCCGCTGCCCGAAGTACAGATTTCGGGCGATAAAGCACGCGTCAATATGGATGGAATTCCCATAGGGAAACAATCGGACATACCGGTCGAACTGCGTGGTGATGCATTTAATGAAAGGCCTCCGGTAATAGCTGCCTTGCTTAATCCGATTTCTTACTGGCAGTACTACCTCAGCCGCAGGGAAATCGAAAAACGTAAAGTCAGGGAAGCTGTTGCCCTGGAAAAGAATTGGGAAATGCACTCCCGTAATTACAATAAGGAAGTGGTGATGCTGCTTACCGGACTGAACGAACAACAAGCTGACGATTTTATGATCTGGTTTAATTCGCAGAATGTTCTACCCTATACTTCAACCGAATACGAAGTGCGAGCTGCTATACGTGAATATTTTATGCTCTATGTCCGGGAGAAAGCTTCCAATCAAGATTCTTTTCATTAAAATTCCGGGAAATGATATTATGGGTTCTTTGTCCTACCTTAAGCAGTATAAATTTTGCGGCTTTGCGGGATATATTAAAACTCATTTTCCACTAAGCCACAAAGAGCAAAAACGGAATCAAAAGAATATTAGCACATGAACCTAATACACTAATTCAACCAATATGTTAACTTAAATACAAATGCCCTGTTTCTTGAATTCCATGTACCCGGGAAGTAGTTATCAGTATAAACCACAAACAAGTCGGAAACCGGCTGGTAACGCCATTGAAAACGCATATTCAGGTTCACATTATCCATCTGCTCGTTATACTGGACATAGGTTGAAAGGAACAATTTATCGGTAAAGGTCAGGTCGAGTTTCGGGCCTACCAACAAAAGCTGAGTGCGTTCAAACGGATCGGGAAGCTGCATATCTGTATAGGTGAAATTTACTGATATATTGGCGTAAGGCTGATATCGGTAACTCATGCGGCCTTCGATGTAATTAAAATCGCCGTTATAGAATCCACCTTTCGCTACCGTAGCGTTCCACTTTAAAAGCTTCCGGTTGTCCGATGTGTATTGGATAAATCCAAACTGTGTGCGATATTCACTTCCGGCAGATAAATACTCTCCGGAAATATGGGTAGGATCAAAGTCCTTTTGCAATTGTACAAAAATATCCTTTATGCCAGCCGAAACCATAGTGCGGTCGCGGAATTCCAGAAAGTAACCAAAGGTATTTTCCATATCAATCAGATCCATTCCGCTATTGTAGAAATACTCCAGTTCTGCAAATGGTCCGTGCTCAGCCACCCGCTTGTTGGGAACAAAAATGTAATTGATTTCTGGTCCCCAGAAATTGTAACCGGTTCGGCGTACAAAACCGGTTTCGGCGCGATAATTATCGCCAACACTGGTTTGTGACAACCTTATGTTGATATTTTGCCGACGATAAGCAAGCGTTGCCCCCTGAGCAAATTGTTTATCGGGATTTCCGGGCTGAAAAGAACGGTGATAAAAGAACTTTCCGCTCCAGAAATTGTTGCTGCTGGCCAGGTTATAATCCAACCCGGCCACCCGGTTAAATAATTCACTCCCTGCAGGTTGGTTCAGGTATTCTTTGTTCACCATAATAAACCCGAGATTTGAACGGGTAAACATTTTCCGTTGAACAGAAAGCACTGTGAAGTTGCGCGAAAGCCGATCTCCTGTTTTTTCGGTTGTCATATTCATAAACCCAATCCGCCAGTCGTTGCCAATCTTACCACTTAAACGTGCACCAGCCAACACGGGTGCATCAAGCCCAATTCTCCTTGAAAAAAACGGAGTTACTGTATTTCCATATCCGAAACCGGAAAAAAGGTCGCTGTTCTCGAGGAAAAACTGACGTTTTTCGGGGTAGAATAATTCAAAACGGTCAACGTTCATTTGCTGCTGATCAACTTCCACCTGGGCAAAATCCGGATTATACGTCAAGTCGAGGTTCATAGCCGATGAGATACCCACTTTGGCATCGAAACCCACGTCGTTGCGCCAGTCATTGCCTCCCCCATTCTGAAGGTTTTCGTGATAACTGCTGAAAATATAGGGAATAACAGAAAAATTCAGCCTTGGTTTTGGCAAAGGTTTTTCAAAATGAAGAATGCCAGTATAGGCCAGCGATGCGGTGGGAAACTGCCGGGGAACCGGAGCCCACGACGATTTTTCGTTGGTTTTCAAATCCTGCCGGCTGAAATTTACGAACCATGTCTGGCTTTCTTTCGGATACCTCACGGCACGGAAAGGGATTCGCATTTCGGTTACCCATCGGTCGTCGTAATGGCGGGTTTTTGATTCCATCTTACTATCCCAGTCGAGGTTCATAGTCGAACCGCTATGCATCATTCCGTCCCAAACAGCACCCGATGCCGAAACTCCAAACGAAAATCCGTTGGTTTGATCAAGAAAAGTATCGAAAAATGAAAGAAAATTATCATTGTTTCCAAAATTAAAATCCCTGCGGAATGATTCAGCAATCCGTTTCCCGGGAACCGTATCAAAAAAAGTTATGGCCATGTAAAAAGCCTTATCATCATATGTGATCATGACTTCCGACTGCTGTTTCGGCCATCCTGAATCGACCGGTAAAACCAGGTAAAAATCTGTAGCCACCTGTGCCCTTGACCAATCGGGTTCGTCAAGTACACCATCGAGCCTGATCTGCGATTCCATTTTGCGGGCGTGATATACAAAATCGTTGTTATGGGTATTGAAATTCCGGCTGATCGGATTATTCACCTCGTCCTGTGCCAATACAGATTGAAATAAAAAGAAGATTAACAAAACAGCAATGAACTTTTTTCTGGTCATGATTTAAAGTTACAAACAATGGTTATTTGAATTTTGCAAAGATATTCCTTATAGGTTATCATACAATATGGGTTTAACTATCTTTGCTGATCATTTTTTTTTACGAGCATGACAATAAAAACATACGAAGAGATTAACCGAAAGATAAAGTCGGGCAAAGCTGTGGTACTCACTGCCGAAGAGGTCTCTGAAATGGCGCGGACAGCCTCTCCCGATGAGATTGCCGAAAAAGTGGATGTGGTAACCACAGCAACCTTTGGTGCCATGTGTTCCTCAGGTGCCATCATCAATTTCGGCCATGCCAACCCACCTATCCGGATGGAGAAAATCAGGCTCAACGGAGTACCTGCATACGAAGGGCTTGCTGCCGTTGATGCGTATATCGGTGCTACGGCCTGTGACCCCGAAAAACCTGAATACGGTGGCGCCCATGTAATCCAGGACCTTGTGGAGGGCAAAAAAATTGTACTGGAAGCCTGGGGGAAGGGCACCGATTGCTATCCTCGAAAATATATCAAAACCACCATTTCGAAAGAAACCGTGAACGAGATATTCCTGTTTAACCCGCGCAACGCTTACCAGAATTACAATGTGGCGGTTAATACCACAAACAAACTGATCAATACCTACATGGGTACTTTGTTGCCCAATATGAAAAATGCTACATACTCAACATCGGGTGAACTCAGCCCATTACTAAACGATCCCGAGATGCGTACCATAGGCATTGGCACCCGGATTTTCCTGGGTGGTACTGAAGGATTTGTAGTATGGCCCGGTACACAGTTCAATACCTCGAAACCTGTGAATGAGTTTGGTGTTCCTGTGAGCAATGCACGCACCATTGCAGTTATCGGCAACCTCAAAGAAATGTCGGCAGAATTTCTTCAGGCTGCCTATTTCGAAAAGTATGGAACAAGCCTTTTTGTAGGCATTGGCATTCCCATACCAGTTCTCGATGCCGAAGTGGCCCGCGGTGTCTCTATCTGCAACGATCAGATTGAGACTTCGGTACTCGATTACGGATCACCGGGTGCACCTAAAATCGGGCAGGTAACATACGCCCAACTGAGGTCGGGGTTTATCAGAGTGGCCGGACAGAAAGTACGAACGGCGCCGGTTGCCAGTTTATCGAAAGCCCGCCAAATTGCTGAATTACTAAAAAATGCGATCAAAAAGGGCGATTTTGAAATCTCACAACCGGTAAAATTATTCCCGCTGAATACTTCATTGAAGCAATTGGTTGAAGCCGTCAAACCTGAAAAAGAAATCATGCCATGATCAAGAAACGATTTATCTTGAATTTTCCGCCCGATAGCGGCGACAAGCCATTGAGCTATCATCTTGTGAAAGAATACGATATCCGTATCAATATCCTGAAAGCTGAGGTTTTTCCAGGGAAAAGGGGCAGCTTGCTACTCGAATTGCAGGGAAAGGCCTCCAATATCGAAAAGGGCATTGCCTATCTCGCTGCACACGATGTGGAATGCGAACCATTGGAAAAACGTATCCGGTTTCATGAAGAGAAGTGTATAAACTGCGGTAACTGCGTGGCGGTATGTTTTGCCGGCGCCCTCACCATGGGCCCGCCCGTCTGGCAATTACAGTTTGATAAAAGTCAGTGCGTAGTTTGTGAATTATGCGTTACAGCTTGTCCGCTAAAGCTGTTTGATATAAATTTTCAGTGACCCATGCAGCAGCCTCGCTTATACCGGAATACCTTCAACACTGAAAGGTTTGCATCATTTACCTTGCAATACCGCGATACTGACCTCTGGATAGGTGTCGATCACGGTTCTTTTTGCACGGAGATGGCTGAATTCCTCCGTGACGAAGTTGTCCATATATGGAATTGCCTGGAGGGGTACATTCAAAATCACCCGGAATTTCAAACCTCTCACTCACCGATAATACTTCCTGAAAACGCCCCTGAAACAGCAATTCTTATGGCCAAAGCTGGCAGCCGGGCTGGTGCAGGACCTATGGCGGCAGTGGCAGGACTTTTTGCCTGGCACGCCGGCGAAACTTTGCGTCAAAAATCTGGGTGTAAGGAAATCATCGTGGAAAACGGCGGTGATTTTTATCTGTTTCTCGAAAATGATCTGATTATGACCATTTATGCAGGTACATCACCTTTATCGGAAAAGATTGGCGTGGTAATTCCTGCGCGGGCAACTCCCTGCGGTGTTTGCACATCATCGGGCACGTTGGGACATTCGTTCAGTTATGGAAAAGCCGATGCTTTAATGGTTTCGTGCCATTCCCCCCTTTTGGCCGATGCCTGGGCAACTTCACTTGCTAACCGGATTCAATCGCCCGACGATATTCAGCCTGTTTTAAATTTTTCGGAAGAATTCCCTGAAATTCAATCCTTAATCATTATATGTGAAGATAAAGTGGGAATTCGCGGTAATTTTGACACAAAGTTTGTAAAAAAGTAGTTTTGTGTCTTAATTTTGGCCGCAAATTATAAAAATGCCGATAAAGAAACCAGATATTAAAGATTTACTTCAGAGCAGGGTATTGGTACTTGACGGAGCCATGGGATCCCTCATTCAGGAATATAACCTGACTGAGGAAGACTTCAGGGGGGATATTTTTGCCGATCTTGAATCGGATATGAAAGGGAATAACGAAATTTTATCACTAACCAACCCGGGCATAATTTCTGAAATTCACCGCAAATATCTTGAAGCCGGTGCCGACATCTTATCGACCAATACATTTAATGCCAACCGCATTTCACAATCCGATTATAATGCAGAAGCCTGGGTGTATGTTATGAACAAGGCATCGGCTGAGATTGCCTCTAAGGTCGCCGATGGTTTTACTCGCCTCAATCCGGAAAAACCCCGGTATGTGGCTGGTGCCATAGGGCCTACCAACAAAACCCTGTCACTTTCGCCCGATGTGAATGACCCCGGATATCGTGCCGTAACTTTCGACGCAATTATGGCTGCTTACCGTGAGCAAACCGAAGGCCTGCTCGATGGCGGTGCCGATCTTTTACTTGTTGAAACCATTTTCGACACCCTGAATGCCAAAGCTGCTCTATATGCCATAGAAGAGGCCCTCGAAGCACGAAGAGAAAAAATACCTGTAATGGTGTCGGGGACAATAACAGACGCCAGCGGACGAACCCTGTCAGGACAAACCCTCGAAGCATTTTTGCACTCCCTTTCGCATATTGAATTGTTGTCGATTGGTCTCAACTGTGCAATGGGAGCTGCTGAACTGCGCCCGTATATAAAAGAACTGTCGCAAAAAGCACCTTACTATATCAGTGCCCATCCCAATGCCGGACTTCCAAACCAGTTTGGACATTATGATGAAACCCCTGAAATTATGAGCCGCCACATAGGCAAATACCTCGACCGTCAATATGTGAACATTATTGGCGGCTGCTGCGGAACCACCCCCGATCATATCAGGGAATTTGCACGGATGGCACAACAAGCAAAACCACATCAGGTTCCAGGGCACGATCATATTACACGGTTTACAGGTCTCGAATCGGTTTCTCTTACACCCGAAGTTAACTTCCTAAATATAGGCGAAAGGTGCAATGTAGCCGGAAGCCGAAAGTTTGCCCGATTGATACGCGAAGGTAAATATGAAGAAGCCCTCTCTATTGCCCGAGAACAGGTAGAAAATGGAGCCCAGGCCATAGACATTAACATGGACGATGCCATGCTCGATGCTGAAAAAGAGATGGTTATTTTTCTGAACCTAATGATGGCAGAACCCGACATTGCCCGTTTGCCGGTAATGATTGATTCCTCGAAATGGAACGTTATAGAAGCCGGATTGAAATGTGTGCAGGGCAAGGCCATTGTTAACTCCATCAGCCTGAAAGAGGGAGAATTGGTTTTTATGGAACAGGCACGTAAAATAAAACGATATGGCGCTGCAGTTGTGGTGATGGCTTTCGATGAAAAAGGCCAGGCCGATACCCTGGAGAGGCGCATTGAGATTTGCAGCCGTGCATACCGTATCCTCACCGAGGAATTAAATTTTCCACCTGAAGATATTATTTTCGACCCTAATATTCTGACCATCGGTACCGGACTTGAAGAGCATAATAATTATGCAGTTGATTTCATTGAATCGGTGAGGTGGATCAAGAGAAACCTTCCCTACGCCAAAACCAGCGGGGGAATCAGCAATGTGTCGTTTTCGTTCCGGGGCAATGATATGGTTCGCGAGACCATGCATTCGGTATTTCTTTACCATGCCATTCGAGCCGGCCTCGAAATGGGCATAGTAAATCCGGGAATGTTGCAGATATACGATGAAATTGAACCGGCTCTGCTCGAAAAAATTGAGGATATGGTGCTGAACCGGCGTACCGATGCTACGGAAAGGCTGCTTGAATTTGCTTCGAATTTGAAAGCCGGAGTCCAAACCGAAGAGAAAAAGGACGACTGGCGAAGCCTGCCCCTCGAAAAGCGCCTCGAACATGCCCTGGTGAAAGGGATCACCGATTTTGTGGAGGACGATATGGCAGAGGCAGTGCAAAAATACAGCCCGGCGCTTTCCATTATCGAAGGCCCGCTTATGGATGGTATGAACGTGGTCGGCGACCTATTCGGCAGCGGTAAGATGTTCCTGCCACAGGTAATCAAATCAGCTCGGGTGATGAAAAAAGCTGTTGCCTTCGTGTTGCCATATATTGAAGCCGACAAGGAGAAATTCCCCTATCCCGAACAACGCCGGAAAATCCTTCTGGCCACCGTAAAAGGTGATGTGCACGATATCGGGAAAAATATTGTGGGTGTGGTATTGGGTTGCAACAATTACGAAGTAATTGACCTTGGCGTCATGGTGCCCACCGACAAAATTCTTGACACTGCCAGGCAGGAGAATGTTGATATTGTAGGTTTGAGCGGACTGATTACACCTTCGCTCGAAATTATGGTTGAAGTTGCCAGGGAAATGGAACAGCGGAAGATGAATCTTCCTTTATTAATTGGGGGGGCTACCACCTCGAAAATCCATTCAGCAGTGAAAATTGATCCTGAATACAGCCATCCGGTTATTCATGTGAAGGATGCATCCAGGTCAACCCAAGTGGTGGCAAGCCTGCTTTCGAAAAATCAGGAATTCATTCAATCGGTAAAAGAGGAATATGTCCTTATCCGGTCACTTCATGAGCAGCGAAAACCCATAGAATACCTCACGCTTGAACAAGCCCGTGCCAACAAACTGGCTATCGACTGGCTAAAATCACCGGTATATAAAACCAATTTCACCGGAATAAAACAATATACTGACTTCCCGCTCCATGTTTTGAAGGAATATATCGACTGGAGTTTCTTTTTTCATACCTGGGAATTGAAAGGGACTTTCCCTGAAATATTCAACGACCCGAAGCAGGGTGAAACTGCCCGGAAACTATATGTGGAGGCCACTCAGATGCTCGATGAAATCATTTCCGGTAAAATGCTCAGAGCAAATGGTGTGGTTGGAATCTGGCCCGCAAATTCGGAAGGCGACGATATAATCCTTTACACCGATGAAAGCCGCACAACTGAAATCGGCCGCTTTCACCACTTGCGTCAGCAGGAGAAAAGGAAACCCGGATTGGCCAATTTATGCCTTTCGGATTATGTGGCACCTGTTGGACTGGGACGCGCCGATTATTGCGGGGCCTTTGCAGTTACTGCCGGCCTGGGCATCGAAAAATGGAAAGAACATTACCGGAAAGAACACAACGACTATAAAATCATAATGCTCGAGGCTTTGGCCGATCGCCTGAGTGAAGCCTTTGCCGAATACCTTCACCTTATTGTCCGTAAGGAATTATGGGGCTATGCACCCGATGAAAACCTTTCGCTCAATCAATTGCTGCATGTCGATTACCTGGGCATACGCCCGGCACCTGGGTATCCCGCCTGTCCCGAACACTCCGAAAAGCAGAACCTGTTCAGGTTACTGAAAGCTGAAGAAACAGGTATTACCCTGACCGAACATTTTGCCATGTACCCAAATGCATCGGTGTGCGGACAATATTTTGCCCACCCCGAAAGCCGCTATTTCGGAGTTGAAAAAATTAGCCGCGACCAGGTGGAAGATTATGCCCGCAGGAAAGGGGTTGAAGTAGCGTTTATTGAAAAATTCCTTCCTTCGAACCTGAATTATAAATAATTGAATAACCAAGAATGAAAATTACTGATATCATAAGTCAATCGGGGAAAACCGTTTTTTCGTTTGAACTGCTGCCCCCACTCAAGGGAAACGATGCGTCGCGGATTAACCGTACCATCGAAAGCTTAATGGAATTCGATCCGAAGTATATCAATATCACCACCCACCGCGATGAAATTGAATATAAGGAACAACCCGATGGTACCATTCGCCGAAAGGTGACCCGGAAAAGGCCCGGAACCGTTGCGATTGCTGCATCTATTCAGCACAAATATGGAATTCCTGTAGTCCCGCACCTGGTATGTGGCGGTTTCACCAAAAGCGAAACTGAATATCTCCTGATAGACCTCGATTTTTTAGGAATTAAAAATGTTCTTGCTTTACGGGGCGACGGGCTGAAAGGGGAGGTCGTTTTCACACCCGAACCTGATGGGCATAACCATGCCAATGAATTGGTAATACAGATTACCAACCTGAGAAATGGCCGCTACCTCGAACCCGACCTGAAAAACAACCACCCAATGGATTTCTGCATAGGAGTAGCAGGATACCCTGAAAAACACATGGAAGCCCCAAACCTTGACACCGACCTGAGGTACCTGAAACAAAAGGTTAAGGCAGGCGCCGATTACATCGTTACCCAGATGTTCTTCGATAACCGGGTATATTTCGATTTCGTTGAGAAATGCAGGAATATTGGCATAACCGTTCCTATTATTCCGGGAATTAAGCCCATAGCATTGAAAAACCAGTTAACCGTGTTGCCACGGATTTTCAGCGTTGATATGCCCAATGAACTTGTTAGAGAGTTGAGCCGGTGCCATAACGATACAGATGCAAAAAAAGTTGGCACCGAATGGGCTATTTGTCAGTCGAAAGAGCTGGTTGAAGCGAAAGTGCCTTCGCTGCATATTTATACCTATGGCATTTCGGACAATGTTAAAGAGATTGTAAAGGCGGTGTTTTAATGGTCAAAAAAATTCAGGTAAATATTTTTTCTTTTAAAAAAAGGTTTTAGTTTTGCAGCGCCTTTAAAGCAAAAAAGTTCTGAAAATATTCCCTGATAGCTCAGTCGGTTACCCGCCCGAACGTACTGTTCGGTACGATTGGGGAGCGGCGGACGAAAGAGAATGAAAATATATATTCCCTAGTAGCTCAGTCGGTTAGAGCGGCGGACTGTTAATCCGTAGGTCGTAGGTTCAAGTCCTACCTGGGGAGCCAGACAGGACAAGAGGTCATTTTCGACCTCTTTTTTTGTTTCTGACCCATAACAAACCCTGTTAACACTGAGTAATACCTGAACCGGAGTGGGGAATTCAAAAGTTGTAACCCGTCTGTTTTCAAACACGAGTTTTTTTGAAAAGATGCAACTTAATATCTTCTTTTTGGTCAAACCGTCCGATTTCCGGTAATAACCCACTAGGGTTTACAGCATCGGAAGTGTTTGATTTACATAGGTTTTATAAGGTGATTTGTCCATCTTTATGGCCTTCAGTTTAGGTTCAAGTCCTGTCAGGTCTTTTTCCACCCGATCCTTCATCTTGTTGTAGTCCTGTGGGGTGATATGCCCATCCAAAAACTGGTTCTGAAGAACAACCAACCGAAAACTTATCCGTTCGATTTCGCTGGTTGTTTTGGTGATTTCATCCCGTCGGGAATGGTCATCCTTTTCAAATATTTTTTCAAGTGCATTACGGTACACATTAACCACACCGGCATGAAATGAAATCTTGGATAGAATTTCTTCAATTTATCGGGGGCTAAGACATGACTTTATCCGCTTGGAACCCTTACCGTTACGCTTATTGCCGTTTTGGAGTTCATAAACATCCAAATGGGTTTCCATCTCTGTTGCAGGGTAGTTTCCAAAAACTCTTTAAAAAAAGGCGCAAAAGCACCATCCTTACCGGCTAACGATTCGCCACTACTAAGCTTGGCTATGGCTTTGGCACGCCTGGCCTTGCACTCTTCTGATTCCATAATTTTCTCTGACTTTACAAGAATAACAATCTTTTTTGCTTAGACAGAGTTTATTTTACACTCTCCCTAAGCGGGGCAGAACGCTTGAATTAACCATCGAAACATTAATGCTTTATACATGATATTGTGCGTTCGTTCATTTTTATTCTTTCCTTTTTACAACCATTGTTGAACATGTAATTTCGTTTTTTAGGTTATCATATTCTTTTTTCTGTTGGTTGCAATAATTAATAAAGATTTCAGCTTTGTCGGGGTGTTTAACGCTCAATTCCTGACATCGCTTTGCTAGATTTTCGTATTCCTTATCGTAATTCACTATAACGGTATCGTTTTCATTTGAAACAACTTCATCGGCAAATTGCATACCGGCATCCGCAATCTGTCTTTTCAGCTCGCTTTTACTAAAAACAAGTTCATGTTTAAAACTACTTTCGTCTTCAATGTACCCATCGTCAATTATTATAATTCCACCATTTTTCAAGTTGTTGTTTAAAATTGTAAGAGTGTCATGGTAATTGCCAAACACTTGACCAATAGAACCTAATATTATTACATCATATTTCCCGAGGGTTTTGACCTTTTCCCGAATATCCCCAACTTCAAATTTACACAAACCGCTAACTGAAAATTCATCTGCTTTTGAAATTGAAAAAGAAATGAATTCAGGTATTGCATCAATTCCATGGCATTCACAATTCATTTGCCTGGCAATACTAATAGAAACAAGGCCTTTCCCACATCCCAAGTCTAAGACTTTTAGGTTGTTGATATTTGGCAAGTGTTTTCTAATAAGTTTTATTATTACATTGGGGTCTGAGCCAATTCCCCAAAAGTCTTGTAGTATGTATGGCAGGTAAGGCAAAATCTCTTTGTCAGTACAATCCATTGCGGTTAAAACACTATCTTCAATTGTTTTCATTTTCTACCTTTCTGCAATAACTAACATTTCATAGTCTTCTGTTTTCAATCTATCTTCACGGGAGAAAGCCCCTAGTGTAGCCCCAAAAATTTCAATTTTTGTGAACCCAAGGGTTTTCAACAACCAGGTTATCTCACTTGGCACATAGTATCTTTCGTTGCATTCAAGCTCTAATTCCACACCGTTGTCATCCTCAACTTTTGTAATGTTATAATCTCTGAATGTCAACAAATCGAAATTCGTGCTGTGGTAGGTTGCGTTACCCTCAACAACACCCTCTGCGTGGAAATCGTTAATTGAGTGAAACAAAGGGAATAACCCGTTCAATGTTGTGAATATAAATTTTGCCTTCTCTTTTAACGATTGAGAAACATTTTTAAGAATCGCGAAATTCATTTCATCCGTTTCCATCAATGGGAAACCGCCTTCGCACATCATAATTGCAACATCAAATTGTTTATCGAAGGGTAGATTACGGGCATCGTGTTTTAAGAAATCTATCTCCACACCGTCTTGTTTGGCCTTTTCTCTTGCTTTGGCCAGTAGGGATTCGGACAAATCAATTCCAGTAATTGTATAACCTCTCTTTGCCAGTTCAATGGAATGGCGACCCGTTCCACATCCTATATCAATAATTTTCAACGATTTATTGTGATTAATTTCTTTCTCAATAAAATCACATTCGCCAATCGTTCCCTGTGCAAAAGGTTCATTGTCGTATTTCTCACCGTAATTTTCGAATAATGTTTCGTACCATTGTTTTTTATTCATTTCTTTTTCCTTTTATGTTATTCACTCTGTTCTGGGTTTTTTTTGCAGGATGCACAACGTTTGGGCGGTATGAAACGTGCCGGATTGCGGGGCGGCGTCACTATCCCACGTTCTAAAAGCTTGAGGCGGGACAGAACGCTCGAATATCCACGAAACTGGCATGTTTTATGACCGCGTGTAGTGCGCTGCCTTTTATTCATCAAACAGTCCAGATACTTCGTCTTTTAATTTAGGCAAATGGTTTATCACGATACTCCAAATCAAATCATCTGATATATTATCATATCCCTGAATTTTCCTGTTAAGCATGCTAAAATTTTTTCAACGTTATTAAGTTTGAAATCTTTGTCCTAATTAAGTATCCGATTTGCTGCTTCGCCAATTACTTCCAAATCTCGCTCAAATGCCTTTTTTGTTTTAATATCAGAAACCTACTCCTCGAGAATCCTTGGATTGATATCATAGTAGCTATCAATCTCATTTATCGATTGTAAAATATCATAAAGCCAGGCTTTAATATCATTATCCATATATCATTTGTTTAGAAGAGTCAATGAATTTTCTTAGAAAAGGATTTTTAACAGCTTTATCCTCAAGCAAGTCTGTCAGTCTTTTAAGCAATTTCTCCAAAGATGTTTTTAATTCAAAATAATTATCGGCGTAGTCGTAAAGGTCAACTCCTGCGAAATCAACCAATAAGTCAATATCACTTGATTTTTTATAATAATCAGTCAAAATTGAGCCAAATACAAATAGTCTGGGCCCTTTAGGTTTATTACATAAGGCTCTAATCTTATCTATATTATTATCAATTATTCTCATATTTCAAAAATACACACTTTTTTTTAGATTATTGCAAATTGTCGGCATGTAGCGGATTCTCTTGGATTGCGCACAAAGGTTTAGGGTATAGTGTCGTGCGGGACTGAGAGGCTGTTTTCCTGTGCGAGCTTCAATATAGCTGTCGCTGTAAATTGTTTGATTATTGTACCTATTTAGAAAGATGCAGGCAATGGCATGGAAGCGGCTATTTCGAGGCTGGCATATTTATAAGACTTTTCGATCAATTATTCACCTTTTTAAATTATCCGGACAGAAGCACCTGCAATAAACTGATTATCAATATACTCTTTGAATAATGAATCGAAAAAAAGGACAAATGGGGATTGATCCGTGTTGATTTTACCGATCGTACATCCCGTAAAAAGATATCCGAGAATAAAAAATATTACAAGTTTATTCATACTCGTACTTTATCGTATTATTTGATAAACAAAGTTCCATGATATTTGATTGCTTTCGGCAGGTAATTTTGAAAATGAAAACAATTATTTATTAAAAAATCAATATTGCAGTAATATATAATAATTGAATTGCTTCGGAATTATTGCTTTATGACTTTCTGGATCAACAACTTCAATCCCTCTCCACTCCTTCTGTCAAATCCTTGACATCATCTTTTCTGACTGTCCTTGAGAGGTATTCAAACAGTTTGTTAATCCGGTTTACCCGACTATCGGGGTCGGAAGTGGCACATATCCAATCGACAAAGAATTTCTGGTTGGAATAACCCATTTTCATAAACCGTTCTTTAATATCGGGGTCGTTATCGAAGAGCCATCGAAGGTCATCGGGAAGGTCAACTGTTCGTGGGTCGGTATCCAGTTGAAGCAAAACGTTTACCGTGTCGCCATCAGATTTTCCAATGGCATTTCTTACAGTTGACGAAAGGGTAAGCCAATGCTTTCCCCCGCCTTTAGGCAAAAGGCTTTTACGCTCGAAATACCCATCGAACCAAACCTTTACGGGAGCCTGTTTACGTGTTCCGAATGCTTCAAAAACATCAAACGGGAAATCGATGTAATATCCGCCCTGTGCGGTTCGAAAAATTTCTCCGTTGAATTTAAACTGTCTTGGATTGTCATTCATTGTTAAGAAATTTCAGGTTCCGCATTAATCCCTGATAGCCGGTACGTTTCACTGCCGATTTTCGGAACAATTCGTTAAACCGTGAGGGTGAAATACCAAACCAATCCTCCCTTTTCATTTCCAATAGCCCAGCCGTTGGATCGAGATATTGCTCGCTGTGAGGTTTTGCTTTCAGGTTCCAGGGGCATACATCCTGGCAAATATCGCAGCCGAATGCCCTATCTTCAAATTTTCCCCTCAGCGCCGGATCAAGGTTTCCTTTCAGTTCAATAGTCTGATAGGAAATACATTTACGCGCATCGACTACCCTGTTGGCAACGATAGCTTTGGTGGGGCAGGCATCGATGCACCGGGTGCAGGTTCCACAATGGTCGTGCACTTCGGGCCTATTGTCGTAGGGCAGTTCAATATCTATAACCAGTTCGCCGATAAAGAAGAAACTACCATGAACCAGTGAAATAAGGTTGCTGTGTTTGCCAACCCACCCGAGGCCTGCCTTGCGTGCCCAGGCACGTTCGAGTACCGGTGCCGAATCAACAAAAGTCCTTCCTTTGCAGGGAACTATACTTTTCTGAATATACTCCAGCAATTTCCGTAGTTTATCTTTCATCACAAAGTGGTAATCGGTACCAAAGGCATATTTCGAAATAACCGGCGCCCTATGACCCGTTTGAGTGTTTTTGGGAAAGTAATTCATAAGCAGGACAATGATGGTTTTGGCATTTTCAACCAGAAGGCCGGGGTCGAGTCGCTTATCCTGGTTTCGTTCCATATAACCCATTTCTCCATGCATTCCCTGTTCGAGCCAGTTTTTCAGATGCACCTGCTCCTCGACAAGGAATCCCGAAGGAATAATTGCACACTCGAGAAAACCTGATTCACGGGCTTTTTCTTTAATCGAATCTGAAAAATTCATTGCTCAAGATCACACATAATAATAATTTCAAAAGTAGTATTTTGCATTTGAAAGATAATCAGCCATCCGGAAATTGATTACTTTAGACATAAAAACAATTCAGTTGAAATCATTCAAAATGAAACGAGCATGTAATCCGCCAGTTGGCGGAACACACAAGGTGATGATTAAAACACATGCGAGCCCTCCTTTTAGGATATTATGGAAGAAATTCAAAGATTATCCAGCGATTAAACTTAATTGTTTTTTCAGTTGAAAATTAGTTTTACTTTTAGGGCTATGAAAACAACTATAGACCTTAACAACAACTGGCGGAAAGTTGCATCGGCCATATATAAAAAAACCAGCGACTCAAAGATACTTGGGCAAGCCGAAGTGGATGTTACCGACTTGGAAGCCTATGTGGCACAACAACGTAAAAATGGGGTCAAGATTACCCTCACCCATATTTTAACCCTTGCAGCAGCCAGGGCATTAAAATATGAAGTCCCCGAACTAAATGTTTACCTGAGGAGGGGAAAAATCATTTCCAGGCCTCAAATCGATGCAGTTGTGAGTGTTCTCCTCGAGGGGTCAGTAATGGGATCGGTGAAAATCCCCAACGCCGATCAGGTAACTATATACGAAGCAGCCGATATAATGGCAGCGCATATAAAAGATGCCCGTTCTGGTATTGAAAACAAAACCATGGACTTAAAATCAAAACTGGGTGCCATTCCCTGGCCTTTCCGTGGATGGATTTTCGATACCATAAGGTTTTTGGTACATACCCTCGGATTTACCTCAAAAAGGTGGGGAATTACCCCCGATAATTTTGGATCTTTCCTGGTTTCCAATGTGGGCACACTTGGGCTCGATCTGGGATTCCCTTCCCTGATGCCCATCAGCAACATATCGTTTGTATTGATGCTGGGAGCTGTACATAAACGTCCGTGGGTTGTTAACGACGAAGTGGTTCCTCGCAAAATTATGTGGCTTGGTTCGGCCCTTGACCACCGGGTGTGCGATGGCTCGCATGGCGGGAGGCTTTTCCGCTACCTGAGGTACATTATCCAAAACCCACACCTGCTCGAAACCAAACCTGAATAAGCTTAATTTACAGTTATCACAATACTGTGAACCCGGAATTTTTAATTTTATTTTTTTCGCCAACCAGGAACAATTACCCTCGCCCGGGCAACTTTCCGTGCAGAAAAATAACCCAGACCTCCTTCTTTTAAATTTGAACGTATATTGGCTGGTGGACCTGCAAACAAAGGGTTACTGAAACCTGATTCACTTCTCAGTTCAGAGTAAAAATTAAAATAGTCCTCTGTAACTGCCGACATGGCGAGGTTGAGGGTATCGCCTGCTGTAAGCAATTCACCATCAAAAAAAGCAACTGCAAAACCATTTGTGTTCCTGCCATTAAAAAACCTGTCGGGAGTGGCAGTTGTCCTCATAGTGGTGTCGTTTCCTGCAAGGCTGTTCAGAAAGGTTTCGAATTTATAAAAATCCCGTGTAGGTGGATCCTGAGCATACACTTTCACCAGCCAGAAATCGAACCTTTCGTTATACTCCATCTGAATGGAATCGAGCCTGAAATCAGTGGTTGGCATCTGCGCAAGGGCCTTGTACCGCCACGAACGGTTGATTTCACGGTTCAGCCTGATATTAAGTTCGTACGTTTTGCCCGGTTCGCCCTTGAATGGGGCCGGCAATGCATAATAGCCAGCAGTTCCACCCATTTCCTGAAGTAGAATCGTATTTCCTTTATACTGAAAGTAAACTTCAGCACCGGTTACAGCCGGTGGTTCCTGATTGTAAAAATAACCGGTTGATGTGGTAAGCCTTATTATGTGACGGGCAGGTTCGTTGGTTATTCCCCCGTCAACCACAAGGCGCGTATAGGTTTGGTCAAGTTCAATCTCAATGCGCTCAGTACAGGCCATTGCTGCAACCAACAAAACCAAAAGCATGCGTAAATTTTTCCATTCCATAGCCATCAGAATTTAAAATTGTAAGAAATGGCAGGAAGAATTCCGAACAGATAGGTCATTTCGGCGTAGGTAACATTTGGATTGTCGGAATCGCTGATAAAATTGATTACCCAGGGATTTTTCCTGTAATAGGCGTTATACACTGACAAATTCCAATCACCGTTCCATCTTCTGCCGGGCTTGTGTTTTGCCATTAAAGTGGCCGACAGATCGAGCCGGTGGTAGTCGGGCAGGCGGTAAGCATTCCGGTCAGAGTAAACAGGTGCAATAGTATTCCCTACTTTGAAACGTCCGGTTGGAAAAGTAACCGGCGATCCGGTGGCATAAACCCAGTTTAGCCCCACACTGAACCTCCGGCTCAAATCATAGTTCATCACAACCGAAATATCGTGTGGCCGATCGTAACTGGCCGGGTATTTTTTCCCGTTATTAATTTGTGGAATCTCCCTGAAAGTACGCGACCAGGTATAACTTATCCAACCGTTCAGTTTTCCTTCGGTAAGGCGCACCATGGCTTCAATCCCATATGACCATGCTTTCCCGAAACGCAGTTCGCCCTCCAGATTATCGTTTAGTAAAAGCTCCGCGTGATCCTTAAAATCGATGGCATTATGGTTCAATTTATAGAACCCTTCAACCGATGTTTCGATGCTAAGTTCAGGAAAATTTCGAAAAATCCCTGCCGAAAACTGATCTCCGAGTTGAGGTTTCACATTGGGCGACGAAGGGAACCAGATATCGAGAGGAGTCCCGGCTGTTGAATTGCGGGCAAGGTGTACATACTGTGCATTCCGGTTATAGGCTGCTTTCAGCGAAGTAAAATAAGTGAATTGCCAGGCGAGGCTAATCCTTGGCTCAACAGCAAAATATGTATTGAAAAAATCGTCCTTTCCATATTTCACTGAATCCGACTTTTCAAAATTGTCATCGAAAGAATACACAATAGCTTCGCCAAAGTTGCTGAAGCTGCTTACCCTCAATCCATATTTTATAACCAACGCGCTACCAACTTTCATCTCATGGCTGGCATATATCCCGTTCTGAAGTGCATGGCTTTGGGGAACTTCAAAGGTTACCCAGGGTGAATCGGTGCCGGTTCCCTGCACTTTCCCTGGTTTGAAATTATGACGGCTTGAAGAAAATCCATACCTGACAGTATGGTTGGCTCCTGCATACCAGGTAAAATCTCCTTTAAGGGCAAAGTCAACCATTTCGGCACTCCAGTCGAATGAGTTTGGCTGATTTTTGGGAATTCCAAGGCTGTAATTAAACCGGCTGTATATTAATGAGAAATTCGAAAACAGCGAGTTGCCGAACAAATGGTTCCAGCGCAGTGTTGCTGTTTGATTGCCCCACCCTAGCCCAAAATTGTCGTTCCTGAAAATATCGTTGCCAAAGTAACCTGAAAGAAAAACCCGGTTGCGGTCGTTGATCACATAGTTTGCTTTTGCATTGATATCATAAAAGTAGAGCGAGTTGTTACGGAGTTCCTCATCTTTTGCAAATACCAGGAACAAATCGGCATAGGTACGTCGGCCTGCCATCATAAATGACGATTTTCCTTTTTGCACGGGCCCTTCGAGCATTAACCTCGATGAAATAGTCCCGACTCCACCCTGACCGCGAAATTGCTGCATGTTTCCATCGTTCATGCGCACATCAACAACAGATGAGAGCCGCCCGCAATATTCGGCAGGGATATCGCCTTTGCTCAGTTCCACACTTTTAACTGCATCGTTGTTGAATACAGAAAAGAAACCCATCAGGTGCGAAGGATTATAAACAGTGGCTTCATCCAGTATAATAAGATTCTGATCGGGGCTACCACCACGCACACTGAAACCCGATCCACCCTCGGAAGTAGCTTGTACACCAGGCAAAAGCTGAATGGCTTTGATTACATCCACTTCGCCAAGAAAGGCGGGGATTTGCCTGATATTGCGGATATCAAGCCTTGTAACGCTCATTTGTGGCTTTAAAAGGTTGTCGTTGAAATTCTCTCCCCTCACTACCACTTCTCCAATCATAAGGTCGATTGGCGAAAGCGTAATATTTATAATGGTATCTTTAAACAGGGCGGGATTTAAATCGGCAATCTTGTAACCAAGGTACGAGAAACTTAAAATGTGCGAACCCTTATTGAGTCGAAGTGAATAGTATCCATAGGAATTGGTAAGTGTGCCACGGCCGGTTGACCGGACAGCCACCGAAGCGCCAATCAGCATTTCGCCGGTTGAAGCGTCGCTCACATAGCCGCTCACTGTCACCATTTTGCGATCGGGAACCTCTTCGGCCAAAATATGGTAAGCAGCGGCAAAGGTGAAAACAGACGCAATAAAAATTTGCTGTATTATTTTTAAAATCATAACAATATTCGTCATGCAAAGGACACTATTTTTCTGTTTAAAGCAACAGGAATTGGGTGAAAATGTTGTATAACTTGAATGCTTTATATTTCACTCATTAATTGGAAATCAGTAAAACAAAACAGAATACTTAACAATTTAAAATGTTGCTTAAAAAATTACATGAAATTTTAAGGTGATACTTTAAAAATGCATGATCATATTAAGGGGCATTTTGAAATTGTTTGGTATATTGATTCAGATTCCTTACTTCGCGTGGAATGACACTCATATATTAGGTAAAAATAGGTGTGGAAAAAGATGCTGCGCATCCGGATATTTTTCCACACCTTTACATTATAACATAGGGTCGATCGGAACGAGGTGAGGTATCATATATTCATTACACTTCTCGTTTTGTGATCAACAAAATTAACCATTGAAATTATTTCAAAACGGTTTGTAAGCAGATAAAAATTCAGTATAACATCCTCGCCCTGATGGTTTGAGGAATTTTTCTCAGTTCATCCAGAATATTACTATTCAGATCGCTTTCAGTATCAATTATCACATAACCAATTTCTGCATCGGTTTGCAGGTAGGCCGATGCAATGTTAATGCCCCGCGATGTGAATATCTGGTTGACCTCATTGAGCAAACCGGGCATATTTTTATGGATGTGCAGGAACCGTTGCTTGTTTTGGTTGGGTTGAAGCGAAATTTGCGGAAAGTTAACAGCACCAATGGTTGAGCCATTGTCGCTGTACTTAATTAGCTTTTCGGTAACCTCTGAACCGATTTTTTCCTGTGCCTCCTGAGTGCTGCCACCGATGTGCGGGGTAAGGATCACATTGTCAAATTCCTGTAACACCGACCTGAAAGGTTCGTTATTTGAAGCAGGCTCTTCGGGAAATACATCGGCAGCCGCCCCTGCCAGTTTCCCAATGCGTAATGCAATGGCCACTGCATCATAATCGACTACCGATCCGCGGGATGCATTGATCAGCAATGAACCTTTTTTCATCATGGCTATCTGCGGTTCAGAAATCATTTTACAGGTCAGCTGGGTTTCCGGCACATGCAGCGTAACCACATCCGAAACCTTTAATAAATCGTCGAGTGTTGCACATGGAACCGCCTTGCCGAGGCTCAGTTTTTTCTCAATATCGTAGTAAAAGACATTCATACCTAATGCTTCGGCCAGGATGGAAACCTGGGATCCGATGTGGCCATATCCTACAATCCCGATGTTTTTGTCGCGTACCTCGTACGAATGGCTGGCAGCCTTCATCCACTCGCCCCGGTGGGCAGCTGCGTTTTTCATGGGTACCTCACGCATCAGCATAATACATTCGGCAATCACCAGTTCGGCTACCGAACGCGTATTCGAGAATGGTGCATTGAATACGGGTATTCCCTGCATTTTAGCAGCCATAACATCAACCTGGTTGGTACCTATACTGAAACAGCCTATAGCAAACAGTTTTTTTGCTTTTTGCAGAATGGGGGCGCTTAACTGGGTCCTCGACCGGATTCCGATAATATGAACATCCCTGATTTTTTGTTCAAGCTCATCATCATCGAGTGCTGTTTTAAGGTATTCAACCTGAGAATATCCAGCTTTCTCAAAACACTCAATTGCCGAAGAGTGAATTCCCTCGAGCAATAAAATCCGGATTTGTTTCTTATTGAGCGAAAATTTAGGCGACATAAAGTATATTTTTGGTTTGGGCAAATATAACTTTCGTATGATTATGAGCGGATTAATCACCCTTAAAAAACATGAATTTCAATGTTATGGAAATATAAATTTCACATTAAATAATTTGGTCATGAGGTACAGGAAATTTTCCCTTTCGTGAATCATTTCTGCATGAATAATCAGTTTTATACAATTAAGTTCATATAATGCGTATTAATAAACTACTGTTGTGTTAATTCGAAATTGACGGAAAAAGTCTTGAGAGTCTTATCCGTGCGTGTTCATTTGTAAACTGCCAGCATTTTAACGGGATCACGTGGAAGAGTTTTCAGAAAGAAGAATAAAAGCGTTTACAATATTCCCTTGCTCGCACACAGCCAGCCCGCATTTGGGAAAGCCAAGGCGCGAGCAGGGTTCAGCATTACCTCCTGTTTAGTTCCTGACGAACCTGAGTTTCCAATTCATTTTTAAGTGCGGGGTCAATTTTTAGCTGACGTGCCAGTTCTTCCAGATAAGATCTCTCCATAAAATTTTCATCATCAACTATCAATACACTGGCAATATACATCTCTGCAGCCATCTCAGGTGATGTAGCTTCCTTTGCCACATCAGCAGGATCGAGTGGTTTGTTGAGTTCAGATTCGAACCAGCGGCTGATTTGTGTATCGTTCGCAAGTTTATTTATTTCCTGATCTAAAAGTTGACGCTCCCTGACATCCACATGACCATCTGCTTTGGATGCAGCGATAAGCGCTTTAAGGATTGCTTTACTGTGTTGTTCAACCTGAGGGGCAGGCAAACGATCGATAGTTTGCGGCTCGCCTTGCGCAGTTTGCTGGTTTTGCGATTGCCAGTTGCTGTAAGCTTTATAAGCCAGCACACCGAGTGCGGCCAAGCCACCATACATGGCCACTTTCCCACCAACCTTCCGGGCTTTTTTGTTGCCAAGTAACAGGCCAATTGCACCACCGGTTACAACACCTCCGCCAAAACCCGAAAGTATATTTCCCAGACCACTGCTTTGAAAAAGTTCACCGATTCCACCCATGGGAGAATTGGTATTTTGCGTAATGCCACTTTTATCCTGAACTGTCCCCTGACCCGATTTTAACAATTGATCGAGCACACTGCTTATGTTCATAAATTAATCCTCCAGCTTATATTTTTGAATTTTGATAATTAAACCACACGAAAAATTTCTGGCTCAACCTGTCCGGACAAATTTACTGAAATTTTTAATTGTTAAGCTGCATGATGCGTTATTAATGAATTTTCAGGGTCGTAAGAATTCATTTGCGAAAAATCGCCAAACAGTAATTCCAGCTTTTATCAACAGGCATTTATGAATGTTTACGCATGATGAAATTTCCAAATTAAGAATTTATTTGTAATATTTTACCAGCCTCTATGGGGTAATAAAATTTCTACTTTCAAAAGTAGCACATAATTCTGAAAAGACACTCTGGTTATGTTTTCTGGTGGTTGAGATAAAGCCTTCGATTCTGGCATAGATGTCGGCCCCTGTTGCGGTACGGAAGCAATTTGATATTTTCTGTTTTACTTTTACCGGCCTGATATCCCGTTCGGCAAGGTTGTTCGTAAACGGGACATTTTGATTGAATGCAAAAGCAAGCACGGCATGTTGTTCGCTAATCAGGCGCTCCACCAGGTTTCGCCCATTGGTGCGTTTATACCGCCCCCTTTTGCCTGGCACCTTTATTGGTGGCGGTTCGGATTTCTCCCCCATCGCGCAAATAAGTTTGTACCTTGCTTCTATGTGTGGCCTGAGTTTTTGTCTTTCCCCGAACGGCATCTTATAAATGTTTATCAGGAATATTTTGAATATTCTGGCCCACTTGCTCTTGCCGTTTTCTGCCAACCCTTCCAATTCCCGCAAAATATGCGCCCCGCAAACCGAATGCCTTGCACCTTTGAACTTAAAATAGCTGCTCCAGCAATCGTGCACAAGCCATCCCTGAAAACCGCCAAGTACCGATTTCTCGCTTTCCAATGCTTTTGCCCCTCTTTTCTGGTGTACAAACAAATAGGTGTATAGCTGTGATGTGGCTACATGCAGCCAGTGCAGTTTCCCTTCTACCCTCACGCCTGTTTCGTCGGCATGGACAACATCCCCTGTGGTAACTTTTGACTTGATTATTTTTTCGCTTTCACCAAGTTTCTAATAGCATTACATGGAGGCTGAATAGACAGATGATTCGTTTATAGGGTAGCCAAACAAGTCGCCGAACAACAACCGTATTTTTTTAAACGGAAGCTTATACTGCAAATTCAACAGCGTAACAAAAGCTTTTACCTTGTCGCCATACTGCACAGGGGCATTCACCCCCCGGGGCGGGGCACCTCTGTGCAACAGGCCGCAAACAGGGCATTCCGATTTGTAAATCAGGTATTCGGTCACTTCCAACCGGGGTTCGGGCAAATCAAAAACCTGGCGCTTTTCCGAAACCACCGTTTCTACACCGGTGAATGTATGCCCGCAACTGCAACTATATGGTTTACAAATTACCGTCTTGTCGGGGTTGACGGTTTGTTCCAATGTGCGGCCTTTATGCCTCGGCTGGCCACCCTGTTTCCCCTTTCCGGGTTTTGAAAATACCGGTTTTTTTCGGTACCCATCGCTTGATGGGGGTTTGCTGCTGTTGTGGCTGTTGCTGTTCAGGCGGGCTTTCAATTCTGCATTCTCCTGCCTGAGCGAAACTATTTCTCTTTCTGCTTGTTCAAGGCGCGAAGTCAGCTCTTCTATCCTTTGAAATAATTGTCGTATGAGTTTGTCTTTGTACAACCTGTTCCGTTTTGCCCAAAAATAGATTGTAAACCCGCATTATACCAAATAATCCAAGCCATAGTTATCAACCCAGGGCTGTTATAAATGTTGATAGCCATTGGTTTTAAGAAAACATATCCCGGAGAATCGCATATTCAAAACCGAAAAATCAAAACCATGTCAATATCTCATTCTGAAGGGCTTTCACAAGGACTGGAATCAAAACTTATTCACATCCCAAAAACCAAAATGTTAATTGTTACAGGTTTTTTATAGTTTTGATGGGATATTAACCGCATGGTGTGAACAGGTGCTAAATAATTACGTTAATAGCTTGTTCTTATGAAAAATTGTTTAAACATTGTCTTTACCATATTATTTGTAATTTCCCCTGCTTTTTCGCAGGAGAACTGGTTCCCCCTCAAAATCAATGAATCCTTAGAAAAGGTGGAGTTTGATATGACCCACTGGAGGCACAAGCCATCCGGAAAACACGGGTTTGTTAAAATTGATGGTGCCCGTTTTATTTTTGAAGATGGAACGCCAGTAAAATTCTGGGGAACCAACATTGCCAGCGAGAAACCGTTTATGCCTGCCCCTGAGGCCGATGCCTGGAGCGAATGGTTGGCCCGCTATGGGTTCAATGCCGTACGCTTTCATAAATTTACGTGGCGGGCTTCCGATGGCATACATTCCACCATGGTTACCGATGAAAAATGGAAGAATTTTGACTACCTGTGTTACCGGTTGCGCGAAAACGGAATTTATTACGGATGGTCGCATATTTACGGGCACAAGGTAATGCCGGGCGACAGTAGCCGTTTACTGGCATACAACGAAGTGTCCGGCACAAAATTCCCCTGGTCGCACCTCAACGGAACTACGGCTTCGCTGGTAAATTTTGCCAACGACCTGCAGGAACTGAACATTGAACTCACCGTAAATATGCTCAACCATGTGAACCCACACACCGGACTGCGATATGCCGACGATCCGGCACTCAATTTTGTGGAGTTGCAGAACGAAGACAATATTTTCTGGTCGGCAATCGAAAGGTCGCTTGAGCAAGCTCCCACCTACCGTAAACTGCTTTGTGAAAAGTTCAGCAATTGGCTGGCAGAAAAATATGGCGATCAACAAGCTTTGTTGAAAGCCTGGAACAACGAAGGACTGCCCGAAGGACAAAGCCTGAACCTGAAAAATATCTATCCGCAACCTAACCACGGTATCTTTGGATGGGAATATGAGCAAGCGGTGAAGGAGAACCGGCCGGTAAAACAGCATATCCTCGACAAAGCGGCATTTCTGTACGAAGAGCAGATGAAGTTCTACAAAAAGTTTGAGAAAGCCGTTCGCGAAACCGGCTACAAAGGCCCATTGGTAGCCAGTTGCTGGCAGGCAGGCACCGGACTGTCCCATTTGCTGAACCTGCACTCCGATTACGAAATCGGTATAATCGACCGGCACAATTATTTTGGCGGCGGCGAAGGGCATTCCCTCCGCCCAGGAAAATTCTCCAACGAATCGATGCTGAAACTGATTGGCTCAGGGCTATTTGGCTCAGGTTTGCAGCAGGTCACCAACCGTCCGTTTGGCTTTTCGGAATGGATGAGCCTGATCCCCAACGAATGGACAGCCGAAAGCGCACCTATTATAGCCATTTACGGTATGGGGCTCCAGGGTTGGGATGCTTCCTATGTTTTCGCTACCGATTACCGGCAATTCACACCAACCATACAAACACCCGGAGGTGGAATTTACAACGCCACCGTTCCTACTCAACTTGCCCTATATCCGGCATTGGCAACATCAATATACAGGCATGATATTGCAGAAGGCAGCACTGTGGTTGACCGCCGGGTCAACATCGGCAAATTGCGCGACGGAGATATCACTTTCCGTGAAAAAGTGGAGCAAGACCATGACAGCAAGGTGCTGAAAGGTAATTTTCCGCTCGAAGCCATGGCCATAGGCAAGGTGAGCATAACCTTCACCGAAACTGTTCCAGCCGAAGTGGTATCAGAACTTGACCCATTTATTCACGGGAATCAGGTATTTTCAAACACCGGACAACTGATGTGGGATAATTCAGGTTATTTTACCATCAACACAGCGGGAACACAAGGTCTGGTTGGTTTTGCAGAAGGGAAAAAGATTAAATTGAACGGATTGAATATAGAAACGTCTAACCCTTTTGCCGTAATCCTGGCCACCAGTCTTGAACCCGATAAAGGGATCAGAGAATCAAACCGGATATTGATAACAACCATTGCCCGCACAAAAAATACCGGGATGCAATACAACACCGACCGAACCGAACTACTCGAAATAGGCAAGGCACCCATGCTTATCGAACCGGTAAAAGTAAATCTTGAACTGAAAAGAAAGGGTAAATTTTCTGTTCACATATTGGACCATTCAGGCCGGAAAACAAGGCAAACCTTACAAACCAAAGGGAAAAGCATCGTCCTAGACGGGAATACATCCGAAGCGTTTTATTACCTGATTGAATACATATAGAGAAATTAAAATTTTTATTTAACTAAAGTTTCGCACAAATTGGTTTTTAATACAAAATGAAATCTTATTCGCCAAAAATGCCCATGATTTAATATATTCGCATTAAAAAATTCTTAATCAGTATCAAGACAACTTCAAATGACAAATTTGGATCTCAACTTAAATAATGATAGTACAACTACACCTTGCCATTCTAGAAAAATACCACTTTGGTTAGTTATGCTAGATAACATACCGACGATTTTTCTCTTTATTGTAGGATTTCTAATCATTAAATTAATTTCGACTATTGCTGCTGTTCTCTTTGCGATTTATGCAGTGTTAAGCATTGTTTGGTTCTGGGCAAGGATTTGTCCGTACTGTCATCATCTTGACACACACGCTTGTCCTTGTGGGTATGGGATCATTTCATCCAAATTATTTTCACGAAAAGACCCAGGCTTTTTTAAGAAAGTATTTAAGCGTAATATCCTGATTGTGTTTCCAAATTGGTTTATTCCTTTCTTTGTTGGAATATATCTCCTTTTAACCCAATATTAAGTTAAAGTCCTGGTTTTGATGATTATCTTTTCAGTAATTGGGTTTCTAATTATACCTTTAATTTCCAAATTTGTAGGTTGTAAAAACTGTGAAATTAAAGACGACTGTCCCTGGATGACAACGGAAAAACAACGCAGTTGCCGACACGGACAGTAGGGTCATAAACTTGTCACACTTTTTGCTTTTGTTCCTGTCCTCAAGACAAATTCGCAATGGCTGCAGCTCCCGGACTGTCATAACCCCCGTTAAATTGGACACTTTTTCTTAAAAAGTTAAGGTTTATATCTTGATATTTTTTTTAACTACTATCCTCACGTTTTGAGTTTACCTGATCACTAGGCGACGATAAACTTTCGTCGGGCACCAATTTTTATTGTGTTAAACTCGATGATGAACCGGTTCGGAATCATTCCGGAAGTTTAATCTACAAAAAACAAACTGATCCGATAAGGGAACGGTTCCTGCTCTTTATGCTGTTGGGGGTATGTATGCAATCATCAACGGAAGATGGGCCATTTTCAGCAGAAAAATCATTTCCGAAACTATATGAGCCCCAATTGCGACGATGTCTGCGCAATGGAGCTCCTTCATGCTTAGGCCGATCAGGTGGATGAAATGTGAGAATCAGTATAACCATATATTTATAAGAAAAAACCTCAGACCGACAGCTTTTTTGCCAACTTTAAAAACGAAATGATTTCAATGATACCCAAACGATAGTGTCAGAAAAAAATCTGACCACATTATAACTCACCCACGCTACGTACCAGTTCATTAAAATCGACATTAAGTTTTTCGTGGCGGACAAAATCGAACAGGGAGATTCTCTGTATTTCGTAATAATACACCCAGTACTCTCGAATGGCGTTAATAAACGATGCGCGGGCCGAATTTTTTTCAGCCTGAGCAATGTTCAGGTCAGTAACAGTAATCCGGCCAGCCAGGAAACGTTCCCTCGAAGCATCGTAACGGCGGGTTGCAATGGTATCCGACTCGGCAACCACGCGCATTCTTTTGGGCATCATGTTGTACCGCATCACCGAGAGGTAAACACTTTGTTCGAGATCGGTCTGGTTTTGTGAAACCCTTCCTTTTAGGGCTTCGAGGTTGGCTTTTGCCATCTGAACATTGCCTTTTCGCTGCCCCCAGTCGGCAATTGGAACCTTTAGGCCCACCGAAACCACCTGATAATCCCTTATATTTCTGTAAGCATCGGCTAATTGTTCGGCATTCTGGTTGGCCCCCACCGAAAGATAGAGGGTGGCTTCGGGGCGGGCAGCACCTATCTCGGTAGCCAGGTTGCGTTCGGCTTGTAGAAGCTGCGTTTCATTCGATATGGTTTGTATGTGGTTCTTTTTAACTTCCTGAAGAACATTTTCATAATTGAGCAAAACTTTGGGGACATTGAGCGGAACAACCAGTTGAATCTTCTTCTGATCCTTAATACCAATGTACGACCTGAAACCATTTTCCATGGCTTCAACATTCATAATATTCTGATCAACTGCATTTTCAGCATTCAACAAGGTAAGTTTCATCTGCATCAGCTCATCGCTGCCTATGGCGCCAATTTCATACTTCTTCTGGGTAATCTTATATAAAGTATCGGTATTAGCGAGGTTTTCACGGGCAATCAACAGGTGCTGCTGGGCCGTCATCAGGTTGAAAAACCAGGCAATTGTAGTTGTCCTGACTGCTTCCATATTGTGCATATAGGAGCGTTTGGCCGATTCGAAATACATGGGTGAAAGTTTCCTGTCCCATTTCATCCAGTTGGCCGCGGTTAACGATTGCCAATAAGTAATACCAAAAGGGGCCGAATTGTAGGAGTGCGTTCGCGATGGTGAAAATTGGTCAACCCGGTTGAGCGATGTATGGAACGAAAGAACACCGCCGGTAAACGGAACGTTTTGGTTAACCGATAATTGAGCCGATTCAGTAAGTGTATTTTGGGAATAGAAATAAATTTCGCCCCGGTCAACCCCTTGCTGAACCCTTTTGGTGTAGGCCGGCAACGTGGAATTCAGCACTACAGAGGGCAGGTAACGCGCCTCGAACGAACGGAAGGACCAATAAGATGCGAGGAAATAATTGCGAAAAGTTTTGGCATCGTTCGAATTATGAAATGCCAGTTCAATTGCCTGCTCTATGGTTAATATATGTAACGAATCAAATTCCGAAGGCCTTATTTTTTCGGCCCTGAGAGGGCTACCAACCAATAAAAACAAAATTAAACCTAAAAAAACATTGTAATTCAAAGGGAAAAGCATTTTAATCTTTCTCAATAGTATGTCCATCGCCATGCATTTTATTTCGAAATGGCAGCAGCGGCATTCAGGTACACCATCTGACCTGCCGAAAGGCCGCGGATGATCTGGGTGAATTCCTCGTTAACTTTTTTTGATTTTACCTCGTGCCTGATCCCCCCATTCAAAAAAACATAACTCCATTCTCCTTCCTCATGAACCGACGAATTTGGAAGATATAAAACATCGCGGAGAGGATTCAAAGCAATTTTGTTCACGGTTGTCTGGCCAGGTAATAAATTGTACCCCTGATTATCAATAATTGCCTCAATCAGAAATACTTTTCTACCTCCAATGGTTACGATTTTACGGTCCACCCGGGTGATTTTTGTTCTGATTTCGACCGCGTTCGATTTTAGATATATATCAATTTCCTGACCTTCATGAATATCGGAATAATATTCTTCACCAACATAAAACTTTGAAACCAGCCGGCTGATATCATCTACTATTGCCACCAACCTGTTGGCAGGAGTTAAATTCTGTCCCTGCGAACCAGTTGCGTAAATTAGGATACCCTTCAAAGGCGATTTAACCCTGAGCGCTTCCCTTAACATGGGTAGTTTGCTTTTTCCATCGGTCTTCAGTTTCTCTATTTGATTGGGATAACTTTCATATATTTCCAAAACACTTTTCCTTCGTTCATTGTAATTGGTCAAAGCATTTTCAAAAGCAAGGGACGATTTGCTGAACTCCAGCTTCATCCGTTCGTGTGCCGAAGCTGGGTCAAAAAGCGATTGCTCAACGGCAATTTTTCTGATTTCCAAATCGATACGGGCATTTTCCAGGGCAAGTTTAACATCTTTCAGCTGCTTAACCGAATCTTGCGCGATCTCCCTGATTTTATTCTTCAGATCAACAATCTCACTTTCGAAATCTGATTTAAATTTTTCTGATACGGATGGATCAAGCTGGGCAATTACATCCCCTTTATCCACTTTTCCGTATTCGGGGAGTAAAACCTTATAGGCAATCTCCTGAATGCTGAAATCGTTGAAAAATGATTCAGGCACCATAACCGGTTCTGACTTCACCGGAATTAATTCACCTTCAGAAATGAGCTCAACTTTGAGGTCTCCAATTTTCACTTCGGCCATTTCGATGAGAGGGACAATACGTATTTGCTTCTCGAAGATAAAGAAATACCATGCGGCAACTGCAAACAAAGCAGTTACCAGGAAGGTAAGTACCACAATCCGGAAGGTTGAATAAGATTTAATTTTGGTTTTATGCTTATCCATGAAATTTTATAGATTTTTCGCCCTTAAAATTAGGAAAAAATGAAAAGTTTTTTAACTATATACTGAAATTGAATGAAAAACCCAGAATCCAGTACGAAACCGGATTTTTCACATTCATTTCCTTGTCGAGACGAAGAAACGAATCCAGATCAAAGTTTTTCGAGATTCCCCAATTGGTACCTAATGTATAGCGCATATTATCAATCTGGTTCCCTTTCGGATTGTTTAGCTGGTAATACATTTCGGCGGATGTAAATGGTGCAAGGACAGAACCTTTAATATTGTAGGCCACCTGCAATCTCGACCGAAGGTATGTCCATGGATTGTAACCAAACCCAGGAATCGATTCATCAACAAAAGTGGTTTGTATCCTTTCCCTGAGGGTAAATGTAAACCGATTGATTTTATATCGGCCCCTCAGATAAAAATGGAACCGGTGCCTGTGCTCCCACTGCTCCTTAACGACACGGTGTTTATAAAGCCATGAATAGCCACCACCTGCCCTCAGATATTTATTGAAGATATAAGCGCCACCTATTCCGGTAGCAAACCTGTCGAACTCGCCAAAATTCTTAAAAATACGGATTTCTTCTTCGAATTCGAGACTGAGTTTTTCGGTAATCTGCTTCTCCAATCCAATTTCGATCCAGTTCCCAAAATCATTTTCCTGAGCAACGACCGTTAATGCCGAAACTGCAAAAAAAACAATCAAAAATAAATTTTTAAACATCTTCATTTCTAAATTGAGATATAGGGTAAAAATTCAACTTTGGTTTTCAATGATTTATACTACAAAATCTGATATTTTGACCAGCGAATACACCCGCCAATTTATCGGAGCTTTTCAAAGAATGGTGCGGGTTGTTGTGGGCGCATCAGTCCAATCCCGACAAATCGGCATTCCACTCCTATGGAGCTATTCTTTGCTTTCCCCTATTCAATCGGGCTTCTCCTGTAATCTTTATTAAACTGCATACTACCTCCTACCTTCTGATGCTATTTACCATCGCTTCTGCCTTATTCAAACTACTTCCTATCCGCTGCTGCTGACCACTTTTTTTGCCTTCGCCTTTGCCTTCTATCCGCACACTGACGGACTGCCTAATATCTGCTACCTCTGCCACTATTTACAATCGTCTTTGCCTTATTCAGACTACTTACTATCCATTGCCGCTGATTACTTTTCTATGCTTTCACCTATGCCTTTTCCTTATAACACTTCAATCATCATCCCCCTCCCTGAAATTGCCTGCAGGCAAACTATCAGCAATGTTCGCCTCACGTGTATCGTAATATACATTCAGCATAGCGGTATCCTTCAGAAAATCTATGGTTCCCACTTCGACCTTGGTAATATTCAGTCCGGTACGTTTCTTCAGGTCGGCTATTAAGGCTTCCGAATTTTCCGGTTTTATCAGATCAATCTTTTCGTAAATGATTTGCTTGCTCGATACATGTTTCAGGATTTTACTTCCTTCCATCAGCCAGGTTACCAGAATGAAAATGCCATTTGTGCCAAGCAGTTCAATAATCCCAAGTTCTTTAGCGAGGGCATTGATTACCGATATTCCGATAATCATAAACAAATAGGTCATTTCCCTGATGGGTAACATCTCGGTGCGATACCGTAAAATGCCAAAAATAGCAAACAAACCAAGGGCAAACCCCAGCTGAATGCTCACATTGTCGAGCAGGAAAAGAAGCATGAAAATGGTGGTACTGGTGAGCATGAAGGTGAAGAAATAGTCGCGCCGCTTTGACCTGGGATAATATAAGAACCTGATAATCCCTCCTGTAACAATAAGGTTAAATACAAAATGAAGCAACAATTTGGGGAATTCGGGTAATACCGACATCATTTCGGTGGTTGCCGGAGAAAAAATATTATTCAGCAATTCCATAGGATAAGGTTTTTTCTATTTTTCTGATTACAGGTTTATAGTTATTCACTTTAGCTTTCGGATTGATAAATGATATGCCCAGACAATATTTACTGATCGGCGTTTTGCGGATTTGGTTGTCTTCAAGCAAATCCGCTATAAACGAACGGGCTTTTCTTTTCTTCCGAATCTCTATAATGGCAAGTCCAACAGGTTCATATTTAATTCCGGGATTCACAGGAGAGCTAAAAACCAGGCTGCTATCGATGTTTACCCTCTCACCCGTCAGAGTATCCAGCAAGGTAATCCGGTTAAAACAAACATGCAGGGAGGGAATTAATTCGCTTTTGCTTATGCCTGCATATTTTGAGATCAATGCTTCAATAATATTTTCAGATTCAGAGTTTGTGTCATCAATAATCATCCGTTTCCTGACCATGCGCCCATTGCTCTTTCTTCTCCAAATCTCACGGAAACGGGTGTCGGAAATACTGCTTTGCTTTATCCGTACTTTTGTGCGGTTAAGTTTGCCGTTAACATGATCATTGTAAAACCTGAGCTCAGGGGTATCAAAATACTCAAGGAATAAACTTGTCTGAATTGCTCCGTTATGCTCGAGAATTTTATAATTTCCGCTGCATTCATTCAATATTCCTTTAATCCTTGTTTCCGGAATTAAAAATTTTGTTATCAATCGGTTTCTGAAGCCTGACATCTTTATGTCGCTCCGTGAAACAATTTCAAACCTGGTAAAAAAATCGGGATTCATTGAGACAAAGTGTTCTGCATCAATATAATCACAGCTATTCTTGTAATCAATTACTATGTCAGCCTTATTCATCATCAATTACTAAAACTTTTCTACTATAAATTTAAATTCTTTAACGGGGCTGCAAGATACTACTTAATGCAGAATTTCGGAGGACATTTTGTAACTAACACAATTAAAAATCATCGGTTTTTGGGTGATTTTTCGATTTTGCAAAAATAATAAGCACGCAACTTGTACGTACATGTTATATTTCTATATTTGCACAACCATTAAATCATTTATGGAAATTCCACTTTACAGGCAGATTCAGGATATGCTCACCAGGCAGATACAACAGGGCATTTACCGCCTTGGCGACTATCTTCCTTCCGAGAATGAGTTATGCCGACGGTTTGGGATAACCCGAACCACAGCACGAAAAGCTCTTGATGAAATGCAACGGAACGGATTTATTGAACGACGCCATGGTAAAGGAAGCCTGGTAGTTGAAAGAAGAAAATCATTGGGGCTTTTGAATGTAAAAGGATTCTCTGAAGCGGTTGGACAGCAGGTTGAAACAATATTTCTGCACCGTCCGGGCAAGCGGGAATGGTTGAAAAATTTTCCCTTTACCGTTCCCGGGAATGAATTATGCATGGAGTGTATTCATTTTGAAAGGCTGCGTTGTGTCGGAAAAAAACCCATTATACTTGAAAACAACTGGCTCCCAGCCATCGGGCTACCGGGGTTCATTGGCAGCGAATTTATTGATGGTTCATTTTTTAAAACCCTGAGCCAGAGGTATCAGATTGAAATAATAGGCTCAGAACAGGAACTCAGGGCATTACCCGCACAGCCAAAAATTTCTGAAGCGCTCATGATTATTACTGGCAGCCCGGTCCTCGAAATTTCTATCCGGTTTTCGACAAGCAATCCTGAACTCCATATATACAGTCTGCTCTATTGCAATACAGCTACCAATCCAATTGGAAACAGCTATTTTTTATAGTATTACCCAAATAAACCATCGATGAAAACAACATTTACACCACGAAGGGATTTTTTAAAATCGTCGGCTATTTTTTCAGCAACATTGTTCACAGGAAGTGCGGTGAAGAGCTGCGGAAATCAGTCAAACCATGAAATGAACTATTGTCATCTCTTACCCAGAATAAATATTCAGGAGTTACCAGTAAGCGTAAAGGACGACCCGACAACAACGAACAGACGACTAAAAACGCGAAAAAAGTAAACCATTTTGACAGGTGAACACAGACATAAAGACGATAAAACAAGCGGACAGCGAGCAAGCCGACACTCGTTGCCGACCCTTCTGTATTTTTTATTTTCCCAACCGCACATTTTTTTTAATTCAATTTTATGCCGACACGCAAACGGCAT
The DNA here is from genome assembly GCA_037447215.1 of Bacteroidales bacterium. GTDB lineage: Bacteria > Bacteroidota > Bacteroidia > Bacteroidales > Prolixibacteraceae > UBA1413. Next base: position 35,924 of record JBBIHB010000024.1, read on the forward strand.
ACAGGTGTAAGCACATTTGCAGGTCGCACCAGCCAACGCTAAGTCCAAAACCTGCAAAAGAGCTTGCCTAACAAAACGCACGGCAGACAGAAAAGATGCAGCAAAAATGAAAAAAATTTAACGAGAGAAAGCAACATGAATAAGTGTTGGGTGAATGTTTCGCCATCATGATGATGTGCCATGATTTCAGCCATTAATTTCAGAACATTATTAACAACTTAAATATCAATTCAATAATTTATTCAACATGAACGAAACAGTTTACAAACTTGCCAAAATGATCGACCATTCGATTCTCCATCCGACCATGACCGATGAAGACCTTCGCCGTGAATGCAAAGTGGCAAAAAAATACGATGTTGCTTCGGTATGTGTTAAACCGTATGCTGTAAAACAAGCCGTTGAGCATCTGAAAGGCAGTGATGTGCTGGTGGGTTGTGTTATCGGATTTCCGGCCGGCAACTCCTCAATCGATGTGAAAGTGTTTGAAACCGAACTGGCTTGTAATGATGGCGCTGTTGAGATTGACATGGTCATTAACATCGGCAAGGCATTGCAGGGCGATTGGGATTATATTAAGCGCGAAATCGGAGCAGTAACTCAAAAATGTCACGAAAACGGAGCAATTGTAAAAGTCATCTTCGAAACGGATTATATTACACGTGACGAAGACATCGTAAAACTTTGCAGGATATGTACACAAGTCGGTGCCGATTATGTGAAAACCTCATCGGGATTCGGATTTAAAAAACAAGCCAACGGAGATTACAATTACAAGGGTGCAACCATTCCTGTCCTCGAACTGATGAAAAAAAGTGTTGGACCGAATGTGAAAGTAAAGGCAGCCGGAGGCGTCCGAACTCTCGACCAATTGCTGGCAGTACAAGCGGCAGGATGCACTCGCAGCGGGGCAACAGCTACTGCCAACATGATGGAAGAAGCAATGCAACGTTTTGGAAATTAACGTTAAACATAAAAATATCTGACCCGAGTTAATAGTAGATTCTTATCCACTGACAGTACCTCTCTGCATGGCGACAACGCAGCGATGGGCTTATAGGCAAATACCCAGAAACTGATCGGAAAATCATGGGAATTTCCGCTTTACTACTGGGCTTACTCCCTTGTACTAATACTCACTTCCCTTATCTTCAATTTTACTTTCGGAAGCAACGGAAGAGAATGGCGAGATTTTGTTACAGACCTGTGACAAGCTAATACAAGCGCCCTCTCATCGGAATTTATCGGGGGCGTGGTTTTCAACCTTTCAAATCTGCTGATTGTTGCAACTACTGCCATAACAGGCATGTAGGTTGCTTTTCCGATTGCAGTAGGGCTTGCGCTTGTTATCGGAGTAGTAGTGAATTATATGCCACTCCTTTGGTAAATCTCTGGCTGCTTGTTATCGGGTGGTTCCGAGTGGTGATAGCCATTCTTTTTGATGCCTTAGCTAATCGGAAACTTCTGCAGGATGGCAGAGGTGACAAGAATAAGGGTATCACTATCTCTGTCATATCCAGAGTACTTATGGGCTTTTTCTACCGGTTTGTCGCCGCATCGATGACCACCATTTTTGCATCACCCGATGCAGGTTTGCTCACATCTTATTCGGCTATTTTATTTTTAAGCTCGGAATATTTATTTCCAATTTCATTTTTAACACGTGGTTAAGTATAAACCAATTACCGGGAAGGCAGTCACTTATTCCGACTATTTCAGGAAAGATACTCCACATTTACAAATGATCGGACATCTTGGATGTATAATATCCTGTAAAGCTGTGATCTTCAATCTGATTGCTTCGGAACAAGCCGGATTTGCTATCGCCCACGGATATGGACAGTGAGCAACCATGATTTCGGCAGAGTGGGGGATATTTGAATGGAAAGGGTCTGTTTCGGCTCCCAAAGGTACCAGTTAGCTGTTGGCAGCTCTGTTTACTTTCTTTATTATCGGTTTGTTGATGATTGTTATTACCCGGTTAATTTAGCTGTTAGAAGCAAATAATCCGGGTTATTTAAAAACCGAATGATCATTAAAAATATGAAAATCATTATATTGAATGAAAAACAAAATAGTAGTAATAGGTAGTTCAAATGTGTACCTGATCATGAAAATGGAGCGGCTGCCCGGAAAGAGAAACCATTACCGACTCAGAATTTTTCAGGTTTATGGTGAAAAAGGGACAAACACGGCTGTTGGCGCTGCCCGTGCCGGAGGAAACGTTGCATTTATAAATTGTGTGGGAGAAGATGCCTACACACCAGCAATGATCCAAAATTTTATCACCGATGGAATAGATTGCAGCAGGGTTTTTCAGGTAAAAAATATTCATAATGACCATGCACTGATTATGATTGGCGGCGATGGGAACAACACCTTTCAGTATCCCCAGGTGCCAATTACAACCTTACACCCGAAAAAATCGATTTGGCCATTGATAAAATTGGAGAGGAAACCATGTTTTTGTTACAGAATGAAATTCCCGGCGAGATGAATGATAATATTCTTCATGTGGCAGAATGCCTGAATATACCGGTTATCTGGAATTTTGCCCCATACAATAACCGCGATTCGTCAGTTTTAACCAAAACATTTGCGCTGGAAGTGAACGAAGTGGAAGCCCGTTTTTTAAGCGGTATCGAATTGTCGGACAAAGAAGGAATTGCCCTTTCTCTAAAAAAAAGCTTGAGAAAAGTGTTGGAAATGTGATGATTACACAAGGAGCTGAAGGGGCTTATACTGCAGGTGTAGGATACAATTTGCAGTTGCCCGCTTTCAGGGTAACTGCTTTGGATGCCACCGCTGCAGGCGATATATTCTGTGGCGCATTGGCCATAGCATTTACCTAAAACAAATCATGGGAAGAGGCTATGAAATTTGCCAGTGCAGCATCTGCCATCAGTGTGACCAAAATCGGCACACAACCTTCGGCTCCTTTCCGTTCCGAAATAGATCCTTTCCTGAAACAAAATTTCCTGATCTAGCTTGTCGAAAGAAAAAATCTGGTACTTTTATTTTTGCAAACAACAACCGGATGGAGACCAAATTTTGGACTAAAGCAAATATAATCAGATTAAGTTTTGCGGTGGTAATGGCAGCGGTGGCTATTACCATTGCTTCGCTCACAATAGCACGCGACATTTATTACGGATCCGAGGGTCAGGGGATGTTATCTTTTGCCATTGTGAATTTTTCGGGTTATCTGTTTTTTCTGATTATGCCGGTTGAACTGGCGTTTGTTTATTACGTTTCGGCAAATGCAAATCTGTTAACCCTGAACGGGATAGCCATAGGGACCGCTTTGCTTTCACAAAGCATCGACTATCTTATTGGTTACACATTCAGTTCAAAAATAATCAACAGGATAATTGGAAAAGAGCGTTACATGAAAGCAGAATCGCGGATCAGACGGTACGGAAATGTCATAATTTTGCTGTTTAATGCCCTACCTCTCTCATCGCCAGTAATTTCACTTTCGGCAGGAATGATCAAATACAGGGTAAAAGATGCTGTTATTTATACTTTTTTGGGACTGCTATTAAAATATCTGGTGCTTACACTTATATTTTTCCCGCGTTAAAAATCATCTATTCTCCTGAAGAAATCTTCGTCATAAGGTTTCATCCACAAAAACAGTAATATTACCTGCGGAGGGGTAAAATTATCAGATATTTTTACCGGTTTATAGGTAAAATTATCAGATATTTTTGCCGGTGAGGTGCTACCAAAATAATTAAAACTGTATAAAAACCAAAAAAACTGGTTGTGGATTCGATCTCTATCGATTATTCAGCAAGTCCCATTTGCTGTTTCATAATTGCAATGGCCGAAGGTGCCTGCTCTTCCAAATTCTCCCACCGTCCTTCTATTGAAATCATTCCGGGATATCCAGCTTTCCGCATAGCATCAAAATAAGGAGTAAAATCCTCGCCATGGGTACCCGGAACTGCTCGTCCCTCTTTTTCGGCGATGTGCATATGTTTCAACAAATGAGCGTGGTTGATAATGCTCTCGGGACTTTCATCTTCCATCAGCATGTGGTAAATATCGGCCAGCAACCTGAAATTGGGATGACCTACTTTTTCGACGATTACCGCGCCTTCGGCAACGGTATTGATAAAATTGGTTTCGCCCGAGCGGAGCGGTTCAAGAACTACCACAACATTATATTCCCCAGCGATAGGCGCCATCTGTTTCAGCAGCGAAACAAACTGGGCTGTAGCTTCTTCATGCGAAAATCCTTCGGGAATATTGCGTGAACCACCACTCCCGAAAACAATAATTTCAATTCCGGCCTGCTTAGCCCTTCGAAATGCTGTCCGGGAGAATTCAAGTATTTCCGGGTGATGGGTTTCGGGGCCTACGCTTTTCATTTCGCCAGGCAGAAAAGAGTTACATGCTTTAACCGGTATAGGAGCATTTTGCGCAAGGACCAGATTTTCGAGAAAAACAGACTCATCCTTGTCGGGAACAAGAAAATTACGTACACCTGCTTCAATGTAATCATAACCTGCCGAAGCCAGTATCTCGGCATTGTTGACACCCGTACATACACCAATTGGCGGATTATATACTACCTTTTCGGGTGATGTACACGACAATAATTTTGGTGATATAGCCACAGCAGCACCTGAAACTACCATCATCCGCAGAAAATCTCTCCTTCCCGAATTCATTTTGATATTTTTCTGGTTTGGTTTCAAATTTAGTTAAAATCATGATATATCAGGCAGAAATGATTTTTTCAAGCTTTTGCCTTAAGTCATTCAATCCTTCAATAGAATCACCGCCCGGTTGTTCTGTGATGACCCAATCGTTATACCGAATATCATCCAAAGCTTTCATTACTGCGTTCCAGTTTACATCCCCTTCGGTGAGGCCAATATTGAATCCGGCACGTTTGCCCTGCGAATCGGCTAACTTGCTGCTATACTCTTTTATATGCACTTTGGCAATTCGGTACCCAAGAATTTTTATCCATTGCTCAGGCCATCCAATAAAGAGGATGTTGCCACAGTCGAAGTAAAATTTCACAAAAGGTGAACCGAACTGATCAACATACCAGGCAGCCTCCAGTGGACTGAGCAGAAAATTGTTCCATACGTTTTCGATGGCAATCTGCACTTTCAATTTTTCTGCAAGTGGCACTACTTTATTAATTTCCTCCACCGAACGGTTCCAGCAGTCATCGTAACTGACCTCGCTGCTCACCCGGCCAGGAACAAGTAATACGGTATCGGCACCGTAAACAGCAGCATCTTCAATAGCCACTTTGAGGGCATCAACACCTTGTTCCCTAACAGAAGGATCGGGGTGCGAAAGAGGAAACTTCCCATGCAACGCCCCGCAAACACTCGGAATTTCCAGTCTGGTTGCATTTTTTGCCTTTAAAACCTCATCGCGATTGAGGTGACTATAGACCTCGATGCCATCGAAACCGGCATTTTTCACTGCCTGAAACTTTTCAGCCACTGTCTGACCTGCACCAATGGTTGCCCACATAATCCCTTTTTTCAGGTTCCGCGACGAGGCAGTAAATCCGGTTGATAAACCAGAAAAAGGGAACAAGATCGATCCTGTCCCTGCAGTCAGTGTGTTTTTAGTAAAAGTTCGCCTGTCCATCATAATAGTTGTTGATGATATTTAAATCGTATAAGTATAAAAGGTTTCAGGTATCATGACGGATATCAAAACACCACAAGCTCAGTGCAAAGCGCTCAGTCCCCTGCTCTCAGCCTTTACTATCCTGTGTCTTTTATCATGTATTTTTCAGTCTTAAACATATTTTAAGCCGGCGTTGGTTCGATCCCAATTACAGGTGGCACTTCAGGAATACCCGACACAGTACCAAACTGATACATTTTAGGTCCCAGGTATAAATCAGAATTCATCATTTCTTCCCAGGTAACGTCTTTGCCTGTATATGCCGATATTCGTCCCATGATGGCTACAATGGTGGAATTTACATGGGCTTCGGCATCGTTGATGATATTGCCGGTCCGAATAGCTGTCACAAAATTCACATGCTCCTGCACAAACGGGTTTTTAATTTTCCATGCCGGATCGGCTGCCGGGTCTTCCTCTTTCTGATAAGGGTACTCCCACACTGTATTCCCCTGAAGATCGGTAATTAAACCTTTTGCATTGGCAAAACCTTTCGTCCCGGTTATGAGTTGTTTGGTCAGGTTGCTGCACCCGCTGATCTGACGTGCGGCACAATGGGTGTGCATTCCATGATCATATAAGTATTCTATGCTGAAAAAATCGTATTGATCGCCTGTGCTGCGGCGCTGCCGCCCACCCCATCCGATGGCTTTGATGGGTATTTTACCAACAAACCAGTTCATTACATCAATTTCGTGGATAAACTGCTCCACAATATGATCGCCCGACAACCAGCAGAAGTTTGCCCAGTTGCGCAACATATACTCCATGTCTGTCCACTTCGGATTGCGGTTCCGGAACCACAGGGAGCCACCGTTACGTATGATATTGGCTCCGGTGATTTCACCTATTGCACCATTGACAACCCTTCTTTGGGTTTCCATAAAATCTTTCTGAAACCGACGGATAGTGCCACTCACGATGCACAACCCCATTTGTTCAGCGCGCTTAGCCGAAACCAAAACGGAGCGGGCTCCTACGGGATCGACAGCACAAGGTTTTTCAATAAAAACATGTTTCCGGGCATTAATTGCAGCTTCGAGGTGTGCCGGACGAAAATGTGGCGGTGTGCACAACAATACCACATCAACCCCGGCATCGATTACCTTCTCGTAGTTATCAAACCCTACAAAGCATTTGTCGTCAGCAATTTCGATATTTCGTTCGGTTTTTAATTCAGCCCTGCACTGGTCAATTTTATCCTGAAAAACATCTCCCAAAGCAACCACTTCGAGGTTAGACCCGGCATCCACAAAATTAATTGCCGCCCCGGTTCCCCGACCACCGCAGCCGATCAATCCCGCCCGTAAGGGTCGCCCGTCGGGAGCCCGGTCGAGCAATTCGGGCAACTGTAACTCAGGAGTTTTGGTTCGCTGACTGCTGCATGAAGACAACAGGGAAGTGGCACTTATTACACCCATTGTTCCAAGTGTGCTGCTGGAGATAAACTTACGTCTGCTGAATTGATCGTAGTTTGCCATCGGTTTATGTTTTTTGAATGTTCTAAAATTGTGATTTTTTCTTCAGATTTATGAATACAAACCAAACCTTTCGGAAAATATGGCTGAAGAATTGGGTACACAGCGCTAAGAGGTCCGGAACCGCTTAGTACATTTTCCAGGTACTGCTTTACAGGTATTCAAAATAGCTTCATTGCATCTTCGCGGTTAAGCAGATGTTGTTTGGCCCTAATTCCGCCGGCATAACCGGTTAATTCGCCATTGCTGCCTATAATACGATGACATGGAACAAAAATAGCCAATGCATTAGCTCCATTGGCAGCAGCAACTGCCCTTGTAAGATTTGGATTATTCAATTTTCGCGATAACCCTGAATAGGTTTCTGTATGCCCAAAAGGAATCTTCATTAATTCATTCCATACCTTTTTCTGAAAATCGGTTCCTATCAACATTAAAGGAATAGAAAATACTTTACGGGTACCTTGGAAATAATCATCCAACTGAGCTAGTGCCAATTCAATCACATCTGATGATTTTTCGACAAAAACACCTCCTGTTCCTTTTAATATCCGCTCATCTATTGCATTTCTCATTTTTCTGAACCGCCAATCACAAAGACAAAGTTTATTGTTAAGGGAGCCCAATATCAAATCACCTATTGGAGTATAATAGTATTGAATCTCAATAATAGTCATTGTTGTATTTGTTTCACTTTGCTTTTTTCTTACGGTTAAACAATTCCTTGCCAATCTGCTGAATCCCTGTCTAGAAACAAAACCACATCCCGATGATTTCGAAGGATCGACGCGGGGCAGGCAGTGGTGATCTCACCATATAAAGTATCCTGAACCGCTTTTGCTTTTCTAAGTCCAGGAACCACACAACTGATGGTTTTGCAATTCATTATGGCTGGAATGGTTAACGAAACGGCATATTTCGGTACATCTTCCAGGGTTGGGAACCATCCTTCGCCCAATTGCTGCAAGCGACAGGCTTCATCAAGCTCGACTCTTTTTACCCGGCGAGGATCATTGAAATCGGCTACGGGAGGATCGTTAAAGGCGATGTGGCCATTTTCGCCAATGCCAATACAGGCTACATCAACAGGATGAAATTTTAACAATGATTCATAAACTTCCATTTCAGCCTCAAGTTCATCAACATCAGCATTAATCAGATATACTTTCTCCGGTTTAACTTCGTCGAGGATACGTTCTTTCAGGTATTTCCGGAAACTGGCAGGGTGCTTGTCTGATATACCGATATACTCATCGAGGTGGAACACGGTGATTTTCGACCACGCCAAATCATGCTTCTTCAGTTCTTCGAGAAACGAAAACTGTGAAGTGCCTGTAGCAAGGATCAGGTTTGTATTTCCCCTCTCTTGAATGACTGTTGCAAGCTTCGATGCAACAAACTCAGCAGCAGCCGCACCCATTGCAGCCTCATCAGCATAAACTTCAACCCGGAGGTTGTCAATTTGTAATGATTTTATTTCTTTTTCCATACTACTCGTTGTATCAGGATTAAATGTATCAAGTATCAGGACTTTGTTATCAGGACTACTTCTCTTGTGGCTTTTAGCATTATGTCTAATGTCTATTTTTCTTTCGTCAGTCACTAAAATAACTCCGTAATCGCAAACCAGGTGGTAACTAACGAGAATAGAATTACCGCCCAGATACCAATATTTTCTCGAAGTGTAGCTTTATGGGCTTTCATAAGCTTTGCCCGGTTAAGTAGCAATAGAATTGGGATAGCCACGGCGGGTAAAATACACGCCTGGAACGCCTGTGAGAATATCATTACTGCTGGAGGTCTTTGCTTCAGAAAAATTGTACCGAAAGCAAACAACATGGCAAAGAAGATCAGCCAGCGCGATTGAGTTGAATGAATATTGCGCGGCTTGCCTGTATAATCGGCAATCAGCCAGGGAGCAATCAGTACAATAGGGAAAATGGTAGATAGGCCAGCCCCAACGATACCAAGTATCAGGATAAAAGCGGCAATTTTACCCCCAATCGGCTCAAAAAGGTGGATCATTTCCACAGTATTTTCCAGTTTAAGACCCATGACATTCAAGGTACCGGCTGCCACGGCCATTATTACAGCACTCAGGAACAACATCATAGCCGCTGAAACAAATGCATCCTTTTTTTCGGTTTTCAGGTTGTCAACTGTCCAGCCTTTTTCGGCCACCACAGTACTTCGCATGATGAAAACCGCTGCAGAACAGGTTGTTCCGGCAATGGCAGCTACCAATCCCATAGCCCCCGGAGTATTTGGGATTCCGGGTACCAGTCCGGCAGCAATTGCGGTAAAATCGGGTTTTACCAGGAAAAATACCACCAGGAACGACAATCCCATCAGGATTACAAAAAGGGTGAGTACTTTTTCGAAAGTTTTGTACCGTCCAAACCACAATAAAAAAAAGAGCGCAACGGCGAAAAAAAGGATAATCCAACCCCGGAGTACCACAGTGTCGTTAAACATCAGCCTGATTCCTTCCTGAGTAAGGTCGGCCACAATTCCCATAACCCCCATCAGAGCCAATAACTCACCAATAATCAGGGCTGACAGGATATATAATGCAAGAAGCCATCCATACCGGAATTCATGTTTGATATTGTTCAGAGCGGTTTTACCACTTACCAGGGTAACTTTTCCGTAGGCCACCATCAGGATAAAGGTAAAAATACATGAAAGCACCAATGCCCAGAAAAGTTGCATCCCATGTTCGGCACCAGTTTTTGCCATAGTGGTAACACTTCCGGTTCCAATGTTATAACCGATAAGAAACAATCCGGGGCCAACAGCACTAAGGGCAATCAGAATTTTACTTTTTTTTGTCATAATGATTAATTATTTGTTATCGCCGGAATACACAACCTGACCGGCAACAATGGTTTTATGAATTTCGATTTTGAAATTTTCTATAGTGAACAATATGAAATCGGCACGTTTACCTTGTAGTATTTCTCCCCGGTCGGTTAGCCCATAGAGCCTTGCCGGATTGGCACTTGCCATTTGTACGGCCTCGGCAAGACTACAACCGGTAACTTTCATCACGTAGGCAACCCCTTTGTTAATGGGCGATGCCGAACCATATAAAACATTCTGTTCGGGGTATCGCAGCATTCCTTCAGGGGTGAGTTCAATTGTAACCCCTTCGGAAGTGGTATACTCTCCTGGTGGCAAACCAGCAAAACTGGTTACGTCGGAGGTAATTATCGTATTATTTATGCCTTTCACTTTGGTAAAAACCCTGATCTGTTCAGGTAAAAGATGAAACCCATCGGCAATTATGCTGATCATCAGTCGGTCGTCGGCCAATTGCGGCCAGAAAGGATTCCGATGACGGTTAATTGTATTGGATGCACCGTTTCCCAGATGTGTAGCAATACTGGCGCCGCGGTCAATGGCAGCAGTAATAATTTCAGAAGAGGCATTGTGGTGCCCCAAAGCAACAACAATATTCTTCTCCCGACAACGTGAAATAAAATTGAGTGCCCCCTCTGTTTCAGGTGCCAGGGTTACCTGCAGAATATTTTCGCCCGATGCACTATAATACTCTATAAACTCTTCCCAGTCAGGTTTTCTGACATGCTGAAGAGGGTGAGCGCCACGCCAGCCATCTTCGGGTGAGATAAACGGCCCTTCGAGGTGGAAACCGGGAATGGCACCCAATATTCGCGGATCATCTATGGCTTTTCTCAAAACTGAGAAATTTCTGGTCAGTACAGCGCGGTCATTGGTCGTAAGAGTTGGCAGATATGTAGTAACCCCTTCTTTCCAGAGCGCCCTGGTGGCCCTTACTACCCCGTCAACTGTCAGTTCGCCGCCACCAAAAGCAAATGATACACCGGCATAACCATTAACCTGATTGTCGATAAAACCCGGAGCGATATAATATTTAGGAAAATTTTCAGGAACTTCTTTCAAACGGTTAATCTGGAAAATTTTCCCATCCCTTATTTCTATTGAAACCGGGGAGTGATCGAGGTAAAGTAAACCTTGGATACTGGTAACCTTTTCCAAGGAATAAACCTTCATAATGAAGAAGATGAGAAGGATTAACAAGGTTAAGGTTTTTTTCATAAATATCTTTTTATTGGTATTCAACTTTTTATTTCTGAACATTGTTGTCCGGTAAACCGGAAAATTTAATTTATTCATTTTATAAT
>JBBIHB010000025.1:0-44295 GCA_037447215.1 Bacteroidales bacterium
ACGAAAAATATTCATTTTCGGTTGGTATGAATATTTTTCTTATGGCTCATTTCATGGCTCAATTTTTTATTATTTTTTATTTTATATTTATTCTAATCTTTTGATATTCTGATCTCTGATATTGTTTTACTCTTCCCTGAGGGCTTCAATAGGTTTGATGCTCAATGCCCTTTTTGCGGGAATGGAACCGGCAAATAACCCTGCAAGTACCAATACAGCAAGGGCTGCCAGGGCAATATTGATGTTTACCTCGGGGTGCCTGAAAAACATCTCGTTGCCTCCCTGGTCCTGGCTGTCGATCACCTTGCTGACCAGCTCAAGAAGCCCGACCCCCAGCGATAAGCCAATGTAACCGGCTACGGTGGTCAACACCACACTTTCGAGCATAATCTGGGAAATAATGGTCCGGGGTTTGGCACCTAAAGCTCTTTGTACGCCAATTTCCTTTGTCCGTTCGCGTACTATCACCAACATGATGTTGCTCACACCAATAACTCCTGCCATTAATGTCCCGATTCCCACAATCCAGGTGAGAATTCCAATTCCGAGAAACAAACCACTGATCTGTTGAAATTGCTTTTCAATATTCACGCTTCGAATGGCTTGCTCATCAGTTTCGGCAATGGAGTGCCGTTTTTTGATGATCGATTTGACTTTTTCTTCCACAACAGTTACTGGTACTCCGGGTTTGGCAGTAATGGCCAGAAAGTGAACCTGGTTGCCCATATTATAAGTTTGTTGCATGGTGGTAAAAGGCAGGAAAACTGATTCTTCGGCCCGTCCATTGATGTTGACCCTTGTCTCGGGCCTGATCACACCCACCACCTGATAGTAAACCCCCGAAATTTTAAGGTATTCTCCAAGTGGTTCTTCACCGGCATCGAACATGGTTTCATAAACCTGCTCTCCGATTACGCATACCTTGCGTTTGTCGCGGATATCCATATCGTTGAGCCACCTGCCTTTAACAATGGTATATGGATCAATCTTCACATATTCGGGATAATCGCCCTTAATGTTGTATGATCCGGTTTGTTTTCCCCTGATCACATTGGCGGCATCGTTCCAACGACCAAAGTTTTTCGGGGTAATATATTCAATTTCGGGTACATTGGTTTTCAGGTACTCCAGGTCGTCGGAGTCCATATTCCAGTAACGACCGCGCTTAAATCCTTTATATGGCTCACTGGTACGGTCAGTCCAAAGGAAGGCCGAGTTGGTGGCGAATTTGGCCACTCCTTCCACAATACCGTTCTTCAGTCCATTGCTTGCCCCCGACATTACAATCAGCATAAATATGCCCCAGAAAACGCCAAAGGCAGTCAGCAGGCTGCGTGCTTTATTTTTAGCCAGCGCATGCCATATCTCATTCCAACGATCAAAATCAAACATAACATTTCAGAGTTAATAGTTCATAGATAAATTCACAGAATCATTGGATATCCGAATTAACAGGCTAACCAAATTGAATTTCTTATTCATCTCTTAGTGCTTCAATAGGTTTTACACTGGCGGCCTTGCTTGCAGGCACATAACCTGCGAGCGCGCCTGATACTATGAGGATTAAGGTGGCCGAAACAGCGGTGGTAAAATCAACCGTTGGGTTACGAAAGAAAATCTGGTCGCCCCCTCCCCCTTCAAGCATTTTCTCAAGGGCAAAATTTAGTCCTTCCATCAGCCCGACACCCAACACCAGGCCAATATATCCTGCAACAGTTGTTATCAGGATCGATTCGAACAAAACGAGACCTATTACTGAAGCCGGAGAGGCACCTAAAGCTTTTCTGACGCCAATCTCTCGGGTGCGTTCTTTGACCAGGATCAGCATTATGTTGCTTACACCTACAATCCCAGCAATCAGGGTTCCGATTCCGATAATCCATACAAACATCTTGATGGCCTGAAAAATTTTCATGGTACGGATATATTCGGTGAGCATATTGAATGAACCCATTGCCCTGCGGTCCGACGGGTCGAAACTATGCCTGCGGGCCATCTGCTGCCTGATGTTTTCGCTTATTGCCTCAGCTTCGTCGGCTGTTTTCACCATTTGGGTGGTTATGGCAAAGGTATGTACCCTGTTGCCCCCTCCATAAATACGCTGTGCCGTGGTAAATGGCATATAAGCCTGCCGGTTATCCCTTGCCCTGGGGTCGAACGAAACACCAACCACCATAAATGGCACCGAACCAATGTTGATGTATTTCCCCAATGGGTCTTCGTCCCTGAACAATGCCTTGCGTATATCGTCGCCGATTACCACAACCTTTCGGAACTCTTCCATGTCGATATCGTTGATAAAACGGCCGGTGGATAATTTAATCTTTTCCATATCGCGAAGTGCTGGGTAGCAACTGACGGTTTGAAATGAGCCATACTCTTTCCCGAATGAGAAAACCACATCGCCCTGAAGATAAAATCTGGAAGAAACCTGGTCAACCCCATCAGCCTTTTCATTCAGAAAATCATAATCATCGTTGGTAAACCTGATTTCGCGTCCTTCTTTCAACCCCTGATATGGGATTGAGGTACTGCCTGTCCACATCCACATAATGTTTTCGGCATTGTCGGCAAATTCCTCACGTACACCGTTCTGCAGCCCATTACCCGAGCCAAGCAACACCATCAGCATAAAAATTCCCCACGCTACCGAAAAACCGGTTAGGAAGGTACGAAGCTTATTCTTACGTATGGTACTGAATATTTCCTGCCAGATGTCAATGTCAAACATAACCTCAAATGTTTATTCGGCCAAAACCCTTTGGCGATATGTTTTAAGCTCGCCGTTTTTAATTATTTCTTCGATCACACCATCCTTGAGACGGATAATTTTTTTGGTCATGGCAGCTATATCGTGTTCGTGAGTAACAATAATCACGGTAATGCCTTGGTCGTTTACCTCTTTCAGGATTTCCATCACTTCGAACGAAGTTGTGGTATCGAGTGCTCCGGTGGGTTCATCAGCAAGGATTACCTTTGGATTTGATATCAATGCCCTGGCAATGGCCACGCGCTGTTTCTGCCCCCCCGACAATTCGCCCGGGAGATGGTCGGCCCACTCTTTTAACCCCATGCGGTCGAGGTATTCAAGGGCGATCATATTCCGTTTTTTCCGGCCCACTTTCTGATAGTAAAGGGGTAATGCAACATTTTCTTTGGCATTTTTAAACGAAATCAGGTTAAACGACTGGAATACAAAACCGATAAGTTCATTGCGCAGCACTGCGGCTTTGGTCTCGTTTAAATCCCTGATAGGCCTGCCGTTCAGTTCGTAAGTTCCTTGTTCGTAATCATCGAGAATGCCCAGGATATTCAGCAAAGTTGATTTTCCCGATCCTGATGACCCCATAATAGAAACAAACTCGCCTTCACCAATTTCAAGGTCAATCCCTTTCAATACATGCAGCGAGTTGTTCCCGGTTACATACGACTTATGTACATTGTTCAAAACTATCATGTCAATAAGATTAAAGTTTCTGCTTATTGTTTTCTGTGTCAAAATTCGTCCACAATTCCCGACTTGCAGAATATTTACCGATAAATGGCCGGTTTTTATCCGTGAACAAATCAATTCGTTAGGACAGATGGCGAATGTTATCCTGTTTTTTGGCAATATGACGCTTCGCCTGTAAAAATGTTACAATGGGGGAACAAGTATCATTTAACAAATTATGCTTTATCTTTGGTACAACTAAAACAATTGTACAAAATGAAAAAAAGTTTCCTGACAATTATCACATTAATCCTGGCTTTAGCTGGATTTGCACAAAAGCAGGGCGCATTCAGGGTAGGGTTCGACGGAGGGGTTGCCATACCCAGGGGTGGGGCAGGAATCCTGGCAGCCATTGAACCAAAATACAATATTATTGATAATCTGAATATCGGTCTGAAAATGGGTTTGGCCGCCATGGCTAAGGAAATTTCGTGGACATCGGGTAATGAACCGGTTGACGGGGAAGCAGGTGCCAACGCATCATTGCTGCTCACCTGTGATTACTACCTGAACAGGGGTGGACGTTCGGCCTTTTATATAGGGGCAGGCGGGGGCTATTTCATCCTTGCCAATGTAAAAGTAGATGACGCCAGCAATGCTGAAGAACTGAACGATATCGCTTTAACCAATAAACCCGGCGGACTTGTACGGTTGGGTTTTGAATCGTGCAAGTTCAGGATGGGAATGGAATATAACCTGATCCCTGAAACCGAACTGCAAAACACAGCCGGCTCAGTAATCGGAACTAGCCGGAACAGTTACATGGGGTTGCACCTGGGATTTTATATAGGTGGCGGCAAGTGGGGGAAATAAAATCATTCACCATCGAAAATAACAGCGATACGCCCCTATCCATACAGGGGTATTTTCGGCTAAATTGTATTATTAAAATTGTTGTACAGAAACTACAAAGAGTATCAATCGTTGAAATAAAATTAAAAAAGGATCTTTCCCATTTCTTAATTCACCATCAGCTTCCTGTGTGATATAAGCCCGCCTGTGGTCACTGTCACCACATAAATTCCTTTTGGAAAACCACTAAGGGGGATATTGACCTGTGAATCGGTCAAATGCTTGGAAAAAACGGTTTGGCCGGATAGGTTCCGGATGGAAATGGCCGAAATGGTTTTCTCTGCCCGTAGGGTTACCTGGTTCCGTGCTGGATTTGGCCACATATAAAACCCATTTTCACCGGCAGGAACATTAATGGTATTCACAACTTCGAAAGGATCGGCAAATTTTCGGGTACTGAAAAGCTTAAATTCGCCCGGTGCCAGAGTCAATGATTGATTGGCTTCGGAAACATGCAGGGTGGATTTTCCAAAATAGTCGGACCACTCACCTGTTGACGGGAAGGAAATATTGGCCGTACGCGATCCTGTGGCAAAATTCCCTACCGCGACTACATGATTAGCACCTTTGGTCAGGCGGTACCATTTAACCTCCCCGTTCAAGCTACCGGTATATGCAGGGTTGGCAAACTCATCATAGTTTGTTTTCAGGTAGTTCAGGCGAGCCATCAGTTTATATACATCCTTTCGGTTGGGCTGATCGAAATAGTTCCATAAAACAGGTTTAGGGGTAAGACGGCAGTCGTTTCTTACCTGGGCCGGATTGGCACAGGTGTTAATAGAATAGTCATATCCCAGCTCACCGAATTGCCAGATCATTTTGGGCCCGGGGAGGGGCAGCATGAAAAGTGAACTGAGCTCAACCCGGTCGAGGGCAGTTGGGAGCAGGCGCGTGTTGTAACTGCCTTCAGAACGGCCTTCGCGCAAAACACGGTAAACCACCCGTTCTTCATCGTGACTCTCCATATAGGTAATCAGGTGCGGTGTGTCCCATCCCCTGGCGGTATAAAGCCCCCAGGTCAGGTCGGCGTTATTTCCTTTTGCTGCTTCGGTATATGCATGGTTCATATTGCCCCACAACAGAATCCCGTAATCGGCCAGTTCTTTCTCTTCGCGGTTATCCGACAGGTGTTCAAAAATAATGATGGCATTTTCATTGCGCTTCCATATTTCACCGGCCATACGCTTAAGGTTGGCAATGCGGGAGGCATCATAAGCGCTTCCCCAGTCTCCAGGGCCATAAGGGGTATTGGAAAATCCCTTGGTGAAGTCGAAACGGAACCCATCCACTTTGTATTCTATCATCCAGAAACTGTTGATACTGTCGATTAGTGCACGTGTATAACCGCTGTCGTGGTTAAAATCATAACCCCATTGTGCATCAGGGTTCTGGAAGTTATGCTGTTGGTTGTACCAGGGGTTATTAGCTGCGGGCCGCCCGGTTGAGAGGTCGAGATACATTCGTGCAAACGGACTTTGCCCGTAGCTATGGTTCAGTACCATATCTATTACAACGGCTATACCCCTTTTGTGCGCTTCATCAATCAGTCTTTTCAGATCGTTGCGGGGACCATAGTATTTATCGGGTGCAAAATAGAACGAAGGGTTGTACCCCCAGCTGTCATTGCCTTCAAATTCGTTGACCGGCATGAGTTCCAGTACATTCACATGTAACTCTTTCAGGTAATCGAGTTTATCAATCACAGCCTGATAGGTTCGCTGAGAGGAAAAATCCCTGATCAGAACCTCATAAATAACCAGTTGGTCAAGCGGTGGGGGTGTAAAATCGATAACCTGCCATGGATAAGGCAATTGCCCGGTTTGGAGGACAGAGGCAATCCCAACTGCTTTTCCTGTGGGATAAGGTATCAGTCCGGGATATGATGATGAAGGAATCCATTGATCTGCCGGATCGGATGTCTGTTCGGCATAGGGGTCTGCAATCCATATCTCGTTATCAATATAATATTGAAATACATAGGGTTGCCCTTGTGTAAGGCCATCCACTTCGAGCCAGAAATAATCGCCGTCTTTTTTCATCTGGTATTTATTATCGATCTGCCAATTGTTAAAATCACCCACAACAAAAACAAAATTTTTATAGGGAGCCTCTAAAACCAATGCAGCTTTTGTATCCGAAACGTAATTGATTCCCTTTTGGTATTCAGCAGGTTTCGGCTCCGAAATGGCATCCTCCTTTACCACAAACCTCACCGAATCGGTCACGGTTTTTCCGTCGGCAGTGGCGGTTGCCTTTAACTGGTAATTACCGCTTTGTGTGAAGTTGTAACCAACCGAAACAGCTTTTCCTGATTCCTCCTTCAGCAAATTATTGTCCAGATAGAGTTTTAATTGGGCATCGACAGTTGAAGCGGCTGAGAGGGTTACCTGAACGTTTTTCGGGATAATGGTATTATTGGCGGGATTGGTAATGCCCACCGCAAGCGAAGCTTCGAAAACATCCACAAAAATATCGCCCCCTGTCGAAGTTTTTCCTTCGTAATACTGAGTCGTTCCCGGCTTGTAAGCCCCACTCCTGAAAACAAATGCCAACCTGATGATTTTTTCACCGGCCGCTACACCATACCATGTTGCTATATCGGGAGTGATCATCAATTCATAAATATTGGCCGATATCCTTGTCAGTTTGTATTTCGAAGCGTTATCGCCCCATAAGGGCGCATATTTCCAGTCGGAACCACTCGAACTTTTATCGGTAATCACACCGGTGTGTGCATACACATCGCCCGAATAATCTTTCAATCCGGCCGATCCCAGCGAAGCATCAAAAATGATTTTTACTGGCTGGTTCACGATTGGCAGAACAGGATCGGTAGTAACCTGCGCATAAATTGAAAGGTTGAGCACCAGGAAAAGGAAAACTATAAAGTTTCGAAGATTCATGATAGTATGTATTAAAAGAGAAAAGAGTTGCCTGATTGCTCAAACAACTCTTTTCAGTATAAAGTTTATTAATTCTTTATAATGGTGTACGTATAGAGAGCGCCACTCAAGTCGAGCGTGATGGTGTAATTCCCGGCCGCAGCAATGGCAATACTGGCACCGCCTTCTTCCAGTTTTCCATCAGGACCGTTATCTCCGTAATTCAGGTCCCAGCTATCGTTTGCCCTGAACTTGATATCACCGGCATTGAGGTTAAGCGTAATCTTCCATACTTTGGCTGCCACAACGTAGCTCATATTCTGATCGCTGTCCCATCCGTTGGGTGTTGCGCTTCCGATAAGTCCCCAGTGTGTTTTCAGGGTGGTGTAGGTTTTGGCATTGAGGTCGGCCTTTATCAGATAATAACCGCTTCCGGTGGTTACCTTGATGTTGTTGCCTCCCCAGTTGCCTATTCTCAGGGTACCCGACTGTCCTCCCGCATCCGGGTCGCCAATGGTATTGTCCTGCTCCCATGCTGTAACTTTGGTAAACTTGAATTCGGTATTTTCATCGGGGAACCAGAAGTATCCCTGATAACGGCCATTGTCTTTTACTGAATAAACCACAGTTGTCAGGTCGCCGGGATTCCAACCCTGGTAACTTCCCGGAACATAGAGTTTCGGGTAATCCACTACCACATCGTATGTAGTTACTTTAGCGGAAACCTTTGCGGAAATTTGTCCTTCAACCTTGTCACTAACGGTTGCAACAACACGCAATTCAATATCAGAAGTCCAATCGCCCGGCAACCCGAAAGTCAGCAGTTTGTTGTTCAGTTCACCAACGGTAAGCCTGGCTTCGAGGTTATTGGTTGTATAGATAATGTAAGGATTGGCAAAGTTGTTGCCTGCTTTGTCAACCTGTAAAGCATAAGTGATAGCAGCCTGAAAACCAAAATCGGCAGCAGTCCAGCTAAAACCGGTCAATTGTTGTGTAGCATTCTCTTCAACAAGGTTGATCGTAGTGGGCGCAGTTAACCTGGGTGCCGCTAAAAGTTCCACAATGGGGTCACGCACTTCATCTTCAACCAGACATGATGAGAGGAAGATACCCAAAGCCAATATGATGAATATTTTATTTTTCATAATCATTATTTTTATTTCCGATTAATAACCAGGATTCTGAGTAAGATTAGGGTTTGCGCCCACATCGGCAGCCGGGAGCGGGAACAGCCTGAAGCGGGTATCAACACCTCTTCCGTCTTTCACTCCGCCTTTCCATTCCCACAGATAGTCACCACCGGTGAATTTGTTGAAACGGACCATATCTGTACGGCGATGGCATTCCCAATACAACTCACGGGCACGTTCATCAAGGATAAAATCGAGGGTAAGCTGTGCATCGGTAATATTACCTCCATTATCACCGTAAGCCCTCTGGCGGAGCGCATTAACATACTGTAATGCTGTTCCGCGGTTTCCACCTGATCCGCCTCTGAGTACTGCTTCAGCATACATAAGATAGGCATCGGCAAGCCTGAATACCGGGAAGTCGGTGTCAACATGGGTAGGATGTGATCCCCTCTGGCCTGTTGAGGTGACGTTTCTCCATTTGGTTACAGCATAACCGTTTGTAAATTCGAACATATCGGTTACGTCCAAAGTCTGGCCACTAGTGTGGAACAGGGCACGGCCATCGGTACTGTATTTCGAAATGGTATAGGTATAATCAGGTGTTCCAAGTTTCAGCCTGACGTCATACCTGCCAGGTTCTCCAATTGCAATGTTAGCGCCATTATACTCGAGCGTGCCGTTTGCACCGTCGTCGCCAAGGTTTATGGCCCATCCACCATTGGCCCTGAATTTTATTTCACCTGCCTTGAGTTCGACGTTGGCGGCCCACTCTTTCGAATCAGGATCATACGTCATCTCCGTGTCGCCATCCCACCCTTTGGGTGTTGCTGAACCAATCATGCCCCAGTCGGTTTTGGTGAGCGAATAAGTCATGGTATTCAGATCGACATTGATTTTATAAAAACCAGCCTGTACGTTTATGTTTGCACCATTCTGGTTCAGGGTACCATCGGCGTCATCGTCGCCCCAGTTCAGGTTCCAGTTTGGCCCTGCAGTAAATTTGAATTCAGAATTGTTTTTGAAGTATATATATCCTTCGTAACGGTCGTCGCTGCTGACAGAAGCTAACCGTGGCGCAACTGCAGGCGTCCAATCGGCGCCGTAACCGCTTGCTCCCTGATAACCACCCGGAACATAGATTACCGGGTAACTGGCAGCGCTTTTCAGCGGGATTTGTGCACTTTTCAGTAAATCAAGGTTATAAAATTTCCCGACAAACTGTTTGGTTACACGCAATCCGCCCCAACCGCCACCCGGCACGCCTGCTGCAGTGCGGTCCATATTTCCGCCGATAGAGGCTTGCACAATGAATGTGGTTCCTCCCCATGTCTGAGCACGCATTCCATCAAATACAATCGGGAAAATAATCTCTTTTGATCTGTGGTTATCGGCAAGGAAATTATGCTGGTAATTAGGTTCCAGGGAATAGCCCGCAGCAATTACTTTGTTGAGGTAAGTAATGGCTTCTGTGTTTTTTGCCTGTCCGGTATATACTCCGGCATTCAGGTAAAGCTTGGCCAGCAACATCCATGCAGCAGCTTTGTCGGCACGCGCATACTCGTTTGTTTTCGGGGCTTTCAGGTCGCCTTCGATGGCAAGCAGTTCCGATTCGATATAATTAAACAAGTCGGCACGGCTGATTTGCTGAGGGAAAAATGCACCAACCTTATCGTTTTCAGTTACGAACGGTACACTTCCAAAAATATCAATAGCATGCCAATAACTAAGGGCACGAAGGAAGCGTGCTTCGGCACGGAACTCTTTCATTTCCTGTGTTTCGGAAATTCCACGTACACTAAGTTTTTCAGGAGTGGTTTCCCTGATGAATTCATTTGCCGCCGAAATCTGATAAAACACCCTGTAATAGAAAGCCGCAACAAAACCATCGGTCGAAGTCCAGCTGACATGGCTGAAATCTTTCAGGGTTGCATCGTTCCAACCAATAAGGGCCTCGTCGGTAGGCAATTGCTGATGATAAAAATATCCACGCAGATATTGCCCGAAACCTTCATCGAGTCCACTGATATCGCCCATGCCTGCCGGACCTTGCTGTCCGCTCAGTGCCAGGCCAGCATACAATTTTGCCAGTACACGTTTGTAGTTTGCAGGATTTTTATAAACATCTTCCGAAGTTATAACATCCTTATCCAGCGGTAATGTATCCAGGTCGTTGATACAACCCGAAAAGGCCATCATAAAAGCCAATGCCGCTGTCAACAGATATTTCATATTATTCTTTATCATTGTATTCATCTGTTTATCTGTTAAAAATCAATATTTACACCAAACACCAATGTCCTTGGACGCGGATACAGGTTATTGTCAATACCATTGCTGATTTCGGGATCCATTCCTTTGTAGTTTGTAAAGGTTGCCACATTCTGCAAGGTTGAGTAAAGCCTTACATTGGCACTCTGCCCAAACGGGTTGGCAATGGTGTAACCCAATGAAACATTGTCGATTTTGAAAAACGAAGCATTGGAAATATAGTAGTCGGTGAAATAACGTGGATTTTCGAACTGTGAATCGAAAACATTCCGGTTGAGGCTATTCAAATAACCGGCCGAATTGTAAAGATTGTTATAAGTTGCACCACCCGACCAAACATTATTATACACATAGTTTCCGATATAGGAGCGGCCCGAAGCATAAAAGTCCCATTTACGCCAGTTCAGTTTGGTGGTTACACCCATAATCACATCGGGTGCCGATTTTTTGTACCGGTAACGGTCGTCGTCCGAAACCATTTTGTCGCCTGTACGGTCCACATATAGTCCTTCAACCGGTCTTCCATCCGGGAAATAAACCTGTTCATATACGAAAAATGAATTGGCCGGAAATCCCACACTGTGAATCTGAATGGTATTGCCAACGCCACCTGAAATTCCACCTGTGAATACCCCGAGGTAATTCGGGTCGTCGGAGGCAGTCAGTTTGGTAATTTTATTTTCGTTGTAAGAAGCATTTAACCCGATATCCCAGGTAAAATCCTTTATCCTTACTGGCACCAGATTTACAGATAATTCAACCCCCTTGTTTTCAAGGCTCCCGACGTTGGTCAGCAGCATATTGGTGAGATTTGTGCCGGCCGGCACAGGGATGAAATTTATCAGGTCATCGGTAATCCTTTGGTAAGCATCAATCGTACCTGAAATCCGGTTGTTGGCGAATGCATAATCGAAACCGATATTGTAGGTTGTGGTTGTTTCCCATTTGATGTTGGCATCGTAACCTTCGGCACGGTATGTCCTGTACCAAGTATTGCCAAACAGGTACTGCGCAGTTTCGGTTCCCAGTGTATAACGGGGCAGGTATGGATAATCGTTGTCGGTAATATTTTGCTGACCAGTGATACCATAACCCAGTCTTAGTTTAAGGTCATTGATTGACTTCACATTTTTCAGGAAACCTTCCTGATTTATCCTCCAGGCAAAAGCCAGCGAGGGGAAGGTACCCCATCGGGTGTCGGGCGAAAATCGCGACGAACCGTCCTGGCGCACAGTGAGTGTCAATAAGTACCTGTCTTTCAAAATGTAATTCAAACGTCCGAAGAATGAAACCAGGTAGTTTTCGGTTTCATAATCCGAATCTTCGCGCTCAATCGATCTCCTGGCATTGGTTTCATAAGCCGTTCCGGCCCTCCAGAAATGCTGCCACGAATAACCTACCATGGCATCAACCCGGCTGTCGATCGAATTCAGGGCTTTCTGATAATTCAAATAAAAATCAAGCAGGCTGTTTTTCTTTTCCTGATTGTATTCCCTGAAAGTACCCCCACCATTTACTTTATCAAATCCACCCGGATAATTCTCTGGCCGTTTCACAAAACCCGAACTCTTCGAAATATCGTACCCAAGGTTAAGGTTAGCCCGAAGGTCGGGCAAAAAATGGAAACGATAATCCAACTGTGTATTTCCGAGGCTACGCGATACCGAAGCCCTATCGTCGGTCATCATGAGCTGGGCCATGGGGTTGATTGGCGCAATGGCAATGGGGTCGCCATTAGGCTGGGTCCATGTGAAATAACCTCCATAAGGACTTCCGCTCACGTTAACAGGCTGTGTCGGGTCAAAATGAACTGCACTGCCAATGGCTCCCCGATTTGCAAACTGGTTTTTATTGAGCATTCCCTTCAGGTTGATGGTTACCCTCAGATGATCTTCAAAAAGTGAAGGATTGACACCCAATGACATGGTAACCCTTGACAGTCCGTCAGTTTTAAGGATACCCTGTTCATCAGAAACGCCGTAGGATACCCTGAAAGGCACTCCGGCATGGTTTCCTGTAAGGCTCAGGTTATGGTCGGTACTTATTGCTGACCGGTATATCTCATCCTGCCATATGGTATTGGCCGAACCTAAAAGATTTTTCGCATTGGGGTTGTTTGCATACCTTTCGTTTACAATTGTCCTGAATTCATCGGCCGACAAAACATCGATGGATTCGCTTTTGTTGCTCACTGAAACAAAACCATTGTAGTTAAACCGCAAAGGTTGACCCTTTTTACCGGTTTTGGTGGTAATAATAATAACTCCGTTCGAAGCACGGGATCCGTAAATTGCGGTGGCCGATGCATCTTTCAGCACTGTAAATGTTTCAATATCCGATGGGTGGATGGTTGCCAACGGGTTACGCATACCTGAAACACCGTCATTATCAACCGGAACACCATCAATTACAAATAACGGGTCGTTGCTGGCCGAGAGAGATGAACCACCCCGGATACGGATCATGGCTCCTTCGCCAGGGGCACCGCCACCATTGGTAATCTGCACACCGGCAATTTTGCCCGACACAAGTTCCTGTGGCGAAGTTATGGCGCCACGGTTAAAGTCGGATGACGACACTGCCTGAACAGAACCAGTGGCATCTTCGCGCCTGGTTGTACCGTAACCAATTACCAGAACTTCTTCAAGTGTTTCGACTGACAAAGACAGTCTGATGTTATAGACATTCTGGTCACCTACAACAATTTGCTGTGTTTCATAACCGATAAACGAAAACGACAAAGTCTGGCCTACATTGATGCTCAACGAATAGTCGCCGTCAAAATTGGTTATGGTACCGGTTGTAGTACCCGGAATAATAATGGTTACACCGGGCATGGGATCACCCGATCTGGCATCGGTCACCTTGCCCGTAATGGACTTTTGCTGAGCAAATGCTATTGTTGTAAACAACATTGCACAAACAAGCAAAAGAAACTTAGCTTTGTTTTGAACAAATTTCATCATAAGTCATTTGATGTTTTTAATTAGAACTTTTTACATTCATTCATGCAACCTTTTAAATCAGTTTTCTTGCATTTTCCTGCAATCCTTCTGCGAAATTAAGAATTCTTAAGATATGATTTACAGACTTTTAACACAAATAATTCCGCAAACGTTTGCGGTGACGTTTGCATAAAACATGTTATACAACATGTTGCTGCTGATGGGTAAAGATTCGGGTGTTTTATGAATTGACTTTTTTCTCAGCGATTTTTGAAATATTTCAATCAAAAAAAACTATTTTTATGAACTTGTGAACGTAGCTTTTTGTATGAAAAGTAGCCAGGTTACTATAAAAGACATTGCCAAACAACTGGGAGTTTCCGCGTCAACGGTTTCGAGGGCACTGCAGGACCATCCCGATATCAGTGAAGAAACCAGAAAAGCGGTGAACGATCTGGCTGCCCATTTAAAGTATCAACCTAATGCTGTTGCCCTCAGCCTGAAACATCAGCGTACCCGGATCATTGGGGTAATCATTCCGGAAATTGTGCACTATTTTTTTTCATCGGTAATCAGTGGCATCGAAGATGTGGCCTACAATGCCGGTTTCAATGTGATTATCTGCCAATCGAATGAAAAATTTGACCGTGAGGTTTCCAACGTAAAGACTCTGTTGGCTCAAAGGGTTGATGGGATATTGGTTTCTATATCGAAAGAAACCAATGATTATCAGCACTTGCAAAATATTGTATCGAATAATATCCCTCTGGTGTTTTTCGACCGGGTAGCTCCGGGAATAAAAGGCGACCAGGTAATTATCAACGACAGTGAGGCTGCCTATCAGGCGACCAGGCACCTGGTTGAGCAAGGCCGTAAGCGTATTGCACATTTTGCTGCCCCCCAGAATCTCCTGATTGGGCAACAACGAAAAGAGGGTTATTTAAGGGCCATAACCGAAGCCGGAATCCCTGTTGATGGGCGGTTGATTGTTGAGGCCGACAATTTTGAAAGAGCAAGGCTGGCCATAATGAAATTCATCAGCAATGGAATTATGCCTGATGGGATATTTGCTGTTAATGATATTACTGCCATTGGCGCCATGAAAACCATCCAAAAGCAGGGATACAAAGTTCCTGACGATATTGCACTGGTGGGATTCTCTGACGGACGTTTTTCTGGTATCACAGAACCTTCACTCAGTTCGGTTGATCAGCATGGCTACGAAATGGGGATTATTGCCACTGAAATGTTGTTGCGCAGAATTCTTGAGAAAAACGATTTCCGCTTGCCCGAAATTAAGGTACTTGAAGGGGATTTAATCATCAGGGGATCATCGAAAATACAATTTTTTTAAAAATTTTTTCTGATTTCCGCAAACGATTGAAATAAGGAAAATTTATCGACAGACAGTAAAACTTAACATATTAATAGGTATAATTGTTTGGTTTTTAACGAATTACTTTTATATATTTGTATAGCAATCTTACTTCAGTTTTCTTCACGCCCTCCAATCTGCTTTCGTGCCAAAGGCACGGAAATAAACCATAAAATTTATCAGGATGAAAAGAAAAACTTCTTTGAATTTCTGGCAGATATGGAACATGAGTTTTGGCTTTCTGGGTATCCAGTTTGGGTTTGCCCTTCAGAATGCGAATGTTTCCCGTATTTTTCAGACCCTTGGCGGCGATGTGGACAGGCTTGCTGTTTATTGGCTTGCAGCTCCGGTCACAGGACTGATTATTCAACCTATTGTTGGGCACTACAGTGATAAAACCTGGAACCGGCTTGGCCGTCGCCGTCCATATTTTCTGGTTGGAGCCCTGCTGGCATCGGCAGCATTGCTGTTTATGCCCAATTCACCCGCTTTATGGGTTGCTGTGGGTATGCTATGGATCATGGATGGCTCCATAAATATTACCATGGAACCTTTCAGGGCATTTGTAGGCGACATGCTGCCTCCGGAGCAGCAGACAACCGGTTTTGCCATGCAGAGTTTTTTTATTGGCACCGGCGCTGTGGTTGCTTCGGTGCTACCCTATGTACTCGACCACTGGTTCGGGATTGCCAATGTGGCCGGAACAGGGATAATACCTCCCACAGTTAAGTACTCATTTTATCTTGGTGGGTCTGTATTTCTCCTCGCTGTACTCTGGACGATCTTACGGACACACGAATATTCACCCGAGCAGCTCAGGGAGTTCGAAGCTTTCGAACGCCGTGAAATGAATATTCAGAAATCATCTGAAACACGAAAAGCTGTCGAACTTTTCCCGGTATTTATCCGGAATGGGAGTATTGCAGTGCTGGCAGGGGTCATAATCAGTGGAATTGTATTTTATCAGGGGCTGGAAAAGGAACTCTACATTCTTTGTGGTGGCCTTATGGTATTCGGGATATTGATGTTTATAACATCGGGGTTTGCCCGGGCAAAACGAACCAACAATGGTTTGGTTGAAATTTTTACCGATATGGTGAATATGCCGGCTACTATGAAACAATTGGCAGTTGTGCAGTTTTTCAGCTGGTTTGCATTGTTTGCCATGTGGATATACACTACAGCCGCAGTAACCAGTCATGTTTACGGTACCAGCGATACGAGTTCGGCACTGTATAACGAGGGCGCCAACTGGGTCGGGGTTTTGTTTGGTGTTTATAACGGCTTTGCAGCTGTTGTAGCATTTTTGTTGCCATTAATTGCCCGGATAACCAGCCGAAAAATCACCCATTCCATTGCCCTGTTCATTGGAGGTTTGGCATTTTTGTCGTTCGGAATTATCAGAACTCCATTGATGCTTATCGTTCCAATGCTTGGGATTGGATTTGCCTGGGCAAGTATTTTATCCATGCCTTACGCTATTCTCACAGGTTCACTACCATCTAACAAAATGGGGATTTATATGGGAATTTTCAATTTCTATATTGTAATCCCACAGATACTTGCAGCAAGCATCCTCGGCTTTTTCATGCGTCAGTTCTTTAACGGCCAGGCGTTGTATGCCCTCATTGCAGGAGGTATCTCCTTGCTTATTGCCTCTCTTTCGGTTGTTTTTGTGCGCGATGTTGACAATCCGGTTTCATGGAAAAAGTCTAAAAGCAGGTTGACCATTAAACTAAAATATTAATGCAGGAAAAATTGGATAGTTGGTATAGGCCTTATTTCCAGATAAATGGAAATACCAGGGCGCAAAACTTTATCAACCGGTTCACAGAATTGCTCGATAAAAATTTTGCCAATATATTGCCAAATCAGGGCATTCATCTTGAAAAAGGGAATAAATATCCTGATTTGTTGAACCCTTATGTATTGCTTCTAATGCTTGCCAGCTTCCCTCAGGTACAGGTGCGAA
The DNA here is from genome assembly GCA_037447215.1 of Bacteroidales bacterium. Classification (GTDB taxonomy): domain Bacteria; phylum Bacteroidota; class Bacteroidia; order Bacteroidales; family Prolixibacteraceae; genus UBA1413. The sequence continues at coordinate 16,921 of JBBIHB010000025.1, forward strand.
CGCTACTGAAACGTCAGGTAAAATATATTATGGGTGAGATAAATCAGAAATTTCCGGAAGGAATAGCTTCAGGGCCTCTGTTTTATCCTGAAATTGTTTGCAATGATGAGGTTTTGGCAGAAGCTGAACTGGTAGAAAACGAGGATTTCCATAGTATCAAAAGAGTGTCGGAAGCTGTTCTGATTTACAACCACTATGCAGCCGATCCCGATTTTCTCACTTCCGAAGGGTTCAACACTCAACTATTGCTTAGCCGATTCTGGGCTTCGGTATTGAGTAGCCAGAAGACAATATCGGAATGGGTAAAAATGGGGATTTCGCTACCTGAGCTTCATGTTATTGCTTCTGAAACACTTCAGTTAACCCTCAATTTTATAAATTCTCTGAAAAGGGATAATTCATGGATGTATGAGGATTTAAGAGAGCATAACAAATTCAGTGAACTCAAGGAGACAGCCTGCTGGAAGAAAATTATTCAGGAATCGGCTACAATTAAAATGGAAAACCCCGGAATATCTGATATGCTCATCATTCCTCAAAAACGATTCATTGAAAATGAATTACCCGAAGTAATCAGCAATTATTTTTCATTTGTGAATGATGGGACCGCTGATTTGAACCTTCTTTGTGAAATCTATGTGAAAGTAATTTTTCAATGCTTCGGAATCACCATTTCGGATCATTTTGTCTGCTTAAAACCTAAATTGCCGGCAGGTTGGGAAAAATGCAAGGTCCGTTTACATTTCAGAAATAAAACAATTGAAGCGGAACTTTCCTCAGCGGAAATAAGTTTAAAAAACCTCTCACCGGAAGCACTTTCTGTTAAGTTGAATGAATTGTTGGTCTCAATCCCAGGTAATAGGGAAGTATGTATAAAATTGTAATTGTTATGATAATGAAAAGACTAATATTATTTGTAGTTTCAATACTTGGTTCAATTATTCTGAACGCAGCACCGATTGAGCGTGTCGAACCTATCTTCTGGTGGGCAGGAATGAAAAATCCCCACCTTCAATTGAAGGTTTATGGCAAAGATATTGGAACATCAAGAGTTCAAACCGAATATCCGGGAGTTGCCATTAAAAGTGTTTCACAGGTTGAAAACCCGAATTACCTTTTTATCGATCTGGATATAGGGGATGCCAAACCCGGAAAATTCCCAATCAGTTTTATCAAAAACGGGGAAATGGTAGCGGAGTACGTTTATGAATTGAAAGAACGTGAACCTGGATCATCTCAAAGAAAGGGGTTTAGCCCCGCCGATGCCATGTACCTGATAATGCCCGACCGGTTTGCAAACGGCAATCCATCAAACGATTACGTTGAAGGGATGTTAGAAAAACCCAATCGAAACTTTAAGGGCGGCAGGCATGGTGGCGATATTCAGGGCCTGTTTGATAATCTCGATTATATTGCAGCGATGGGTTTTACGGCAATCTGGCTTAATCCTCTGCTGGAAAACGACCAACCAACATATTCCTACCATGGTTATTCAACCACCGATTTCTATAAAGTTGACCCCCGTTATGGAACAAATGAGGAATACAGGGCTTTTGCCGAAAAAGCAAAGGAAAAAGGGATAAAACTGATTATGGACATGATTTTTAATCATTGTGGTTCGGAACACTGGTGGATGAAAGACCTGCCAACTTCCGGATGGATCAACCAATACCCTGATTACCAGATTACCAACCATACCAAAACCGTGATACAAGATCCAAACGCATCGGAATATGACCGGACACAAATGCTCGACGGATGGTTTGTTCCAACCATGCCCGATTTAAACCAACGCAACCCGTTCCTGGCTACGTACTTTATCCAGAACAGTATCTGGTGGATTGAATATGCCCACTTGTCGGGGATCAGGATGGATACCTACCCTTATCCCGATAAATATATGATGGCTGAATGGAACCTCCGGGTTCTGGAAGAATATCCCTGGTTCAATAATGTTGGTGAAGAGTGGCATAACAATGCAGCCATTGTATCCTATTGGCAAAAAGGTAAAAAAAATCTCGACGGTTATGACGGACAGATCCCAAGCATGATGGATTTTCCGCTGCAGGATGCTGTTTCGCGTGGATTGAGGCAGGAAGGATCCGGCGGGCTCAATATCATTTATGATGGACTTGCCATGGATTTTCAATACCCCGATCCGATGAACCTTGTTATTTTCCCTGATAACCATGATATGAGCCGTTTTTATATGCAGGTAAACCAAGACTTCGATCTTTTTAAAATGGGAATAGCCTTTTTCCTGACTATGCGTGGGATACCACAGATATTTTACGGAACCGAAGTACTGTTAACCCATCCGGGCGATGACCACGGCGATATCCGGAAAGATTTTCCGGGTGGATGGAAAGGGGATAAAGTAAATGGTTTTACCGGTCAGGGATTATCGCAAAAGGAAAAAGATGCTCAGGATTTTATTCGTAAATTATTGCTCTGGCGAAAAAACAAAGAAGTAATACATTCGGGGAAAACCACTCATTTTATTCCATTCGATGGAATGTATGTATTTTTCAGGCATAACCAGGACGAAACGGTTATGGTAGTGCTGAATAAAAACAGTGGCAATACAACACTAAATACTTCAAGATTCAGAGAATTGTTGGGCAACAAGAAAACAGCAACGGAGATAATTACGGGTAGAAATTTTGATCAACTCCGCGAACTTGTTGTTCCTGGCAGGTCGGTTTCGGTTTTCGAAGTGAAATGATGTAGGAAAAGAGCACTTGTAAAAATATTTTGTGAAAAAAACTAACCTGCATTGAACATTTTCGTACATCTTATAGTTATAGGATTGAGTTAATAAAAATACCTAATACATTTTTGGTTTTTGGTTTAGTTTAGGTTTAGGTTGATTAAAAAGGGCCGGTAGTTGTACCGGCCTTTTATTTTGCAATGGCTTGAAAGATTATTTCAAATTACGGTAAAAAGACATTAAATTTGAAAGAAATTAATGCTATTGCCATGAAGATACTGCTTGTAATTTTGTGTTTGCTGACTGGACTATCAGCAGATGCACAGGAAGAAATCAAAGTTACTGTACAGGAAAGGCCCTCTTCGCAGGGAATTCAGCCTGCATTTGAAACTGAAATACCACAGGCAACCTCAGCCGATGCAATCCGGATACTTGAGCTTACTTTATCGCCAAGCAGGATTTTCAGCAAGAGACAAAAATTTGTTCAGGAAGGGGACGAATGGATTATGCGCGACGTGGATATTAAAAAGATCAGTTCGGGCCCCATAACGGTTTTTGCCCAGGTATCATCGTTCCCGGAAAGGATTTTTATGAAAATTTTCCTCAAAGACAGCGATGGCTTTATAGGTGTATCACCTGAAACCGGAGCCAAAACAGAAGACGCTTCGAAGCTTATCCGCGATTTTGCAGTTGAAGTCTATCGTGATGCAGTAGGTAAAGAACTGAGGAACGAGCAGGTTATATTGAAATCGCGGGAGCAAGACCTGAAAAAAATGAGGCGGAAATCCTCACAGAACGAACGCAGGATTAACGGCCTGAAATCGGACAATATTGAAATGAGAAACGAAAACAGGGAATATCAGATGCAACTAGGCCGTAAGGAGAATTTCAGTACGCAGGGGGAGAATGTTCAGATCATTCTATATCAACACGAGATTGATGCAAAAAAGCTTGAAAAAGAAATACGCTCCAACCAGCGTAATATCAACCGGAACGAACGTAAAATCTCAAAATTTGAAAGACAAAGTACACACAACCTCAGGGAACAGGGCGACATCCTCAATCAGATTGATAAACAAAAAATTGTGGTTAATGATATTGAATCCAAATTGAGAAATATACGGTAAGGTTATTGGCAAATACAAAAAAGCCTGGACACTTGTTCTTGTTCAGCCATTAATGTTTTGAGAAAGTTCAAAAATATTATCTTTTCATAATTCCATAACAGATTATTTTGAGGATCACATCCACACTACGTTCAAGGTTAAGGTTTCCATAAGTACCGGCAGAAAGCGGCATTTCGAGTCCTTTAATGGCCATGGTTATCCCAATGGCTGCCAGGTTAAAGTCATAAATCTCAAACTCACCCTTACGCACGCCTTCAATGAGTATCCGTTTGATTAACCTGATTTCATCCTGCTCGTAGCGGTGCTTTACATCGTTGATAAAAGTTATGGCCGTGACATCATTTTCCAATGCATGGTAAAAATTGGCCAGGTTCCTGAACGTATTAATTTTGGTTAACATATAATCGCGAAGCTTGTCAACCGGATCGGTATTACGGTTGATAACCCTGTCAAGCTCTTTGGCCAGAAGGTCAACTTCTTTCATGATAACCGCCTGGAACAAGTCTTCTTTGCTTTTGAAATAATAATACAACGAACTTTTCCCTTTTCTCACGGCATTTGCAATATCATCGAGGGTAGTTTTTTTGTATCCGTACTTGCTGAAAATATCCTGGGCAATCTTCAGGATGTTCTCCCGGTTAGAATCTCTCTTTGTTCCAGGTTCAATATCTTTTTCCATTTGCTGAATCTGTTAAGTTTGATATTATGCAGACAAATATAATTGAAAATTTTAATTTTTGCGACGAGAAACATTAAAGGCCTTTTTTTCAGCCAGTAAAAAATCGAGCTGTTTGCGCTCCAGGTTAGTCCTCCAGATTTTTATCCCCACTTCGTCGCCAAGCTGAAATATCTGGTTGGTGTGCTTACCCCTGATCTGATAGTTGTCCTCGTCGAAAAAGTAAAAGTCATCATCAATCTCAGATATCGGGATCATTCCCTCGATTTTGTTTTCCAATTCAACAAATAACCCAAAATCTGTAACCCCCGAAATCACACCATTATAAACTTCACCTATATGGTCCTGCATAAATTCAACCTGCTTGTATTTTACCGACGACCGTTCGGCATTTGCTGCGCGGGTTTCCATATCGGATGAGTGGCGGCACATCTCTTCGTATTTCACTCCATCAACCGATCGGCCTCCGTCGAGGTATTTTTCGAGCAGACGGTGAACCATCACGTCGGGATACCTTCGTATGGGCGACGTGAAATGGGTATAGTACTCGAATGCCAGCCCGTAATGTCCAATGTTCCGCGTGGAATATGCAGCTTTTGCCATTGCCCTTATGGCGAGCATTTCAACAATATTCTGCTCCTTGCGTCCTTTTATTTTTTCGAGCAGGTTATTCATCGAAGTGGCAATTGCACGGGGGGTAACCAACTGGATCCCAAGTCCGAATTTATTGATAAAATTATTGAAGTTTTCCAGCTTTTCCGGATCAGGACGGTCGTGAATTCGGTAAACAAATGTTTTGGATGCCTGTTTCCCTTTGGGCTTCCCGATATACTCAGCAACTTTTTTGTTGGCCAGCAACATAAATTCCTCAATTAACTTATTTGAATCTTTCGATTCCTTGAAATAAACTGACAATGGTTTACCCTTTTCGTCGATCTCGAATTTTATTTCTACCCGGTCGAATGCAATAGAACCCTCTTTAAACCTCCTCGCGCGGAGTTTCACCGCTAAACTGTTCAAAGTAAGTACTTCGTCCGAAAGGTCACCAGTTCCGGTTTCAATGATCTGTTGTGCTTCTTCGTAAGTAAACCGCCTGTCGGAGTTGATGATGGTCCTTCCGAACCATTCATTTACTACATCGGCTTTGTCGTTCATTTCAAAAACCGCCGAAAAACAGAGTTTGTCTTCGTTTGGCCGGAGCGAACATACCCCATTCGATAACTTTTCGGGAAGCATTGGAACTACCCTGTCAACCAGATATACCGAAGTTGCCCTGCTATATGCTTCCTCATCAAGCACCGAGCCTGGCTTAACATAATGCGAAACATCGGCAATATGTACACACACTTCCCAATTTCCGTTATCGAGTTTTTGAAGCGACAGGGCATCATCGAAATCTTTTGCATCGGCCGGGTCTATTGTGAAGGTGGTAACGGTTCTGAAGTCACACCGAAGTTTAATTTCCGAGGCAGGGATATCTTCAGGGATTTTTTCAGCGTCCTGTTCAACTTTATCCGGAAATTTCCAGGGAAGTTCGTATTCGGCGAGAATGGCGTGCATCTCGGTATCATGATGTCCTTTATCTCCTAACACTTCGATGATTTTTCCGACTGGATTTCGGGCATTGGCAGGCCATTCGGTTATTTCGGCAATGGCTTTTTGTCCGTTTTCTGCTCCTTTCAGGGCATCGCCGGGTATAAAAATATCAAATGTGGTTTTGGTGGAGGGAATAAGAAAGGCAAAATTATTGACTCTCTCAATGGTTCCGACAAACTGTTTTTTTGCCCTTTCAAGCACTTCAACTATCTCTCCTTCAAAATCGTGACCTTTGCGGCGTGCAAAAAGGTGAACTCTCACTTTATCGCCTGTCATGGCATACATCATGTTGCGCGAAGCAATATATACCGGGGTGTCAACTTCGTCGCTCCGAACATAGGCAAACCCCTTCGACTGAACATCGAGGACGCCAACCACAGTTCCCCCCCTGCTTTTAAGCCTGAATTTACCATGCCCCTGACGATCGAGGTACCCATTGTCATAAAGCTCTTCCAATGAAACATTTACAAGTTTTCGCGATTCATCGTCTTTAATCCCCAGATACGATGAAACCTGCTTGTAATTGAAGGTTTTTGCCGGATCTTCGTACATGAAGGAAAGTATAACTTTTTTCAGGTTCTTTTTATCGTAAGTGGCCATTTTCCCGGCCTTCTTCTTTTTGTTGCTTCGTGCCATTGATTTTAATTTTGGCTGAAATTTACTAAACCATTGTGTGAAATAAAAATTTTATATAGTTAAGTTTTCTTTATCTATGTCACCAATCAATATCGATAGCCCATTCGAAACGGGCCATATATTCCCGTTCAACCTGTTGCCATATTTTTTGGGGGTCGCGGGTAAACTGCATAAATTCATAAGCACGGTTGGTCATCCATTCAGTTCCCTGTCCGTAGCTGTAATATAGTTTTCTGAAATCAGAAAAAACGATCCCGGTTTGTTTGGCCAGGTCGAAGGCAGTTTCCATCATATCTTCAACAGACCTTGTAACTTGATCCTGCCTGGTATTAAGCAGTGAAAAATTTTCAGAAAATCCGGGCTTCAGGGATTTGAATACATCAAATTCAGAACACATTACCTGGGTTGATGTCAAATGTTTCAATGGTATCCCATGGTCAATCATTAAAAACTTTTTTATACTTTCATCACTTACATAAGGGTGTGCTATTATGCCAAGTTTGTCTTCTTCGTCGGTAAAAATAAACCTGTTGTTTTTTAAATCGAGGTGCATGACAAAATCGGCACATGGTAAATTGTCAACAAGAAACTGATCAATAAAAGTCTGGTGGCAAATTATATGTTTAACAGCAAAAATGTGAAAAAGTTCACCGGTAATATTATCCTTAATAAAAAGTCCCTTTTCGGTTTCTTCCAGATCAGCAAAATTCAGAACTATCCCTCCCCGTGTAAAAATCTCTTTCAGCAATTCAATCTTTAAACGGGTTACATTAACCTTATACCCTTCAGTTAACCAAGCCCTGGGATGTAGCGCCTTGTTGTTTCTCAGCAATGGAATGCTGTTAATGTCCACCCTGACGGATTTTTCACTGTAATAACAATCCTTAAAAAAATCGTATGCCCTAATGAGCAGTTTCGAACGGCATTTTCCGAAATAAATAATCTTTATTGGCCTGATAAGATGTGGGGCAATCATAATCCATTCCCTGATGCGTTTGTTATAGGATATTTTAGACAGAAATCCGGCGAACGAATGAGGTAGCATTGAAATAACCTACCAATGATCGTTTCGAATAAGGTCGCTGCGAAATAACAGCAAAAGCCTTTTCCCTCTCATCACACTCGTCAATGCAAGTATGATTTCTTTCAACCCTGCATTGAGTATCACAACATCAAAACAATTCCCTGAAATGGAACCGGTTATTTCGTCCCTGACAGTCTGCTTCATCACGCAACAAAAATGGCAATTTAGGTTAATTAACAACACTTGCTCCTCAAAATATGAAGTAATTTGTATGTTTGTAACCTTAATTTTTCCTCGATTTTATTGGAAAACAATGCAAATTGACAGACAAAAAACCGAAAACAGCCTTCTTCTAACGGGGATTGCCCTATTTATTGCACTTGCATTTTATACTTCGTGCGCCAATCAGGGTATGCCTACCGGAGGGCCAAAAGATACACTGCCTCCGATATTGCTACAGACTTCGCCAGCCATGCGGGGATTGAATTTTACAGGCTCCGAAGTGCGGCTTACTTTCGATGAGTTTATAATAGCCGATGCGGTTTCGGAAGACCTTGTGGTTTCACCCCCACTTCAGAAAAGGCCCTCGGTACGTACCCGTTCAAGGAATTTGATTGTTGAATTCAACGAAGACCTGAAGCAAGATGTAACCTACTCTCTCGACTTTAAGAATTCAATTGTTGACAACAACGAAAGGAACCCTTACAACAACTTACGGATAATTTTAAGTACCGGCCCTGTTTTGGATACCCTTAGGGTTGCTGGAGTTGTGAAAAATGGTTTCAATCTTGAAAAACAGGAAAAAATTCTGGTTATGCTCCACAGCAACCTGCACGACAGCGCTGTAGTTAAAACACTTCCTGATTATATAGCCCGCACTGATGCACGTGGATTGTACCTGTTTGACAACGTTAAAGCAGGTAACTATCGCCTGTATGCCCTCAACGATGGCAACCGGGATATGAAATACAATCCAGGTGCAGAAGAAATTGCATTTGCCGACAGCATTATTATACCGTTTGCCGAATTCAGGGCCGAAGCGGATACACTGGTTTCAGGGGCTGATTCCTTGCTTATTGTCGGTAACACTTATTTTTTCCCGGAACCGATATATTTGAGAACTTTTACTGAAAAATTCTTCGACCAATATATTGAAAAAGTAATAAGGGAGACTCGATTTCGCAGCCAGATTGTTTTTAACGAACCTGTAGACGATACTTTGGGAATCAGGTTATTCCATCGGGACAAACAGGACTGGTTTTTACAAGAGCACAGTTCCGGGTTCGATACCATAACCCTTTGGGTTACCGATACCCTGGTTGCTGCTTTGGACACGCTTCGTTTTGAAATTGCCTTCACTCAGCTTGACTCATTAAACCAAAAATATATCGCCCTCGATACCTTGTCGCTGGTTTATACTGACCGTGCCCGCCAGGAACCGAGAAGAAGGAGTCGCGACGACGAGGAAGAAAAACCTGAAGTTGTCCAGTTTACCTTTTCTGACAATGTTAAAACCTCGGGGTTCGACCTGAATGTACCGGTACTCATTACTGCACCCGAACCGGTATATTCTTTTGATACCAATGCCATCAGACTGGTAGGGGCCGAAGACCTCACAGACACCCCATTGCCCATCAAAGTTACAAAAGATACTTTACGTTGGCGAACCTGGCAGATACAATACCCATGGGAACCAAATACTTCTTATATCCTCGAAATCGATTCAGCAACATTTACAAATATTTATGGTATTACCAACAGGAATTTCCGCAGGCAGTTCACTACCCAGAAAGAAGACTTTTATGGAAGTATAATCCTGCATCTTTCGTCGGTTAATGAGCCTCTTGTTGTTCAATTACTCGACAACAGCAAAGATGAAAAAGTGATGAAGACCCTAAAAACTTCATCAGACGGAAAGGTGACATTCGATTTTTTGGCGCCGAACAAATATAAGGTTAAGATAATTTTCGACAGCAACAACAATGGAGAGTGGGATACCGGGTCGCTTGCCGAAAACAGGCAACCTGAAAGGGTAGCTTACCTCCCCGAAATAGTTAAAGTGCGCTCAAACTGGGAAAATGAATTCAAATGGGACCTCAAATCCGACCCCACATATAGAAAAGAACTGATCGATAAGGAGGAAGAAGAACTCAGGCTGAAGCGACAGCAGGAAGAAAGGCAAAAACAGGAACAACAGGATCGGGAACCCGTTCAGATGGATTTTGGTGGAAGAACCATTGGTGCACCAGGACGAAGGTAAAATATCGATATACAAATGAAAACCTGTCTGAAAATACTAATTCTCCTGTTCCTGAGTGTACCTGGCACGTCAATGGGCCAAAAAAAATTTACACTTTCACCTGGTGAGAAAATAACCTACGGGGCCTATTATAACTGGCATTTTATCTGGATCAGGAGCGGACAGGTAAATTTTTCATTCACTGCCATTAATACCCCTTTGGGCAATAGGTGGAAACTAATGGCCGAAGCGCATACTTTCAGGATGTACGACCGGTTTTATAAAATAAGGGATACCGTTGAATCTATTGTAATGCCGCATACTTACAACCCTGAATTTTATGAACAGGTTTTCAATCATGGCAACGAACGCTCCTATTATTTCTATAAAGTTCCACCACCCCGAAAGCAGGTTTTTTCAACCGTTCAGCGCTTCGGGAAACCATTGTTCAACGATACCCTACAAATGGAACCGGGATTAAGGGATATGCTGGCAACCGCTTACGAATTCAGGACACACGATTTCGACCGCCTTGATAGCGGGCAGATAGTTCCGTTCACAATGCTGGTGGATAATGAGATACACCATATTTATTACCGCTATTTAGGAAAAGAAACCATTACTAACCGGAATAAAATCCCTTTTTCGTGCTATAAATTTTCCATACTTTTACTGAAAGGCGATTTTTTCCCTGGTGGTGAATACCTCAAGGTGTGGATAGATGACAGCCCGAACCGGCTGCCTGTTTTGGTGGAAACAAAAATTTTGGTTGGTTCGGTTAAAGCAATCATCGAATCGGCGGAAATTAACGGAAAACCTGTTAAGTTTGAATTTTAAAACTGTTTGGTTATGGCAAGTTTACGCTCATTGAAAAAAGATGTCGATTACCTGCTTTCTCTGGTATTGGGCGAATGTTTCTATTTTATTGATTCCCACCCTGAGGTTGACAAGAAAAAAGTAATGGAAATTGCCTGGAAGGTAATTTCAGGACACCGTGAACTCCGGTTAAGGATCAACCATATCGACGGAAAAGACAACCCAGACGTAATGAAAGCCTATCTCAGAAAAGTGGTCGATGATCTGTATTCACTGGCCAACACCCCGCTCGAAGAGTTATCAAAGCTTATTGCCAGGGAATAAATAGCCATAGCTTCATTAAAATCCGGAATTCCAAAATTTTGTGCTCTTCGTGTCTTTGCGGGATAATAAATTGCTTTCATCGCCCACAAAGCCTCAAAAGTCACATGATTAATAATGCATCGGGGTTTTCACCCAATCATATTATATTCCAAATAAATAGATGATTTCGAAATCAGGTACGATAACGTTATTCCCCTCTGGATTTTTGGCCTTTTGTATCAGTACATAATGCCTTTACGAGCGAAAAAGTTGTATTTTTGCGCGGAAACATTGCAATACGAAAAATATGTCGGAAGCAGAAATAGAAAATAAGAAAAATTTTTTAGGAGCTACACCAAGGGACAGAAGGAACAATGTAATTGTAATTTTCCTGTCTTTGGTTCTTATGGTATTGCTGGTGATGTTTTTTATGCAACGTATCGATTACCGGCAGATAATCGGGGAAATATCGGCCGAAAAAGATTCTATCCAATTTGAGCTGACCCGCATTATTGTTAGTTATGACTCGCTCAGGACCGAAAACGACACCATCAATGAACAACTTTACATAGCCCAGACCAAAGTTAAAGACCTACTGCTCGAGGTTGAACAAACCAAGCGCCTCAGCTTTGAGCGGATAACCCGTTACCAGCAAGAGGTTACCACCCTTCGCGATATTATGCGCAATTATATTGTACAGATTGATTCGTTGAACCGGCGTAACCAGATATTAATGGCCGAAAACATTGAAGTAAAGGAGCAGGTCAGGCAGGTTGAATCGCAGAATGTTCAACTTACGCAGGAGAAACAACGGCTCGAACAAAACCTGCAGCGTGCTGCCCAGTTGGAAGCTTCAAACCTGGTAGCTGTTGGGGTTAATAACCGTGACCGAGAAACCGGTGCAGCCAACCGGGCAACCATGATCCGGATTAACTTTGTCCTGAACCGGAACATTTCCGCACACCGGGGATCAAAAAACATTTATGTGCGCATTATGCGCCCCGATCAATTGTTACTCAGTAAATCCCCCGAACATCTTTTCCAGTTTGAAGACCTTCGCATACAATATTCGGCCATGCGCGAAGTTAACTACGAAGGCAACGACCTTCCGATTGCCATTTATTGGGACAACGAGGGAAAACCATTTATGACCGGAAGATATACTATCGATGTATTTGCCGATGGTAACAATATAGGTACCACTACACTTGAGCTCAGGTAATAAACAGGGCCGTAATTTATTTAACTGCTTTTTTCATTTTTTTCTCCAACGTTTTCTTTGCTTTATCGGAGGCAAAGCGCGGCCCATGCCCCGGATATATGGTTTCAATACCCATATCGAACAGTTTTTGCCAGGTTTCGAGTAATTGAGCCTGGTTGTTCGCAAAGGGTGGATAAACAATACCTTTTACATTGAAAAAGCAGTCGCCGGCAATGCAATGCGACCCGATAACAACCGACTGTGACCCTTCGGTATGTCCCGGTGTATGGATAATTTTACCCTTCACGCCCCATGGCGAAAGGTCGAATTCATAGTCAACAAAAATATCGGCTTCGAAGGGACGGGGCGAAGCATAGCCCGGCATCAAAAAATCGCCAATGCCCACAATCATCCGGCTGAAAAAACTGGTACCACAGGGAATGGGCATAAGCCCTGTTCTGAGACATTCGGCTTCGCGCCGGTTAACAACCACCTTTGCCCCTGTCAGTTCCTTCAATTCCTGTAGGTTGCCTGTATGGTCGTAATGTGTGTGGGTCAGTATAATAAGCTTTATTTTTTCGGACTCAATATTGTGCAACCTGAATTGTTCAAGTAATTCATTCATTTTTTGTTCGGGCCCGGTATCAACCATAATATATTGGTTTTCGCCTTTAATTATTACCGGACCCGTAAAACTTACATGCAACTGAATAATTCCCGAGTTTTCCATTGCTGTTATTTTTTACTGAAAGCAAATGTACAAACAGAAGGAAAAATAAAACCAGTACCCTTATCTTAATTTGAAAGAAACTTAGCTTATGGCTTTTCAAAGTAAAATATATCTTTGCAGCCATAAATTAATTTTACTATGTTGGACAAAATCAGGGCATTGCTCACCGAAATAGAAGAACTGAAAGCAGCTTCCAAAGAAGAGGTTGAAGAGTTTCGCATCCGTTATATCAGCAAAAAAGGAATTCTTAGCCAGCTTTTTGCGGAGTTTAAAGAAGTTCATCCTGACCTCCGGAAAGAGGTGGGAAAGGCTCTGAATGATCTGAAAGAATCTGCCCAGCAGAAAATCAATCACCTCAAGGATACTTTTGAGAAATCAGATGAAGGAAAGTCAAACATTGACCTTACTGCACCCGGAGATTCTATTGGTTTGGGGGCACGCCACCCACTAGCAATTGTTCGCAACCGGATTATCTCGATTTTTGGACGACTTGGCTTTACTGTTGCCGAAGGCCCTGAGATAGAAGACGACTGGCATGTTTTCTCAGCCCTGAACTTCCCGCCTGAGCATCCCGCCCGCGATATGCAGGACACCTTCTTTATTGAAAAAAATCCCGATGTCTTGCTCCGCACCCATACTTCGAGCGTACAAATCAGGGTAATGGAACGTACACAACCGCCTTTACGGGCAATTTTCCCCGGAAGGGTATTCCGCAACGAGGCTATTTCGGCCCGGTCGCACTGTATTTTTCACCAGGTAGAAGGATTGTATGTGGACGAGAATGTTTCGTTTGCCGACCTGAAACAAACTTTGCTCTATTTTGCCAAAGAACTTTTCGGCGAAGAAACCAAAATCCGCCTCCGCCCTTCCTATTTCCCTTTTACCGAACCATCGGCCGAAATGGATGTAAGCTGCTCAATTTGCGGTGGCGAAGGCTGCAATGTTTGTAAATATTCGGGCTGGCTCGAAATACTTGGATGCGGCATGGTCGATCCCAATGTTCTGGAAGCCTGCAATATCGACAGTCAGAAATATACCGGGTTTGCTTTTGGTATGGGAATAGAACGTATTGCCATGTTGCTTTTTGGCATCAAAGATATCAGGCACTATTTTGAAAACGATATCAGGTTCTTAAGGCAGTTTAAAGCTGCTTTGTAAGCATAACCCAGGAATAGGTATTAACATTTCTTAATATTCTTTAACATTTTGCCTAAAATCCTTATTATCTCTACATTATAACTGTTTTTGTATGGGGGGGATTTACCCATAAACCTACTATTGCTTTTTAAATATTTCTGCCGTACATTTAAAATAGAAACCAATGTAGCCCCGGTTCCCGGAGCAGCACTGGCTAATTTAAAAACCAGGATATGGAACTAAAGCCCTATCTATCCTTTCACGATGCTCTGTTGCGGATAAAGCCTTTCTATCCTCTTGTGCATCTCGAAATGTTTCCTCGATGCCTCTGCTGCTGATGGCGGGTTCTTCGCCCATTCTTCCACCTGCTTCATCTTGCGCTCCTCGCTCTCCTTGTGAAACTGATTCAGGTACTTCATCTTGTTTATTTTCTACAAAGTTAATATTCTCATTTGTAATATCCTTATCCTGTAACTAAAATGGGAAAACAAGGTCGAGAGACACACAAAATGTAACACTACCCCCCTGCGCTGGCAATAAGTTTATTCCGTTTATGGAATAAGCGAAGAAGCAATCTGCTGTAAACAATAAAAAAAGCCACCCGAAGGCAGCTTTTTATATTTATATTTTTGATTTCTTAAATCCTGTTATTCGATCCGAGAACATTTACAATTTTATGTTTGTAAAGTTCTTTCAGTTCATTACGTGCCGGACCTAAATATTTACGTGGGTCAAATTCTTCCGGATTATCAACAAATACTTTGCGAACAGCAGCAGTCATTGCCAAACGGCCATCGGAATCGATATTGATTTTGCAAACCGAAGAGGCAGCTGCACGGCGCAATTGTTCTTCAGGAATCCCAACTGCATCTTTCAAAGCGCCACCGTTGGCGTTGATCATTTTAACCAGGTCGACTGGTACAGATGAAGCTCCATGCAGAACAATGGGAAAACCGGGCAGACGGCGTTCGATTTCTTCGAGGATATCGAATCGCAGTGGAGGAGGTACAAGTATCCCGTCTTCGTTTCTGGTACACTGGGCAGGGGTGAATTTATTTGCACCATGGGAGGTCCCAATGGATATGGCAAGCGAATCAACACCTGTTTTCTGGGTAAAGTCCACTACATCATCGGGGTTGGTATAAACCGATTTGGCAGCCACCACATCGTCTTCGATACCTGCCAGAACCCCTAATTCACCTTCGACCGTAACATCATATTTGTGTGCATACTCAACCACCTGTCGGGTAACTTCAATATTTTTTTCGTAATGATGGTGCGATCCATCGATCATTACCGACGAAAAACCCATATCGATACAATCTTTTGCGGTTTCGAAGCTATCGCCGTGGTCAAGGTGCAGGGCAATGGGAATTCCGGTACCTTTGCTAAGTTCTTTAGCATATTCAACGGCTCCCTGTGCTAAATAACGCAAAAGCGTTTGATTTGCATATTGCCGCGCTCCTTTCGAAACCTGGAGTATAACGGGCGATTGTGTTTCAACACATGCGCTGATAATAGCCTGAAGCTGCTCCAGGTTATTGAAATTATAGGCTGGAATTGCATATCCGCCAGCAACAGCCTTTGCAAACATCTCTCTTGTGTTTACAAGGCCCAACTCTTTATAACTAAGTGCCATTTTAACTGATTTTATATGAATTACTCTTTAAAACTTATTAAGCAGTCGAAGGTACTGAAAAATGCACGTACATTTTCTCCTTCGAATGCTATGCCCTGAAAATTAACTGATAAATAATATTTTCGGTTTATGATTATTCCGAAAACCGGGCAACCAGGTACTCCCTGTTAAGCCGTGCAATGTGCGAAATAGAAATGCTTTTCGGGCATTCGGCTTCGCAGGCCTGAGTATTTGTACAACCGCCAAAGCCAAGCTCATCCATTTTAGCCACCATGTTACGTGCACGTTCTTTGGCCTCGATACGGCCCTGTGGCAATTTTGCCAGGTGAGAAACCTTGGCAGCCACAAACAACATAGCCGATGAGTTTTTACAGGTTGCCACACATGCACCGCAACCAATACAAGCTGCCGCATCCATAGCCTCCTCAGCATCTTTTCGGCTTACCAGTATGGCATTGCCATCGGGGATGCCCCCTGTATTTACCGAAACAAAACCGCCTGCCTGCAGTATCTTATCGAAAGCAGTACGGTCAACCATCAGGTCCTTGATTACCGGAAAGGCTGCAGCCCTCCACGGCTCAACTGTAATGGTGTCGCCATCGTTGAATTTGCGCATGTGCAACTGACAAGTGGTAACGGCCTTATCGGGCCCGTGTGGCCTTCCATTGATAAACATGCTGCATGTTCCACAGATACCTTCACGGCAATCGTGATCGAACGCCACCGGATCAATACCCTTTTCGATAAGGTTATTGTTCAGGATGTCCATCATTTCGAGAAATGATGATCCGGCAGATACATTTTCAATTTCGTAGGTTTCAAACCTGCCTTTGTCTTTGGAATTATTTTGCCTCCAGACTTTTATATATAACTTCTTCAGAATTTTATCAGCCATAATCCTATTCTTTAACCGTTTTATTTATAACTACGCTGCGAAAGTTTCACATTCTCAAATACCAAAGGTTCTATGTTCAAAACAGGTTCCTTATTCTCACCCTTGTATTCCCAGACCGATACGTTGGTAAATTTTTCGTCGTTACGAAGGGCTTCCCCGTCTTCAGTAACCGATTCTTCACGGAAATGCCCGCCACACGATTCATTGCGCACAAGGGCATCGCGGGCCATTAATTCACCAATGTCGAAGAAATCGGCCAACCTCCCGGCTTTTTCAAGTTCGGGGTTAAGGTTGTTCAGTTCGCCCGGGATTTTCACATCCGACCAGAACTCATCCCTGAGCTTTTGAATCTCCTTTATGGCTTTTTTCAGGCCCTCTTCGTTACGCGACATTCCCACATAGTCCCACATGATATGGCCCAATTCCTTGTGAAAATGATCGACGGTTTTGGTTCCCCTTATGTTGAATAGCTTTTGAATGCGGTCATTCACCGCTTTTTCGGATACATCGAACTCAGGGGCACTTGTATCCACTTTTGGCGTAAGTATTTCTCCGGCAAGGTAATCACCAATGGTGTATGGCAGGATAAAATAGCCATCGGCCAATCCCTGCATCAGCGCCGATGCACCCAAACGGTTTGCCCCGTGATCGGAGAAATTGGCTTCGCCAATGGCATATAATCCAGGAATGGTGGTCATCAGGTTGTAATCGACCCAGACACCACCCATAGCATAATGAATGGCCGGATAAATCATCATCGGTTCTTTATAAGGATCAACATCGGTAATCTTCTCGTACATCTGAAAAAGGTTTCCATACCTAGCTTCGATCACTTTTCGGCCGAGACGTTCAATGGAATATTTAAAGTCGAGGAATACTGCTTTTCCTTCGGGATTTACACCGTAACCTGCATCACAGCGTTCTTTTGCTGCCCTCGATGCTACATCGCGTGGGACCAGGTT
The DNA here is from genome assembly GCA_037447215.1 of Bacteroidales bacterium. GTDB lineage: Bacteria > Bacteroidota > Bacteroidia > Bacteroidales > Prolixibacteraceae > UBA1413. The sequence continues at coordinate 34,612 of JBBIHB010000025.1, forward strand.
CCCAAAGGAGGGATAACGGCGTTCGAGGTAGAAATCGCGGTCTTCGTCGGGGATATCATTAGGCCCGATTTTGCCTTCCCTGAGTTTCTGTGCATCTTCAATCTTTCTGGGAACCCATACCCGGCCGTCGTTCCTTAATGATTCAGACATCAGGGTAAGTTTCGATTGCTGTCTGCCATGCACCGGAATACAGGTTGGGTGTATCTGCACAAACGAAGGATTGGCAAACATTGCGCCTTTTTTATAGCATTGCCATGCAGCCGAACCGTTGGCGCCCATAGCCATTGTGGAGAGGAAGAATACATTTCCATATCCACCAGTGGCAATAATCACAGCATGAGCCCCAAACCTTTTCAGTTCCCCGGTTACCAGGTCGCGGGCAATTATGCCCCGGGCTTTGCCATCTATAACAACCACATCGAGCATCTCGTGGCGTGAATACAATTTTACGTTTCCCTTCGAAATCTGCCTGTTTAACGCCTGATAAGCACCCAGCAACAATTGCTGCCCGGTTTGGCCCCTGGCATAGAAGGTACGGCTAACCAAAACCCCGCCAAACGACCGGTTATCGAGCAAACCGCCATATTCCCGTGCGAAAGGTACACCCTGTGCCACACATTGGTCGATAATGTTTGGCGATACTTCGGCCAACCGGTAAACATTGGCTTCTCGGGCACGGTAATCGCCACCTTTGATGGTATCATAGAAAAGTCGGAATACCGAATCGTTGTCGTTTTGATAATTTTTAGCTGCGTTGATACCTCCTTGGGCCGCAATGGAGTGCGCCCTTCGGGGGCTATCCTGGTAACAGAATGCTTTTACATTATAACCCAGTTCGGCCAGGGAAGCAGCAGCAGAAGTGCCACCAAGGCCAGTCCCCACAACAATAATTTCGAGCTTGCGCTTGTTGGCCGGACTAACCACATTAATCGACGCCTTGTGGCGCGACCACTTTTCGGCCAATGGCCCTGCAGGTATCTTTGAATCAAGTTTTTGCATATTTTAATCGTTATTCGGTTAAAATTTAATAACAAAATAGAGCGGTATAATAGAAAATCCTACGGCCACCACTATGGCGTATATTTTTGCTATCAGGCGCAAACGGCTCATCCACAAATTATTGTTCAACCCGAGAGTTTGAAATGAAGACCAGAACCCATGTACCACATGTAATCCAAGAAGAATGCCTCCTGCTACATAAAAAAGACTGTACACCAGGCTTTCCTTAAAGGCTGTGCTCACCAGGTTATAGCTGTTTTTCATTTTTACACCGTCAACCATCACAAAATCGAGTAAAGGCGATCCGGTAAATTTCATTTTCAGGTAAAAATTCATGAGGTGAACCACCAGAAAAACAAGTACCAATGCGCCAAGAATCAACATATTGCGCGATGCCCACGAACTTGCATTCGAAAGATCCAGCTTGCTGTATTTCACAGGCCGTGCTTTCCAGTTTTCCCATGAAATTATAAATGACCATATAATGTGAATAAGGAACCCCAAGCCGAGTAGAGGCTCCATGATTCTCACTGCAGGATTTGTAAGCATAAAATGGGCACCTTTGTTGTACAAATCGCCTTTGTCATCAATAATCAACAGGAAATTTACCGTCAGGTGGACAACAATGAAGAGCATAAGGAAAAGCCCGGTAATACTCATCAGAAACTTTCGCCCGATTGACGCTTTAAAAAAATTGCTCATAAATATTGTATTAAAATTACTTTGAATCAGATCTTTTTGAAACAAGGTGCAAATTTATACCCACTTGGGGTTATTTCAAAAAATAAATACTTTATTGAACTTCACTTTATAACCATTTTGATATACGGGCATAAGTTAATTAAAAATATCCATTGTTAATTGCAGTAAATATCAGGATTTTTATATTTTTAGCACAACAAAGGCGGCTGATAAACTATTTCTGAAATTACCTTAATCAATGACCGGTTATACATGTTCATATTTATGCCGATACTGCCGATATGAAGAAATTTTCAGGCAGGGCCCGGGATATCAGGTCAAACAGCAAACTTTCGATGAGTATTTGGCTGGCAACAACAAGTTGTTTCATTACAAAATCCATGAAAAAATTATTGCTTTATCGGCCAATAACCCTGCAATGCTGATCGGCGCTTCATTTCAGGTTTACAAATGCCCGCATTGTAAGATCCTCCATAATAAAACCCAGGTAAATCTTTATGCGGGTGAAATTATGCTGCACCACAATGTATTCAAGTGCAGTCGATGCCGCCGCAGGTTGAAACTGACCAACATCAACCGTTTGAAAACAGCTACTTGCCCGGGTTGCCTGAGGCAATCGTTTAAGCGTCAGAAAATTAAGGCAGGTTTATGGTAAAAAAATCATTCCAACATGCGGAATGCCATCTTCATCGTAAATTTCAGTTGCAGCTTTAAATCCCATATCTTCGTAAAACTTTTGAAGGTGCAATTGCGCGCTGATCTTTATTTCTGAGGCTTTCCATACATCTGACACGTAGGCCATCGCTTTTTTCATGATCAACTTTCCATATTCCCTTTTCCGATAAGCCGGATGAACCACAACCCTGCCTATGGAAACCTGAGGGAACCTGGTTTCAGCAGGTAATATACGCGCATAGGCAACAATCAGACCTTCGTCATACAGATAAATGTGGGTAGCGTATTTATCCCAGCCATCAAGATCATTATAAACACATATCTGCTCGACTACAAAAACCTCGCTCCGCAGTTGAAGCATATCATGCAATTCGTCCACATTCAGTTCAGTGTATTTTTTTATTACAGTTTCCATAAATTCCTGATTATCATTTCACAAATAAACCTGCCAACATACAAAAAAAGAGCCCGCACAAGGCAATAATGGTTTCCATAACGGTCCACGATTGGAGGGTTTGTTTTTCGTTCATACCCAGATATTTTCCCACTAGCCAGAAACCACTGTCGTTGACATGCGAAAGAATAGTAGCCCCCGAAGCAATGGCAATAACCACCAAAGCCCTCGAAGGATCGCTCAAAGCAAACGCATCGAGGACCGGGGCAATAATCCCGGCAGCTGTAATCATCGCTACGGTTGCCGATCCTTGTGTTATCCTGACAAGTGTTGCAAGTATCCAGGCAAGCAATATGGGCGATATTGCCGATCCGGCCATCGATTCGGCCATCAATTTGCCCATTCCGCTGTCAACCAGGATTTGCTTCAATACACCACCTGCACCGGTTATCAGGATAATAATCCCGGCCGGGCCTAATGCTTTGGTGCTGAGGTCAAGTATGGTTTGACGGGGCATTCCCCTACGGATGCAGAGAAAATAAATGGCAGTAAGCGTTGCAACAATAAGGGCAGAAAAAGGATGGCCAACAAACTCTACAACATCGGTCATAAGCGATTTTTGCACAATTTGCTTTGCAACCAACACACTGCTTAATGTATTTAATAAAATCAAAAATAAAGGGATCCCTATGATGGCAGCAATCATCCGGAACGATGGAAGATTCTCATTTGCTTTGAACTCTTTCGAAGAATTGAGAAAATCTGCGGGGGGCTGCAGGTTAATTTTACCGGCGATATATTTTCCCCAGATTGGCCCTGCAATGATGGCTGTTGGAATACCGAGCAAGAAACCAAAAAAAATGACCCATCCCAGTTGTACATTAATGATATCGGCAACTGCAACCGGTCCGGGAGTCGGCGGCATAAAGCTATGGGTAACCGCCAGCCCTGCGAGCAAAGGGATAGCATAATAGAGCAGCGATCGTTTTGTGTCGCGCGAAAGGGCATACACAATCGGCACAAGGATGATAAAACCCACATCGAGGAATACAGGAATGGCTACGATAAACCCGGTGATGGCCATAGCCCATGAAGCGTTGTCCTTTCCGAATCTCCGGATCAGGTAATGGGCAAGCGACTCTGCCCCTCCCGAACTTTCAAGCAATTGCCCTAAAATTGCCCCAAGTCCTACAACTGTTGCCACAAAACCAAGTGTGCTGCCCATTCCATCCTGAATGCTTTTGAGAATACCATTCAGTGGCATTCCGGCCAGGATACCCACATAAATGGCTGTTATGAGGAGTGATATAAATGCACTGATTTTAAGCTTAAGAACCATAAACAGCAGCAGGGCAACTGCAGAAACCACAAGAAAAATTATAAATCCTACCGACATAATCAATGGTTTAGTGATGGACAAAATAAGGAATTCTTTCTGGATTTCTGTTGACTAAAAAAAATCTGCATTCAAGGCACTATCTGAATTTTACCGGCCTGTTGTCTTTGGTCGACTGGTAAATGGCATTAAACAATTCCACCACACGCCTGCCATCATTCCCAGTCACCAACGGATCGCATTTCCTAAGAATGTTATCCAGAAAGTCTTCTATCTGAAGTTTCATGTAATAGATTGTTGGATCGATGGTGGCAAAAAAATCGCTGTCCTCTTTTTTCCAGTATTCAGGCAGGTACTCTTCTCCTGGTACCGTCCAGATATCATTTACGGGCGGTTCCATGATCCCAGACATTCCTGCAATAAACATCGCCCCGCCATCGGTTTGCACTCCCACCGAAGCACCGTTGCTGCCATGTACATGCACTTTCCCGTGGATTCCGGGCTTTTGTGAATTACTGACCAGGATATTCCCGATTGCGCCACTTTTGAATTTAATAATAGCCAGGGCCGTATCATCCACTTCGATATAAGGGTGGTTCAGGTTTCGCCAAAGTCCATATACCTCGTCAATTTCGCCCATATACCAGAGCAGCAGGTCGAGTTGGTGCGGTGCCTGGTTGACAAGCACACCACCCCCTTCCATATCCCAGGTTCCGCGCCATGCATCGGCTTGATAATAAGTGCGGTCGCGCCAACCGAGCATGGTTACGGTTCCCAATACCGGCACCCCGATTTTTTCCTCATCAATAGCCGATTTGACCCTTTGAACCGGAGCATACCACCTTCGCTGACTGATTACTCCGAGTTTTACGCCTGACTTCTTACATGCTTCGATAATCCGGTCACAATCTGGAAGGGAGGTAGCCAACGGCTTTTCAACCAGAACGTGTGCTCCGGCATGGGCTCTTCCAATGCCGGTTCAGCATGAAAAGGATGAGGGGTACATACGATTGCCAGGTCAATTTTTTCATTCTGTACCAGTTCGCGTATATTTATGTAACTTTTTGTTCCATACACTCTGGCGAAACCATCAGCAGTGGATGGACTCCTGCTCCATACCCCGGCCAAACTGGCTCCACCGATTTCAAGTATTGCCTTAGCATGCTAGTGTGCAACCTTGCCGCATCCCAATATTGCGATGTTGAACTTGTTTACAATAATATCCATGTCTGCTAAAAATAATCTTTCATTAATCTTACCAATGTTTGCTTTTCAATCGGTGTGCAGGGAGAGGAGGGCGCATACAATCTTCTAATACCATACTGCCACCGCCATGCGGTTTGCGCATTTTACTACCAGCACCCTGCATTTGACTTTAAAACTTTTTTCAAGGCACCAGAATTACCTTATTCAACCCCTGTTCTTTATTGTATAAACGCCTGAACCATTCAGAGCCTTCACCCATAGGCGCAACTGCTGAAATGAGCGGGTCAACCTGAACTTTTCCGGATGAAATCAATTTCAGGGCAGCTTCATATTCGCCCCTAATTGCGCAACTGCCTTTAACTGTTACCTCCCGGGTTACAACACATTGCAGAGGAAAGTCAACTGTTTTGGAGAGGTTTCCCACAAGGATAACCCTGCCCCCTTTCCGAACCAGTTTAATCGATCGATTAATGGTATCAGATATTCCAACTGCCTCAAAAACAAGGTCAACTCCCCTTCCGCAGGTTAACTCCAAAATTCTTTTGTCCAGTCCTTCAGCATCCGGGCTATATATCAGGTTAGCTCCAAGCTTTTCTGCAAGGGCAAGTCGTTGGAGGTTCACATCGATGGCTATTATCGGTAAAGCCCCTCCCGAAGAAGCTACCTGAACCAGACAAAGCCCAATCATGCCCGCACCTGTAACAAGACAACTTTCACCAACCTGCAACCCTGAAAGGGAAAGGGCATGAAGGGCAACCGCAACCGGTTCGACCATGGCAGCCTGCACGAAAGTAATATTATCAGGAAGTTTGTATAAAATATGTTGAGGTACCGCAACAAATTCGGCAAATGCACCGTGCCGACAGTAAGTTCCAGGTGAAACACCCAATACTTCTCGGTTATCGCTCAAATTGTAATGCCCACTGAGGGTAAACCAGTCATTGAGCGGATAAACAATTGAATCGAAAGTAACCCTGTCGCCTGTTTGCCATCCATGTACATCAGTACCCGAATCCACAATAACCCCCGAAGCTTCATGCCCCATAATCAGTGGAGGAATGCGCCTTCCGGTACTCCCATCCATACCATGCACATCCGATCCGCAGATTCCGCAGGCTTTTATCTCAACCAAAACTTCATCAGGCGAAAGCTGAGGATCGGGCATATCTGTCCATTCCAATTTGTTATGTTCAGCAAGTAACAAAGCTTTCATGTATTCTTCTCCTATTTTTACAAATGTAGCTAATTACAAGAATTAACCGGTTCCCCATCATGGAAATATTGTATTACCCCATTTTTCCAGGTTTGAATATTTCAGTAACCGGCTTTCATGTTTGTGCAAAAAGTATAATTTTTATTTCGAATTTTATTATTGTAAAAAGTTCAGCTAATTTTGCTTAAAACCAAAAAACCATCATCATGATTGAATTACTTCAGAAATTATCAAATTGTATTGAATTAGGAAAAATCAATAAAGCAGCTCCTTTTCCTCCCCAGTTGAAAGGTGAAGACGGAGCCGATGAAATTACCCGCCAATTGATTGAAGATGGTGTTGACCCACAGCGTATTCTCACCGAAGGCCTGATGCCTGGCATGGAAAGGATAGGTATAAAATTCAGGGAGAACAAGGTATTTGTTCCGCAGGTACTCATGTCGGCAAAAGCCATGAATACTGCAATGGTACATTTGAAGCCATTTTTCCTTTCGGGAGCTGCCCGGCAAAAAGGAACTTTTATTATTGGCACTGTGGAAGGCGATTTGCACGACATAGGAAAAAACCTGGTGTCTATGATGGTTGAAGGCAACGGATGGAAGGTAATTGACCTGGGCGTGGATGTTAAAGCTGAACGGTTCGTGCAGGCAGTTCAGGAAAATCCCAATTCGTTTGTCGGGCTATCAGCTTTGCTCACAACAACCATGGTCAGTATGGATAAAATTACAAAAACCATTAAAGATGCTGTTCCCGGAACGAAGGTAGCCGTGGGCGGGGCACCTGTTACCCAGGATTTCTGCAATAAAATAGGCGCCGATGTTTATTCGCGCGATCCGCAAGGACTTGTAGAGTTTTTAAATGCACAGGTAAACTAATTAAGTCATTTAACATTATCTGATTATTGTTATCAAGATTAGCTTATGATTAACCTTGGGACTTTAACCGAAAAAGTATTTATCTCAGATGGTGCATGGGGAACTTTCCTGCAAATGAAAGGTTTGCAGCCCGGCGAATGTCCCGAATTATGGAACATTACCCACCGAAAGGATGTACTTGATATTGCCCGGAGCTATGTTGATGCGGGGGCCGATATGATCGAAACCAACAGTTTTGGTTGCAGCCGTTTTAAATTGGAGAAATTTGGGCTTGACGATCGCGTGGCCGAATTAAACCGTGAAGCTGCCGCAATAAGCAGGGAAGCCGCCGGTACTGATAAATGGGTACTGGGTTCGATTGGTCCTTCAGGTAAGCTATTGCTATTGGATGAAGTTACTCAAGTTGAACTATACGAAGCGTTTAAAGAACAGGCCATTGCCCTTGAGGCTGGGGGTGCCGATGCCATTGTGGTTGAAACCATGACCGATCTTGAAGAGGCGGTTATTGCAGTAAAAGCCGCAAAAGAGAATACAGCCCTGCCGGTTTTTTGCACCATGACATTCGATAAACTGGTTACTGAAGATTACCGAACCATCATGGGGATAGCGCCATCGGAAATGGTTCAACCACTTATTGAGGCCGGCGCTTCAGTGGTTGGTGCCAACTGCGGAAATGGAATGGAAGCAATGATAACCATTGTTAAAGAAATCAGAAATGAAAATCCGCAAGTCCCCATTCTCGTCCATGCCAATGCAGGTATGCCGGTTTATCGTGACGGGGAAACGGTTTTTCCCGCATCGCCGGAAAACATGGCAGCAAACCTTTATGCACTGATTGAGGCCGGGGCCAATATTGTGGGCGGTTGTTGCGGGACTACTCCCGAACACATATCGAAGCTGAGGCAAACCATTGATAAAACTTAATCAGCTTTTTTATCAATCTTTCCGGTATTGTCATTTGAATGTTCTCAAACAGGTATAAGATCACCGGGAACGCGATGGGAACTAATTTGGAACCCGGATTGAATACTTCTTTTCAAAGAGAATCGCCACCGGAGCAGGATTATCCTACTTTCAGTCAAAACTCAGCAAGGTTACTGTACATAATGGAAGTTCCATTCAGATAGTTGAATTGGAAAAAAAACAGTATGAAGCAATTGCAAGACTTAGCATTTCAACCGGATAAAGATTCTATTTTTAAAATGTTGGTCATGATAAAATATTGTTTACTAAAAAGCGACAGGAAACTGTATTTATATCTTTTAATAATGACAAATGTCAGATCGTTCATTTTGTGAAAATATGTAATTTCCGGCATTGAAACTAATCACTTCCAAAATGAATAAATTGATAAAAATTTTTTTGGTCTTTGCAACCGTAGTTATGCCTTTAAACCTGCTACAGGCACAGGAAAATATAATCGAAACCAAAGCCGGGTTTTTTCCCTTCTCTGTTTGGTACAGCGGAGGAAAGGCACGCGCACCTATGCTTTCGCAGATAACACCCCAATCGGAGGCCGAATGGAGAAATGACCTTCAGCAGATAAAAGATCTTGGATTCAACACCGTTCGCACCTGGGTTGAGTGGGCAGCCTGCGAACCGGAAAGGGGCCGGTACAATTTTGCAAACCTTCATTTGCTGATGCGTCTGGCAAACGAGGTAAGCCTTAAAGTTTTTATCCAGATGTATGTTGATTCGGCACCTGATTGGGTGGCGCACGATTTTCCACATGCCCTTTTTGAAGCCCAGAGTGGTGATAAGGTATTTCCTCAGGCCGCACCGGGAGCCTGCACCGACAATCATGATGTTATGGAAGCTGTTCTGAATTTCTATACCGAAACAGCTAAAGTGGCCTCCTCGTATCCCAATTTCTTCGGATGGGACTTATGGAGCGAACCTCACATCATCAATTGGGCATCGCTCGATTACATTCCCAATGTTCAGTTTTGTTTTTGTCCGGGAACCAGGGCAAAATTCAGAAACTGGCTGGAGAAAAAGTATGGTTCGATAGGTGAGCTCAACACTGCCTGGTACCGCAACTTTACAAACTGGAGCCAGGTTGACCCGCCCCGGTTCAGTACCATTCTGAGTTACACTGATTTTATTGACTGGAAAACTTTTATTTATGAAAAGCTGGTTGACGATATGCGGGCCCGCTACAATGCAATAAGGAAGGCTGACCCCAAAAGCCTGATTACCGCGCATGCAGTGGGGGCTTCACTATTTCAGTCACCCCATGTGGGAGCAGGGGCCACCGCCGATTTCCTGATGGCACGCCCGCTCG
>JBBIHB010000026.1:0-42752 GCA_037447215.1 Bacteroidales bacterium
TCAGCCCGTTGCCCAAAGTGGGTACATTGAGCCGGACAAAACCCTCAGGGCTTTTTGCGGCACGGCCCTGCTTATATAACCAATACCGAAGGGTATGGATAGGTAAATTGTGCTCATGGGCAAACTCTTTCTGGCTTTTGCCCGATTGGCGCCATTGTCTGACCAGCGAAAGCATTACTGACCGTTTATCATTCTTCTCCATGCTCTTGTTTTTGGGGCGAAAGTTCATAACTATTATTCAGCTGTGAAAGATGCAGTTTACCGGATGGATATAATTCAGACTAAAAGTACCTGTACAAGAGGTTAATAACAATTAATAATAGGATTAGTGTGAGATGGATTTTCCAACTCTCACTAATCCTATCCAAATCTGAATTTTCAGGCAATTTTAGTTTCATGGGTAAGGCACCCTTGGGCATATTCGGCAATAATCTGCTTCACCTGTTGTGGAGCTACCCGGCCATAAACCTTTTCGCCAACCATAACCACCGGCGCTAAACCGCAGGCGCCAACACAACGAAGGCAGCTGAGCGAAAATTTACCATCGCCCGAAGTCTGGCCAACCTCAACTTTCAGTTGACGTTTGAACTCGTTCAGCACTTGCTCTGAACCCCTTACATAACAGGCTGTTCCCATACAGATCGAAATGGGAAACTCACCCTTGGGTATCATGGTGAAGAAACTGTAAAAAGTGACCACACCATAAACCTTTGCTACGGACATATTCAATTCCTGGGCAATCAGTTCCTGTACTTCAGCCGGCAGGTATCCAAGTTTCTCCTGGACACCATGCAACACATTTATAAGCTCACCCTCCTGGTTATCAAACTTTTTGCAGACCTCCTTAATAGTTTGGATAGCTGATTCTGCTAATTTTATTCTTGGCATATTATAGTAATATTATTGTTATTCTAACTCCTGTCGAAATATTTGGTATGCAACAAATCATGGGCTTTATGGCTCATGGGCGCACCAAGGTATTCTTCGTAGAGTTTTTTGATATATGGGTTTTCATGTGATTTCCGGATGGTTTTATTGCTGTCTTCCCTGTAAATAGCCATCTGGCGTTTCTTCAGAATATCTGCATTTCCATGGTGGTAGGGTTGCCCACCCCCACCAATACATCCGCCCGGGCACGACATAATTTCTATGGCATGGAATTCACTTTTCCCGGCACGGATTTCTTCAAGCAATGTCCTTGCATTCCCTAAACCATGTGCAATACCAATTTTGATGGGCAACCCGTTGAAGTCGATAGTTGCCTTGCGGATTCCTTCCATTCCCCGCAGCTCATGAAAATCGACACGGGGAAGTTCTTTTCCGGTATAAACTTCATATGCGGTGCGCACTGCAGCCTCAATAACACCACCCGTAGTCCCGAAAATTACGCCTGCCCCCGACGATTCACCTAGAGGGGAGTCAAAATCTTCATTGGGAAGGGCAGTGAACTTGATATTTGAAATTTTTACCAGAGCGGCAAGTTCGCGTGTGGTGATGGCAAAGTCCACATCAGGGTTGTTGTTTCTTGAAAACTCTTCGCGTCCGCATTCGTATTTTTTTGCAACACAGGGCATGATGGATACCACCACCAGATCTTCGCGTTTTATCCCTAATTTTTCGGCAAAATAGGATTTTGCTATCGAACCGAACATTTGTTGAGGCGAGCGGGCAGTTGATGGAATCTCCTTCATTTCGGGGAACTGATGTTCGAAGAATTTTACCCATGCAGGACAACACGATGTAAGAATAGGCAATTTGACGGTTTTGTCGCCATCGAGGTGCCGTTGAAGACGGTTCAGAATTTCGGCACCTTCTTCCATAATGGTAAGGTCTGCAGCAAAGTCGGTATCAAACACATAATCGAACCCCAGGCGGCGTAAAGCCGACACCAGTTTCCCGGTTACCAATGTACCAGGCTCCATCCCGAACTCCTCACCCAAAGCTGCCCTAACAGCCGGGGCTGTCTGAACAATAACAGTTTTCGAAGGATCGTATAATGCCCTCACCACTGAAGCTGTCTGATCTACTTCGGTTAAGGCCCCCGTAGGACAAACTGCAACACATTGGCCGCAATAGGTACACACTGAATGGTCGAGGTTCATCTCGAAGGCAGGGGCAACCACTGCATGAAATCCCCGGTTAATAGCAGAAAGAACCCCTACCGTCTGCACTTCGTTACACATCATCTCACAGCGGCGGCACAGGATACATTTATTGATTTCGCGGATAATTGCAGGCGAGGTATCCTCACGGTAAACCGACTGCTCGCCTTTGTAATGGATTTCGCGTATGCCCAGCGATTGGGCCATATCCTGCAAATCGCACTTTCCCGATTTCGGGCAAACCAGGCAATCCGATGGATGGTCGGAAAGGATCAGTTCCATAACCGTACGCCTTGCATTTATGGCCCTGATGGTATGGGTGCTGATTTCCATCCCGTCGGTAGCTTCGGTGCAGCAGGCGGGTGCAAGGTTTTTTCGGCCTTTAACCTCTACTACGCATATCCGACAACCACCAGGTTTGTTTTCGATATTCAGGTCGTCGAGCTTCATATAACATAATGTCGGAATATGAATTCCAATGCTGTTTGCAGCTTCGAGAACGGTGGTTCCTTTTTTCACCACCACAGGTTTATTATCAACGATTATATTTATCATTTCCATAATATTCAAATACTTTACCGGTTAAACCAAAATGATGGCATCGAATTTACATTTTTCAAAACATACCCCGCACTTGATGCAAAGCGACTGGTCGATGTAATGAACAGACCTTCGTTCGCCGGTGATAGCGCCAACCGGGCAGTTCCGGAAACAAAGCGTACAGCCGGTACATTTATCTTCAACAACTTCGTAACGCAGCAGCGCCTTGCATTGTCCGGCCGGGCAGCGGCCTTCCCTGACATGGGCATTGTACTCATCTATAAAATAATTGAGCGAAGAAAGCACCGGATTGGGCGATGTCTGCCCCAATCCACAAAGTGAAGTATCTTTGATCACATGGCTCAACAATTTAAGCTTTTCGATATCGGCTTCCTCACCTTTGCCTTCGGTTATCCGTTCGAGAATCTCATATAAACGTTTGTTGCCAATCCGGCAAGGCGAGCATTTCCCACATGATTCTTCGAGGGTAAATTCGAGGTAGAATTTTGAAATGGCAACCATACAATCGTCTTCATCCATCACAATCATTCCTCCCGAACCCATCATTGATCCTGCTGCCAGCAGGTTGTCGTAATCTATCGGAGTATCAAGAAATTCGGCGGTGAGCATACCTCCCGAAGGGCCTCCGGTTTGCACCGCTTTGAATTTTTTTCCACTTTTTATACCTCCACCAATATCATAAATTACTTCGCGAAGGGTTGTTCCCATTGGCACTTCAATCAGTCCCACATTGTTGATTTTTCCGGCAAGGGCAAACACTTTGGTCCCTTTACTTTTTTCAGTTCCGATTGAAGCAAACCATTCGGCGCCCTTAAGGATTATAACGGGAACATTGGCATAGGTTTCCACATTGTTCACGTTAGAAGGTTTACCCAGGTACCCGCTTTCCGACGGGAACGGTGGTTTAAAGGTAGGTTCACCCCTTAGACCTTCCATAGAATGGATAAGAGCGGTTTCTTCACCGCACACAAAAGCACCTGCTCCGTAGCGGATTTCAATATCGAAACAAAAATCGGTACCTAATATTTCTTGCCCAAGCAAACCATAATCGCGTGCCTGTTTTAGGGCAATTTTCAGTCGTGACACTGCCAGTGGATATTCGGCCCTGATATACACCAGTCCATGATCGGAACCGATGCAATAGGCATTTATGGCCATGGCTTCGATTACCGAATGGGGATCGCCTTCGAGTATCGACCTATCCATAAATGCTCCCGGATCGCCTTCGTCGGCATTACAGATGACGTACTTTTTGTCGCCTTCAACTTTTGCTGTGATCTCCCATTTTAATCCGGTGGGAAAACCGCCACCGCCGCGTCCACGCAACCCTGATTTTTTTATTTCATCGATTACCTGCGCCGGGGTCATTTGGGTGAGGCAATTACCCAATGCCTGATAACCATCTCGGGCAATATATTCTTCGATATTCTCCGGATCGATAAAGCCACAGTTTCGCAGAGCAATACGAATCTGTTTTTTATAAAAATCCATGTCTTTCGATTCAGTGACTATTGCCTTCGAATTCGGATCGCGGTAAAGCAACCTCTCAACCTGTCTTCCCTTAACAAGGTGTTCCCTGACAATTTCTTCGGTATCGGCAGGTGTTACATGTACATAAAAGGTTTTGTCGGGCATCATTTTTACGATAGGCCCTTTTTCACAAAAACCAAAACAGCCTGTAACCACTACCTGAACATCGTCTTCAAGATTATACTTTGGAAGAAGTTCTTTGAAAGAATTGGCAATTTCATCGCTTTCAGAGGCTTTACAACCCGTTCCTCCGCAAATCAGTATCTGCATATTGTATTCTGACATAACCGGGAATTATTGAGTTAATTATTCGTGAATGGTTTTATACGAAACAGGGATCAAACCGTCAACCAGTTCGCCTTTTATTATGTACCTGTCGATAATCTCCCTTGCTTTAGCTTTGTTGACATGTCCGAAAACGACCGGTTCTTTTCCGGGCAGGATTACTTCAACAGTAGGTTCGGCATAACAATAGCCCATGCAACCGGTTTGTGTAACCACAGCATCGATGGCCAGATGTTCGGTTTCTTCAATAAAATAGGTCATGGTTTCTTTGGCTCCTGAGGCTATCCCGCAAGTTGCCATGCCTACCTTAATCTGCACAAGGGTTTCAGCGGCATCGCTGTTCTCCCTCAACTTAATTTTTGAGTGTACCTGATCTTTTATCTTTTTCAGATCAGCAAGTGATGTAATCTTATTCATTTTTGTGGTTTTTAATTTGTAACAATCTATTTTGATGCCTTTATTAAGGCAAGGTTATTTTCAATCAATTCAGCAACTGCTTTTCTTACTTCTGATGTCTGCAATGGAACACTTTCAAGCATCTCCTCAATTTCGGCGGTATTAATGCTGAAATTGCCATGATCGGTGGTATGGGAATAACGGAATATTATTCCTGGATGTCCGATAGCCGAAAGTATGAAAACTCCTGCAATATCACCCATCGAAGGCCGGTCGATGTGTGATAGCCCAAATTCGGCCCTGACCGTAGTTCCTATTCCCGGTTCAGAACTGATTTTCATACTTCCCCCTGCTGTTTCGGCATTTTGCCTGAACAGCGGCAATCCGAGCCCCACCTTCCGGGTTGTCCGTGTTGTAAAGAACGGCATGGTTGCTTTTTCGACCTGCTCAGGGGTCATCCCCTTGCCATTGTCTTTTATTTCAACGGCGTAAATATCCGAAGCTTTATCCTCACAGACTATGACTTCAATCAAGTTAGAGCCGGCTCTTACCGAATTTTGTATGATATCAAGAATATGATCCGATATGCTTTTCATACATTTAAATTGCTTTTGCACTTCTGCCTTCAAGGTTATGCAAGGCAAGCCTTACTTCATCGAAGCTGCACTTACTGAGCATGAACTCAGAATAACCCTTGCCAATGTCGTCAGGATAATGTGCATCCGAATTTTTGATTAAAGTAATATTTTTTGGAACAGGAAATTTACTTTTCACTTCGATTTCTGTTGCAAAACATGTTATTCCCATTGCATCGCATTGTAACCCCGGGGGAACAAATCCCAACTGGCTGAAAATTGAATTAACAGAACGGTTTATATGGGCCGGAATAAAAAGCCCACCCAATCGGTGAACCTCTGTTTCAATCTGGTTAATAGACCGGTTTAGGCCGGTTATCAGGAGTTTTTCCTCGTTATAAACTATCTGGTCGTATTCATCTACCACAACCTGATACCCAAACTTTCCATCCTTATTTTGAATAACCGGCTGATATTCGTCAATATATTCCTGGAAAATGTTGCGTGTTTCACGATCGGGGAAAAAGGCCAGGCAATGCACTTCTTCCCGGGTTGTAATCTCGACGCCGCCCAACACAAACATTCCCTTTCCGACAGCCAGTTTTTCGATCAAGTCAACCTGCCGGAGGCTATTATGATCGGTAATGCCAATTATTCCGAGTCCTTTTTTATAAGCAGTGTTTACGATATTCCGGGGAATCATATCCAGGTCTCCACATGGTGACAATACTGTATGAATATGCAAATCAGCTTTGACAGTTTCCATTACATAAGCACCTTTCAAATCCAATACATGACCGATTTTATTCCTTCAACAAGCGAAATCTGTAGGATTACTCAGATGATCTGATGTTTTTCCAATAGTTGATATAGTTTTCCGGTTATCTCAAACGTATTCATTGATGTTCCAAGCAAGGGAATGTCTTCGTTGTTGCTATGTTCAACAGTATCGGCATCAGGTCCGAATCCTTTTACCAGTATTACTGCCGCCAGGTCTTTCAGTGAGGCAACTGCAATTACATTCTGATGGGTTTGCAAGGTTACCCAAACTTCGCCTTCCTGCGCGTTGCCCATAACATCGCTTAAAAGGTCAGACACATAACCTCCAGTTATGTCACGGCCGAGGCCGGCATTACCTGAATAGACAGTCAAATTGAATTCTTTTACCAAATCAGAAACCTTCATTTCTTGCTCCTCTCTTTTTACAATCGGCCTCAAAGCGGCCCTTTCCCCATATTTTTTCAAGATTATCGAATGCCCGCAGGCTGTTTACGCGACCTTCGCGTTGCCAGCGTTGCTGCAAATGAACACAATCGGTCATTTTTGCCTGTCCCAGAACCATGTCTTCGGCCAGTGCGTGGCAATTTGGTGCACCACAGGCAGCGCAATCAATGGCTGGTAACTGGCAGATGATCCGTTCAACTTTGGCCAGTTTTTCGAGTGCTTTTGCCCGGTCCATATCCAGCTGAAATACCCTGCTTGACTCAACCGGATCGGATACCATCCCCGTTTTAACCTGCTTTTCCAGGCTAGGTTCGGTTATGGCTTCAATAGCCCGTGGGTAACGCCTGGCCCTTCGCTCGAGCCGCTCGACGGTTAGAAACCGGTTCCCCGACAACAGGATTCCGCCTGCACATCCCCGGTCGCACGAGCGCAATTCTATAAAATCAATTTCAGGCATCTCTTCGGTCTCAAGTTTTTCAAGGATTTTCACCACGTTATGGATACCATCAACCGCCATCGATCTACGCTTAAAAAGCCGGGCTTCACCCCTGGTCAACGGCCAGAGTATCCCTTCGCGGCTCAGGTATTCGCGGTTACCACTGAACGATATTCCCGGGTTGTTGGCTATTATAGTCATTACCCTGTTATATAGCTCGTTCATATTGATTACACCATTTATTATACTTGCCTTCTCTCCTACAGGGTCTTTCACCGCCGCAATTTTTGCCGAACATGGGGCAATATAAAACAGTCCGATTTCCTCTTCGGGTACACCTTCTGATTTCAGTCTCTCAAGTACAAAATTTGCAGCCAGGTCGTGCGGGGCTTTTACGTTCATAATGTTATCGACCAGCGACGGATATTTGATCTGAATAAGCCGTACAATTGCAGGACAAAACGTTGATATCAAAGGTTTTTTATCGGGATTTTCCTGTTTATGCCGGTAAATTAAATCGATTAACCACTGCATGGGTTGTTCAACCTCGTATACATGTGTAAACCCCAGATGTTTAATAGCACCGTATATCTGATCATCGGTTATGGTTTCGGGAAATTGCCCTATGGTAACCGAGGGAATAAGGGCAATCCTTAAACGGAAGTTGTAAATATGCGACAAGTCGTCCTGTAGGATATAGAATGCATCAACCGGGCATGCCCTCATGCAGTTGCCGCAATCCACGCAGCGAAGATTGTTTACAATAGCCAGGCCGTTTTTTACCCTGATGGCTTCGGTGGGACATACTTTTATACAATGTACACAACCAAAACACTTTTCGGGATCGACCCTTAATGTATGATATTTCCTAATCTTAAACATTAAAAATAATTGACCAATTTAAGTATTGTTCCAATACCTACCTCACTTGTAATTTCCATCATGTCGGTATTTTTTTTTATATTCGATAGTCCCATACCGGCACCGAAACCCATTTCGCGAACCTCTTTCGATGCTGTTGAAAATCCCTCGACCATGGCTTGTGCAATATCAGGTATTCCGGGGCCTTTATCCACCAGGTGCATGGTAATTTTATCGGTTTCAATCATGATGTGGATGTCACCTTCCCACGCATGGGCCACAATATTTACTTCGGCTTCGTAAAGGGCAATGACAATGCTTTTTATCTTGCGCGGATCCACATCGAGCTGCTTAAGCAATTTTTTCACCTTGCTCGATGCAGACCCTGCATGGGCAAAATCGCCCCCCTTTACCTGGTATGTATGCTCAATAACCATCAATAAACCGGATTGAGCCCGGCATTATACAATAAACCACTTGTTTTGAAAAGTGAAAAAGGAGTTTCCATCAAAACTATTCCGTTTTCTTCAGCAATCGATTTCATCTCATCTGTTGCTTTTTTATTGCGCACCAGCAGGATAAAATGGATATCAGCCATTTCGGCGGTACGTATGGCCTGGGTATTTGCCAGCCCTGTAATCAGCAGTATATCTTCACTGTCGATGGTCAATACATCGCTCATCAGATCAGAACTGAAAGCTTTATCTACCTTTTCCTCAATCCGATGGTGGCCACATACAAGGTTTGCTTTTGTAATTTGTATTATATCAGAAATCTTCATATATAAATTCTATATTGGTGTTGACCTTTTTAACCGTGCAATAAGCCCTGAAATTTTTTTTGCAAATATACTGAGCTTAACCTAAGAAAAATCATGCAATTGCTTTCCGAAAACATGTTGTACAATATAAAAACCAACGCCTATATCAATGTGCAAAATTGTATTTTTAGACAAAAAATACAGGCAATGATATACGAGAAACCGACTGCAATTAAGAATTACCTTGAAAACCCGCAATTATACCAATGGATAATTGATGCTTTGCCCATACCCATATTTTACCGCGATACAAATGGAATTTACAAGACCTGCAATACGGCATACGAAAAATTCGTAGGATTCAGCCGCGAAAAGATTGTTGGAAAAACTGCCCATGATTTTCAGCCGAAAGATATTGCCGAAATATATGCCCGCCGGGATAAGGAACTGCTTGAAAGTTCGGGCGACCAGGTATTTGAAACCAAAGTGCGCTCAAGCGATGGTACAATAAGGAACGTGATTTTCAACAAATCGGTCATCAGGGATGAAACCAATGAAATAATAGGAATTGTTGGTTGCATATTTGACATCACCGAAAGGAAACAGGCTGAACAAAAACTTGAAAGGGCACGCGAATCGATGATAATATCTTCGCACATGCTACACAAAATCAGGGCAGGGATTATAATAATCAATACCGATTTCAAAGTGATCGACTCCAATGAAAGCTTTGCCGAACTGATGGGAGAAGAAATACAGGAGTTATACGAAACCATACCCGGCCTCAGGGGAGCCGATGTGCAAGAACTGGTGCCCGATGTAATTTATAAAATGATTTCAAGCATTATGGCATCGGGCGAAAATAATCTCGAAAGGGATGTGAAATACCAGAATAAATTGTTACACGTATCAGTGGTTACTATATACAAACAAAGAGTTGTGGGAGCCGTTATCAGGGATATGTCAGCGCCCATGCTAGTACGCGACGAGATCATCAACCGTGCACAGCGTGTAAATAAACAGAATATTGAAACAGTGCAGAAAATTGCATTCCTTTTGGGCGAAAATGCCTCTCTAACCGAAGAATTGCTGAATTCAATCATTCAATCCTATAAATACAGCGACGATGAATGAACGGCCCGATTACCATGTTGAAATCGACATTGAACAAAAAAGGCCCAAAAGCGAGGTAGCTTGTGGTGATGTATTCCTTTCCAAACGGATAAAGGAAGAAGGCCGAACAATACTTGTTCTCAGCGATGGGGTTGGCCATGGCATAAAGGCAAACGTACTGGCAAGCCTCACGGTTACAATGGCGCTCAACTATTCAACTTTTCATACCAAACCCGACATTGCTGCCAGGATTATCATTAATGCCCTGCCGAAGAGTTCCGATGGTCTGGAAAATTATGCCACATTTACCCTGATTGAGATCGAAGCCGACGGAAAAGTGAAAATTATCAATTACGATAATCCGAAAACCATTATTCTCAGGGGAAACAATATTCTGAACCCCAATGAATACCACCTCGAAATCCAAGGACTCGAAAATGCGGGAAAGATGCTCCGCTGCAGGGAGTTCCAATCACGAAAGGAAGACAGGATCATATTTATGACAGACGGCATAACCCAGTCAGGATTGGGGAGTAAGCGGTTCCCAATGGGATGGGGCCGCGATGCAGTTGAAGAGTTTGTGATTAACCAGGTGAGCCGTGCCCCTGATATTTCGGCAACCAAACTGGCTAAAAAAATAATGAACCAGGCAAATATGAACGATGAATTCGACCTGAAAGATGATACCACCTGCGGCGTGATTTATTTCAGGGAGCCCCGCGAGTTCATGCTAATTACAGGGCCACCCTTCTATAAAATCAAAGATTACGAATTTGTTAACAACATCAAAAACTTCAAAGGCAAAAAGGCCATCTGCGGAGGAACAACTTCCGAAATTATTGCCCGCGAGTTAGAACTGGAACTTAAATCAGAACACGAATACTACCAGGCAGCCATTCCGCCAAAAGCCAGGATGGAAGGTTTTGAACTGGTTTCCGAAGGTTTGCTCACAATAGGAAAAGTGGAGGAAATCCTCGAAAATTACACCAGTGAAACACGTCTTGGGGATTCTCCGGCCGACGATATTGTCAGGCTTCTGCTCGACCACGATATTATACACCTCATTGTGGGTACCCGTATAAACTGGGCACATCAGGATCCTAACCTGCCTGTAGAACTCGAAATCAGGAAGGTAGTGGTTAAACGGATTATTAAACTCCTCGAAGAGAAATTCTTTAAAGAAGTGAGGCCCGACTTTGTGTAATAAAAAAGGGGAACTGCGAAGCTCCCCTCTTCATATCAGAGTTTATATCTTATATCATTGGGTATTTCCTGAAAATCGTTTCCGATTTCGCCAGAATATCAATGTATTGGGCACGTTGATATGCAAACGGATCCTTCAGGCTTTTCCGTGAAAGCTTTCCTTTGAAATCTTCAAGCGAAGAATAATTTTTGGCATCCATCCATTTGTTGATCCCATCGAGGATTTCAGAAACCACTTCGGGCTGATTTTTATAAATTGTGCTAACTACCTGAACGGCATCTCCCCCGGCAAGTACAGCACGGATAACATCATCAGCGCTGTAGATTCCTCGGCTGATACATAGGTTTCCATCGAGATTGCCATACAATAGACCTGCGAACCTCAACGATAACATACGGTCTTTTTCATTTGTCAGTTCCCAGGGATAGTAGAACTCTTCCTTATAGACATCGATATCGGGCTGAAAGAACCGGTTGAATAAAACGAATGCATCGGCACCAGCTTCATCAACTTTCTTTATAAAATTAAGGGTGTTGGTGTAAAACGGACTGATTTTTACGCTTACCGGAATTTTCACGGCCTGTTTGACAGCTTTAATAATTTCAATCTGCTTTTCTTCAATTGAGCTGCCATTCACTTCAAAATACCCAGGCACGGAATACAAATTGAGTTCAAGTGCATCAACGCCGGCCTTTTCCAATTCTTCGGCATAATCGACCCATGTAACTTCAAATATGGCATTCAAACTGGCAATAACCGGAATGTTTACAGCCTCTTTCAGTTTACTGATGTTGAGAAGATGTTCTTTCGGACCGGCATGTTCAAGTGTCGGAAATAACCTGAGCATTTCTGCATGACGGTCTTCGTATTCATGCAGGTCCTCTTCAAGTTGCAGCCTTTCCAATTGAATCTGCTCTTCGAACAATGATTTATACACTATTGCAGCTATTCCGGCATCTTCGAGTTTTTTGACTGCTTCAGGTTTTGCCGACAGATTGCACGCTCCAAGTATCAATGGATTTTTGAGCGGGATACCCATAAAAGTTGTTGATAGATTTGCCATGGTTTTAATTTTTTGCTATACATTTCTGTAACAGAAACCATATTCCCAAACATAAGGTTCACCAAAATGAAAAAAAAATGCCCCAGAAAATTTTTCCGGAGCATTTTTATTTTTAAAACCATATTTTTACAGAAGGCTCAGGGTCACCGTTAATCCGGCCATTACCACCGAAACCATCGTCATTAGTTTAATCAGGATGTTGAGCGAAGGGCCTGAAGTATCTTTAAACGGGTCGCCTACGGTATCACCAACCACAGCGGCTTTGTGTGCTTCGCTCCCTTTTCCGCCTAAATTTCCTTTTTCAATGTATTTTTTTGCATTGTCCCATGCACCCCCGGCATTATTGAGCATAACAGCAAGGGTAAAACCTGCGGTAAGACCACCTGCAAGCAATCCAACCACACCAGCAACGCCCATAAAGGCACCAACCAGAACCGGAACAATTATTGCAATCAAGGAAGGTATAAGCATTTCTCTTTGTGCGCCTTTTGTCGAAATTTCAACACATTTGGCATATTCCGGGACTGCTTTTCCTTCCATAATACCAGCAATTTCACGGAACTGACGGCGAACTTCATCCACCATTGCTCCAGCTGCACGTCCTACAGCTTTCATGGTCATAGCAACAAACACAAAAGCCATCATCGATCCAAGGAATATTCCTCCAAGGAACAACGGGTTAAACAGCGTGATATCGTAAGCAGCGGAAAAGTCTTTAACCGAAGCGAGAGAGATTTTCACTGCATGCATTCCATCCTGAACAGCAGGGGCAACATCGCGGTAAAAAACATATTCACCTTTTGTAACGAAACCTTCGCCGGCCAAAGCTATTTTATTGAACCAGAGGCGAACTTCTTCCATATAGGCCGAAATCAGCGCCATTGCGGTGAGGGCAGCCGAACCAATTGCAAATCCTTTTCCGGTTGCAGCAGTTGTGTTGCCCAGCAT
Organism: Bacteroidales bacterium; assembly: GCA_037447215.1. Taxonomy (GTDB): domain Bacteria; phylum Bacteroidota; class Bacteroidia; order Bacteroidales; family Prolixibacteraceae; genus UBA1413. The sequence goes on from JBBIHB010000026.1 coordinate 13,059, forward strand.
GTCGAGTGCATCGGTTCGCTCGCGTACTTCTTTTGGGAGATCCGCCATTTCAGCGTTACCGCCTGCATTGTCGGCTATTGGCCCGAAAGCATCAGTGGCAAGGGTAATACCTAGGGTTGAAAGCATACCAACCGCAGCGAAACCTATGCCATAAACACCCACTGCAAAATGTGTGGCACCACCGGCAGCCCAGAATGCGCCCATAATACCAAATACAATGGTAACTACCGGGAGCCAGGTTGAAAACATACCCACAGCAACACCATCGATAATGGTAGTAGCAGGACCTTGAAGGGCCTGTCGGGCAATGCCTTTGGTTGGCTTGTATTCATCGGAAGTAAAGTATTCGGTAGCCTGACCTATGATGACACCCGCAGCAAGCCCAATAACCACCGCCCAGAAAATCCCCCATGTTACCCATCCGGCCATAGCCATTCCTATCATGGCCACAAGGATAAATAGTGAACTTCCTCCAGTTCCAAAAAGTAGTGCATTGAGCAGGTTTTTTTGTGTAGCCGATTCTTTTGTACGAACCATAAAAATACCAACAATTGATAGAACAATACCAATTGCGGCAACAAACATTGGAGCAAGTACAGCTTTCCCAAGGTCCATGCCTGTATCTTTCAGCGCCAGTGCAGGAAGTGATGCACCCAAAGCCGCTGTTGCCAGGATCGATCCTGCATACGACTCATAAAGGTCAGCACCCATACCAGCAACATCGCCCACGTTATCGCCCACATTATCAGCAATTGTAGCGGGGTTGCGGGGATCGTCTTCAGGGATTCCAGCTTCAACCTTACCCACAAGGTCGGCACCAACGTCGGCAGCTTTTGTATAAATACCTCCGCCTACACGGGCAAACAATGCCTGGGTTGACGCACCCATACCGAAAGTAAGCATAGTTACCGTAATCTCAACCAGTTTAAAACGGGTACCATCTTCAGTAAACATCCCGTTCACAACAAACTCCGGATGTGCATGCACCAGCTGAAGGCCAATAAACTCCACGCCATTGGCAACATTGCTTGTAGTGTAAACCAGGCTGTTGAGCACCCAGTACCATGCTGCAATGTCGAGCAACGCAAAACCTACCACTACAAGACCCATAACCGCACCACTGCGGAAGGCAATCTGCAGGCCCTTGTTGAGTGACTTACTCGCTCCGTGTGCAGTACGTGCTGAAGCGAATGTTGCAGTTTTCATTCCCAGGAAACCACAAAGGCCCGAAAAGAAACCACCTGAAAGAAATGCGATGGGGACGAATGGGTTCTGAACTCCCATGTATGCCATAATGGTGAGCATAACCACCAGAATGGCAAAAACAATACCTACTACTTTATACTGACGTTTCAGGTAGGCCATTGCACCTTCGCGCACATATTGCGCAATTTCTTTCATCCGGTCGGTGCCTTCCGAATTTTTCATCATAGATTTAAAAAAATACCAGGCAAAGCCTAAAGCAAGCAACGAAGCTATCGGAACAAACCAAAAATAGATATCCATAAGCTGGTCTCCCATTTTATGTAACTTTCTGTTACGTTAATAATTAAATATGATTTTTGATTCAATAAACAATAACGGAAAAAATTTTCCGGCAGGCAAAGATATATTTTTGCGTGAAAACTGAAAGTTTCAATCGGAATTTTGATGCGAAATTGAAATTCAGGTAACGTTAATCTGAATTGGGAATATTAAATCTTCCAATAATTGAATAATTTTGATTGTCATTAACCGATTTTCCCGGTATTCACTACCCTCTTGTTTTTCCACCGACCGCTCAAGTAATAAATCCATGTAGCCAGCAATCCAATAACCCAAGAAACAGGCAATGCCCACCAAATCCCGTTTACGCCCATTAAAGAAGACAACAAAACAGAAAGGGGAACCCTGATTACCCATAAAGTAATCATGGTAACCACCATAGGAACAAATGTAGCGCCAGCACCCCTCAATAACCCAGTGTAGGTAAACAACGCCGCAAATAATATATAAAACGATGTTACAATGATCAGATATTCCTGTCCTATTGCTATCACATCAGGGTCGGTGGTGAATAAACTCATCATCGCCTGTCCAAATAACAAAATAAGTAAGGTTATAAAAAGGCTGTATGCCACCGAAATGATCATGGTTGAACGAAGACCTTCCTTAATCCTTCCGGGTTGATTTGCCCCTATGTTTTGACCTGTAAACGACGACAAGGCAGATGAAAATGCAAATGAAGGGGTTTTTGCAAACGAATCGATACGGAGAGCTGCAGTGTAAGCCGCAACTGCATTGGTACCGAATGATGTCACAATTCCCATAACTGCAAGCATCCCTAATGAAACAAAAGACTGCTGAAGGCCGGTAGGTAATCCTATCTTTACGTACGATTTAAAAATCTGTCTATCGAATGACATATTCAAAATAGAAAAGCGCACAAGGGGATGGCTTTTGTTCAGGTACCAGATTGTGCCGGTCAATGCGGTTCCATTTGCGATCAGGGTTGCATAAGCAACAGAAGCTATTCCCCAGCCCAGAACAACAACAAATACAAGGTCGAGAATAGTATTCAGCAAAGCAGCTACTGCGACAATTACCAAAGGGGTTCGGGAATCACCCACTCCCCTGAGGATTGCCCCTATTCCGCTGACTCCAAATAGCAGGAACATACCGCCCATATAAATATTCATATAGGTCAGTGCATCAGGAACTATTTCCAGAGGCAGGCGCATCAATTTAAATATCAATTTTGATGAGGCAATTCCGGCTATTGAAACAATTATAGATGACAGAAAAAAGAAAATAAAAATAGTATCAATGGTTTTGGAGACATTCTTCAGGTCGCGTGCCCCGAAATATTGAGCTATTACTGTGGTTGCACCGCTTCCTACCCCAATGATCAATGAGATCAAAGTGAAAATAACTGGAAAAGATGCTCCTACAGCTGCCAAGGCCTCTTTACCAATGAAACGTCCCACAACAATGCTGTCAACCACATTGAAAAGGTTTTGTACCAGGGTAGCCAGAACCATTGGAACTGAAAATGACAAAATCTGCTGTGTTACATTCCCTGCTGTAAAATCTTTCATCTCATACCGGTATGCCAAATACAAAGTACATCATTAATCGGGTTATACCCAAAATTGTTCAGAAGAAACACCGAAATGTAAAAAAATCAGAAAGATTATGCTTCTATTCAAACACCCCTTCCATTCAAACACGGATGAATTAATCTTTTATTATTTTTGTTGGCTTGATGAAAATACTGAGGACATACCGGTTTAACAGGCTCATGAAGAGCGCAGTTCAGGTAAAGCGCGACGTGCGCCTTTGCAGGCCCGACCAGGTTCAAAAGGTCGGTATCCTTTGGGTCGAAGGGGATTCAAAGGCATTTACGTATGTACATGATTTTTTCAAGACACAGAAAGTAATTATCCGAAACCTTTGCTTTACCAACAACAAAGAGCTCAGCGACAGCAACATGGTTTCCCCTAAAGATGTCGATTGGCTGGGATTTCCTAGGGGAGGCAATATCGAAAGTTTTATAAAAACAGATTTTGACCTGCTCTTCAACCTCAGCGTCGTTACAATTTTTGCATTTGAAGTGATTACAACATTATCGGCAGCACATTTTAAAACAGGCTGGGATTACTCAAAAATCGGGATTTACGACCTGGCCATTGATGTTTCGGCTCAGCCGGATGCATTATATCTGGCCGAACAGCAGATTTATTATTTGAAACAGTTAAATAAAAACATTGATCTATGAGTTTTGATTTTACCGGCGCTGGAGTCGCCCTAATCACCCCGTTCAAAAAAAATTTCGATGTAGATTTCGATGCCCTGGGGAGGGTTGTCGATAACCAGATTGAAGGAGGCATGGATTATCTGGTGGCACTTGGTACCACAGCAGAAACCTCAACCCTTTCCGACGAAGAAAAGGTTGAAATAGTTTCCTTTATAAAAGAACGTTCGGCAGGGAAGGTGCCTCTTATAGTTGGGATGGGTGGTAACGATACCCGCGATATGATTAAAAAAATGGAATCTTTCGACAGCACGGGCGTAGCAGGTTTCCTGATTGTGACCCCATATTACAACAAACCCAACCAGGAAGGACTTTTCCGTCATTATATGGAACTGGCAAAAAATAGTCCGCTTCCTATAGTGCTTTATAACGTTCCAACACGGACCGGTATAAATTTGGAAGCCGAAACCGTAATTAGGCTTGTCGAAGCTTCCGATAAGATTGTTGCAGTTAAAGAGGCTTCAGGTACCCATTCTCAGATAACCCGGATAGCCAAATATACCCCTCCCTATTTTAAAGTCATATCGGGCGACGATGTACTGGCCATTACCATTATGGCCATTGGCGGTGAAGGAATTATTTCGGTTATTGCCAATGCCCTGCCGAATAAACTTAGCTCACTGATTCATTTCGGACTTGCAGGAAATTTTGCTGAAGCCCGCAAATTGCATTATGAACTGATTGAACTTTTCAGACTGCAGTTTCAGGACGGAAATCCTGCCGGTGTTAAAACCATGCTGAGCCATTTCGGGGTAATCGAAAATGTGCTTAGACTTCCTTTGGTCCCGGCAAATCAGGTCACTCAAAAAATGATTGTTGAAGAACTTCAAAAGCTTTCATAATGTCCCAAAGGTTCAAATCGGTTCCTTCGCCATGTTTTGTAATTGAAGAAAAAAAACTCAGATGTAACCTTGAACTGATTAACAGTGTAAAAAAGGAAGCCAATGTGGAAATTATCCCCGCTTTTAAAGGCTTTTCAATGTGGAGTGTTTTTCCTATAATCCGAGAATATTTTACCGGTGCATCGGCCAGTTCGCTTAACGAAGCTCGGCTCTGTTTCGAAGAGATGAAAGCCAAGGCACACACTTATGCTCCCGCATATAACCCTGCTGAATTTCAGGAAATTTTAGGTTACAGCAGCCATCTGGTTTTCAATTCCATGGCACAGTATTACAGGCACATCCACGAAGTGAATGCATTCCCCGTGAAAGTGTCAGTGGGCCTAAGGGTAAATCCTGAATTTTCGGAAGTGGAACCATTGATATATAACGCCTGTGCTCCCGGCTCCAGATTAGGCATCCTGGCCAGCCAGTTGCCAGAAGTATTGCCCGCTGGGGTGGAAGGGTTACATTTTCATACCCTTTGCGAATCGGAGGCCGACGACCTGGAAAAAACCCTCGTAGCCTTTGAGTTACATTTCGGGAAGTATATCCCACAGGTGAAATGGATCAATATGGGCGGTGGCCATCTGATGACCCGTAAAGGTTACGATTTGGAAAAACTGATTTCAATCCTCAAAAAATTCAAAGCAAAATACAACAAACATATAATCCTTGAACCCGGATCGGCATTTGTCTGGGATACCGGGGTACTGGTATCTGCTGTACTCGATGTGGTGGAAAACAAAGGTATCAAAACCGCCATACTCGATGTTTCTTTTGCCGCACATATGCCCGATTGCCTCGAAATGCCATATAAACCGAGAATCGAAGGGGCATATTCTGATCCCGATAACCAGAGGCCTACTTACCGTATGGGCGGCAATTCATGCCTGAGTGGTGATTTTGTGGGATTCTGGTCGTTCGATGAAGAGTTGAAACCCGGCGACAGAATTATTTTTGCAGATATGATCCACTATACGATGGTAAAAACAAATTTTTTCAATGGTGTTGGACACCCATCCATAGGGATACTTCACTCCAACGGTGAATTTGAACTGGTCAGGAGTTTTGGGTATCAGGAGTATAAGGATAAGCTATCGTAATAAATATCCTTATAAAAAGGAACACATCAAAATTTCAAAATAGCTTAATCCCGGCAGAAAGTAAAAACGATTTGTTGCGTGCTTCAAGGTTGCTGGTTTGGATCACATTGCCGCGGCTGTTTTCGAAACGGGCATCCAAAGTTACAAACCACAGATCAAGGCCAATTCCATACTGCCAACCAAAAAAATTATCTCTGAAATCATCTACCCCAAAAGTGTTTCTTTCCACATCTTTGGAAGTAACAAAGCTAAAAAGCGGGCCTCCCATTAACCTGACATTGACAAAATCGCTTTTAAACAGTTTTACCCCCACCAACGCAGGAACGTCAACTGTGGAGAAATCGAATTTCGTAGCTAAGTTGACCGGATTATTGTCGCCCTGAAAAATTTCACCCCCACGTGAATTGAAATATGCTTCTGGTTGAAGGAACACCCGGCCCCAGCCTATACGGCCAAATGCACCCACATGATAACTACTGATATTTTCGACAGAATAACTTTCCATATCCAGCGAAAATCCTGAATTTGTCAAACCACCTTTCAGGCCAAGATTAAAAGTAGGTTGTGCCCATAATCCTGAGCCAACCATCAGAATTGCTGTAACTAAAAATAATTTTTTCATGGCATTAAGAATTTGATTAATTAAAAAACGTTACAAACCTTTAAATATTCTGTTATTCACGAATTCAAAAAATTATCTCACATTAAAGAAAAACCTCCATGATTTTTATCAATTCAGGTATTTTTCAATTACCATGCCAGTACAAAATTTTTAAATCATTATGATTTTTCAATAACACTCTTCAAATTGATTTAATTATTGAATATCATGTATTTACAAAATATGGCGGTAACATATTCTGATGGTGTCTAAAGCCGATTCGGGTGTGCACAATTCGGGAAAAGTTTTATCAAATAAACAATTTACAAAATAATTCAGCTCACCCGAAAAACCTTCGTTGGCATCACCTCCAGGAACCTGTACAATGGCATCGTCCGTCGATATTCGGATGTATTCCGGTGAACTGCTTGAATATTCCACCGTAGCTTTTCCAAATTTTGCAACATAACCGGCTCTAAAAGGGAAAGAAGTATGAAAGATATTCCCGCCTTCAATCTTTACTACTAACCCCGTGTTATATTTCCATAAGGCACTAAGATAGTCGTGCCTGCTGAGTTTCCCGGGGAGAACTTGTGATTGAACCACATCAGGCGCTCCGAATACCCATTGTACAAAGTCTATATCATGAATGCTCAGATCGAAAAGGGCACCACCAGACGAACCAGAATCTTTTTGCCTTTCTTTCCATTGCCCCCATACTGGTAGGCCCGAAAACCTTGAAAGGTGCAAAAATTCAGGTTTTCCGAACTCACCCGAATCAATCCAACTCTTTAGCTTTAAATAAGCTGGCATAAACCGAACCACATGTCCCACCATTAAAATTAACCCTTTCTTTGTAGCCAGGTCTATCATTTCATTACATTCCTGCTCTGAAAGACTGAAAGGTTTCTCGAGAAATACATTGACCCCGGCATGTAGCGCCATGCAGGATAGTTTGTGATGCAGCAAGGTATGGACAGATACCACACAGGCATCAAGCTTTTCGGCCGAGAGGCAATCTTCGAGGGTGGTATATACCCTGATTTTTGTAAGGGCATCTTCGCTTATGGTTCCGGTTGCAAAATTTCCGGGGAGTTCATTCAGCTTTGTCCTGATGTGCTCAGGGAATTTATCTACAACAGCAACCAACTCAAGCTTATTGTTCCTGATGATATTCGATGCGTGCATCATACCCATAAACCCGAACCCAACAACAGCAATTTTCAACATATCAAAGGTTTTGAATTATACTTTTCAAAAATAGAAGAATTGCCAACCCATAACTCACGAATTCAACAAAAATTGGTTTTTTAGGTTAGTTTTGTACAAATACCATAATATGTGATTGGAAATGAAAATTAAATATGCCCTACTTTTTATGCTCCTGATTTTCTCTTATGAATTATTGGCTCAGGGGACTGTCAAAAAAACCATAAGTGCCGAAGATTATGCGCAATGGAAAACATTGGCAAGGCAAATTATTTCGAACGATGGCAAAAAGGTCGCGTTTGAGTTGAATCCACAACAGGGCGATGGCAGTTTGCTTTTGCACGATTTAAGGTTAAGCCTTACAGATACCCTCCCCCGTGGTACAAAAGCGGCATTCGATGCGGAAAGTAAGTTCCTTGTTTATCATATTCAGCCACCAGGGGACTCGATAATATCTGCGAAACGTAAAAAGTTAAAGGAAGAAGAAATGCCTTGGGATAGTCTTGGCATATTGAAAATATCAGACCGTAGCCTGCAACGGTTTGCAAATGTTAAATCATATGATATTCCGGAAATTTCAACAGAATGGGTTGCCTTACTTACAAAACCCTCAGGCTCAGCCGATACTACTACAAATAGTAAGAAAAACGCCACTAAAAAACCTATTGGGGATGACCTGGTTTTATTAAGGGTTTCGACCGGCGATACATTAATGCACCTAAAGGTTACCGATTATAAATTTGCAAAAAAAGGGAACAACCTGATTTTCGCCCGGGAATATAAAGATTCTATTGGTACCCGGTCCGAAGTACTGGTTTTCAACCCGTTGACCTTATCTACATCCCAAAGATTTTCGGGCATGGGGTGGGTTAAGAACCTGGCAATTGATGAAACCGGTCAGAGAATAGCTTTTCTTCATTCGACCGATACCGCTGAGATAAAGACCTTTTCGCTTATGTATGGAACAGTGACCGATATTTTGCCCGATGTGGTTGCCAACAGTTACACTTCGGGATTACCGGTGGGATGGGCACCCTCAGAAAACGGGAACCTCTGGTTTTCACAGGATGGTTCGAAACTCTATTTTGGAACTGCACCCATTCAGATACCTGAACCCAAAGATACACTTCTGCCCGAAGAAAAGCCTGTTGTTGACGTGTGGCATTGGCAGGACCCGCTTCTTCAAACACAGCAGCAAGCCGATATTGAAAGAGAAAAAAAACGTACATATCTTGCTGTATATCACACCAATCTTCGACGATTTATTCAGCTTGGGGACCTGAATTTACGTAATATATCAACCGTAAATAAAGGCAACGGTGAGCAGGCGCTAGGTTTCGACAATATGGCTTATCAAAGAGAATCCAGCTGGACAGGTGGAACCCGGCGGGATGCCTTCCTGGTTGATTTGCGTTCGGGGATCAAACGGCAGGTTGCAACCGGGAAAAATTATATTCAAATGTCACCAGGTGCAAAATTTGTTGTATGGTATGATCCTGCCGACAGCAGTTATTATGCCCGTTCGACTGATTTTAACAACCTGGATGTGGTTTCGCTCACTAAAAAGGTTCCGGTGAACTTTTTTAATGAAAAAAATGATACCCCTGCCGATCCCCCACCCTATGGCATTGCCGGATGGGCACCTGGCGATCGTTTTGTTTATATATACGACCGCTTCGATATCTGGCGGTTCGACCTCACCGGTGAGCGAGTTCCTGTGTCGGTTACCCAATCATTTGGCCGCAGGAACAATTTGCGCTTAAGGTATGTAAAAACCGATCCCGAAGAGGAATATATCCCCGCTCAATCCGGTATCCTGCTCTCGGCATTTGATGAAAGAACCATGCATTCAGGTTTTTACAGTGCCGATTTTTCTACCATCCGTGAACCTTTAAAACTGATCATGGAAGAATATTATTATAACTTTTTACAGAAATCGTTTTCAGCCGATAAATTCCTTTGGACAAAGGAAAACGTGTCAACTTTTCCCGACATTTGGGTAAGCGACCTTAAGTTTGGGCACAAACAAAAAATCAGTCATGCCAATCCGCAGCAGGAACAATATAACTGGGCAAATGTGGAACGGGTAGAATGGAATTCGTTTACAGGTGAAAAATTAAATGGACTACTATATAAGCCTGAAAATTTCAATCCAAATCGGAAATACCCTATGATAATCTATTTTTATGAGTTGCTTTCCGATGGGTTATACAGGCATTTTGTACCATCGCCAAGCCGATCAACCATTAACCGGACAATGTATGCCAGCAACGGGTATCTCGTTTTTGTTCCCGATATAACCTACACTATTGGCTATCCAGGACAGAGCGCCTACAATGCCATAGTATCAGGTGCACACAACCTGATTTCAACCTATTCTTTTGTAGATAAAGACAGGATCGGTATCCAGGGTCAAAGCTGGGGTGGGTACCAGGTTGCTTACCTGATCACACAGACCAATATGTTTGCTGCTGCAATGGCAGGTGCACCGGTAAGCAATATGATAAGTGCCTATGGCGGAATCAGGTGGGAAACCGGACTGAGCCGCATGTTTCAATACGAACAGGCACAGAGCCGCATTGGAGGAACATTATGGGAAAAACCACTCCACTATATCGAAAACTCACCTTTATTCTTTGTTCCGAAAATTAAAACTCCCCTTCTGATCATGCATAATGACAATGATGGGGCAGTACCGTGGTATCAGGGTATTGAAATGTTTGTGGCTATGCGACGACTCGATAAGCCGGTATGGATGCTTAACTACAACAACGAACCCCATAACCTGAAAGCCGGTAGCTGGGCAAACCGGATTGATCTGGATAAACGGATGTTTCAGTTTTTCAACCATTTCCTGAGAGGTCAATCAATGCCCGAATGGATGCAATATGGAATACCTGCCATCGACAAAGGAAAAGTGATCGGGTATTAAGGTGTATTTTTCAATCTAGCATTTGGATCATTTGGGAAACAAGCTTCATGCGCTGTGGCGATCCCTTTTTCCGCATTTTCCGTAGATACCCAAAACCAATGGGCGAATAATTTTCCAGTTTGCAAAGAGAATCATGAGCGAAGAAACCAGAGTTTAACCCTGCTGCCTGCATAACCATTATTTCTATTGCATGTACCATAATTTTTCCGAACTCGATGCATACATCCGAAGGGAAACATCCTATATCGTTAATAATGGTCCGCCCGAAATGAAAAGTTCGGTTGAGGTTTTCGGTGATTAAATTTTTATCAGGTTCCAGTGAAAACAGGGTTTTCATTTCTTTTGTGTTGTCTTCTTCAATATCATGGATATCATCTGCCAATTGCAGCCAAACCCCATAGCCAAATAAAAATCTTTGCTGCAGAGGTGTTAGGTTCCCTGCCACAAGGTAACCATCGGCAACTACAGAGGTACCCCCTTTATCAAAACATATTTTCAGTACTTGCTCCCGGGTCAGGTTTGCGGTATTTTGCTGAAGCAATATACTCCGGGTTTGAGCAGTATGAATCGCCAACAAACTATCATACAGATCAGGATATGAATTACGGGGATATTGTTCCTCTATTAAAGCTACAAGCCTGCTGATTTTCTCTTCGCGCGTATCATTTGCTGCAACCGGGATTCCCTTTAACCTGGCTTCGAAACGATTACTGAAATTGAACTTATCGGTTCCTGACAAGCTTGGGTCATCGAGCAGGTTATCGGAATAGGGATACAATAAACTGTAGGCCAGGATAGATGGTGTGAGTTCAAGCGGAAGATCAAGTAACAATTGTATTCCATTCATTATCCACACATTACGTAAAGCCTGGTAAATCTCTTCAGGTGTTAGGCTTGGATCAAAATTGCGGGTACTTTTGTAAAACTGTTTTGAAATTTCAAAAAATCTCCGGTTTAATATGATTTCTTCCGAACTTGAAGGGAAATCATACACATTTTTTAAAAAATCAACAAGCCCGGAAAATATTTTATCCAGGTCAATTATTGAAGTGTTTCCTCTGTTTTGATACTGTAACTCTTTGACAAGGTTGTAAAATGAATTGGTATATTTCTCCCGCAGCGCTTTTTCCTGAAGAGAATATTGAAAATGAAACTGTGGCGTTTCATTTGAAGTCCATTTCCATTGTTCGCCAAACCAGGCAATATGATTATCAACCGGAATCATCATAACATCAGAAGTATATATGAATTGCTAAAGTAGCCATTTGCATCAGCAAACTTTTGTAAATACCGGTAAACCATCAAAAAAATCAGGCAAACAGCGATTATTGGCAATTATCCTGCACGAAGAAGTTCCCTTGCAGTTTTACGGGCGGCCTCTGTCGGATTGGCCCCTCCAACCATGGTGGCCAACTCCTCGACCCGCTCTGCCATATCGAGCTTTCGGATCGAAGTAAATGTGGTGGCCTCACTTTCAAATTTAAATACTTTATAATGATGGTCGCCCATCCCGGCAATTTGTGGCAGATGGGTTATATTAATAACCTGCATATCTTTCGATAATTTTCGGAGTATTACTCCTGTTTTAAGTGCAACTTCGCCCGAAATTCCTGCATCAATTTCGTCGAAAATAATGGTAGGGAGCATTTTTGATCCTGAAAGCAGGGTTTTCAATGCCAACATCAAACGAGAAATTTCGCCCCCGGAAGCAATATGCGATATTTCTTCGGGAACTCCGTTTTTATTAGCCGAAAAAAGGAATTGTACCTTATCGATGCCTTGGGGTGAAAAGTCTTTATTTACACTATGACTTATGTTGAAAACCGCATGGGGCATCCCCAGCTTTTGCAATGTTGAAGTAATGTGACGTTCGGTTTCTGAAAAAACACCTTTACGTTTTTCCGACAATTCGGAGGCGGCTATTTGAATTTCTTTTTTGTTCACATCTAATTCATGTTCAATCTGTTGAATTTCAGTTTCAAAATCGAAAATTTCTGAAATCTTTTTTGACAAACTTTCCTTCAGTGCGATCAAATCTTCTACCGTCGAAAGCTGGTGTTTCTGCTGCAGGGTATAAATCAGATCGAGACGTTGTGATATTTCTTCAAGGCGCTGTGGGTGAAACTCTATATTTTCAGCCAGGTATCCTGTTTCCCTGTCAATATCCTGCAATTCTAAGTAAACACTTTCAAGGCGGTGGTAAATATCGTCTGCTTCTTTCAGGTAAGAAGAAATTTTTCCGATGCGTGTCAATGACTCTTTAACCTGCTGCAAAATCGGGAATCGCTCACCTGAAAAAAGTTCTGATACGTGTGCCAATGCTCCTTTAATATCTTCCGCATGGGTCAATTTTTCACGTTCCGACTCCATTTCCTCCTGTTCGCCTTGCTTAAGGTTTGCTTCACTTAGCTGATCAAACTGAAACTGATGGTAGTCATGGTCAGTTCTTGCTTTTGCAGTCAGCTCAAGTGTTTTTTTAAGTCTTTCATGCAGCCTTAAATTCTCTCGGTAAATTTTCTGATAATTGTTTAATAATGTTTCACTCTGCGATACAACATCCATAACCATCAACTGAAATTCCTGGTTACCCAGTTCGAGGTTCTGGTGCTGCGAATGTATATCCACCAGACTTAGTGTAAGTTCCCTGAGTTGATACAGTGTAACCGGGGTATCGTTGATAAATGCCCGGGTTTTTCCCGATGGCGCTATTTCCCTTCTTAGGATGGAAATTTGGTCGTAATCGAGGTCGTTTTTCAGAAAAAAATCTTTGATGGGTAACCTTTCAATATTGAAAACACCTTCAACCATACACTTATTCGAAGTATCACGAATGACAGCTGTATCGGCACGTGCTCCGAGTATCAGCGACAATGCACCCAAAATAATAGATTTCCCTGCCCCGGTTTCGCCTGTTATAATGTTCAGGCCAGGTTCGAAGGTAACCGACAACTCGTCGATAAGCGCAAAGTTGGATATAGTTAGCTTCATCAACATCTGAAAATGATTTAAAAACTTTCGGCCTGGGTAATTTTCTGGTATTTAGCCCCGTTTGAGGGATCAACCTCATTAAGGATGGCCGCAACCCGGTTACGCTCATCGGGATACGATTTTGAAAATATATTGACCAGTTCGTCGGATTTTGCATCGAAAAAAATCTGCAGGATATAGGTCGAAGGCCTGCGCCTGAATACCGCTTGCACACCTTTGAGCGATTCGGCAATGGCTGAACGGCCTTCTTCGGTTTTATCGGCCATCACATCAAGTCCCAATCTGTGGTATGTATAAAATGTTTCACGCATTGCCGAATAGGAACGGTTCATAATGTTTTCGATCAGCCAGTAACGGTTGCGCTCGCTTTCAAAGGCTTTCCAACCTTTCTCACGGGCATTCTGCGAGTTATTTACTATTGCCTGTGCTTTTTCGAAATATGGTGAACCACCTTCGCGCGAGAAAGTATCATAATCGAACCCAAGTATTATATATGCATAAAAAGCTATAATATTGGTTAGGTTATCACGGTTATTGGTTTCATTAAACTCAATAGGTTGAAATTCAACATATTTACAATGAAAATCATTGTCTTTGATATTGAGCAGCGTGGTTTCATACGATGAATTGAATACCGGACGTTTAGCCTGTATCTGGATTGAACCCCTGAATTCGTCCACTGATATCTGTTCATCGAGACGGATAAATATATTGCATTCAATCCGTTCTTCCATGGTATAGGTATGTTCTGACCAGCGTCGGTTGTTCATAAATTCATAAAGGTCAGACTGCATGGTTTGGAAAAGATTCCGGTTAGCCCCCTGAATGCGTTCGGCAGAAATGCTGATGTTACAACGGAATTCCTGAGCTTGTATAGTCAATGCCCCAGTGAAAAGTATCAGTAAAACCAGAATTAATTTTCTATCCATGATCTCTGTTCCAATTATATTTTTACCCGACAGCACCAGTAAAAGTAACAATTTTATCTACGATATCCACCGCCACCTGGTCCTTACTTTTTAACCCAAAATTCATCAAATTATTGTGCCGGTCGATGATAGTGATCTTATTGGTTGTGTGGCCAAATCCGGCGCCTACATCGTTCAAAGAATTCAGGACAATGAAATCGAGGTTTTTTATCAACAATTTATTCCGGGCATTTTCGATTTCATTGTCGGTTTCGAGTGCAAATCCTGCTAAAACCTGCCCGGCTTTCTTCAATTTTCCCAATTCTGCTGCAATATCATGTGTCGGACGTAGTTCAATAAGCCAGTTTTCCGAACCTCTTTTTGTTTTCTGTGGCGATGTTTCAACAGGAGTAAAATCGGAAACTGCCGCACTCATAACTGCACCGTCGCATTGTGGGAACAGCCGTACAGCTTCCTGGAACATTTCGGAGGCAGAAGTTACTTTTATTATTTCAACTGACCGAAGATTATTTGTTTCATTGACAGGACCGGTAACAAGGAATACATGTGCGCCTTGATTGGCAAGTTCGCGGGCAATGGCAAAACCCATCTTCCCGCTCGAATAATTACCTATAAAACGGACTGGATCGATATTTTCGTAAGTAGGGCCAGCAGTTACCAGAAATGTTTTATTCAGGAGTTTTTTTTTTGAACCGAAGAGTCCGACCATAATTTCAACGATATTTTCAGGCTCCTCCATACGTCCTTTGCCCTGGAGTCGGCTCGCCAGTTCACCTTCTGCTGGTTCAATAATGATATTACCATAACCGGAAAGTATTGCGAGGTTTGCCTGAGTACTGGGGTGTTTAAACATATCAAGATCCATGGCAGGTGCAACAAATACCGGAAATTTTGCCGAAAGATAGGTAGTCACAAGCATATTATCAGCAATTCCATGGGCAAGTTTTCCAATGGTGGCAGCGGTGGCAGGAGCAATTATCATGGCATCGGCCCAAAGGCCCAGATCGACATGGCTGTTCCAGGAGCTGCCCGAACCTTCAAAAAATTCAGTTATTACAGGCCTTCCTGATAAGGCCGACATGGTTACCGGGGTTATAAACTGCTTACCCGAAGGGGTCATAACCACTTGCACCTCGGCTCCCTCTTTAACGAGTAAACGTAAAAGTATAGCTGCCTTATAAGCAGCTATACTTCCGGTTATACCCAATATTATTTTTTTCCCTTCGAGCCTCATAGGCCGATTCTTTAGATTCTTTTCCTGTTTTCGCGGGCGGGGTTACGATGGTAAATTTCATTGTCCTTCCACTCTTCAAAAGCAATCAGAGTGGGTTTTGGCATTCGTTCGTAAAATTTTGAAATTTCAATCTGCTCACGGTTTTCAAAAACCTCCTCAAGGTTGTCAGAAAAAGAGGCAAATTCTTGTAATTTACCATTAAGCTCTTCCTTAATCTCAGAAGATATCTGATTGGCTCTTTTTGCCAGGATCATTACTGTTTCATATACATTCCCGGTTTCCTGTTCCAGAATTTCAAGATCACGGGGCATAGTTGTCATGGCAGCTTTTGATTTCTTATAATCCATATCCAATGTTAATTGCTATTTGTTGTTTGTGTATTACTATAATTCAATAATCGGGAAATAGTATCGTAAAACCTATCTACTTCCCTGCGGTATTTCGACTCTGGAAATTCATCAATAAATGCAAAGTATTCGTCAAGTGCACCTGATAAACGCATCTCCTTTTTATCTTCAACGCTGTTAATGGCCAAAAGGTATCTCGATTTTACCAGCATATACAAAAGTTCTTCCCTGAACCGACTGTCAGGATACTCTTTAAGTGCGTTCTCAAGAGATACAACGGCAGCTTTGTAATTTTCAAAATCATAATACAAACGTGCATTCAGGTACGATTTTTCAACCAGTTTGTCGAGCAATTCATCGATAAGCCTGTGGGCTTCATCAACTTTTTCGTTAAAGGGGTACAGGTTGATATACAATTGAAGGGCATCAATAGCATTTACAGTAACTTCCTGATCGAGCCTGACTTTGGGAGATTGCAGGTAACCTGCATATCCAACCATAAACTGCGCTTCTTCAGCAAACGAACTTGTTGGGGTTTCACGCAACAGGGTCCTGAAATATTGGGTTGCCATAAGGTAATCGCGCTGACCCATCATGCTTTTGGCATAATAGTAATAAATCTGGTCGGCGCGGCTTGTACCCCGGTAAATTGGCAGCAATTCCTGAAATAAAGTACCAGATCTTACAAATTCTCCTGCTTCGTAATATTCGATTGCTTTTTTGAATTTGAATTCATAATCGGTACTTTTGAGCACCTTGTTAAAATCGCTGCACGAGGTCAGGATAAGCATAACCAGAGCAACTAAAAAACCGATATTTCTCATTTTCATAAACATCGCGCAAAGATATAATTTTTGTAATTACCTGAAACGGTATAATCTGGTAATTGTTTTGATATAACAAATGGTTATGAATTTTTAACAACAAAATCGGGAATAACCAAAAAAGTTTACATTTGCACGGTTTAACAAATTACAAAGAAAATATTATGGCAGATATTTTTGCGAAATTTCAGCATAATTTAGGAGATTTAGGCCGCTATATGAAATTGGCACATGGCTATTTTGCGTTTCCTAAACTGGAAGGTGAAATTGCCCCTTACATGAATTTCAGAGGAAAGAAAATGTTGGTTTGGAGCCTTAACAACTATCTGGGGCTCGCCAACCATCCAGAAATCAGGAAAGCTGATGGAGAAGCAGCTGCAAAATGGGGAATGGGATACCCAATGGGAGCCCGTATGATGTCTGGCCAAACCGTAAAACATGAAGAGCTTGAAGAGAACCTGGCAAGTTTTGTGGAAAAGGAAGACGCTTTTCTGCTTAATTATGGCTATCAGGGGATGGTTTCGATCATAGATGCCATTTGCGGCCGTAACGATGTTATTGTGTATGATTCTGAATCACATGCCTGTATCCTCGATGGAGTAAGGCTCCACTTGGGAAAAAGGTTTGTTTTTCAGCACAACAATATGGAAAGCCTGCGTAAACAGCTTGAAAGGGCAAAAAAACTATCTGATAAGCAAAACGGAGGTATTCTGGTGATTACCGAAGGGGTTTTCGGAATGGCTGGCGACCTGGGCAAACTCGATGAAATAGCTGCCATGAAAGATGAATTTGGGTTCAGGTTTCTGGTTGACGATGCTCATGGTTTTGGAACCATGGGAAAAACAGGAGCTGGTGTGCCAGAGCATTTTGGCGTAAGCGACAAAGTTGACCTATTGTTCGGGACTTTTGCAAAATCGATGGCAGGAATCGGTGCATTTGTTGCCGGCCCCCGCGATATCTGCAATTACCTCAGGTACAATATGAGGTCTCAGACATTTGCCAAATCACTGCCCATGACAATGGTTGAAGGAGCATTAAAAAGACTCGATATGGTCCGCACTATTCCAGAGCTGCGCGAGAAACTATGGACCATAGTAAATGCCATACAAAGCGGGCTCAGGGAGGCA
Source organism: Bacteroidales bacterium (assembly GCA_037447215.1). GTDB lineage: Bacteria > Bacteroidota > Bacteroidia > Bacteroidales > Prolixibacteraceae > UBA1413. Next base: position 31,027 of record JBBIHB010000026.1, read on the forward strand.
GGTTTTGACCTTGGACGGACAAATTCGCCCGTAACACCGGTATATCTGAAAGGAGGCGACGTTGAAGCAACAAATCTGATTCACGACCTCAGGGAAAATTACCGGATATTCTGTTCTGCTGTTATTTATCCTGTTATCCCTAAAGGAGAATTGATTATCAGGATAATTCCAACAGCTACCCATTCGCTCGAAGATGTACAATACACACTCGACTCATTTAAAGCCATTAAGCATAAACTGGAAAGCGGGATTTACCGGGCCGGGGGTATGGCAAAAGTTGAAACCGACAAATTGTAATCAATCAGCAATGATCATAAAAAAGGGCCTTCCGGGCCCTTTTTGTATTTATAGAAGTTAGCAGAATTAACTGTGTTTCTCTGATAAATACCTTTCGGCATCAATAGCAGCCTTACATCCCGATCCGGCAGCAGTTACCGCCTGTCTGTAAACCGGGTCCTGTACGTCACCACAGGCAAATACTCCCGGTATTTTGGTTTTCGATGTTCCCGGAATGGTTTTAATGTATCCAACGCTGTCCAGATCGAGGTATTCGGCAAAAATATCGGAATTGGGTTTATGCCCTATGGCCAGGAAGAAGCCGTCGATTTTAATTTTAACTTCCTCTTCATCGGGTTCGCCAAGGTTCTTCACCAGGGTGGCGCCCTCCACTACCCCATCGCCAAAAAGTCCTTTGGTCTGATGTTTCCAGAGCACTTCTATGTTAGGCGTTCGCATTACCCGGTCGGCCATAACTTTTGAAGCTCTGAGCACATCACGACGTACAATTAAGTAAACTTTCCGGCACAAACCTGCAAGGTACACAGCTTCTTCTGCAGCAGTATCACCTCCACCCACAACGGCTACATCTTTGCCCCGGTAAAAAAAACCATCGCAGGTTGCACAAGCTGAAACACCTCCACCGGCATATTTCTGCTCGTCTTCAAGGCCCAAATATTTGGCCGTTGCACCGGTTGCTATGATTACTGTTTCGGCTTCAATCAGTTTCTTGTCATCAATCCACACTTTGTGTACATTTCCCGAAAAATCTGTCTTTGTTGCCAATCCCCAACGAATATCTGCACCAAAACGCTGAGCCTGTTTTTTGAAATCTTCCATCATTACCGGTCCCGTCACCCCATCGGGATAACCTGGATAATTTTCCACTTCGGTAGTAGTGGTTAACTGCCCGCCTGGTTGTAAGCCTTCGTACATAACGGGATTAAGGTTTGCACGGGCAGCATAGATAGCAGCAGTGTATCCTGCCGGTCCCGACCCGATAATCAGGCATTTTACTTTTTCGGCAACAGCGTCATCAGTAACGTGAGCCGATTGGACATCAATCTGTAATGGTTTAAACATATAGAGTCTTATTTTAATTTCAGGTTGCAAAGTTAACAATGAAAAATCTATTTAACTGACAATATGGCTTCAATAATATTTAACATTCAATAGATTAAAACAATCAGTATGATTATATGCCAATTATACAGATTTTAATGGTGACATCAAAAATACAGGTATAAAAAATTTTGGCAGAACCAATTCAAATGTTACTTTTGCAGCACTTTAACCGGAGGGTATTCCAACCACTAAGACTGATAACGATCGGTTCAGGGTGGTGACAGAATAAAAATTATTCGGGGCGTAGCGCAGCCTGGTAGCGCACACGTCTGGGGGGCGTGGGGTCGCTGGTTCAAATCCAGTCGCCCCGACTGAAAATCAGTAGGTCATAAAGGGAGCAAATTGCTCCCTTTTTTAATACAATTTTTGTTATACTGTCATTTCTGCCCATAATAAGCATTCTTTCCGTGTTTACGGAGATAATGTTTATCAAGATGAAACTGATCGATGGTAGATGAAGGGTTAAGTTGAAGGGTCCGGTAGGCCATTTTGGCAACTTCTTCGAGCACTTTGGCATGATTAACGGCTTCATCGGGTGATTTCCCCCAGGTAAAAGGTGCATGGTTATTTACCAACACTCCTGGAATGGCAATGGGATTTAGGTTATTGAATGTTTCTACAATTACATTTCCGGTTTCTGCTTCATAAGCGGTTTCTATTTCGGATTGTGTTAGTTTCCGTGTACAGGGTATAGGGCCATAAAAATAATCGGCATGGGTAGTCCCTAGCACAGGGATAGTTTTTCCGGCCTGCGCCCACACAGTTGCCCAGGGTGAATGTGTATGCACAATCCCACCAATCTCAGGGAATGATTTGTAAAGTACCAGATGGGTTGGCGTATCGCTCGAAGGTCGGAGTTTTCCATTAACAACCTTTCCATCCATATTCACTACTACCATATCATCGGCAGTCATTTCTTGGTAGGAAACCCCACTGGGTTTGATCACGACTAATCCCTGCTCCCGGTCTATACCGCTAACATTGCCCCAGGTAAATATCACCAGTCCATGTTTTACAAGGCCTTTATTGGCTTCGAAAACTGATTTTTTAAGTTCGTTCAACATCAAAAAAAGTTAAAGGTGTAAGTATAAATTTTAAGAAAACAGGGAATCGACAAATTCTTTACGGTCAAATATTTGCAGGTCACTCATTTTTTCACCGATCCCGATATATTTCACAGGAATTTTAAATTGGTCAGAAATTCCTATTACTACCCCACCCTTAGCAGTGCCGTCAAGTTTAGTCAATGCCAAAGCAGTTACATCGGTAGCTTTTGTAAATTGTTTAGCTTGTTCAAAAGCATTTTGTCCGGTCGAACCATCGAGGATCAGAAGCACTTCATGCGGTGCTTCGGGTAAAACTTTCTGCATCACTTTTTTGATTTTTGAAAGTTCGTTCATGAGATTGATTTTGTTGTGCAAACGTCCGGCAGTATCTATAATTACCACATCCGTACCGGTTGCTTTGGCCGAAGCCAGTGTATCGTAGGCTACAGAGGCGGGATCGGCGCCCATTTTCTGCCTTATAATGGGTACCTGTACACGATCTGCCCAAATCTTAAGCTGGTCAATGGCTGCAGCCCGGAAAGTATCGGCAGCTCCGAGCAAAACCGATTTACCTGCCTGCTTAAAATTGAAAGCCAATTTTCCGATTGTTGTGGTTTTGCCCACTCCATTCACACCAACTACCATAATCACATATGGTTTGCTTCCTTCTGGAAGGTCGAAATCGGCTACATCGGCAGAATTGTTTTCCTCCAGCAGGGCGACTATTTCTTCCCTCAATATTTTATTGAGTTCGCTTGTTCCCAGATACTTGTCGCGGGCAACCCGTTTTTCGATCCGTTCAATAATTTTCAGGGTGGTTTCCACGCCTACATCCGAGGTAATTAATATCTCTTCAAGGTTGTCAAGAACCTCATCGTCAACTTTCGATTTGCCTACAATTGCACGGCTCAATTTGGAAAATACACTTTCACGCGTTTTTTCCAATCCTTTATTGAGGTCCTCCTTTTTATCTTTGCTGAAAAATCCAAAAATCCCCATGATCCTTTTGTTATGATTGCCCGAAATTATAAAAATCGGCTGATTTCAAGTTAAAAACAAAAAAAGCTTTCATCGGATTGATGAAAGCTTCCTTTTGCATTCCAATGCGTAATTATTTCTTGAAGTAGTTGGCTACTTCTTCGTTGGCAACAATTTCTTCCTTGAAAGTGTAAGCGCCGGTTTTTTCCGACTTTACCATTTTTACCACTTTCGAGAAACCTTTTCCTGACCCTTTCTGGAGGGTTGCAACTGTTTTCTTTGCCATAGTTAAATTTTATTTAATTTCCTTGTGAACGGTTACTTTTTTCAGAATGGGATTGTACTTTTTCAATTCTAACCTCCCGGTAGTGTTTTTCCGGTTTTTAACGGTGATATACCTCGATGTTCCAGGCATGCCACTGGCTTTGTGCTCAGTACATTCCATAATTACCTGGATGCGGTTGCCTTTTGCTTTCTTTGCCATTTTCTTTTCTTGTTATATATTAGCAATAAGTCCATTTTCACGGGCTTTCAGAATAGCACTCCTGATTCCCACTTTATTGATTGTTCGCAGGCCTGCTGCAGAAATTGTAAGATTTACCCAACGCTCCTCATCGGGTAAATAAAATTTCTTATTGAACAGGTTTACGTCGAACTTCCTTTTTGTACGCCTTTTAGAGTGGGATACGTTGTGCCCCACCATGGCCCTTTTTCCGGTTATCTGACAAATTCTCGACATTTCAATATATTATTTAATACATAAACTATACGGTTTCAAAACGGAACGCAAAATAAATACTTTTTTCATGAACAATCAAACCACCCTGTAACTTTTTTGCCAAAGATTCAATTATTTAGCATTACATTGTAATTTTTGCAACGCAAGAGTGGATTGTTAAAGAAAAAAAGACGATAGACTATATACAACAGATAGCAGTTAAAAGAAAACTTCGTTTGATTTGAGATATCAAAACCATACAATCCATTTTATTAAACGCATTTCAGAAATGTAATAAAATCCTGTGTGAATTCTAAATGTCTAAACTCTGATACCATCCTAAAAAGAAACCTCCCCTGTTAAAACTTTCTTAAAAAACCTCCCCTGACGTGTAGGTGTAAAGTTATAATCCTCGAGCATGGCTGGCGCCCAGTGAGGATCGAAAACCCATACGGTATAACTGATACCTTTTTTATTGAAGTAGCGAATGATTGCCTCTCCATAGGTTTCATCGCCAATGCAGGGAATGTGTGCCCCACGTTCGCCTTCTCCCACAAAACCAAATTCAGTGGCAACAACCGGAAATATATCGGCAACTTTGCCCCAATCCTTCTCCCAATGTGGCTCCCACGGCTGTTTTCTCTTCTGCGGATATGGGTGGGTTACGTAAGCCACATTGTTGCGCCCAACCGGATTTCCGGGCACTTCATCGAGCAGATAGCCCCAATCCATTCCTGCAACCAGGAATATTTTTTCCTGATCAATATCGTTAACCCTATCAATCAACATTTCAAGGGTAGGTTTCCAGGTAGCCCAGGTCAAATTTCCAAGCTTGCCACTCTCATTTGTCGGCTCATTGAACAATTCATAAAATGCAACTGTAGGGTTACCTTTGTACCTTCGGGCAATACGTTGCCAGAAATCGATGGTTTCGACCATGGTTGTAATATAAATGTCGCGACTGAACTTCTCCTCGTTCAGATTTCCAATCGAATGCCAGTCGATAATAACGTATAAACCCAGTTGTGTAGCCCATTCAATCCCTCTATCGAGCATGGCAAGGTAGGCATCAGGCCCCTGTGCACGCCAGGCACGGGGATGTATGGCGAACCGTACAAGGTTGCAACCCCAGTTACGGGCTTCTTCGAAAAATCTCATGTTCCAGTGACCGTCGCGCTGAATCTTATCCGGATCGGCAAAGTTGACTCCCTGAAAGCGCACAATGTTTCCATCGGGGTCAACAAAGTTCTTTCCTTCAACTTTAATTAAGGGTAGCGACTTTTGAGCCGATATGTTTCCAATAATTAAACAGGTTACAAAAAACCACGCAAGAATAAATTTGTAATTTATCATGTCCAATACTTTTTATACCTATCCATTTATCTTTCACAATTTGACAAATTAACCAATTAACGAATTAACCTTTTCAAGAATATTACCAGATTTTGACTAATTCTTTAAAGGTCTGCACCGAGGCATCGTTTATTCCTCTTTCCGTTTTTTCAAACATTCCGTCCATGAACCCTCGGGCACCGCTCCAGTAAGTGTGCACCATCCCTGCATACCGGGATTTCATTTCACGTGATGCGTTTTTCTGAAGCAACCTGATCATTTCGACCTGGGCAACAGCCACGTTGCTTTTATTCCATGGACAAGCCAGTACTCTGAAACCTTTTGAAGCGAACAAAACCGGGGTAGGATGTGCTACTTCGTAGTGCCAGTCGCAAATTACCACATCTTTGGGGATTAAATCGATGGCGCGGTGGGTATTGTTGTAGCTACCTTCCCATAAGCCTATTCCGGTGGTTTTGCCGTCGATAAGCCGGTCGCCCCATATCCAAAGTTCGGCGCCGGAATCAGCCAGGTGATTCCGGATTTTGGTCACCTCACCTGCGAACAATACTGCCGGGTCGTGTCCGTAACAACGGGGGCATTGTTCATGGGCAATATAAAAAACCTCGTCCATACCTGCATGAAAGGCATCAGTTTCAAAAACTTCAAGAATTTCGTCCACCAAAGCGAAAACTATTCCATGTACATCAGGATGTTGCGGGCAATAACTTTTGCAATACAATCCATCGGGATTTGGCCATTTGTATTCTTCGGGCATCTGTACTTTCGGGGTTTCGTCAAACTCGGGATATACTTCAAGCAATTTCCCTACCTCTCCGGCCCACGACTGATGCCCAAGTAGGTTTATTTGGGGTATAAGCTTTATGTTATGCTTTTTACTCACTTCAACAAGCTTTTTCACATCGCTTTTGCTCAGAGGATTATTGTCGCGAAGCTCGGGATGTGATTCAAATTCGTAACCAAAATCCACCCGCAGGACTAAGGTGTTCAGGCCAGTTGGTGCAAGCCTGGTGTCGATCAGACGCACGAATTCGTCCACTTCGGTTTTTGCCGGAGCGGCAATACACAAACCTTTGATGGTAAATCCATCGTTTGCAGAAGAAAACAGGGTTATTAGGTAAAAAATAACAACCATAAAAAGTCTTTTATCCATAGCATTTAATTTTGATGTTAAAGCTCCTCCCGGTTAAACCAAAAGGGGCTAAACTATTGAAATTTAATTCACTAAATCAGTTATTTAAAAATTATTGAAGTTCCATTTTCCACGGTAAGGCCTCGTTAGCATCATATTTGCGCCTGCATCACCGGTAAAGGTTTCACTATCGGGATTCCACAGCAAAGGCCTCTCCAATTCATAAGCAATATTTGTAATATTACAGACCGAAGCGGTTCGATGTCCAATTTCAACATCAGAAATGGGCTTGCTTCGTTTACGAATGGCATTTATCCAGTCCTGGTAATGGTTATCACTGAAATAAACCCGTTTGTCGGTTTGTTTCAGTTCGGTTTTAGCCAGATTTTCGTTTGGGAAAGTACGTAGAAAACTACGGCTGACTTCGATCCGGCCCTCTTTACCAATGAATTGAACTGCATTTCCATCTCTGGGGCCACCCCATATTTTATGGTTTACCCGTACCCCATTGGCATAAATCATAGTAAGACCATGGGATTTTTCCGGTTCCGAAGGCGGGATAAATTGTACCGGCCCTGAGTTGTCCATTCCTAAAGCCCATTGGGCGATATCAAACATGTGCGTACCCCAGTCGGTAACCAGTCCGCCACCGAAATCGCGGAATCCGCGCCACCATGCCCATGGCCCTTCAATAGTAAGTGGGGCAAGTTGTTCATGATAACCCCTGAACAACGAGGGGCCTACCCACTCGTTCCAGTCAAGGCCTTCCGGAACAGGCTGAGTTGGTAAATCGCATTGTTTTACCGGTTCACCCACACTCACATTAATTTCGGTAATTTCACCAATATATCCGTTTTGGACAAGTTCAACAGCATGACGGAAATCGCGCCATGAACGCTGCATATTACCTGTCTGGAATACCCTGTCATATTTCCGGGTTGCATTTACCATAGCCCGTCCTTCAGCAACTGTCAGGGCCATTGGTTTTTCGCAATAGATATCTTTTCCTGCTTTTGCCGCATCAACCACCATCTGTGCATGCCAGTGGTCGGGGGTTGCAATCACAACTGCATCAATATCTTTTCGCTCAAGCAATTCGCGGTAAAAATGGTAACTTTCAACTTTTACAATCAGCCCTTTGGCCGAATTGTTTTTATGGGCAGCTTCCACAAAATTGGCGAGCTTGCTCTTGAAAACATCACAAGCAGCAAGGGTAACCGTACCTTCGCATTTTCCAATCCCTTCGAGAAGGGTTCCGATTTGCTTGCCTGTACCAATAAATCCCAGATTGATTTTGTCATTAGCGGCAATAAAACCTTTACCTCCCATAACGTGACGGGGAATAACAGTAAATGCAGCAGCCCCTGCGGCTGCTTTTGTGATAAAATTCCTGCGGTTCATCATAATTTTTTCCTGATTAAGAATTGTTTGTTATTGATTTTTTAGATTTCATAAAATAGAGACTGTAAATTTGAATAAATTTTATCATGTAACAATAAAATTAAACTACGAATTGATTCAATTGATGCCAATTTCTTATTTATGCCATCTGCATAAAAATATTAAAACCTTATATTTGTTCGCTTTTCAAAAAAGCAATTTAAACTGATATTCAATGTTCATCAATAGTAAGTAGGTGAAAATCAATTAAAGCTGAAATGCCGGTATGAAAGTAACATCAATAGATTTTCTGATTATCCTGCTCTATCTTTTTTCGACAGTTGCCATTGGGCTTTATCTGAAAAAACTGGCGCAAAAAAGCAAATCGAATTACCTCTTAGGTGGAAATACCCTTCCCTGGTATTTACTTGGGCTTTCAAATGCATCGGGCATGTTTGATATTTCGGGTACCATGTGGCTGGTTACCCTGCTTTTCGTTTATGGATTGAAAAGTCTTTGGATTCCCTGGTTGTGGCCGGTTTTTAACCAGATTTTCCTGATGGTTTTCCTGAGTATTTGGTTACGCAGGTCGAAAGTAACCACTGGCGCCGAATGGATGCTTACGCGATTTGGCACCAAACGCGACAGCCAGCTTTCGCACAGCATAGTTGTGGTATTTGCCCTGATCAGTTGTCTTGGTTTTCTTGCTTATGGCTTTGTTGGGTTGGGCAAGTTTATGATGATCTTTATCCCGTGGGAAGTTGTTTCAACCTATATTCCATTCCATGTTCCTGAAGAATATGTTCCACACCTTTACGGTATTGCCTTCACTATGTTTGCTGTTTTCTATGCCATAATTGGCGGCATGACCAGTATTGTATGGGCTGATGTACTTCAGTTTGTTATAATGACCATATCGGCCGTTGTAATTGGTATTATTGCTATGAAGGCACTTGCAAACAATACGCTAAATGTACCCGACGGATGGCACACACCATTTTTCGGATGGCGGCTGGATGACCTCGACTGGAAAGGTATCATCAATGAAGTGAATGAAAAAATAAAAAGTGACGGCTATTCCCTGTTTACCATTTTCTTCTGGATGATGGTTTTTAAAGGTGTTCTCCTGTCGCTTGCCGGGCCTGCCCCTAATTACGATATGCAGAAAATACTTTCTACCAAATCGCCTAGAGAGGCTGCCAAAATGAGTGGATTTGTATCGGTGGTATTAATGCCCGTAAGGTACTTCATGATAGCCGGCTTTGCAGTTCTTGCCCTTTTATATTACGATCAGTTGCAACTGGTGGTGACCGGACGTATAGATTTCGAGCAAATTCTTCCCTCGGCAATCAGTCAGTTTGTTCCAGTTGGACTGATGGGTATATTGCTTGCCGGATTACTTGCTGCTTTTAATTCTACCTTCGCCGGAACTTTGAACGCAGCTCAGGCTTACATCGTAAACGATATTTACCTAAAATATTTCAACCCATGTGCATCAAACCGTCAGATCAAAAATCTGAATTATTCGAGCGGAATAATCGTGGTTTTAATCAGTATTATTTTCGGGATATTTGCTCAGGATGTAAACAGCATCCTGCAATGGATCGTTTCGGCGCTTTGGGGAAGTTACGTAGTGTCGAATGTATTGAAATGGTACTGGTGGCGCTTTAACGGCTATGGCTATTTCTGGGGAATGGTAGCCGGAATTGTTCCTGCACTGATTTTTCCCTATTTGTTTAAAGGTACACTCGACCTATGGTATTTCCCCTGGATATTGCTTATTTCACTGGGAGGCGCCCTTGCTGGTACCTTCCTTTCCAAACCAACCGATGAAGCTACCCTGAAAAGTTTTTACAGTTCAGTAAATCCCTGGGGCTTCTGGAAACCAATTAAGGAAAAGGTATTTGCCGAAAATCCTGATTTCCAGCCCAATAAAAATTTCGGGATCGATATGTTTAATGTTTTTGTGGGAACTGCAGCACAAACCGCATTAATGGCGCTGCCCATATACATTGTTCTGCAAAAACAGATACCCATAATTATTACTGTATTAATTACTTTAGTGTGTGCTGTTGTGCTGAAAAAAACCTGGTGGGACAAACTTCCTGAAAAATAGATCCCAGATTTTGTTTGAAAATCTGAATATCAACCCTAAACAAAAACGACTATTTTCTGTTATAAAAGAACATAGTAAATTAAAATTCTAAAACCATGAAGACAATAAATTTGATAGGTTTAGATATTCGGAAATCAGAGAAGTTGGCTGAAAAATTAAATGTTATACTGGCCAATTATTCCTTATTTTATCAGAATGCACGTGGTTACCACTGGAACATAAAAGGAGAGAAATTTTTTGAACTACATTTGAAGTTTGAAGAACTATATAACGATCTTTTCACCAAAATTGATGAAGTTGCTGAACGGGTGCTTACCTTAGGGCATACACCGGCACATAGTTTCACCGAGTACAAAGCTGTGTCTTCCATATCGGAAAGTGAAAAAGTTACAGATGCCCGCCACGCTGTGGAAGAAATTCTTCAGGCATTCAGCACTTTGCTTGTTATGCAACGTGAGTTGCTCGAACTGTCGGCCGATGCCGGCGATGAAGGTACCAATGCCTTGATGAGCGATTATATCCGCGAACAGGAAAAACTGGTCTGGATGTATTCATCGTACCTCAAATAGGCTGGCAATGTCAGTAAAATATTTAAAAACCACCCTGCTCCTCCCTATCGGGTTGGAGCAGGCCTGGGATTTTTTCTCCTCCCCCCGCAACCTGAACGAGATTACCCCACCCGACATGACTTTTGAAATCACTTCGGAAGTCCCCGATAAGATGTATGAAGGATTGATTATTACCTATAAGGTCTCGCCTATGCTGAATATCCCACTAAGTTGGGTTACTGAAATAACGCATGTCAAAGAACTATCCTATTTCGTGGACGAGCAGCGAAAAGGCCCCTACCGGATGTGGCATCACGAGCACCATTTCAGGGAAGTTCCGGGAGGGGTTGAAATGACTGATATATTGTATTATGATGTTGGTATGGGAATTTTAGGAACCATTGCATTAGCACTGTTTGTTGATAAACGTGTAAAACAGATTTTTAAATTCAGGTCACGTAAACTTAAAGAACTTTTCGGTGAGCTAACCTGATTTTCATTATTCGGGTAATTTGGGAGCTATTTAAAACAGGTTTGGTTATCTTTGACTGCAAATAACTGTAACCTGTTTATTCTATGATATCCAAGAAAGAATTTAAAAAAAGATGGAAAAAACTGGTAAACGAACACGAAAAATTGATTACCAGGCCAAATAAAAAAGTTAAAAAGGGTTTTAACGGCATATATTACCGGTATATGCGTCCGATTTTAACGGCAGATCACACTCCTTTACACTGGCGCTACGACCTGAATTACAAAACCAATCCCTACCTGATGCAGCGGATTGGAATCAATGCAACATTCAATAGTGGAGCGCTTTACATCAACAACCGCTTTTTTCTGATGGTCAGGGTCGAAGGCTGGGACCGCAAATCGTTTTTTGCCATTGCCGAAAGCCCCAACGGTATTGACAATTGGAGGTTTTGGGACAGGCCGGTCACCATGCCAGAGACTGATGACCCAGATACCAATATTTACGATATGAGGTTGGTCCCCCATGAGGATGGCTGGATATATGGAATATTCTGTGCCGAACGAAAAGACCCCAACGCAC